>JBATXM010000074.1:0-1784 GCA_049673305.1 Pseudonocardiaceae bacterium | reverse complement strand
AGGCGGTGCAGGAACGCGTGTGTGACCAGTCCGTGCTCAAACTCCTACGCATGCTGCTGCGTGCCGGGGTGATGCAGGACGGGCAGGTCCGGCGGCCGGTAACTGGTACTCCACAGGGCGGTGGTATTACGCCCCCAACGCAGTGGGCAACTTCTGCTTTGAGGTGACGCTGGGTTACCGGCGGGTGGAGCGTGGTCGGTGATGGCCGCGCGGTCGCGGAAGTCCACGGTGTTGGCGCGGGTTCCGAACGGGCCGGTGCAGGTTGCTCCGCTGGGGTTCGTGCCGGCTGTCGAGCAGGCGCGAATTCTGGCTGAGGTGCTGGCGGGTGTGGAGTTGGGCGCTTGGGATCAGCGCATGGTGGCCTGGCTGGCCGGGTGGGATGCCGCCACGGTGTTGACCATCGCGTCGTGGATCGTGCGAGCTCGTGAGATGGGGCCGGTGCGGTGAGTCGATCTGGTGGCCGAGTGGGTGTGTCACTCGCGGCATGTGACATATTCGATAGTATATTTACGTCATGGCTGGTGATCGTCGGGTGGATGCCGTCGAGTACTCAATGCGCATCAACGCGGCGGTGCGGCTGGTGGAGGCCGGGGTGTCGGTGGCTGAGGCGACCGGGGTGCTGGCCGGTCGGTTCGGTGTCTCGCAGCGCCAAGCGCGCCGGTATGTGGACCAGGCTGTGGCGGGTGGGCTGGTGCCGGTGCCCGAAGCGAGCGTGGTGTTCACCGTCAAGGTGCCCGCGGTGCTGGCCGAGCGGGTGCGAGCGCACGCTCGCGAGCGCCAGACCACGATCTCCGCCGTGGTCACCGGTGCGCTCAGTGAGTTTGTCACCCGGGGCCGCAGAGGGCGTCGGCCCAGGTGAGCGACCGGGTGATCGAGGGCGAGTTCGTCTTCGACCGCCATGCGGCCACGGATTTGTCGGTGGTCTACGCCATTCTCGTGCCACAGCGACGGGCCCGGATCGGGGCCGGTCAGAAAGGAAGGCCGCCTGATGACGAGTGCGGCGATCTATGCCCGGGTGTCCTCGGCCCGGCAAAAGAAGGACGAGACGATCGCGTCGCAAACCGCGGCGCTGCGCACCCACGCACAGCAGCTGGAAGTTGAGCTGCCCGAGGAGTGGGTGTTCGAAGACGAGGGACACTCCGGGGCCACGCTGATACGCCCGGCCCTGGAACGGCTGCGGGACGTGGTCGCCGGGGTCGGCGTCGACGTGGTGCTGTGCTATTCGCCCGACCGGCTGGCCCGCAAGTTCGCTTACCAAGCTTTGCTGATCGAGGAGTTCGCCCGCGCCGGCACCCGGGTGGAGTTCATCAAAGGCCCGCGCGGCGACAGCCCCGAGGACCAACTGCTGGTGCAGTTCCAGGGCATGTTCGCCGAGTATGAGAAAGCGCAGATCCTGGAGCGGTACCGCCGTGGCAAGGCCCACCGCGCCAAGACCGGGTCGGTCAACGTGCTCTCCGGCGCCCCGTTCGGCTACCGGTATGTCCGCAAGAATGACCACGCCGGGGCCTGCTACGAGGTCGTCGAGGACGAGGCGGCCCTGGTCGCCGAGCTGTTTGGCCGTTACGCCGACGACGGGGTCTCTCTCGCCGAGCTGGCACGCTGGCTCACCGACTCCGGCACCTCGACTCGCACCGGCAAGTCCCGGTGGGACCGCTCAGTGATCTGGGGCATGCTGCGCAACCCCGCCTACGCCGGCAAAGCCGTGTTCGGCAAGACCATGGTGATCAACGAATCACCGGGACTCAACCGCAGGGCACGCCTGGAAGGGCGCACCACACCCCGGG
>JBATXM010000073.1:0-26096 GCA_049673305.1 Pseudonocardiaceae bacterium | reverse complement strand
TCACAGGACAATTAGATCACAACGATCTCCTTCTTGCCAGTATTTTAGTGACTACAATTGGAGGCGTGTCGTGGACTCAGACGCTGGTCAGACCGGCATTGCTACGGAGAGTCACAGCAAGTTCGGCCTAGACTGCCGCCATGGAGTCGGTTGAGATCGTTGTCCTTGGCGCTGGCGTGGTGGGTGCCGCGACCGCGTGGCGTCTGGCCGGGAGAGGCCATGAGGTGGCATTGATCGAGCGTTTCCGGATCGGCCATCACCAGGGCTCGTCACATGGCCCGACCCGGGCATTCCGCTACTCCTATGCTGACCCGCTGTATGTGCACATGGCGCGGCGCGTACTGCCGATGTGGCGTGAGCTGGAGCATGAGGCTGGCCAGTCGCTGCTCGATTTGTGCGGAGGGATTGATATCGGTCCCCGAGCGGCGCTTGAACCGCTGGCGCGTGCTCTCGGCGAGTGCGGCGCACAGGTCGACTGGGTGGACCGCGTGGCGGACAGGTTCCCTGGCGTGCGTACCGACGGTCCAGCGTTGTTCTCGCCGCATACCGGCGCTATCGCGGCCGCCGCGTCGGTGCGCGCGATGGTTCGGCTCGCCGCCGAACGCAACGTGCGCGTCTTGGCGGAGACACCGGCACGGATTGAGCGTGCAGACGACAACGGCGTCATGCTCGATGTCGGGGGTGAACGGCTGTCGGCGCGCCGATGTGTGCTCGCGGCCGGCGCGTGGACAACTGAGCTTGCCACGTCGCACGTGCCGTGGATCCCGTTGAGGGTGACGCGTCAGCAGATCGTTTACGTTGAGCAGCGCGCGGATTTCCCGGTCATCGTCGAGCGGAGCGAACCGCAGTGCTGCCGGTACGCGATACCGCAGCGTTTCGGTGCCCCCGGCGCCCGGGCTGGCCAACATGGGATCGGAGCGGACGTCTCACCCGACGAGCCGTGTAGGGACGACCCAGCCACCGTCTCGCGTGTGATCGACTTCATTGCCGAGTCGATTCCGGCCGTCGGTACGGAACCGACTGCGCTGGAGACGTGCCTGTATACGAACACGCCGGATAACGACTTCGTCCTCGATCGGGTAGGTCCACTGGTGGTCGCTTCACCCTGCAGCGGGCACGGCTTCAAGTTCGCGCCGCTCGTCGGTGAGGTCTGTGCCCGGCTCGCGCTTGGCGAGGATCCGGAGATGGACCTGTCCCGTTTCTCCCTCACCCGCTTCCAGCCCAAATAGCACACGCACTGCACTGGTCGCCCTAGCGCCGAGAACATCACGCCAAAGCCCCCAGACACCGCGTCAGGCTCTGGCCCTGTAGTACAGCGGTACCCAAAAACCCTGCATCGTCAACGTGACGGGGTCATGAGGGCGATGATGCGCTCCAAATCATCTACTGAGCCGAACTCGACGACAATACGGCCCTTCCGGCGGCCTAGTTCCACCTTGACGCGGGTATCGAAGGCGTCGGAGAGATTCTCGGCGAGATGCTGCAGCCCGGGCGCTTGCATCGGGCGCGGCGCCGCCGCCTTCGGGCGGGTCTGGTCAGGCTCTGTACGGCTAAGCGTGACCGCTTCCTCGGTAGCTCGAACCGACAGCCCTTCGGCCACGATCCGCGCCGCCAGAGCTTCCTGAGCAGACGGCTCCGCCAAGCTGAGCAGCGCTCGGGCATGCCCGGCGGAGAGCACTCCGGCCGCGACCCGCCGCTGCACCGCAACCGGCAGCTTGAGCAACCTGATGGTGTTGGTGATGACCGGGCGGCTGCGCCCGATCCGCGACGCCAGCTGCTCGTGCGTCACGCCAAAGTCCTCCAACAGCTGCTGGTAGGCGGCCGCCTCCTCCAACGGATTGAGCTGAACCCGGTGAATGTTCTCCAACAACGCGTCGCGGAGCATCGCGTCGTCAGCGCTCACTCGCACGATCGCCGGGATCCGATCCAGCCCGGCCTGCCGCGCTGCCCGCCACCGCCGCTCGCCCATGATCAGTTCGTACCGGCTGGCACCCGGATCACCGATCACCGGCTCGGCGGGCAGCTGCCCGATCACCGGCTCGGCCGGCAGCGGGCGGACCACGATGGGCTGCAGCAGCCCGAATTCCCGGATCGAGTGCGCGAGCTCGGCCAGGGCTTCCTCGTCGAACGCCTGCCGGGGCTGCCGGGGGTTGGGCACAATGGCGTCGATCGGCAGCTCCTGGTAGACCGCCCCGGCGACTCCACCAGTCGCGGCGTCCAGGCGACCGTCCGGGCTGCCATCGTGGCGCAGCTGCGGTGCTGAATCGCTCGCGGTGTCGACCGGTCCAGTAGGAATCAACGCGGCCAGACCGCGACCAAGTCCACCCTTACGCTGCGCTCCAGGCGTGTGCGGAAGTGTGCTGCCGAGGGGCATCAGCGGGACACCTCGCGGACGCTTGGGTGACCATCACCCGGACAGCCACGATCCAGCGCGATTTCCCGCGCGGCGTCCAGGTAACACAGTGCTCCGCGGGAGCCAGGGTCGTAGGTCAGCACGGTTTGCCCGAAGCCCGGCGCTTCCGAGACCTTCACGCTGCGGGGGATCACGGTACGCAGCACTTGATCGCCGAAGTGCTGGCGCACTTCGGCGGTGACCTGGTCGGCTAGCTTTGTGCGCCCGTCGTACATCGTCAGCAAGATGGTGGATACCGTCAGTACGGGGTTGAGGTGCGCCTGAACCAACTCAATGTTACGGATCAGCTGCCCGAGCCCTTCCAATGCGTAGTACTCACACTGAATGGGGATCAGCACCTCGGGCGCGGCGACCAGCGCGTTCACCGTGAGCAGTCCGAGTGAGGGAGGGCAGTCGATGAACACATAGTCAACGCCCAACTCCTCGAGTACCACGCCGGACAGTGCCCTCGACAGGCGCGACTCTCGGGCCACCATGGACACCAGCTCGATCTCGGCACCGGCCAGGTCGATGGTGGCGGGGATGCAGAACAGGTTCGACGACTGCGGGCTCACCGCGACGGCGTCGACAATCCCGATTTCGCCTAGCAACACCTCATACACCGATGGAGTGCCGGCGCGGTGCTCAATTCCCAGCGCAGTAGAGGCATTTCCTTGCGGGTCCAGGTCGACCACGAGCGTGCGCAGTCCCTGTAGCGCCAACCCAGCGGCGAGATTGACCGTGCTCGTGGTTTTGCCGACACCGCCCTTCTGGTTAGCCACCGCGAGTACTCGGCGCCGGACCGGACGGGGTAACCGGTCGGTGGGGTGCTTCACTCGAGTCGCCCGCTGCGCCTCCTCCGCAATCGGTGTCCACGCAGGGTCAGCGGGATACGAACTGACTGAAACACCTCCGGAGGCGCCGAAAGCTTCCGAAGAGGCGCCGGATATCTGACTGGCTCCAGTGTGTCTGACCAACGGCACGGGTCCGATCGACGGCACTGGCGTGGGCGACGGCACGGGTGGGGGCGACGACGCGGGAGGGGTACGGGCATGCCGCAGATTCGGGCTACTTGACGCCGGGCTACCTAACGCCCAGCTGCTCGACAGGCTGTCCTGCGACACGGTTTCACGTGAAACAGCAAGATGTGACGCAGCTGCCGCGCTGGATGCAGCCGGTGCGACACTGCCCGGCGCAGGGCCGCCCGATGCGGCACCGCCAGGCCACGCCCTGCCTTCGGGCCATTTCGGGGGGCTCACACTCACCGATCCTTCCTTCTTCGCGTCCTTGCTGGACGAATAACACGCCGGGCGAGCCGAGAAACCGCGATGACCGTTGTCGGCGGTTGCACGATCGTGGCACCACACCGCATGATCTCCACCACCGCCCCTCCGGCGGACCGCACCGCGTCGAGGTCCCGAACGACCTCCTGCTCCGCACTGGCGCCCTTGACCGCGAGCAGTCGCCCGCCCGGTGCGACCAGGGGAAGGCTCCAGCTCACCAATCGCCCTAACGGCGCGACCGCTCGAGCTGTCACGATGTCGTTGCCGCCCAGTTCACGACGTACCCACTGCTCTTCGGCGCGACCGCGATGCACCGAAATTGCCAGACCGAGCACGGCGATCACCTCCTCGAGCCACACCACCCGCCGAGCCATCGGCTCCAGCAGGACAATCGCCAGGTCTGGTCGGGCTAGCGCAAGCGGTATTCCCGGCAGGCCCGCGCCGGAGCCTACGTCAAGCACCCGAGCACCCTCAGGTACCAGCTCACCAAGCACTGCGGAGTTGAGTAGGTGACGTTCCCACAGGCAATCCGCTTCCCGAGGACCAAGCAGTCCTCTGTCAACCCCAGATCCGGCAAGCAGCACAGCGTATCGCTCCGCCAACGGGTATCTAGCACCGAACACCGCCTGAGCAGCTGCCTGACTGTCTGTGATGGCTGGGCGTTTCACGTGAAACGCCCAGCCATCACAGACGACAAACCCACATCAGAAAAACTCGGATCAGGTGGAGGGAAACACCACCACGCAGCGTTGCGGCTCTTCGCCGTCGCTTTCGCTGTGCACACCGTCCACTTCCGCCACCGCGTCATGCACGATCTTCCGCTCAAAGGGGGTCATTGGCTGCAACCGGGCCGGCTCACCGCCGTCGCATACCCGCTTCGCGATCGATCGTCCCAGCTCGCTGAGATCATGACGCCGAGTCGACCGCCACTGCGCGATATCGAGCATCAGCCGGCTGCGAGCACCGGTCTGTTGCTGCACCGCCAGCCGGGTGAGCTCCTGAAGCGCCTCGAGCACAGCACCATGCTGACCTACCAGCTTCGTCAAGTCTTCTCCGCCATCAATGCTCACCATGGCACGACCAGCATCGACGTCGAGATCGATGTCACCGTCGTAGTCCACCAGGTCAAGCAGTCGTTCGAGATAGTCGCCCGCAACGTCGCCCTCTTGAACGAGAAGTTCCTCGCTCGTCGAGGCGTTGCGCACCGACCGGGCAGATCCGACCGCGCCATCACCATCACCCAGCGAACCACGGTCAACCGGTGAATCTGACTCAGGCACCACTGGCTCAGCCACCACTGCCTCAGTCGCCAGCGTCTCCGCCACAACTGTCTCCTCTCCAGGCGATCGCGCCGTCAGCGGCGCTTCCGGTTCGTTTTCTTCCCCGGTCTCGGTCGCTGCTGGATCATGCCAGGGGGCGGGGAGTGCTCCGCGCCCTGGCCGTTGGGCAACGCTTCATCGTTGGACACCCCTGCTGACTCCCGACTGCCATCCTTCGATCCAGACACCGCCTTCGATCCAGATACCGCCGGTCCGGCTCCCTGGGAGCCAACCCCGTTCGAGCCAACCCCGTTCGACTCCAGAGAACGTGATTCTGGCTTTGCATCCAACTCCTGCGGGGCGTCGCTACCAGCCGAACCAGCAGGGGTTCTGGTGACGTCATCCTTCAGCCGGACCGGCTTCTGGCCGGGTCGCGGGCCCAGCGCTTGGCGCTGCGTGATCGCGGTTTCCTTTTTCTCGGCGTCCTCGATATCGATCCGCTGATAGACCACCCGCTGCTGGGCCAGTGTCCACAAGTTGTTGGACAGCCAGTACAGCAGGATCGCCAGCGGGAAGAACGGGCCACCAGCTACCACCCCGAGCGGGAACAGGTACACCATGAGCTTGTTCATCATCGCAGCCTGCGGGTTTGCGGCGGTCTGCGCCGCGCTCTGCCGCGCCACCGAGTGCTTGGCGGTGAGATGGGTGAGGACGCCGGCCACCATGGTCAACGGGAGCGCCACCACGGCGATCTGCCACCGGGAGATGTCCCCATACCGGGCCAGCAAAGCGGCGGGCTCGGTGATGAAGGCCGACAGCGGCACCCCGAACAGGTGGGCGTCGAGGAAAGAACGGACGTCCGCCGCGCTGAAGACATAGTTGCCGACCAGGCGGTTCTGCTCGGCGGACAGGAACGGACGGTTGAACGACCGCAGCACGTGGAACAGACCGATGAACACTGGGATCTGCACCAGCACCGGCAAGCAGCCGCCCAGCGGGTTGACTCCGTGCTCGGACTGCAGCTTCTGCATCTCGACTGCCATCTTCTGGCGGTCGTCGCCGTACTTCTTCTTCAGTTTCTGGATCTCCGGCGCGAACTCCTGCATCTTGCGCATCGAGCGAACCTGGCTGACGAACGGCTTGAACAACACCGCGCGCAGGGTGAACACCAGGAACACCACGGCCAGCGCCCAGGCGAAACCATTGCCCGGGCCCAGCAGGTAACCGAACGCCTTGTGCCAAAACCACAGGATGGCCGACACCGGGTAGTAGATGAAGCTCAGCACTACGACTCACTCTCGGCATGGGAGCGGGGTGGTCTCGCGGGTGGAACCGGGTCTACCCCTCCAGGGTGCCAGGGTCCGCAGCGAAGTAACCGTCTCGCGGTCCACCACGACCCGCGCAGCATCCCGTGGGACATCAGTGCCTCCATCGCGTAGGCACTGCAACTGGGGGAGAACCGGCAGGTCGGCGGCAGAGCCGGGGAGATCCACTGGCGGTAGAACCTCACTATGCCCACCAACAGCCGAACCACCGGACCAGCACGACCACTCGGACCAGGCAGGCAGGTCGGAAGAGCCGTGCCAGCCACCGAGGGCAGGACCGTCATCTTCGGCCGCCGAGGCTGGGCACGCTTGCCGCGCTCATAGTGCGGGAACCGACCAGCCGCCGTAACGCCCTGTCGAGGTCATCACCGAGCGTCGCGCTGCTCGCACCCGCCGACGCCGGCAGCGCGCGCACCACCACCAGCGCTCCAGCGGGCAGGGTCGCCACCCGTCGTCGCATGAGATGACGCAGCCGGCGCTGCACCCGGTGCCGGACCACTGAGCCACCAACCGTGCGAGCGACCACAAAACCTACCTTGGGGCCCATCAGCCCAGACGGGCTCAGGAACACCGGCGATGAGCCAGCATCGCCGGCACTGACGCGGGCTAGGTGCACCACAACGGAGCCGTAGGCAGCCCGACGGCCCCGCCGTACCGCCGTCGCGAAGTCCTCGCGACGGGTCAGTCGAGTGGGCGCGGAGAGCACACGGGAAGTATTCCCGGAAATATACCCGGAACGCCAACGCCTCGCCTTAGGCCGACAGCTCAATACGACCTTTGAGGCGCCGAGCGGCGAGGATGGCCCGCCCGGCGCGGTTGCGCATGCGCAACCGGAACCCGTGGGTCCTCGCGCGGCGACGGTTGTTCGGCTGGAACGTACGCTTGCCCTTGCTCACGGCTTCGTTCTCCCGGTGCTTGGTACTCGGTTCTCATCGCGGGGTCGCAGCCGTCGGGACTGCGGGTAGTCAGGTCGTCCCCTACCGGCACGGCCCGGCACTTGGCGCGTAACTCACCCGGTACCCGGACCACACTCGGTCCGTGGGCGAGGGCACGCGCAAATGCCCGCTGGTGGGCGGGAGACGTCCAGATCCTAGGCCGCCGGTGCCGGCGGCGTCAAAACCAGCATCACGCGTCACCGCAGGGGCGACACGCCGTTACATCGGGGGTGCTTGCTTACCCGGGGTTCTTGTGGCAGCACCCCAGGCTTGTCAGCTTGCAACGCCTGAATATGGTCTCCCAGGCAGCCCAGCAAGCTGGCATGTCGGGGCCTCGGGAGCGTGGCGGGCATCGTTGTCCACACCTGTGGACAACCTTGTGGATGGCCAGCGCTCGTCAAGTCCACCACCGGCCAAAGGGGGAGTCAGCGGGTGTCAGAGCGGCAAACCGATCTCGGCCAGGTGTGGAACGAGGTCGTCCGGGAGCTCTCCACCGGGACCCTGTCGCCTCAACAACGCGCCTGGATGCGCGTCACCCGTCCGATTGGCCTGCTGGATGGCACAGCGCTCCTGGCCGCTCCCAGCGACTTCGCCAAAGACGCCATCGAGCGGGCATTACGCGAGCCGATCAGCGCGGCGCTGTCCCGGCGCTTAGGCCGGGAGGTATCGCTCGCGGTCAAGGTGGACCACCCGCTGCCGGCGCCACCGCAGCTACCGCCACAGTTCACCGCACCCGACACCGCAGTGTCCGATACCTCCTGCCTAAGCAATACCCCGCCGAACGAGAATGCCCTCGGCGCCGCCACCGACCCTGGCGAGCAAAGCGTGAAGAGCGAGAAGGAGGCCGCGCTGGCTACCGCGCACGAGATCTGGCCCCCCTTTGCTGGCCCAGCCGCCGCGACAGCGACCCGGCCACGGAGCTCCCAGACCAGACTGAACGAGAAGTACACCTTCGACACCTTCGTGATCGGCGCGTCCAACCGGTTCGCGCACGCTGCGGCGGTGGCCGTGTCCGAGGCACCGGCGCAGGCCTACAACCCGCTGTTCGTCTGGGGCGAATCGGGGTTGGGCAAGACACATCTGTTGCACGCCGTCGGGCACTACTCGCAGCGGCTGTTCCCCGGTATGCGAGTTCGTTACGTTTCCACCGAAGAGTTCACCAACGACTTCATCAACTCGCTGCGTGACGACCGCAAGGTAGCCTTCCAACGTCGTTACCGGGACGTCGACGTGCTGCTCGTGGACGACATCCAGTTCCTCGAGGGCAAGGAAGGCACCCAGGAGGAGTTTTTCCACACCTTCAACACCCTGCACAACGCGAACAAGCAGATCGTGATCTCCTCCGACCGCCCGCCAAAGGGGCTGGGTACCCTGGAGGACCGGTTGCGCACCAGGTTCGAGTGGGGCCTGAGCACCGATATCCAGCCACCCGAGCTGGAGACCCGGATCGCGATCCTGCGTAAGAAGGCCGTCGGCGACCGGTTGGCCGCTCCCGATGAGGTGCTGGAGTTCATCGCCGCCCGGATCGAGCGAAACATCCGCGAGCTGGAAGGAGCACTGATCCGCGTCACCGCCTTCGCCTCGCTGAATCGTCAGCCGGTGGACCACCAGCTCGCTGAGATCGTGCTGCGCGACCTCATCCCCGACGAGGCGGCACACGAGATCGGCGCACCCAACATCATGGCGGTGACTGCGGACTTCTTCGGGCTCACCATGGAGGACCTGTGCGGGCCCGGCAAGACCAAGCACGTCGCGCAGGCACGGCAGATCTCCATGTACCTGTGCCGGGAGCTGACTGACCTGTCCTTGCCCCGGATCGGGCAGATCTTCGGCGGCCGCGACCACACCACGGTGATCCACGCGGACCGCAAGATCCGTAAAGAGATGGCCGAGCGCCGCCGCACCTACGACCAGGTGCAGGAGCTCACCTCACGGATCAAGCAGCGCGCTCGCACCTGATCCCGGTTCAGGGTACGACCCGGGGTTGTAGCAGGGGAAACCCTCATGTGCCGGACAGCGCGGTCCGGCACGCTCGTCATTATCGGTCGGTTGCCTGGACGCCACGCCGGAACGCCCAGGCAACCGACCAGATATCTGTCCTACCTCCAGTGCTACCGGATCGGTATGGCGCAGCGGCAGAAACGTTCGATCTCACTCCCGCCCGAGTTAGCCGAAGCCATCGAGCAGGCGGCCAACGCCGAGGGCACCACCGTGAGCGGTTGGCTGGCTGATACAGCGGCCCACCGGCTGCGATTGGACGCCGGAAGACGGGCTATCGCGGAATGGGAAGCCGGCAACGGGCCACTGACCGCTGAGGAACTCGCCGACGGATTGGCCCGCGCCCGCGCACTGCTGGGGCGGGTCACTGCGAGCCAACCGACGAAGCGATCAGCGTAGATGGCTGGCGTCACATACGACACCGGTGCGCTGATCGCAGCTGAGCGTAACGACCGGCGAATGTGGGCGCTGCACGCCGGTTTCCTGGCCGAACAAGTCGCTCCGACCGTTGCGGCTCCGGTGCTCGCCGAGGCATGGCGAAGAGGAGCCCAGCAGGCGAACCTCGTTCGCATACTCGCGATGTGCCACGTGGAACGGATGACAGAAGATCAGGCTCGCCAGGTCGGCGTCCTCGCCGGCCGCTCAGGTCATGACGACGTGGTGGATGTGACCGTGGTCGAAGGCGCGCTGCGTAGGGGCGACGCCATCGTCACCTCGAATCGAGAACACATCGAGAAGGTGGGTCAGGCGGCTGGCCGCACACTCCACATAGGAGACGTGTAACCCCCAGCTCTGGGGTCATGTCGATCCGAGCGCACCCGACGAGGCGGCGCACGACACCCAACATCATCGTGGTGACCATGTTCTTGATCATTGATGACCCGTTCTGCACACAAGCCAGGGTCAGGTAGGGGACAACCCCAATGTGGTTGGGGGGAGCGGTTCGGCAAGCTACTGATTGTCGGTCGGTACGCTTGGGCGCAGCGCCGGGACGCCCAGGCGTAAGATCAACACTTGAACCTACGATCAACGGGTCAGGAGACCGCCATCGCCGCAGTCTCCAGCACGTCACGATCAGCTGCGCAGCTCGCTGTGGCATTGTCGACCGCATGGTAACGGAAGCTGTACGCATGATCGTCTCTCTGCTCCACGAGCGCAATATGATTGATGAGAAGATCGCTGCCATCGTCCAACGACCAATGACGGCTGGACACCTCGGCGAGTGGATTGCAGCCCAAGTTTTCGGTGTTGAGCTAGAGACATCGGCAGCTGCACCCGCTTTCGACGGTCGGTTCGGAGCTGGTCCGCTACAAGGGCGCACGGTCAATGTCAAGTGGTACCCGAAGCGCGAAGGTCTCCTCGACATGACGGAGTCCACGACACTCGATTACTACCTCGTCCTGACCGGTCCACGTTCGGCCGCGACGTCCTCTCGAGGTGGCCTGCGACCGTGGTGTATCGAGGCGGTGTACCTATTCGACGCCGCGGAACTGCTCAACCAACAACGCTCTCGCGGTGTCAAGATCGGCACTGCATCAAGCATTCTCGTTAGACAGTGGAAAGCTGCGGAGTTATTCCCCCACCAGGAGAACTGCACGTGGCTGATGTCGCCCACGCAAGTCGAACTGATGACACTGTTTGCTCCAACACCGGCGAAACCCTCCAGGCCGAGTGCCTTGCAGTGACACGAGCCAGCAGAGCGAGATAAACACGGGTGGCGGTGAAGCGCGCAAGTATTCAGTCGACCGCAGCGGGAGCGCGCAGGATTTCCCGATCCTCGGGGGGCTGCGGGGCGGCACCGGGTCGGAGCAGTAGCGCGCCCACTGCCGCAGCCGCAGCGGCAAAGACCGCCGCGACGGCGAAGGCCGCGTGGTAGCCGCCGGTAAGGGCAGCGAGCCGGTCGACCCCAGCGGATGCGAGTCCGCTGCTGCGGGCATCGGCGAGGCTAGCCAGGGCAGCCAGCCCGAGTGCCCCGCCCATCATGAACGAGGTGTTCGCCACTCCCGAGGCGAGACCGGCCTCGCTCGGCTCAACCTCGCTCATCGCGGCAAGGAGCACCGGGTTGAACGACATCCCCATACCGATGCCGAGCAGGATCATCCCCGGCAGCACGTCAACGGCGAAGTTCCCGCCGACCGGGGCGCGCGTGAAGAGAGCGAGACTGGCGCTGACGAGCAGCATCCCGATCACCAGCGGCGTCCTGATGCCCCATCGCAGGACGATTCTCTCGGACAGGCCGAGCGAGAAAGCACCCATGATCAGGTTACCGGGCAGGAAGGCGAGACCGACCTCGAGCGGGCTGTAGCCGAGTACGAGCTGCAGGTAAAGGGCGGACAGGAAGAACCACCCGAACATGGCAGCCGCCCACAGCACACCCACGATGTTCGCGGTGGCAACGCCACGGAGGCGGAACAGTGCAAGTGGCATGAGCGGCGACCCAGCGCGGGACTCAATGCGGAGGAAGACCGCCAACAGCACGACGGCGACGACGAGCAGGCCGATCGTCCACGCCGAAGCCCAGCCCACGTGGTTGCCATCCATAATCGCGTAGACGGCAATCATGAGAGCCACGGTGACGGTGACGGAGCCGGCCACGTCGAGCCGCCTGGAGGCCCCCTGATCCGACCCCACGGGGAACAGAATGAAGCAGAGCACGATGACCGCGGCACCGATCGGGACGTTGACCAGGAAGATCCAGTGCCAGTCGAGGACATCGGTCAAGACGCCGCCGAGGAACACACCGATGCTCCCGCCTCCGGCGATGACGAATCCGATGACACCCATCGCCTTGGCTCGCTCGGCCGGCTCAGTGAACATAGTCATGATCAACGATAGGGCGACCACCGAGACAACCGCCCCGCCGAGGCCCTGCACCGCACGCGCCTCGATCAGAAACTCCGGCGAACCGGCCAGACCACAGGCGAGCGAGGCGGAGGTGAACACGGTCAGGCCCACCAAGAACAGGCGACGGTGGCCGAACAAGTCGCCCATCCGTCCGGCCAGCAGCAAGAACCCGCCGAATGTCAGCATGTAGATGTTGACCACCCAAGCCAGCGAGGTCTCTGAAAACCCCAGATCCGCGCGGATCGACGGCAACGCGACGTTCACGATCGTGGTGTCGAGAACGATCATCAGATCGCCCATGCACAGCACCAGCAACGCCAGCCAGCGTCTCCGCTCAGTCACGGTCGCTACTATGGCCTACTGGCTCGGTGACAGTGGAGTCAGTTAGCCGGCAACGCCGGCACTCACGACTGAAGCGAGCTGATCAGTCTGGCCGCCTCCCGCCGCGCGGGCTCAGCCAGCGGGCCCGCGTAGTCCGCACCAGCAGCGATCATCTCGGCGCAGAAGAACAACTGGGACAACAATCCGGATCTGCTGCCCAAATCGGCCTGATATTCCCGCTGCACACGCTCGGTCAACGCGGGTACCGCCAGGGAAACGCGGGTACCGCCAGGGAGTGGCCCCACAGGGTCGCGGCGTCCCAACCGCGTGGTGCCACACCCCGATCCTCCCAGTCCAGCAACCAGCACTCCGGCGCCGTCAGGTTGGCCCACGCCAAGTCAGCGTGCGCCGCCGCCCACTCGGTCACGGTGGTCTCAACGCGGCCAGCGAACACACACTCGATGGTCGTCGTCACCCGCTCCTGGGAGATCGGGACCGTATCCGGGGTGGCAACCCGAGTCGTGGTATGCGCCTCAAGCGCGGCCAGCGACCTGTCCAGCGTCACCCACCACGCCGGGCCCAGACCCGGGTCACTTCTCAGGATGCCACCCGGCTTGATGGGAGGCGTGGTCACCAGTTCGGTCTCATCAGCACGCCACAGCACACCCTGCTCCGGAACCTGCCATGACAGGCCCTGATACCACTCAGGTTTGGCAACAGTCCTGGGCAGGCCTGCCGCGCCTTTCACCCCGCTACCCTGTCCCGTCAGCTTGGAAAACGGCCGCGCCTCGAGACGAATCCAGGTGTCACGGTCGGTACGCGCTCCCACCGAACGCCGCTTCACCACGGCGGCCTCCCGATCCAACCGCACCCCCAGGCAGCGCTCCACCCGATCGACCACGTTCTCCCAGGGCTGCGTCCTGAGATCCACCGTCACCTCCAGCACCCTGCCGACGCTGCTGCGGCAATTCACCGTTGAATCCAAGGTTGCGGCCGTGCAGCTGCTCAGACCGGAACTTCCGGGCCAAGTCCAGATGCTTCCAGCTGGGCGTCGAGTGTTGTGACGGCTGGGGTGCTGTCCCAGGGTTGCAGGAGGGCTCGGGTGGCGTGAAGATCCGCAGTGAGTCGTGGGGAGAGGCTCGCGAGGCTAGCCGCGTCACTGAGTACCCGCGCGGCCTCGGTGATTTCCTTGGACAGCACAAGCGCCTTGCCCAGGCCCATTTCACAGTGCGCATAGTAGTGCACATAAGGGGTCTGATCGAATCGCGCTAAGGCGTTGGTCGCGGATTCTACGGCTTGTCGTGGTTTGCCCAATAACAAGAGAAATTCGCTGCGATCGTTGTTTAGTACGCCCTCGTTTACCCAGTATGCCAGTGACTCAGGCGCACTCGCGGTTGCACCGGCGAGGAACTCCTGAGCTCGTTCACAGGCGGCCATGCACGGCCCGTACTGGCCATCGAGCGCGTAGGCGCCAGCGGCCCGAAGCTCGGCGCGGGCTTTGAGCCGGGCGTCATCGGTGCGCGCGGCCAGGCTACGCGCAGCGGCAGCCGCGTCCACAGCGATGCAGGTGTCACCACGCAGAAACGCCACATAGCTTGTCCAGGCCGCCGCATAAGCGGCGCACGCCGAGTTGCGGGCGTCGTGACCAGCGCGGCGGGCACGCTCGAAGTAACGCTGAGCCTCGTCGAGCTGGCCCATATCGACGAGGTAACTACCAATCGAGGATGCCATGTTGCTGTCCACGACGCTCAGCGGCTGACGCAGCCCCGCCGGGCAACCGCCCTTGAGCAGATGACGCACGATCCTCTGCTGTGAGACGACCGTATCGAGTACTTCACAGGGGCCGAGCGTGTCTTCCTGACGTTTGCAATGGGCCAGCGTGGTCGCCAGGTTATTCACGACACGCACGTCAACCCGACGCGGAGCGGCCAGGGCCTGCGCTACCCGGGTGTGCTCGTCAGCGTCCAGATCAGAAAGACCAACGGCGGACAGCGCCCAACTGGCCAGCCGCACCGCCTCCCGACGCCCCACGGACCGCGCCAATATCGTCACCACCTCCCGCACGAGCTCCTCAGCCAGCGCACCGTTGGGACCCATCGTCCCCACCCGCGCGGCATCCGACGGTCCAGGTGAAGCCCGCAGAGCCTCGACGTCAGCCTGCGCCGCCGCTAGCCGCGCCCGACGCTGGTGGGCCTCCCAACGACCACGATAGTCCCGCTCGGCGTCCGCCAGCGCGCTGTGCTCGCTCACCAGGGCACCCTCAGCGCGACACACCTCGTCGGCGACCTTCCACAGCGCCCCGGGCATCCCACGCGTACCGTTTTCGATCTTCGACACGGTCGTCCGGTTCCGGCCAATTGCCTGGCCCAGCTCAGGCTGCGAGACCCCGGCTGCCCGCCGATACGTGGCCAGATGCACCCCGAGACCACGCCGCAAAGCCTCAACCCGCACCCGATCAACCGCCAAGGCCCCCTCATTGACCGTCACAACCCGCAACCTTAGCGAGGTGACAACCAGCAGTGACACCAAACAAAACGGCCTTCTCTCGCCAGGTCTGCCCGATCTGAGATTGTCTGCGAGGAGGGGACCGCCGGGTACGATCCGTTCCTCGCCCATGACCTTCGCGATGGAATCAGCGCCGGTGAGGACTAGGAGCAGCGCCTGTATAGCGAGCTGCATGAAGTTGACGCGGTGATCGGGGTAATGACGTCGTCGTTTGTGGCGTCGGCGATGGAGTCATGGTGCACGCCAGGGTCACGGTAGGGGAGAACCCTCATGTGCCAGGCAACGCGGTATGGCACGGTATGGAGTGGTGGCTTTATGCTTGGACGTAACGCCGAGACGCCCAAGCATAAAACCACCACCAGGGGGCGCACCCGACAGGTCTTTCCAGGCCGCAGCCTGATCAGGCCAGGGTGGTGACCGTGTTAGCCGGGTCGTCCAGCCAGACCCATTGACGCTCGCGGATCACCGTGAGGTGGAACTGATGCCGGTTTGGGCGGCCTTGGGTGATCCACCACTGGTAGGCGGCCACCGCCTTATCCCACAGGTTCCGGGCGCCGGCTTGGCACACCTGCCCGCCGGAGATCGAGGCCCAGGAATCACCGGCCAGCAGCCACAGGATCTCGCTTCCAGCGTTGGTGTCGGTTTCGAAGATCGCGCGGCATTCGCCCAGGCTCAGCGCCACCGCGAGGGTCGAATCGTTGCCGAGCACCTCATGCGGGTCCAGGTCCGTGTCCGACCGTGCGGCGATGTCGGGGAAGTTGTCCGGCTCATCAGTGACGTTCCAACGCTGCGCGCGCAGCCGCATGAACCCGACCGAGTCCACAATAGTACCCACCGCGCTGTCGGGGCCAACCTCAAGACGCAGCAGGTGATCGTTGACCATCGGCGGCCCCCACGGCGTGACGATCACACCACCAGGCCGGGTCTGCGCGACCCAGGCCCAAGGCACAATCCCGACCGAGCACGTAACGATAATCCGATCATAAGGAGCACGGGGTGGGTATCCGGCCGCGCCGTCTCCGGTGACCACCGGGATAGTGCGGTCCGCCGTGGCCAGGTTGGCCCTGGCCCGCTCCGCGATCTCGGAGTCGATCTCGACGCTCACCACGTTGTCAGCACCCAGCCGATGCGCCAGCAACGCGGCGTTGTAGCCGGTGCCAGTGCCGATCTCCAACACTCGCTGCCCCTCGTGGACGTCCAGCGCGTTGAGCATAACTAACATGATCGAAGGCGTCGACGACGACGAGGTGCAGTCTCCTTCGCCGCCAGCAACTCCATCATCAACCTGGGTCACGATAAAATCGTTGGAATAGACCGCTGTCAGCCAGGTATCCGGGTCGGTGTCCCGATCAATAGGGATCTTCACGTTCCCACAGCGCACCCACAGCGCCCGGTCAGGAATGAACAGCTCGCGGGGTGTCGCGGTGAACGCCGGCCGCCACGAGTCAGGCAGGTCATCGCCCACCAAAGCGGTCAGGTCCCGCAGCGCAGTGATCATTCCTTACCGTCATCCTCGTCGTCCTCGTGCCCTTGGTCGTCGGCATTACCTATGTCCTCGCTGCTGTGCCGGCCACCACCAACCTCCTGCACATCCTTAGTCCAGGCAGGGTCATAGCCGCCCTGCGCATCTCCGATGATCTTGTTCTCATGCTTGCCCATACCGATCGGTCCTCCCTGGCTGATGACTAGATGCCACATCGTGCCCATGGTGTCGCTTCCGGTCAACGACCGAGCAGCGTCGAGCAGGCCGTGCTCAACAGACCGCCGACCTGCGGCATGCCCTGACCGCCATGCTCGCCGACGAAGGCGCCATCACCTCCACTGATCTACCCACACCTGAGGACAACTCTGTGGATAACTGGGCGCTCCTGTGCATGGCGGCCCGGTGCACCGGAGTTGTCCACCGCCGACCCGCGCGCCGCACAAATGACAACGTGCGCTGTCCACACCGCGCCACACCGCTGGAGCTGGGCTGACGGTGGGTGTCCACACTGCCCACAACACCTATTACTGCTACTGGTGTTCTCTTTTCACAGGAAGACCTCAAACACTAGGGCGGTGGATGGACGAAACGAACGATCCACGGACACCAGCCTGAACCACCCGCAGCTACGGTAGGAGCAGGCACTACTGAGAGGATCACGTCGTGCAGCTGGGACTCGTCGGATTGGGCCGGATGGGCGCCAACATGCGCGACCGGCTGCGAGCCGCTGGCATCGAGGTCTTCGGTTTCAACCGCAGCGCCGGGATCCGTGACGTCGATTCGCTGGCTGATCTGGTCGAGCGGCTGTCCGCACCGCGCGCCGTATGGATCATGGTGCCGGCTGGTGACCCGACCCGGGACACCGTGAGCCAGTTGGCCGAGCTGCTCGCCCCGGGTGATCTGGTCATCGACGGCGGCAACTCGCGCTACACCGATGACCAGATACACGCCGAGCTCCTTGCCCCCAGCGGCATCGGATACCTGGACTGTGGCGTCTCCGGCGGAGTATGGGGCCGGCACAACGGCTACGGGCTGATGGTCGGCGGCGACGCGGCGCATGTCGAGCGGCTGCTGCCGGTGTTCGACGCGCTGCGTCCTGAGGGGGCTCGGGATGAGGGCTTCGTGCACGCTGGCGGGGTCGGTGCCGGGCACTTCGCCAAGATGGTGCACAACGGGGTGGAGTACGGCCTGATGCAGGCCTACGCGGAGGGCTTCGAACTACTCGAAGCCGCCGAGGTGATCACCGACGTGCCTGCGGTGCTCAAAGCCTGGCAGCGCGGCACGGTGGTCCGCTCCTGGCTGCTGGAGCTGCTGGTCGCCGCCGTGGACAACGACCCGAAACTAGCCCAGCTGCGCGGGTGGGTGCAGGATTCCGGGGAGG
The DNA here is from genome assembly GCA_049673305.1 of Pseudonocardiaceae bacterium. Taxonomy (GTDB): domain Bacteria; phylum Actinomycetota; class Actinomycetes; order Mycobacteriales; family Pseudonocardiaceae. The sequence continues at coordinate 8,370 of JBATXM010000073.1, read as the reverse complement.
GCCGCTGGACGGTCGAGGAGGCGATCAACCACGCGGTGCCCGCGCCGGTGATCTCCGCGGCGCTGTTCGCCCGATTTGCCTCCCGGCAGACCGACTCCCCGGCGATGCGGGCGGTGGCCGCGTTGCGCCAGCAGTTCGGTGGCCACGCCGTGCAGCAGGCCAATCCCGACTCGTCCAGCTCAGAACCTCGTCCCTAACCGCGTGTACGTCCGGCAGCTTGCGGTCACCGATTTCCGCTCCTGGGAGCACGCCACGCTCGACTTCGACCCCGGGGTCTCGGTGCTCCTCGGCCCAAACGGGCAGGGCAAGACAAACCTGCTCGAAGCGTTGGGTTACCTGTCCACGCTGGGTTCACACCGGGTGAGCGCCGACGCGCCTCTGGTGCGCCACGGCGCCGAGCGTGCCATCGTGCGCACCTCGGTGGTGCACGCCGGCCGGGAACTGACCGTGGAGTTGGAGATCTCCCCTGGGCGAGCCAACCGGGCCAGGCTCAACCGCTCCCCGGTGCCGAGGCCCAGAGAAGTGCTCGGTGTGCTGCGCAGCGTGCTGTTCGCGCCGGAGGACCTGTCGCTGGTCCGCGGTGACCCAGCGCAGCGCCGCCGGTTCCTCGACGACCTGCTGGTCCTGCGCACACCCCGGCTGGCCGGCGTGCAAGCCGACTATGACAAGGTGTTGCGCCAGCGTGTCGCGTTGCTCAAGTCCGCGGGCGCGGGCCGCCGGTCCGGCGCTGCGGTGGGTGACCTGCGCACCCTGGACGTCTGGGACGGTCACCTTGCCCGGCATGGCGCGGAACTGCTTGGAGCGCGGTTGGACCTCGTCGGCGAGCTGGCTCCCTACGTCGTTGCGGCCTACCGTGCGGTGGCCCCGGAGTCTTCCCCAGCCCACCTGAAGTACCGCAGCAGCCTGGGTGACGCCCTGCCGGAGCGGGTGCCCGGGGCCGGTAAGGCCGACGTCGAGTTGTTGGAGGTGGCGATGCTGGCGCAACTGGCCCGAGTGCGGATGACGGAGCTCGAGCGCGGGGTCTGCCTGGTCGGACCGCACCGCGACGACCTGGAGCTGGAGCTGGGCGCCAAGCCAGCCAAGAATTACGCCAGCCACGGCGAGTCGTGGTCGTTCGCGCTGTCCCTGCGGCTGGGCAGCTACCAGTTGCTGTGCCGCGACGGCGCCGAGCCGGTGCTGTTGCTCGATGACGTCTTCGCCGAGCTGGACACCCACCGCCGGGCCCGGCTGGCTGAGGTTGCGCTGGCTGCCGAGCAGGTGGTGGTCACCGCAGCGGTCGCTGCGGACGTGCCCGAGGAACTTCACGGAGCGCGGTTCGACGTGCACGACGGGGAGGTGCACCGTGTCCGATGACGCCCCGCCCGGTGAACGACCCCCAGCTGGGGATAACCCTGTGGATAGTGTGGACAAGTCGATGGTTGATGAACCCGGGAGTTCAGCCCAGCTCCCATCCGGGGGGCGCAAGGGAGCGGACATTGCCCGCGCTGCCCTGGAGTCCGCCCGCGCTAGCCGCCGCAAAACCAGCGAGCACCGGCCAGGGATTCAGCGAGGGCCTCAGCGCCGCCGCCGCGGCTGGTCAGGTGCGCGCCCGGATGACCGGGACCCCCAGCAGCTGGGCCGGCTGGCGTCCCGGCTGGTCGCCGATCGCGGCTGGGCGGACCGGGTGTCCTCGGGTGTGGTGTTCGCCCGCTGGGCACAGCTGGTGGGTGCCGACGTCGCCGAGCACGCCCAGCCAGTGTCGTTGCAGAACGGAGAGCTCATAGTGGCCGCCAGCTCCACAGCATGGGCCACCCAGCTACGGCTACTGCAACGGCAGCTGATCGCGCGGATCACCGCCGGCGTCGGGCCGGGCGTGGTTAAGGCACTACGGGTGCAAGGCCCCGCGGCGCCGAGCTGGGTGCACGGCTCCCGGCACGTCCGCGGCCGTGGCCCCCGAGACACCTACGGCTAACGCCGAGTAGGGGGGGACCCTCAGGCGTCGCCGTTCGGGCGGCTGTGACCGAGTGAGGGGTGTCCTGGACCCCGTTCTGAGATGGCCCACCAGTAGAATGGTTCTCGGTGGGCTGACGCCGACGAACCCCCTGCCGTCCGCTGGACAGAGCTTGAGGAGACACCAGGCCCGTGGTAGCGAAAAAGAGCGAGTACAACGCTGAGTCGATCACTGTGCTGGAAGGTCTCGAGGCTGTCCGCAAGCGCCCTGGCATGTACATCGGTTCTACCGGAGAACGGGGTCTCCATCAACTGGTGTGGGAGTTGATCGACAACGCGGTTGACGAGGCTCTTGCCGGATACTGCGACCGGTTCAGCCTTACGATCCTGGCCGATGGTGGGCTCCGGGTGGTCGACAATGGCCGAGGGATTCCGGTTGACATCCATCCGAAGCTCAGGCGACCGGGTGTCGAGGTGGCCCTCACCATGCTCCATGCCGGCGGCAAGTTCGACGGAAAAGCCTACGCCGTATCCGGCGGCCTGCATGGCGTGGGTGTCTCTGTGGTCAACGCGTTGTCGACCCGCCTCGAGGTGGAGATCAAGCAAAAGGGCCACGTGTGGCGGCAGACCTACAAATACGCCGTCCCCGGACCGCTGGAGAAGGGCGAGTCAACTCGCGAGACCGGCACGAGTGTGACCTTCTGGCCTGATCAGAATATCCTGGAGACCACCAACTTCAACACGGAGACGATAGCGCGTCGCGTTCAGGAGATGGCCTTCCTCAACAAGGGTCTGACGATCACGCTACGAGACGAGCGGATCCCCGAAGAGGGCGTAGAAGACGCTGGGGGGCAGTCAGCGCAGCTCAAGGAACAGACCTACTACTACCCTGGTGGCCTGGAGGATTTCGTCCAGCACATCAACAACTCCAAGGACGCCATCCACCGCAAAGTGATCAGTTTCGAGGCCAAAGGCGACGGCCTGGAAGTCGAAGTCGCGATGCAGTGGAACTCCGGGTACACCGAGTCGGTCTACACCTTCGCCAACACGATCAACACCCACGAGGGTGGCACCCACGAGGAGGGCTTCCGCTCCGCGCTGACCACTGTGGTCAACCGGTACGCGCGGGAGAAGAAGCTGCTCAAAGAGAAGGACTCCGCGCTCACCGGCGATGATGTGCGCGAGGGACTGGCCGCCATCGTGTCGGTCAAGCTCCGGGAGCCGCAGTTCGAAGGCCAGACCAAGACCAAGCTGGGCAACACCGAGGTCAAGTCGTTCGTCCAGCGCACCTGCAACGAATGGCTGATCGACTGGCTGGAGCGCAACCCCGCTGAGGCCAAGACAATTCTCAACAAGGCGATCTCCTCCTCGCAGGCCCGGATGGCCGCCCGACGAGCCCGGGAGCTGGTGCGCCGCAAATCAGCAGGTGATCTGGGTGGCCTGCCCGGCAAGTTGTCCGACTGCCGCTCCAGTGACCCTTCCCGCAGTGAGGTGTTCATCGTCGAGGGTGACTCCGCGGGTGGCTCAGCGAAATCCGGCCGGGACTCGCTGTATCAGGCGATCCTGCCGATCCGAGGGAAAATCATCAACGTGGAGAAGGCCCGGTTGGACCGGGTGCTGAAAAACACCGAGGTCCAGGCGCTCATCACCGCGCTGGGCACCGGAATTCACGACGAGTTCGATCTGATCAAGCTGCGCTACCACAAGGTCGTGCTGATGGCCGACGCCGATGTGGACGGTCAGCACATTCGTACCCTGTTATTGACGTTGCTGTTCCGCTTCATGCGCCCGCTGGTCGAGCACGGGCACGTGTTCCTCGCCCAGCCGCCGCTGTACAAGATTAAATGGCCGAGGGCGGAGGCGCAGTACGCCTACTCTGACCGGGAACGTGACGGGCTCATCGAAACGGGTATCTCAACGGGGCGCAAGCTCCCCAAGGAGGACGCGATTCAGCGCTACAAGGGCCTGGGCGAGATGAGCGCCAAGGAGCTCTGGGAGACCACGATGGACCCGGCCAACCGGGTTTTGCTGCAGGTCACCCTGGACGACGCGGCGACGGCGGATGAACTGTTCAGCGTGTTGATGGGGGAGGACGTGGAGTCCCGCCGCTCGTTCATCACCCGCAACGCCAAAGACGTTCGCTTCCTCGACGTCTAACCAGTGGGAGATACTGTGACCGCTTTACCGGAGCTGCCGGGGCGCCTGCTGACCGTTGATGCGTATGTCGCGCTGGGTGAGGACGACCGTTACCGCTCGGAGTTGCAGGAAGGCAACCTGGTCATGTCGCCTAGCCCGGCACCGGATCACATGATCGTCATGACGAGGCTGCTCATCCAGTTGGATGAGCAGCTGCCCTCGGGTCTGCTGATGATTCCGGACGTCGATGTCGACCTCGAGCTTGCGCCGCGCGGCAAACCCGGGTTCGTCCGCAGGCCAGACCTGGTCGTCGTGCATCAGGCGGCCGTCGACCGGGTACGCCGCGACGGAGGCATCCTGCGTGCCTGCGAGGTGCTGGTGGTCGTTGAGATCGTCTCACCCGGTTCACGCCGCACTGACCACATGATCAAGCGTGATGAGTATGCCGACGCGAGCATCCCGCACTACTGGATCGTCGACCTCGACGGCCCGGTGACACTGATCGACTGCCACCTCGCCGCGGAATTCGGTTACCAGGACCCGGGCCCCGTCACCGGTCGGTTCGTTACCACCGAGCCCTTCCCGGTCAACCTAAGACTGGACGGCCTTCTCCCGGGCTGAGCACGAGGCAGAGAAAAGCCGGTGATCAGGGAAGAGGGGCTGGCAATAGTCAGGGTTGATGTGGATGTGGACCCGGTCGCCGGGGGCTGGCGGCTCGTCGTTGGTCAGGGTGAGCAGAACCGTGAGTGTCTCTGAGTTGTCGTCGGGGCTGGGGTCGGGGCTATCGCTGGGGCCGGGGCGCAGAATCAGGCGGTGACCGTGCAGCGCGGGCCGGCTAGCTTCGACGATGGTGGCCGTTCCGGTGGCGCCCACCGTGATGGCGCTGGCAGGCACCGCGAGCTCATGGCAACCGTGCGGGTTGGTGTGTTTGGGCAGGAGCAACGGGCCCCAGTCGGTCACGGCGAGGACGTCGTCGTCGGCTTGGGGGTGCAGCTGGTGCACGGCGATGATGTTGGGAACGCCGATGAGCTGGGCGCTGATGCGGGTGGTGGGGTGGCGGAAGACGTCGTGGGTGGGACCTTGCTGGATAGAGGCGCCGCAGGACATCACCACGAGGTGGTCGGCGATGTCAAGGACGTCGTCGCGGTCGTGGGTGACGATGATGATGGGGATGCCGGTGCGTTCGTGGAGCTGCTGGACCAGGTTGCGGAGCGTGCCGCGGACGGTGGTGTCGAGGTTGGCGAAGGGCTCGTCGAGCAGCAGGGCGCGGGGGCCGGGGGCTAGGGCGCGGGCCAGGGCGACGCGTTGGCGTTCCCCGCCGGAGAGCCGGGCGGGGCGGGCGCGGGGCAGGTGGGTGAGTCCGACAGCGGCGAGGAGCTCGCGCAGCCGCCGGTCGCGTTCGGCGGCGGGGAGGTGCCGGATGCCGAAGGTGATGTTCCCGGCGACGTCGAGGTGCTCGAACAGGGCGTCTTTTTGGGCGACGTAGCCGAGCTGGCGGTGCTGCGCGGGCACGGTGAAGCCGGCCAGGGTGTCGGTGAGGGTGACCGCGCCGATGCGCACGATTCCGGCGGCGGGGAGCAACCCGGCCACCGCGCGCATGGTCAGCGACTTGCCTGACCCGGAGGGTCCAAGGATACCGATGGTGCTGGCCGCGGTGCGCATCGCCGGGCGCAGCTCGAAACCGCCGAGCTGAGCATGCAGATCAATTTCGATACCCGAGCCTGCGGTCGGGTCGGGCCGGATCCAGCTCAGGTGTGGAGCTGCGATGGGGGAGGCGAGCTCGCTGGTATCGGGGCGGGGTCGGCGGCGGCTGGCGTCGAGGAAAAGCATGACACCCCCGGCCAGGCCCCCCACGACGGCGATCAGGACGGCAGGCGGAATCGCGGTGGGGATGCCTTCACCGGAGACGTTGACGAAGATCAGAATGGGTAGCGTGTAGGGGTGGTAGGACAGGATCGCGGTGGCCCCGAAATCCCCGAGGCAGCGCATGCAACCCAAGACCACACCAGCAGCCAACCCGCGTCGGGCGGTGGGTAGCTGCACCCGCCAGAAGGTCTGCCAGGGGCTGGTGCCCAGGGCCTGGGCGGCATCGCTGAGCTGCGGGTCCACACCGGCGAACGCGGCGCGGGCTGAGATCACGATGAAGGGGGCGGCGACGAAGGCTTGCGCGAGGATCGTGCCGGCAATGGTGTCCAGTGGGTTGACGCCGAGCCGCTCAAGCAGCCCACCGAAGGCGGTGGCCCGGCCGACGACCAAGATCAGCTCAAGCCCACCGACGATCGGTGGCACGGCCAGCGGCAGGACCACGGCGGCGGTGACCAGGTGCCGCCACCACGACCGGCTCTGCGCCAGGTAAAAACCCAGCGGGATCCCCAACAGCGCGTCGATCGTGGTGGCGGTGACTGCGGCGATCAACGAGACCCGCAGCGCGTCGAGGGTGTCAGGATTATTCAGCGACGCGCCGTTGGTCTCGGGCAGGGCGTGCAGCAGCGCCAGCAGTGGCACTACGAGATAGCCCAGCATCAGCGCCGCGGCCACGAGCAGCGGCCAGGGTGTCCCGCCGAGCACCCGGGCGGGACGTGTCGAGGTCTGGGTGCCGCGCGGATGCATCAGCCCACTCAGCGGTTCTTGACCAGCGGGCGAAGGGCGGGGGGTACCGCCGCGGGATCACCAGCCACGACCGGTTCAGTGGCATTGAGCCCCTGCGCAACGAGCATCGCCTGCCCGTTCGGGCCCAACAGATAGCGGACGAAGGCTTGCGCGCCGCCCGGGTTGCGCACAGTGCTGGGGATCGTGACGGTGTAGATGACCGGCGCGCCGGTGTAGGTGGTGCCCTTCTTGGTGGTGTAGGTAGCGGTGGCGTACTGCGTGGCGAGCGTGACGTCCCCCAGGTTGATCTCCTTGGGCAGGCTCAGGTAGGGCAGCCCGGCTTCGACGGGCTCGAATTTGTAGAACGCCCCCGCGTCGAACTCACCGGCTTGCAGCCGGGCCACCATCTGCTCTTCCGGGAACACGTGCGAGCTGTCGCCCGGGCCGCCGAGGATCTTCCGCGGCAACGTCGGGTCCCCGATCCGTTTGGCGTCGAGGTCGAAGATGAACATGGTGCGGTAGCCCTTGGGGCCAAGCTCAGGGTCGGCGCGCCCGAACCGCAGGCCCGGTTGGGTCAGCACCGACTCGAAGCTGCGCTTGCCGTCCTTGGCAGCCTGGAAGTCCGCGGCGAAGCGGCTCCTCGGGCTCCACGCGATCACCATCTCGGTTGCGTCGAACGGCACCCACCACCTCACGTAGTCACCGTTGGCGGGTCCTTGCAAGGTCTTGTTCACCGCCACATCAGCGCTGAGGAAGACGTCAGGCTGCCTGACCTTGGCCTTGATCAGGTTGGCCAGCGCGATCGTGCCCTTGCCCTCCCCCTGGAACGGGTAACCAGTGGCCTTGTCGAACGCCGGGCCGAGGTGCCGCTCGAGGATCCCCACCAGGGTCCCGGCGTAGAGAACGCTTACCGGGCCACCGCCTCGGGCCGGTGGCCCGTCCGAGGCGGCGGGCGCGTTGCTCGGGCTGCTGGCGCAGGCCGCCACCACGCTGGCCACCATCAGGGCGCTCAGCATCACCAGACCACGCCGGACCCGTTCCCCGATACTCATCATCGGGCGCAGTCGCCGCCACATCTCGATCATGACCACCCAATCATTACTGAGAGTAGATTTTGGTGCGCTTTTGGCCTACCATGTCTCACTCTTTCGAGTAAACATTCCGTTAACGTACATCACGAGCGTCATCAGCTGTACAGATGGTGGCAAACGCATGGTGGTCGGTGGGGCCGGACGAGCAGTCCCGCCGCCGGCCGGGTCAGCTGGTCCGCCGCGTGCGGACGGTTCGGCCGACAAGGCCGAGACCGAGGACGGCGGTGCCGGTCAGCGCGGTGCTGGTGGGGAGGGTGAGGGCGAGCAGCGCGCAGCCGGTGGCGCCGAGGATGGTGAGGGGGCGTAGCCAGCGGCGTTGCGGGCCGGGGAGAGTGAACGCGGCGGCGTTGGTGATGACGTAGTAGATGAGGACCGCGAAGCTGGAGAATCCGAGCGCGCCGCGCAGGTCGGCGACCAGAACGAGGGCGACGACAAGGGCACCGAGCAGGATCTCGGCGCGGTGGGGAACCCGATAGCGGGGGTGGACCGCGGCGAGCAGGTGCGGGAGCTCGTGGTCGCGGGCCATGGCTAGGGTGGTGCGCCCCACCCCGGCCATGAGCGAGAGCAGCACCCCGGCGGCGGCGACGGCGCCGCCGATGCGGACGGCGGGGGTGAGCCAGCTCAG
>JBATXM010000072.1:0-4948 GCA_049673305.1 Pseudonocardiaceae bacterium | reverse complement strand
ATCGTCTCAGAACCGGTCGAGCAGCCCGCTCCACCGGGCGAGGCCCTCGCCGTGGCTGACGTCATGCACAGGAAAAGGGGCCCGGCCGAATGGCCGGGCCCCTAAGAAGGGATAAACCTGTCCTGATGGCATCGTCAACTTGGTAGGGCCATGCGGTGTCTGGAAGGATCGACTGGCTGCTCGGGGTGGGGGAGGGCTGGTCTGGTGGAGGCCGTTGCGCCGTCGTATAAGGGGTTCCGCTTCCCGGTGGAGATCATCAGTCACTGTGTGTGGCTGTATCATCGGTTCCCGCTGAGCTTCCGTGAGGGTCGAGGAGATGATGCTGGAACGTGGCGTCGTGGTCTCCCATGAAACGGTGCGGCAATGGTGCGGCAAGTTCGGGCAGATCTACGCCAACGGGCTGCGCCGTCGCCGGCCACGGCCAGGCGATAAGTGGCATCTGGACGAGGTGTTCATCAAGATCGGTGGCAAGACCCACTACCTGTGGCGGGCCGTTGACCAGGACGGGAATGTTCTGGACATTCTGGTCACCTCCCGGCGTGACGCGAAGGCCGCCACCAGGTTCTTTCGCAAGCTTCTCACGGGACTGCGGTCCGTGCCGCGGGTGCTGGTCACCGACAAGCTGGCCAGCTACGGTGTGGCCCACCGCCGGTTGATGCGCGGTGTGGAGCACCGTCGATCGAAGTATCTGAACAATCGGGCCGAGAACTCCCACCAGCCCACCCGGGCGCGAGAACGCGCGATGAAACGATTCCGATCGGCCGGTGGTGCGCAGCGGTTTCTGTCCGCGTTCAGCGGGATATCACCCCACTTCCGGCCCCGCCGCCACCGACTCACCGCGGCCCAGTACCAACACGAGATGACCACCCGATTCACCACCTGGAACCAGGTCACCGGACTGGCCCCGGCAGCCGCCTGACCACAGCGCCACAGCTACCCATCCTGACCCAAGGCTGCCCCGGAAAGCCCTTATCCGCCACCAAGTTGACAGCGCCACCCGGAGGCCGTTCAGATCTGGGGGAGATCATCTACCCGAGTGTCCGGCGATCTTCCATCAGCGTCAAGCACGGATCCTCGGACGGTCTCGATCGGCACCTTGTCGGAACCCCAGGTCCTCGATAACGATCCTTCCGCCCCCTTCCGCCGTTGTTAGCCGGGCTTCACCCACACTGGCGGCCCGGTCGAGGTCGCGGCATAGATCGCCGGACACTCGGGCGGATGATCTCCCCCGGATCCGAACGGTCTCCGATTTCGCTGGCCCGGGCGGCGGTCTCATACAGCATCCGCCACAGGGTCTTTTCCCGCAGCGGCACGTCGCGGCGGCCCAGCTGGCGCTCGATGGCCGCCCACGGCAGCGCCTTGGTCTGGTCGACGCGCTCGGGGCGTCGTTCCAGCGATGAAGGCAGCGCGGGGGCGGTCCATTGGTTCTTGGCGCACCACGCCAGCCAGGACGATACCGCGGCCCGGTTGCGGTTCCAGGTCGCCGCGGCGGTCGCGGCCCATGCTGTGTCGAACATGCCGGCGACCTCGTCACCGGACAGTCGGGTCAGCGGCCGATCAGGGCCGAGGTGATCGAGGGCGCGGTCGAGCACGGCGGCATACGCCCGGCGGGTGTTGGGGTTGGCGCAGCGCGGCGAGGACACGAAGGCGTCCACCGCTTCCCGCAACGTCGGCCCCACCCGGGTAGGTGTCGAGGTGGGGTCCACCGTGGCCTCCGCTTGTACCGGATAACGTGGGTGATGTCGTCCGCCAGTTGATCTGAGGCATTAAACCATCTTTGACCTGCGGTGCCTCAGATTATCTGGCAGCCGAGGACAGCTCGATGTGCCAGTTGATCTGAGGCAACTTGATGTGTAGTCGGCAGTGGACATTGACGTTGGGGGGCGCATCGGTGCCGGACAGCGCGAAGCCGGGGTCCCGATTCCATCGGGCGCGTTCCCCGGCTCACTTCCGACCGTGTGTAAGAAATATGCCCAGGGTTCCCTGAGTCCTCTGTGGTCTCCATAGCCGCAGGACCTGGGCGTTCTCCGGCGATCTGGGGTGTTGGTAAGGAACGTGTCACCAAGTGCCATTGACGGCATCTGCACAGCTCAGCGCGGTCACTGCTGACTGTCGCGATGCGCTCAGGCGACTCAATGAAGATCATTTTTTAGACCGTTGAACAGCAAAAACGTCACGGTTGGCACTTGGTGACACGTTCCTTACCAACACCCCTACTCCAGACAGTGCCTAGCGTGGAAAACGATCAATGGCGTGACCAGCAGCAACAGCCGCGGTTGCGGCTCCTGGCAGCTTCGTTAACGACACCCCGATTTGGGAGGAGTTGCCGGGAGCCGGAAGGGTCGCGGCGTCGCAGCCATTGCACCGTCAACGCCACCACCACCGAAACCACCGCCATCGAGCGCTTGCCCGTCGATCAGTAAGCTGATGATGATCAGGCTCTCACTAGCCATGATCGAGTCATCGCTGGTGACGGCGGGAGTCCATAACAATGAGCAGATATGTTATCACTAAAGCGTGACGACCAAACGGTTAAAGTTACTTAAAGTAGTCATACGACACGGAAGTTACATGTCACAATAGCACACAACACGCCAAACGAGTGAACTTACAGGGCTTATCACCACTTAGAGTATAGTGACAGCGAAGACCGCAGCTGAGAACTACTCGGTGCACGATCTGAGGACACTATGGAACCAATTAGCCCGAAGGAGCATGAGGTGATTAGTCTTCCCATCGCGACGGTTCCGGTTGCCCCCGCACGTCCGGACGACTCGCCGCTTGTGCTGACGGGCTTGATCGGGCGGAGTCAGATGCTTGCCCTCTTTGAACAGATTGAGAGGGACAGCGACATTCAGACACGGTTCCTGGATGACCCGGCGGAGGTGCTGGCCGCAGAAACCGGTCTGAACCCGGCCACGCAACGAGCGTCAGCGGACAATGCGCTTCTGGTTGCTCTGCTGCGTTCTCCGGATCTGCGCGCATGGGTACGGGACACCTGGCTTGGTCCGGAATCACCGGAACTGATGGACACAGTTGCGAGCGCGATCACGAGCACGAGCGTGAACATAAGTTCGAGCACGAGCACGGACACAGTTGCGTGCGCGAGCACGAGCACGACTTTTACAACGGGCGGTGTCAGCGGAAAGTCCTCGTCGGGCATTGACCCAACCATGCTCCGGCTCACGATCAGCCAGATCATGTCGTGTGCTCATCGAGCGGGTAGCTTATGAGTACCCGGGTCATCGACGGCGTGGTGGGCGGTCCGAAGACCCTTTCGATTATGCCCACGTACACGTGCACGGCCGCCTGCTCGGATTGCGGAACGCTGAGCAGCCCACGTGAGCGCAGCCGACTTCCGATTTCAGTTATCAAGTCCGCCATACGGCAGGCAAAGCAACTGGGGTTCGCCAACGTTGTCTTTACAGGAGGCGAGGCGACCCTGCGCTGGCGGGACCTTCTTGAAGGGCTGTCGTTCGCGCGTGAACTCGGATTACCGACCCGGCTTGTGACAAACGCCCATTGGGCCGCGACGCCAGAGCGCGCCCAGGAGCGTCTCCGAGTTCTAATAGACGCGGGACTCGATGAGGTTAATTACAGCACAGGCGACGAGCACATTCGTTTTGTCCCTCTGGAGCGTGTGGTTCACGCTTCGGTTGCAGCGATCCGTGCCGATATTCCAGTCATCGTCATGGTTGAGCTTCGGAGACAACGGGCAGTTACCGCCGAGATGATTCGCGGTCATCCTTTGATCCAAATGCTGGGTGAGGATGTCAACCGCCTCAAGATAAATGAGAGCGCGTGGATGCCTCTAGATCCGGCCGTGTCCGCGGACTACGCTAGTCAAGACGTGGTTGTTGCGGCTAATCTGCATACGCGGCGGGGGTGTGATCATGTCCTGCGCACCTATACGGTCCAAGCGGACGGAAACGTAGGCGCTTGCTGCGGCCTTGGTCTACGGACAATACCCGAACTGAACCCGGTGACTGCTTCAGGGGAGGACTTTCTGGAGCGGGCGGTCGCGGAATCGGAGGAGGACTTCCTCAAGCTGTGGATCCATTACTTCGGTCCCGAACGCATACTCGCGTGGGCGGCTGAGAAGGACTCGGCCATTTCTTGGGAGGGCCGCTACGCTCATCCGTGCCAGGCGTGCGGTCGCCTGTACAAAGACCAGCGCGTGCGTAGCGTGATTCGTGAACACTACGCGGAGATGGTGTCGATAGTGCTCCAGAGCGCGTGGCTTGATGATCGCTACACACAGCAAGCGTTGTCGGCTCGGAATTCGGGGTGTCGTTAAGGAAGCTGCCAGGAGCCGCAATCCGTGGTATATCTCCTTGTCAGCGCACTGCAGCCGCAGCGCTTCGGCACTCCAGGCAGCGCCCAAGGCGGAAAACGATCAATGGCGTGACCAGCGGCAACAGCCGCGTTTGCGGCTCATGACACCGTTCTTACCAACATCTCTGCCGTGGGTTCAGCGGTACTGAAGGTTGCTCGTCGTGAACCCACGGGTTTTGGAGACCGACCAAAACCGTGGGAGATCAACTTTTTACTACTGCTTCCGCAGCCGTAGTCCGCCCGTGCACAGTGAAGCGATGTACCTGGGCGGCCTGATGGCATCCGGTCCGCCGCAGGCCTTCGGGGGCGCGGTCCGTGCACGGATGATCCGCACCTGGCGGTGCCGGAAGATCACCGGGCGCTCGAACAGTTGATCTCCCACGGTTTTGGTCGGTCTCGTACCCCCGGAACTCGCCACGCCGCTCACCCAGTACATGGGGTGTCGTGAAGGTTCCTACGACCTGGTGCCATGTGATCAAGTTCGGGGATTGGGTCTCGTTGAGATTTACCCGGGGAACTGGTTGATGACGCCGTTGTAGCTGGTTTGGGCGTCGGTGAGGGCGAGGCGGCTGTAGATCTCCAGGCTGGTGCGGTGCACCCCAACCGCACCTGC
>JBATXM010000071.1:0-5921 GCA_049673305.1 Pseudonocardiaceae bacterium | reverse complement strand
TGCGCGCACAACGGCTCAGCCCCACTCATCAATCATCCCCCAGTAGGCCCCTCGGAAAGGTGGTATCGTAGCAGGATCAAGATCTACTATATTAATTGCCTGTCGCTATGACCGCTTGAGCCCAAGCATGAACTCTTTTTCGAGCCGGAGCTCGCGGTTTTCTTTCTCGAGTTCCCGGAGACGGGCGCGCTCGGGGAGAGTCAGCGGTGGCTCCTCGTCGGCGTGAGCCCTCCGGTAAGCGTTCACCCAATTACGCAGAGTTTGCTCGTTGAGTCCGAGCTCCCGCGCGACCGAGGCGATCGGCCGTGACAGCTCGACCACTATTTTCGCGGCTTCATCCTTATACTCAGGAGTGAACACCCGACGGTTCTTTGACACGTATTTCCTCTCTTCCGGGAAGGGAACCCTAGTGGGTTCGCTATCCGGAAGATCGGGGACCCCTCAGTCCGACATCGTGGCCCGGGTCCTCGCCGCCCGCGCCGAGGCCGGTGACCGGTTGGCCGGGTTGCGCCGGATCGGGATCGATGAGATCTCCTCATGATATGAGGGTGATCTTGACCGTCGACTCGTCACCGTTGGTCGGTGTCGGGTCTCGCGAGCGGAGACCCTCTTGTCTGTGATGACCACCGGCCTGATCAAGACGACGTCGGGCAACGAGCTTCGGGTCGTCACGCTCGGCCATCCATTGCTCGATGACTATCTCGAGTTCGTCGCCGCGCGGGTTCGTCCGAATACGCTGCTCGCCGTCGCCTATGACCTCAAGGTGTTCTTTACCGAGGTGGTGAAACAGCCGGCCGCGGTCAGCACCGCGGATGTGTTGGGGTTCATCAAGTCCCAGCGCGCTCCTCGCCGCGGCCCCCGGGTGGTGCGTCTGGAGGACGGCGAGGCGGGACTGTCGGCGCGCACCATCAAGCGCCGACTGGCCAGCGTGTCTGGGTTGTTCGACTATCTCGCGGCCCGCGGCGATGCCGGCGTGGCGAGCAACCCGGTCCCGCACGGCCTGGCCACCAGGGAACGACGCGGCCGTCCCGGGGTGCGGGGCGTTCCCTTGATCCGAGCGCCGCGGACGCTGCCGCGGGTGCTCGAACCGGCAGACGCCGAGGCGTTCCTGGCCGCGCTGCGCACGCAGCGGGATCGGGCGATGGCCCAGGCCATGCTGCTCGGTGGGCTGCGGCGCTGCGAGGTTCTCGGTCTGCGGCTGCCTGATCTGCGACCGGGCGAGCGGCGAGTGTTCGTCGCCGAGGGCAAGGGCGGTCGCCAGCGCATCGTGCCGGTCTCGGCCCGGTTCTTCTCCACCGTCGCGGCCTACTACGACACCGAGCGCCCCCGAACCTGCGCCACCGACCGGGTCTTCGTCGTGCTGAAGGGGCCACGGCGGGGCCAACCGCTCTCGGCCGCCGGGCTGGACGAGATCGTCGACGGGGCCAGGAGACGCGCCGGCCTGCAGCACTTGACGTGCCACCAGCTGCGGCATACCTGCTTCACCAGGCTCCGTGAGGCGGGGATGGCGTTGGAGGCGATCCAGGCCCAGGCCGGGCACGTGTCGATCGAGTCCACCCGGATCTACCTGCACTTGGCCAACGACTGGCTGGCCGGGGAGTATCTGCGCGCGGCCGAGGCGATCGAGGCCCAGTCGGTGCAGCGGTGAGCGCGCGACTGGTCCTGACCGCCGAGGCCGAGGACCTGGTGAGCGCCTTCACCGCCGAGCTGACCGAGGCCGGGGCGACCGCGTGGCCTTCGATCATCGGCGGGGCCCGGGCTTTCTGCGCCCGATTCCCTGTCCCCGCGACGTTTTTCGCTCTCCCGGTCGACGAGCAGCTCCACCTGCCCGCCCACCAGCGCCGCTTCGCGTGTTGGCTGATGGTCACCGCACGCGTGAGCGTCTCGGCCCAGTACCTGGCACGGGCCGAGCTGCGGCTGGGCACCATCGCCGCTCGCCATCATCCCGTCCTGCACGCCCGGCTCGCCGACACCACGCGCACGCTGGGCTCCGATGAGGTGTGGGTGCGCGATCAGTGGTCCGCGCTGGCGCAACTGGCCGCGCTGCACGGCATCCTGCCCGAGCAGGTGAGCTCCGAGCAGCTCGATACCGGCGGTGATGCTCTGCTCGCCGCGTTCGCCCGTCCCGGGCAGCCCAAGGCCGGCCACAAGCTGCGCTCGGCGCTGGTCCGGTTGCGCGCCACGCTGTTTCACGCCGGGATGACCGACACGCCGCCTCGCTTGCACCGGCCCAACCGAGGTGTCCTCGCGTCCGCGCAGTGGGTGGCCGTCGCGCCCGGCCTGGCCCAGACCGCGCAGCGCTACCTCGCCCAGATCGAGCTGAGCCTGCGGCCCTCGACCGTCCGCATCGCCGAGCAGGTGCTCCGCGAGCTCGGCTCGTTCCTCGCCCGCGAGGCACCCGGGGTGAGTTGCGTTGGCGACATCGGCCGCCACCACATCGAGGCCTACAAGTCCTGGCTCGCCAGCCGCCCACGAGCCGGTGGAGGCACCCTGCACCGCCACACCATCCGCGGGCACCTCACCACGCTGCGGTGCTTCTTCGACCGGATTACCGAATGGGACTACCCGGACGCGCCGTCGCGCCCGCTGATCTTCACCGGTGACCTGCCCATCCCCGACCAGCCGCTGCCCCGCTTCCTTGACGACGCCGCCTCGGCCAAGCTGCTGCGCGCGGCCCGGGCCGACCCGGACCCCTTCGCCCGTCTGGTCATCGAGGTACTCGCCCGCACCGGGCTACGCAAGGGCGAACTGATGGCGCTCACCATCGACGCCGTCGTGCAGATCGGCTCCGCCTACTGGCTACGAGTTCCGATCGGCAAGCTGCACAACGACCGCTACATCCCCCTGCACCCACAGCTCAAGACCCTGCTCGATGACTGGCTGGCCGACCGGCCCGCAGGCCTGCGCTCGGACCTGATCTTCCTGGACCGGGGCCGGGCCCATCCCACCGGCCCGCGTCGATCGGGCCCTGAGCAAAGTCGCGGCCACCGCCGGCATCGCCAACGTCACCGCGCACCAACTGCGCCACACGCTGGCCACACAGGCCATCAACCGAGGCATGTCACTCGAGGCGATCGCCGCCCTGCTGGGTCACCGAACCATGACGATGACCATGATCTACGCGAAGATCGCAGACCGCACCGTCGCCGACGAGTACTTCGCCGTGTCGGAGAAGGTCGAGGCCCTCTACGACCGAGCCGCGCACCTACCGGCCGACGCCGAAGGCGCTGAGATGCTCAAGCTGCGCCGGGAGATGAACAGCCGCATGCTCGGCAACGGCCACTGCGCCCGCCCCGTCGAGATGGACTGCCACTTCGAGTCCATCTGCGAATCCTGCACATTCTTCGTGACCACCATCGAGTTCAGACCCACCCTGCAACGCCAACGCGAGGACGCAATCACCAAAGGCCAAGTCGGCCGGCAGAAGATATTCGACGGAATCCTCGAACGAGTCGACAACGAGGCGTCCTGATGACCTCCCCAAACCGGCCCGCTACCAAGACCCATCGAAGAAATCCCATGAAACCCTTAACAAGATCACCCGCATAACTACCGCAAGGGACAGCGGTACCTGCTGGTCGTGACCGACCACGACACCGGGCGACTGGTGTGGGCGGGCAAAGACCGCACCACCGCGACCCTACGCCAGTTCTTCGATGACCTCAGCCCGGACCGGGCGGGCGCGTTGACCCATGTCAGCGCCGATGGCGCGGAGTTCACCCACACCGTGGTCACCGAACGCGCCCCGAAAGCCGCGCTGTGCCTGGATGCCTTCCCTGTCGTGGCCTGGGCCACCAAAGCCCTCGATGAGGTCCGCCGCGCCCTGGCCGCCGAGCTGCGCCGCACCGGACACCCCGACCAGGCCACCACCATCAAGAAAACCCGGTGGGCACTGCGGAAAACCCCACCCCAGCTCACCGGCGAGCAGCGCACCACCCTGGCCGCCATCACCCAGGACAACAGCGCACTGTACCGGGCCTACCTCCTCAAAGAACAACTCCGCATGATCTTCCGAGCCGAACTACCCCAGGCCAAGACACTGCTCGCCGGCTGGATCTCCTGGGCCCAACGCAGCCGCATCCCCGCCTTCGCCCGCCTCACCAAAACCATCACCCGCTACCGCACGCTGATCCTCAACGCCGTCGAACACCACCTCTCCAACGCCCGATCCGAAGCCACCAACACCCACCTACGGTTACTGACCCGACGCGCCTACGGCTACCACAGCCCCGACTCACTCATCGCCATGGCCGACCTCACCCGAGGCGGCCTCTGCCCACCACTCCCCGGACGACCATGAACAATTACCCACAGCAACATCAACAGTACCCACAGTAACGTCAGGAGAGCCACCATTTCTGGGGACTTGGACCTTAGCACACGCCCTGACCTACGGAGGTAGGTTTTCTTTTCACGGAATCCTGTTTCGCTTTCCCAGTGTTCATGGAGGCTTATTCAAAATCCATCTTTGATCAAGGTTGCGAGAGGTATCAGTGCAGGTCAGGGCACCTAAGAGCTGATCATGTAAGGGGTTTTGAATTAAGCCTATGGTAAGCGGTGGCAAGTTCGGTGGCGGTCACGTCGGAGGGGTCGAGGATCGAGGTGATCAGGCAGATCAGCTCTCCTGTGCTGTTTCCTTCTCGATCGGGCATCTCGTATTCGATGACGCGAACAGGTATCGCCGCGCTCGTGGGGACCGTGTGTCCGTGGCGAACCTGATCGATGAGTGCCTTGCGGCGCGCTCCGGTGATTTTCGGGTTGATCACGATAGATCGGTAAGATCCGTCGGGCAGGGATTGAATCGCCGGGAGCGTCACCGTGGCCGAGACCCTCCACAACAGGTCGGCCTCGGTGCTGAGGGCTTGGGTCCAGAGTTCAAAGCTGTAGAGGTTCCGGTCGGCGATGACCAGCATGTCTGGCTCGAGAGCACCCAGTATGTCAGCCAACAGAACACGTTCATCGGTCTTGCACGGGCCGAACGATGCGGCGACATCGGCATGGGAGCCGCACTCGGCGAGAGTCACCACACGGGCTTGGGGAAACGCGCTCGCTTTCGGTCCTTCGTCCAGACGGCCGAATTCCTTGACGTTGTCCGGAGTATCGGCGATGTCGAGCATGAACCCGTCGACCGCCATCAATCTCCGTGATCCCAACCAGGCGCCTTTCGTCCCTCTTCCCGCTACCGGAACAGCGGTTCTCTCGAACAGCACCCGCAACGGATCCACTGTCAGTCGTTGCCGGGCTTGGGTGATGGCTGACGTCGAGGGCACGGTCCAATCATCACGCCACGACTCCATGTCCTTCAATGACCCGACAAGCTTCCGCATCACTTCCTCGTAATCCTCATCGTAGAACAGGAAAATCGCGAGACAGAAACGCACCACGACGTGGGCGGGAAGACGCCGAGACCGCTGCTCACGTCGGCCTGTCTCGTCCAGCACCTCCTCGATCAGATCCCGCGGAAGAATGTCCGCCAATACTCCGAGTGAGATCGAATCGGTCAACCTCGAAGAACCACCAACCGACCCCAGCTCCGACATAGTCGCCATACCGAGAATCCTAAAGCAACCACCACCCACATGACCACTGATTCAACACGCGTGTCATTTCGCCGCAGAGCCACCGAAACACCTCGGGTCACCGAATCACCTTACCTGGAACCGTGAGGCACGTGCGGAGCCGTTCAAGGGCAGCGCCAAGGATGTTTCCCCAGGTCAGCTCCTTAACCTCGGTCATTCACCGTGATCGAAAAGATCTTTGCTGTGTGGGTGTTTTGATACACGAAAAGTGCCTTTGAGCTGCGAGAATGAGGGTCTTCAAGGTCCTTGTTCCGGCGAGCTGGAGAGGCACTTTTCAGGTGGATGTTACCGCGTGGTCGAAGGGTTTGTCGGTCGACGTGGGTGGGCATGGTGTGGTGTCGC
>JBATXM010000070.1:0-22970 GCA_049673305.1 Pseudonocardiaceae bacterium | reverse complement strand
ACCACCAAGTCCGCACAATCAGCCGTCCGCTCCCCACGTCCGCACGCCCATCGGTCCGCCTGTCAACAACGCCCTCTACCTGCGACAATGACACCCAGAGAACAGATCTAGCCCTGTAGTACTAGGCGGGCGAGTTTCTCCACGGTGTCTTCCTTGATCGGTCCGGGCATGGCAGAGAGGTATTCCTGGAGTTCGTCGATGGTGATGAAGATGACCGGCATCCCGTAGCGGCGGCTGATCTCCGGAGTCAGCTTTCCCTCCGGGCATACCGAGGTGGGCAGGGTGCCCAGGACCGCGAACCTCCGGCCCATCTCGGTGATCAGTTCGTCGAGCATGGCCAGAAACTGCTGGATGGCCTCATCCTCGGCGCCGATCACCAGGCGGTGGGCAACAGCGCGCATCGGGCGCCAATCCGCCCCACCCTTGCCATCGGCGACGTAGTGGCGCACGTAGGCGTCGAGGACCCCGGCGGCGGAGGGCAGTCGTTGGGCGAAGGTCTTGCCTCGCCGGGGCAGCCCACCGAAGAACATCGACTGCCACATCAGATACAGCAGGATTCGGCGTCCTCGGGCGTCTTGGCCGAAGGGGATCGGGTCCCACACGGAGAAGGTCTCCCTGCTGGCCAGCGGTGAGGGGGTGGGTGCGCCGAGGTAGGGATCGTCATCGGCGACCCACACCGACAGGCGCCCGGCGTGGCCTCCAGCAACGGCGCGGACCCGGGTCATGATGACCTGGATTTCGTCGACACCGAGTTCGGCGGCCAGGGTGTCCCGTTTGGCGATCACATCCGCGGCGGTCTTCCCACCCCCACGGGGTAGGTCCAGGGTGACCGCCCACCCGTTGCCATCCCGTAAGGGTGGGGTGACCAGTTGTGGGGTGGCATCAGCCTTGACCAGGCCGGCCGCGCGGAGGGCGTCGGTGAGCATGTCCGCCGAGAGCTCCAGAGCCACCGGCAACACCGGGCCTGGTGGCAGCACCGAGGTAGTGCGGGGGCGGCCCAGCCACAGCGCGCCCACCCCGGCCCCGGTCGTGACCCACCACCCGAACGCCGGTCCGAGGGTGAGGAACCCGGCCGCCCCGGCCGAGCCCCCCGACACCGTCAGCCACGCCGTGGTCTTCATCCGCAGCCGGGCCAACGCCCGACGCTCGCCGATCAGCTCCCGGACCAGATCCCACCGCTTGGCCTCCCGGGCAGCGGTAATCAACGGCCGGTACTCACCGCGCACGCTCACCCACCCGAACCCCGCAGCGATGGCCCGAGCGACGCCGCGCAGCGTCCACCAGGACAGCGCCAACCCATAGGCCGGGGCGTGCCAGGCGTGGAAGGCCACGTGCCGCCCGGCGTACTCGACGGCCCACCGCGCCGTGGCCTGGGCGGTCTCCCGGGAGCGCAACCACGGCGGCAACACCACCGGCATCGGCCACCGGGTGAACTCCGGCTCGCCGACCAGCTCTCCTTCCAGCACCTCGGAGACCTGTTGAACCCCTCCGCTCGCTGGGGTGGGGAACGGGATTACCGTCGCCTCCCCCGCTGATTCCGGCGCGGCCTCACGCGGCGGCTGCTCAACATCGGATGCCGGCTGCGTGCGGGTGTCGCCGGGCTGGTCTGGCTGCTCAGGGGTCATCACGCGGTCCTCCCCTCAAAGGTGGTCGGGATCGTGGTGTGGTGGATGGTGGGGGCGCTCATCGGCGTGTTCCCTTGCTGGCGTGCACGATTTCGGTGACCGAGAACATCCGGGCGATCACACTTCCGGCGAACAACGCCGGCACCCCCAACGCCACCACCCACGCAAGGCGGTCGGTGGTGAACGCCACCACCACCCACTGAATTCCGACGATCACCACCGTGGTGCCCAACGCCCGAACCAGATTGCCACCCATCCGGGTCACCTCCTGGGTTTGGCGCGCCACCTTGTACGCACCCCGGGCGCCACTACGAAACGCCGCCACCGCACCCAGTCCGGCCAGCACCACCAACCCGACCAGCACCAGAGTTGACAGGCCGGAGAGCCCGATGGCTGTGTTTGTGGTGGGTGTCATCACCGCTCACCTCCAGTGGGGTCGAGTTCGGTCGCGCGGGACCGCAAAGACCTGGCCCACCGGTCGCTGGTGGTGGGATCGGTGGCGATGCGGCGCAGTTCAGCGGCCTGGACCAAGGGTGTCGCGGCCCTTACGGTGGCCGCGACGAGGACCCCGTGCCAGACGTGGCGCGGGTCACCCCCGACCCGGTCCAGCACCATCAGAAACGCCATGCCCGCCACAGCCAGGGCCTCACCCGGGATCGTCAGCACCTCCGGCATGGTCTCGGCCATGGCGGCGCAGTCCCCGATGCAGGCGAACACCTGCGATCCGCTCTGCGAGCGGCCCACCGGAAGGCGCACCCGCGATCCTCGCGACAGCAAACCCCGGCCGCAGATCACACAGGCCAGCCCGTCAGCGGCCAGCACATCGAGCCCCGTCCAGATTCGCTCGGCCATCACGCCACCTCCCCCGCCTCGGTGACATCCGCCAGCAGAGCCCGCATCGCCGCGCCGGTGCTCCACTCGGTCACGTCGGCGGCTTGGAGCGCGGCGAGTTGGGACTCGCACACGCAGCATCGGCGGCAGTGCCGGTACTCACTGCTCGCCGGGCGCCCATCCCGGGTGACCGGGCGACGCCACCCGCTGAACTCGTGTCCCTCGGCCTCGCACGTCAGTACTGGCGCGCACGCTGAGCACCACAACCGCCCACCCGGGCCAACCCGCCACCCCTCAGCGGCGGCCGCATCCAGGGCGGCGTCCTCGGGGGGCCAGTACGCCTCACCATTCAGGCTGGCTGGTCTGTCCCCGCACTGGGCACAGTGGACATCCACCCAGGCATGCACCTGCCCCATTCCGGGGAAAATTCCCGGGACTGGCGCCCGAACGGCGCCATGTTCTATCCTTCTCACTGTTCACTCCGGTCTCTGGTGTGGACAGCGCAGAAGCGGACAGGTTGGTAGCCAGGATTCCGCTTCTGCGCGTACGTCGGTCGTGCGCTATATGAGGGCGTGCGGCATTACCGCACCACCCCCAGGCGCGTTAAATTCCCTTCTGGATTTTCTTTGTGGTGTCTGTTATCGCGGGCTCAAGCACTTCTCGCACAGGCCGCTCTTACCCGTCTGGTACCCGTAACGTCGGCACCGTCGGCAGGTCCGCCACGTCACGCGCACCCGACCCTTACGCATCCGCCGCAGCGCAGCCCGCTCAGCCCGCCGCGCAATCAGCCCAGCCCACCACCCGCGTAACCCCATCACCCTCACCTCCCCTCCCTGACCGTCTCCCGCGTCAGGCAACAGCCCGGCTCACCCCAGCCATTCCGTCAAGATGTTGCGCAGCGTCTTGGCTCCCTCCTCATCGAGGGCGATCACGCATTCACCCGTGACATGAGGATCGAGCACAATCGACTCGCCCTGCATGCTCACCAGAAGATTCGCGAAACCGAGCGGACCCCGATGTGTCCAACACGTCGCCGGTATCGCCTTACGACGACGCTTGTTCGGACCGTCGGTGTAATAACTGTGCCAGTTCATGATGAATCCCTCCTTGATTGCGTGAGACACTCATTCCGGTGTTCCATTAACGTCCTCAGCCGTTGCTGTCGCGCAGGCCTGACTCCTGTCATCACCGCTGTATGACGCCTCCTTGCCCTCTGGGTCGGTAGCGTCAGCGCGACAGTTCTCCATCCGCGCCCGGCGCTGGAACTCTTCGGCCGCGATCGACGCGGCGTGCCGTGCCCACAGCGGTACGGCAAGGTCAACGGAGAGCACTCGCCATGCCTGCGCCAGGCTCAGGTAGGACTGAGCCAACCGGCGGACCGCCGCACCGTCACCGGCCGCAACACGCATCGCCGCGAACATGGCCGCCATATGCTCGGAATATGCGTCGTTCCACAGGGCAACCGCCTCTCGCGACGGCCGTACGGCGATCACGCCGCCTTCTGCTCACCCTGGGCCGAGGCGTTGCTCGACCTGCCGACACCCGAGGGCTTACTCACGTCGAAGCACCGTCCTCGCCGCACTGCCATGGATACTGTTCTCCCTGCCTGTCACGCCTGGTCGGCGTGAGCCAATGTGACTGACATGGACAGAGTAGCCAGGCTGCCTAGCCAAGTCAAGCATGACCAGGTGAGCTGTCTATCTAGCCAGCCTAGACAGATCCTGTAACCTGGGGAGGTACCAGCGAAGACGGAGAACCATCCCTCGTGAGGAGATGAGGTAGCGGCCATGTCTCTCGACCCTGACGATCCACGCCCGCCCTACGTGCAGGTCGCGAACGCGCTGCGCGCCGCCATCCTGACTAAGAAGTTCCAGCCCGGAGACAAGCTGCCCTCCCGCAACGAGCTAGCCAAGACCTACGCCGTGGCGCCGATGACGGTGCAAAACGCCCTGCGCGAGCTGCGAGACGAAGGACTCACCGTCTCCCGGCAGGGCAGCGGGGTCTTCGTCCGTGAGCGCACCGAACGACCCGTCGGCCTCGGGCCCTACCTCGAACGCGCCTTCGACGCCCAGCATGTCGTGATCGATTTCGCCGGTTTCTCCGGGGAGACCTTGCAGGGCATCATGCAAGAGCCCCTGGACAAGATCCGGATCGGACGCCTGACACCTGCCTCGATCCACGTGCGCATCCTCGTCCCGGACACCACGGTGCCCATGGCGTTGCCCTGCCAGGTTGAGGACCTCACTGACAGCCCCGAGTTCCGCGCCCGCGCGACCGGGATCATGCGCCGCAACACCCTCGCCATCGTGGACAACGTCACCGAGCTCGGTGAGCTAGGCCTGGTCGCCGACGTCTCCGCCGAGGTCCGGGTGCACCGCGCCGCGCCCCTATTCAAGCTCTACCTGATCAACAACGAGGAAGTGTTCTTCGGTTTCTACCCCGTCCGCGAGCACATCATCTCCCTCGGCGGCGAACCCCGCGCGATCTACGACGTCATGGGCAAAGACGCCATCCTGTTCCACCACTCCACCACCGACGACGACACCTCCACCGGTTCCCAGTACGTTGAGCAGGCCCGGAGCTGGTTCGACAGCGTGTGGACAACCATCGCCACGGAATTCACCCGATGACCCCAGCCACCATCGACGACCCGGCAATCGTGCGCCACATCCTCACCCGCACCACCGCCCTGCTCCTCGACTTCGACGGCCCCATCTGTAGCGTCTTCGCCGGTCTCCCCGCCCACACCGTGGTCACCCAACTGTGCCTAGTCCTCACCGACGGCGGCTACGTCGACCCACCCATCGAGATCGAGAAAAGCGACGACCCCTTCCAGGTCTTGGCCTACGCCGCCAACCTGGGCGACGACGAAGCCCGGTACGTCAACGCCGCCTTCACCGCCCACGAAATCGAAGCCATCACCACCGCCGAACCCACCCCCGCAGCACACGACCTCATCCGCGCCTGGGCAGCCACCGGCCGGCCACTGGCCATCGTCAGCAACAACAGCACCATCGCCATCCACGCCTACCTCGACCTCCACAACCTCCAGCCCCACGTGTCTTACGTCTCCGCACGCGCCAGCCCAGACCCCGCACTCCTCAAACCCCACCCACACCTGCTAACCACAGCCCTCACCACACTCAACGTCCCCCCGGCAGCCGCGACGTTCCTCGGCGACTCCGTAACAGACATCCAAGCAGCACGCGCCGCCCACACCACGTCCATCGGCTACGCTAACAAACCCCGCAAAACAGCCGAACTCATCACCGCCGGCGCCGACACCGTGATCAGCACACCCGCCACCTTGACCACACAGATCACGTGATCTTCGACATCTAATGATCAACAGCCTGCACCCCGAGCGACCCGGGACTAGGGCCGGTGAGTGACGAACTGAACGACAACCACCGCATAAGGTGGGCGAACTCTCCCTGGCCTCCATAATGCGGACCTCGTTCACCACCGAAACGGGGTACGCGCTGTCGAGAGGGGGCTAGGCCGTGAGCAGCGAACCCGCGAGCACCGCCACGTGCAACGATCCCACTCCCACCGGACAGCGGGGACAGCTAGGTGATCATGCGACAAGACCACGCACCGGTGATGACGGACGCCACGAACCCGCCCGACTGCATGCACGACCACCGGCACCGAGCGGCCCGACGGATCACTCCAAGGACAGCAGCAGCATCGGTCCAGCATCGAGTCACCAACCCGGCACCGGCGGCCACATCCTCACCGCCAAGCATCAGCCGGGACTCGACACGTAGCCACTTTGCGTGGTTGCCGAATCTACCTCTATTGGATTATCAAGGCCGCCTGCGGCGGCGCTCCGCTGTCCGTAACTCGCTTGGCCGCCGGCCGGGCCACGACACTGCGCGCGGCCCTTCGGGCCGTGCTCGGTCGCGCCCGGCCGGACGGCCCACGCGATCCCGGGGGCACCAGCCGCAGGCGGGGTCTCGGACGGCAGCGGGCAAAAATTGCACAGCAACTACACCAGCACGGCAGGCCCGAGAGATCTCAGTCCGGGGGAGCCACAGTTCACTTGGCCCACCCGCCGGATCAGGCATCCGGGGGCTCCTCAACCCTCGCCATATACAGGAAAGCGGGGTCTTCCCCGGTGTCTGGGTGAGCGGGTCGGGCCATCCAGCCAGGCGGCCACGCGCTTCCCGGCTCAGCAGTCGAGGTCACCCGGGCACCCACGAAGTCGGCTCTGTCGGTGAACTGGGTGCCCGCGAAATCGGCTCCGTTGGAGAACTGGGTGCCCTTGAAGTCGGCCACGTTGGAGAACTGCGCGACCGTGAAGTAGGTCCCGCTGGCGAACTGGGCGCGCATGAAGTAGGCCATCTGGGTGAACTGAGTGACCGTGAAGCGGGCCACGTTGGTGAACTGGGCGCCAATGAAGCTGGTAACGCCGGTGAACCGGGCGACCGAAAAGTCGGCCACGTTGGCGAATCGGGCGCGTGTGAACATGGCCCCGTTGGTGAACTGGGTGTCCTTGAAGTCGGCCAGGGCGATGAACTGGGCACCCGTGAAGTCAGCCCGGACAGTGAACCGTGCGACCGAGAAGTTGGCCAACCCGGTGAATTTGGCACCCGTGAAATCTGCCCCGTTGGTGAACCGGGCGCCCGTGAAGTTGGCCAGAGCGGCGAACTGGACGCGGGTGAAGTCGACCAGACTGCGGAACTGGGTGCCCGTGAAGTCGGCTTCGCCGGTGAACTGAGCGCCGGAGAAGGCGGCGTCATCGACTTGACATTCTGACAGGGAGAAGTCAAGGAGAACGGCCCCGGTGAGATTCAGCCGGATGCCGCGCCAGGTTGGGACTGCGGACGGTTGCCACCACCGTCGGCGCTGGGGGGGCGACGCGCAAGTTACGGAGCAGGATGTTCTGGGCGGTCAGCCGCACCTGCCGCTCTTGCTCGGCGTGCTCGTGCCGCGACCTCTGGACTGTGGGCGATGTGTGCGGCGGCCGGTCGATGAGTGCTCGGGCTCGGCGCCGTTTCTCGGGTCCCGGACGTCGGTAGGCGGGTGGTTGCGGCGGTGTGTAGGGCATGCGCAGATACGCGCAGATCACATCGACGATGGTCTGGCGGTGCTCGATGGTGCTGTGCGCCAGGCGCTCCAGGGCATACAGGCCGGCCAGGCGCACCGGGGCCTGCTCGGAGCCAAGCTGGTCGGCGGCCTTGGTGTACAGCTCGGTGATGCGTCGCTCGGTGGCGTCGCGGTCGGTGTGCACCAGGGTCAGCTCGATGTAGCGCTGCCGCCGGGCGGTCAACAGCAGCGCCACCGCCCCACCAGTGCCGATCACCAAAGTTCCGGCGGTGCGGATCGCGTCGAGCTGAACCGACGCCCCTTGCCCACCGTAGCGACGCAGCAGCACAAACCAGATCACCACCGCAACAGCGAGGACAACCAGCGCCCCCGCCGCGATGATCCAGTTCGACAACGGGCGCGGCGTGGGCGAGTCGGGTCGGTTGCTGCGCGTGGTCACACCCGGATCATCGCCCACAGCCTGAAAGTCATGCCTCCGGCGGGCCTCGCTCCGGGATGGTCCCCCAGGCGGAGCACCGCATGCGCTGAACGACCTGGACGCCTGCCCCTGGCCTGCTCCGAGGCAAGCTCGCCGACGCGACGGGATACCCGCTTCCGCCCCTCCCGTCCTGCGGCAAGCCGAGACACACCGCGCTGTCCGCGTGCTGGGGAACACGGTCAATCACAGCCATGCCAGCACAGCCATCCATACGGACCGCAAGTCGAACACGCAGGGTAGCCAGGTTCCCAAGCGCCTGACCAAGCATCAGGTGCTTAGCGACCGGACATCCAGCCGATCAGTGGCCGGGAACGAAGAGGTCCCCGGCCTACATCAATCACTACATCAACGGCTACGGACGACCATGAACACCCTGGGACCGGAACCCGACGATGCGGCCCGATCAAGGACAACCTGCAGGCAGTGGCGAGGCATCGGCTGCGACTACGGATCAGAAGATTGGGAGTCCGAATCCTTTCGGGAGCACCATATTTTGGCAGGTAGATCGATTGTGACTCGATCATCGAAGATCATCGATTGTGTCGGATGACAACCGCGTGACAACCGGAGTGTTCCGACGCGTACATCCACGCCACCAGGGCTATACAGCCGAACGGGTGACGTGTAAAGTCGTACGTGGACGGCGGGAGAATCGAACTCCTCCGGGACCGGGCTAAGGGATCCGCTGGCGAACCTGCTCGCCGCTCAGGTAGGGCCCGTCGCCGTGGTTGCTGCCACGACGACGGGCGTGGATGGGACACGTGGGGCTCCGCCCTAGCCCGCCGCCGATACGGTGAAGTCACAGGGCGGCGGGCGTCTCATCTCCTCATGACGCGTTCTCCTTGTCGAACAGATCCTCCACCGTCGCGGAGGGAAGCTCTGTGGGTGGGCTGAGGACCGGAGTCGACTGCAGCCGCCAGTGTCGACCGACGCGCTCAACCTGCGGATCGCGTTCCTTGAGGCGTGTGAGGGCTGCGTAGATGGCCGCATCCGGCTTAGCCCAAGCGGGGTTCAGCCAGCCGCGCGTCTTCATCTCAAGACGGATCGTGTCAATGTGGATCGTGTCGCCGATGTGATCTTTAAGGATCAGCTGGACTGCATCGATGGACTTTGGCCGGTTCGTGTCGTCGGCCTCGGCGGGCGCTACATCGTCGTCGACCTGCTCAGCGGATTCGTCATCGCCAGTTTCAGCGGCGGCCGCAGCGGGGGATTCGTCGAGTCCGAGTAGCCCACGCAGACCGGCCTCCGACTGTTCGAGGAACTTCACCCGACGCTGCAGCACGTCCAGCTGTGCGCGATCCTCCTCCAACTTGCGCCGCACTTCTGCGTACGCGGTCTGGAGATTGCTCACGGCCATGCCACCAACGTACCACAGCAAACGTTGAGATAACAACTCTCCCCGACGAGGATGTAAACATTCTTGCGGCTGAATGTTTGAACACGGCACCGTGTGACCCCTGGCACAACGCGCGACACAGAGGTGTTGGAGTTGTTAACAGTTTCGCCCCCAACGTGTCCACAGGCCAGTTGAGTGTTCGCACCTTTGATGATTAACCTGCGCGCGGACTGCCAGACGACGCACGGATGTGCTGGGGCTTTGCCTGGGGGGTGTGGATGACGTCACGCGTCGCGTCATGCAGGCATGTGACACATAACTGACCTGGGCACGATCGCGGCGGTGGCTTCGGCTGCTGCGGTGGCGAGGTCCGGGTAGATGCTCGTATAGGTGTTCGCTGTGAGGCCGATGTTCGAGTGGCCGAGCGTCTCCTGCACGATCTTCATGTCCACACCGGCCACAAGCATCAGTGACGCTGCGCCGTGTCGGAGTTCGTGCAGCCGGATCGGTGGCAGGTCGACCGCGATCGCCAGATCCTCGAACCAGTCCGGAGATGCCGAGACCGGTGACGCTCGGTGGTCTGAAAGGTGCGATCTGTACCCCTGACCATCGACACCGACCCGAGCAGCACGATCTCCTCGGACAGAAGCACACGGACGATCTCACAGCCGCACTGCCACGAGGGCGGGTAGGGCGCGGACTGCCCGGTCCGGCACCGACCGTGACGAGCAACCAACCTGGTCGCCGGTCGCCCCGGCGAAGGTGCGCACCTCGGTTGTAGCCGAACAGCTCGACCCCACGTGATCACAGTTGGCGCTGCTGGAGCAGACCCACCCTCCCGCACGCGGCCAATATGTTCCCGTTCTGCCTACCCCGAGTCGTCCCTTTTGCGCTACCACTGGCCACCGCACTGGAAGCCCGACCCAGATACGTCAACGCCGCCTTCACCGCCCACAAACTCGAAGCCATCACCACCGCCCAACCCACCCCCGCAGCACACGATCTCACCCGCACCTGGTCCCCCGGCAGCCGCGACGTTCGTAGGCGACTCCGAGACCGACATCGACATCGAAGCAGCGCGCGCCGCCCACCACACCATGGCCATCGACTACACCAACAAACCCAGCAAAACCGCCGAACTCATGACGACCGGCGCAGACACAGTGATCCATACACCCGCCACCTTGACCGAACAGATCATGTGATCTTCGATCAAGTTCCGGACGAATCTGGGCCCGTATAGGGCCGAACCACCCGTAGACGGCCGGTCAGAACCGGACACCACCGGACCCAACGAAGATCGGCCCCTGACCGTGTAAATGCTGGTCAGGGGCCGTTCCTGCTGGTGTGGCGGGTGAAGGATTCGAACCTTCGAAGGCGTCAGCCGACGGATTTACAGTCCGCTCCCATTGGCCGCTCGGGCAACCCGCCTGGAGGCCGGGTGCACCGGCGCCTCAATATGATACACAGCCCGTGAGGCCAGGGGGGACCGGGCCTGGCGGGTAAGGTCGGCACCGGCTCAACGCGAGGAGGCTGTGGTGGCGGATCCGTCGTTCGACGTGGTCAGCAAGGTCGACCGGCAAGAAGTGGACAATGCGCTCAACCAGGCGGCCAAGGAGCTGTCGACCCGGTTCGACTTTCGAGGCACGGGGGCAAAGGTGGCCTGGGCCGGTGATGAGGTGATGACGATCGAAGCTGAGACTGCGGAGCGTTGCCGCGCCGCCATCGACTTGATCAAGGGCAAGCTGGTCAAGCGGGGCATCTCGCTGAAGTCCTTCGAGGTAGATGAGCCGGCCCTCTCGGGCAAGATCTACCGGAGCACCGGGCGCATCCTGCAGGGCATCAGCCAGGACAAGGCCAAGGAGATCGCCAAGGCGGTCCGGGACGAGAAGCTCAAGGGTGTGCAGGCCCAGATCCAGGGCGACCAGCTACGCGTCTCGGGCAAGAAGAAAGATGACCTGCAAGCCGTCATCGCCCTGTTGAAGGATCACGACTTCGGCGTCGCGCTGCAGTTCACCAATTACCGGTAGCGGGAGGACATCTGGCGCTCTGAGCTGGGGAGACGGTCCCGAAGACCCCGATTCATGGCCTGGGCGGCGTGTAGTTGAACCGGTCTCGGGCCTTGTCCATGTCGGTCTCAGTGAGAGCGGTGTGCCAGAGGCGGGTACCGCTCGGGCGGAGCACACGCGCACCGTGCCAGCCAGCAGTTTCGATCTTGGCTTGACCGTCGCCGACGGCGATCTCAAGGGCTGGTTCGAGGTCGGTGTCGTGAGAAGCCAGGATGACAACGTCGAACCGCGGGTCGAGCGCTGACCGTACGACCTTGAGCGCGACCAGCACGTCAACGCCCTTCTCCTGCGCCGGCTTGTGTGACCAATCCCGGGGGTAACGCAGCGTCCGGTAAACCACATCGACCCGTTTGTCGCGAGTCCACTCGGACCTCTGACGCTGGGAGATGGCGTAGACGTAGGGGTCATGGGCGTTGCTCGGGGAGCCACGAAACACGCGCACCGCAGTGAGAACGGCCCGCTGCTGAGTCTCATCGCGCTGCCGGGTGGCACGTACGGCGATGACCTGCTCAGCGAACCACAGTGGGTGGATCAGACACTCGTGAGCAGGCAGGCCCGGGGGCGCGAAGAGATCACGTGCGGTGAGGTGGATGTTCTGGTAGTCGATGACGACACAGACCCTCGGGTCCAACCACGCCTCCAAGAAAAAACCCCGCCAGTCCCGGAGGACGGCGGGGAACAAGGGCTCAAGCATATCGCATCTTGGCCGTCGCCGGGAGACCCGGGGATATTACATCAGAGCCCGACCGAAGGCTGGGACACTGTTCAGCGACGGGCAAGCTCCACGGTTTCGCAGCTTAGAGGGGGTAGAACATGGTTGCGCTGCAGTTCACCAACTATCAGTGAAGGGGATCGTCCTGGCTGGCGGCAGTGGTAGTCGACTGCATCCGGTCACCCAGGCCGTCTGCAAGCAGCTGTTGCCGGTATATGACAAGCCGATGGTGTATTACCCGCTCTCGGTGCTCATGCTCGCCGGGATCCGGCAGATTTTGATCATCTCCACTCCGTTGGACCTGCCACTGTTCCGCCGGCTACTCGGTGACGGTGCCGCGCTGGGGCTGCGGCTGAGCTACGCCGAGCAGGCCCAGCCCAACGGCCTGGCCGAAGCCTTCGTGATTGGCGCGGACTTCATCGCCGATGACCCGGTCGCCCTGGTGTTGGGCGACAACATCTTCTACGGCCCCGGTTTCTCCGGCCGGCTCCAGCAGTGTGTGACCAGCGTGGACGGTTGCGTGCTGTTCGGGTACCCGGTCAAGGACCCGCGGCGCTACGGGGTCGGCGAGGTCGACGCCACCGGAAAGTTGATCTCCATCGAGGAGAAGCCGGCAGCTCCCCGCTCGAACAAGGCCATCACCGGCCTGTACTTCTACGACAACGACGTGGTGCAGGTCGCTCGCTCACTGGTCCCCTCCGCGCGCGGCGAGCTGGAGATCACCGATGTGAACGTGCACTACCTGCGCCAAGGCCGAGCGACGCTGATCGACCTGGGCCGGGGCTTCGCCTGGTTGGACACCGGAACTCACGAGTCACTGCTGGAGGCCAGCCAGTTCGTCCAGGTGCTCGAACACCGGCAGGGGGTACGGATCGCCTGCCTGGAGGAGATCGCGCTGCGGATGGGCTTCATCGACGCCGACGCCTGCTACGCGCTGGGCCAGGCACTGGCGCGGTCCAGCTACGGCCAGTACGTCATGGACATCGCCCACTCCGAGCTCATTTAGGGCTGATTGAGGGGCAGCGCGCCAGAAAAACCAGCCGGTCAGCGCAGCTGGCGTCGCGCCATCTCCTCCAGGCGGTGCACCCGGTCGGCGATGGGGGGGTGGGTGGAGAACAACCGCGCGGCACCGTCGTCCACCCGGAACGGGTTGGCGATCATCAAGTGGGACTGCGCGGCCACCGCAGGCTCGGGACGAAGCGGCGCCGCCTGGGTGCCGTACTCCAGCTTGCGCAGCGCACTGGCCAGCGCCAGCGGGTCCCCGGTGAGCTCAGCGCCGGAGGCGTCGGCCTGGTACTCCCGCGACCGGCTCACCGCCATCGCCACGATGCCGGCCGCGATCGGGCCGAGCAGTGAGATCAGCAGCATTGCGATCGGGTTCGGACGATCCCTCCCACCACCGCCGAAGAACCCCGCGAACATCGCGAAGTGCGACAGCGCGGTCACCATGGCGGCCAGTGCCCCGGCGACCGAGGAGATGAGGATGTCCCGGTTGTACACGTGCGACAGCTCGTGGCCGAGCACCCCGCGCAGTTCACGCTCAGTCAATAGATCAAGGATCCCCACGGTGCAGCACACTGCGGCGTGGCGCGGGTTGCGGCCGGTGGCGAAGGCGTTGGGTGCCTGGGTTGGGCTGACGTACAGCCGCGGCATCGGCGCCCGCGCGTTGGTGGCCAGCTCCCGGACAATCCGATACATCATGGGCTGCTCGGGCTCGGATACCGGCTGGGCGTGCATCGCGCGCAAGGCGAGCTTGTCGGAGTTGAAGTAGGCGTAGGCGTTCATGCCCAGCGCGGACACTAGCGCGATGAGCATCCCGCCTCGGCCGAAGAATGACCCGACCAGCACCACCAGCGCCGACAGCCCCCCGAGCAGCAGCGCGGTCTTCAGCCCGTTGACGTGGTTGTGCACAGTTCGTCAGCCTCCCGGTGTGTTCGGGCTCTGATCAGTGCAACGCGTTCACCCGGTGCGGGGTTCCGCAACTCACTACGCAGCGACACGCCGAGAGGGGTCAAGCGCGCAGTTCCAGGGTGCAGCACTTGGGGCCGCCACCGGCTCGGCGGAGTTCGGAGACGTCGACGAACACCGGCTCGAAGCCGCAGGCGGCCAGTGCGCGGCCCAGATCCACCGCCTCGCGCGGTAGCACCACCGAGCGGCCGTCGGAGACGCCGTTGAGCCCCAGACACGCCGCGTCCTCCGGGCCGGCGATCACCGCATCGGGGAACAGCCGCGCCAGCACCCGCCGCGAGCCCGGTGAGAATGCCGCCGGGTAATAGGCGATCAGTGGGGCGCGGGGCGAGTCGTCGAGCACCAGCAGGCAGGTGTCGAGGTGGTAGTAGTAGGGGTCAACCAGCCGTAGCGAGACCACCGGTACCCCCAGCACCTCCTGCGCCTCGGGGTGCGCCGCCGGCTCGGTGCGAAACCCGCTACCAGCCAGCAGCAGCCGGCCGGTCCAGATCAGGTCTCCCGCACCCTCGTTGACCGCGCTGGGCATCACCATGCCGGGCACGCCGTGCGCGAGGAACCAGCGCTGGTAGTGCGCCGCCTCCTCGGCCCGCTCGGCGTCGCGGAACCGGGCACCCAGGATGACGCCATCGATCACGGTGCCGGCGTTGGCCGCGAACACCATGTCCGGCAGGCCCGGTTCGGGATCGATCACCTCCACGGTGTGCCCGAGCGCGCGGTAGGTGCTGGCCAACGTTGTCCACTGGGCCATCGCCCGGGTAGCGTCCACCGGCTGGGTGGGGTCCATCCAGGGGTTGATCCGGTAGCTCACCGCGAAGTAGCGCGGTGGGCACATCAGATACCGGCGCGCGGTAGCGACCCGCAGTGGCCTCGCTGATCGCAGAGCAAATGCCATGATTCGATGGTAGGCAAGGCGGCAATCTTCGCTCTGATACAGACTCACCAGCATGGATGTGTTACGAGAGCGCCGCAGCGGCGTCGCCGTGCTGACAGTGTCCGATCCGGCCCGCCGCAATGCGCTGAGCGTTGCGCTGTCCGAGCGGCTGGCCCAAGCCGTCATGGCCGCCGACCGCGACGAGTCGGTGCACGCCATCGTGATCACCGGCGCCCCACCGGCGTTCTGCGCTGGGGCTGATCTCGGCGCGCTCACCGCTGCCGGTGAGTCGGGCTCCGAGGCTGACCTGCACCGCATCTACGCCGGTTTCCTCGCCGTCGCGAACGCCGCGCTGCCTACCATCGCGGCCGTCAACGGGCCCGCGGTGGGCGCCGGGCTCAACCTGGCCCTGGCCTGCGACCTGCGCCTGGTCGGCCCGGGCGCGGTGTTCGACCCGCGTTTCCTGCAGTTGGGCATCCATCCCGGCGGAGGTATGACGTGGCTGGCGCGCAACGCCCTTGGTCCCCAGGCCGCCGCGGCGATGATCCTGTTCGGCGCGGCGCTGAACGCCCAGGAAGCGGTGCGCACCGGGCTGGCGTACCGCCTGATTGAGGTGGACGGCGATCCTCGCTCCCCGGCCGCGCACGAGGCGGTGGTGAGCGCCGCGGTGGATCTTGCGCAGCGGGCCGCAGCCGCTCCCCGCGATCTCGTGATCGCCACCAAAGCCGCCCTGCGGGCCACCGCCGTCATGTCCGAGCACGCCGCCGCAGTGGCCTACGAGACCGCCCCGCAACTCGCCTCACTGCGCTCCGACGCGTTCACCCGCTCGCGGCACTGAAGCGATGCATGGTCGATAGGGGTTCGAGATGCGGGACCTGAGATTCGTGTGGTTGGAAATCACGGAGAAATGCCAGCTCGCTTGCAACCACTGCTACGCCGAGTCCGGGCCAACGGGCAGCGACGGGGCGATGTTGCCGGCGGACTGGTACCGGGTGATCGATGAGGTGGCTCAGCTCGGTGGGCGGATGGTGCAGTTCATCGGCGGGGAGCCGACTCTGCACCGGAAGTTGTCCGATCTGGTGCAGCGCGCCCTAGACCAGGGATTGGAGGTGGAGGTGTTCACTAACCTCGTGCATGTGTCACGGGAGCTGTGGGAGGTCTTTGCCCGCCGTGGGCTGTGGCTGGCGACGAGCTATTACTCCGATGACGCCGCCGAGCACGAAGCAATCACCAACGGCAGGGACAGTCACGCGCGGACCAAGGCCAATATCACCAAGGCTCTGCGCCGGTCCATTCCGTTGCGGGTCGGCCTGGTCGACGTACAGGACGACCAACGGGTTGAGCAGGCCCGCGCCGAGTTGGAAGCCCTTGGCGTGACCGAGATCGGCACCGATCATCTTCGGCGGGTCGGCCGCAGCAGACGGCAACGCCAGCCGAGTATCGATCAGCTTTGCGGGCACTGCGCCCAGGGGAAGGTCGCGGTGTCGCCGGACGGCGATGTGTGGCCGTGTGTATTCGCGCGTTGGATGTCAGTAGGCAATGTCCGGCAGAGCACCCTGATCGAGATCCTTACCGGTCCGGAGATGGCCTCCGCGACCGCGACACTGGCCGACCACTTCCCGGTGCCGGAGACGCCGTGTGTGCCGAGGATGTGTGATCCGCAGTGCGGCCCGAAGGGCGGGTGTGTGCCGAACTACGGCACCTGTGGCCCTGACGACAAAGACAACTAGGAGCCTGGTGTTCGTTTGCCGCGCTTATATCCCGGATGCCTTGCAGCCTGCGGATCACGGAGTTTGGCCGTTCACGGTGCCGTGCGTGGCCGAGCTGGCGGCGCACGGCCTGCCCTTCACCCACCCGGTGACGTTCCTGGTCGGTGATAACGGCTCAGGAAAGTCCACCCTCGTGGAGGCCATCGCCGAAGGGTTCAACCTGGACTCTCACGGCGGGCGAGCGGCAGCCAAGACCGGTCGCCCCAACCCGGAGAAGACCGCGCTCGGTGCGGTGCTGCGGCTGGAGACCACCGCCAGGGGAGCGCGAATGCTGGGCGGACCTCGGCTGAAGAAGAAGGGCTTTTTTTTTTCTCCGAGCCGAGACCGCGTTCAGCATGACCGAGAACTTGGGCGGTGTCCCGGGCTATTGGAAGGACGACACCACCGAGATGAGCCACGGAGAAGGCTTTCTCACCGTGTTCAGTTCGATGTTCCGCGACCCGGGGTTCTATGTGATGGACGAACCAGAGGCCGCGCTGTCCTTCACGTCCTGCCTCCAGCTCGTTGCCCTGATCTACCAGCTTGGTCAGTCTGGTGCTCAGGTCGTGTGCGCCACCCATTCACCGATCCTGGCTGCCACTCCCGACGCCGAGATCATCGAGGTGGGCGAGCACGGCCTACGCCGAGTCGACTGGGCCGACCTCGAACTTGTCGATCACTGGCGACGTTACCTCGAACACCCCTCGTCCTATCTGCGGCACATCACTGAGTCATGACCCACTCCACTCTCGCCCCGGAACCCGACACCGACGCGGACGCGACGTTTCGCAACTGGATGCGGCTCAACCTCATCCATGCCGCCGAGAAATTTGAGCTGTCCGTAACCGGAGCACCGGTCTTCGGGTGGCGGCTGCGCTCGATCGGGACGGTCGCGCACGGCCCGAACGAGTCCTATTGGCTGCGGGTAGTTTCCGAACAACCGCAGTGGGCCACCGGCGAGTTCTGGACTGGCAACCAGGACGCGAACGCTCTCACCGAACTACCCAAGCCCATCGTCCTGCTGAGTACCGAGTGGGACGAAGCAGGTTGGCGGTCCCAGCGGGCCGAAGTCCTGACGCTGCTGCCCGGCGAACCGTGCTCACCCAGTGATGTCTTGCGCACCGAGGTCGAGCTGTCGGATAGGTGGTGCAGCGAGCTACGCCGGTCCCTTCGCCAGCTGGCCAGCACTCCTACGACCCGGATCAACGTCACTCAAACCAAGGTCACTGGCCTCGTTTGTGCCGCGTTCGGTCAACACCGCAACCTCCATATCAACCACTGGGAGACGGTCCATGGGGATCTTCATTGGAACAACCTGTTGCAACCGCAGCTCGGGATTCTCGACTGGGAGATGTGGGGAAGGGGTCCCGCAGGCACCGATGCCGCGACACTGTGCTGCTGCAGCCTCCTCAATCCCCACATGGCTCGCAGGGTACATCATGAATTCGCGGATACTCTCGACAGTCCGGACGGAGCCATTGCGCAACTATGGGTGGCGGCACGCCTGTTGAAGCGGATAAATAATTCGGGAGATTTCCCAGACCTGGAGACACCCCTCCGAAAACACAGTGAAAAAATTTGGCGTCAAGTCATCCGCCCTCGAAAAGGTGCACAAGGATCCATATGACCGTGTATCGGACCTTGGGAAGGTGCACAAGCATCCATGTGACCCTTTGGCGGGCGGTTAGAGGGCGTGGGCGGCGATCACCTTGCCGAGTGCCTCCGGGTGCGGTTGGTGGGTCGTCACGCTGTCGAAGCCGTATACCTGTTGGCGCCGCCGCAGCTCCTCCACGGCTTGGCTCACGTCGTGGGCCAGGAGGGCGAATGGGGTGTCCAACAGCTGCTCGATGGTGACACGTCTGCCGATGCCGGCCGCGATCTCCTCGGCGGCGGCGTGCACGTTGATCGCGAACTGGACCTGCGACATGGCCCCGATGCTGCCCTAGTCGGGTTGGTGTGTGCAGCGGAGCATCTGGTTGCCGCCGGCTTGGAACTCGTAGGCGACGTCAACCACCTGGGTGGTGATGCCGTGGTCGGCGAGTTGCGCAAGCAGCTGATCGAGGTAGGGATAGCTGATGGAGCCCATGGCCACCAGCGGATAGATCCGTAGCTCGTCGCGGGTGACCCGCATGAGCTCGAGGATGCTGTCTCGATGGAACGTCAGATCCAGACGGTCGGCGTAGCTGAACAGCAGGTGCGAGCTCACGGTCAGCTCGAACGCGTTGTCAGCGAAGGGCAGGTGGGGTAGCTCGCCGGGCACATAGCGCTCGGGGTGGGCTCGCCGATCAGCGGTGCAGCGGGTGAGCGCGGCGCGGCGATGGCGGTAGTGGTCCGCAGGGTCGGCGAAGAAGCCCCACCGGTACTGCTCAGGGTGGGTCCGGATGTAGCGGTTGCCCCGGTCGGTGTCGGCCTGCGCCTGGGCGGCAAGCTCGTCGACGCTGGTGCGGACGTAGCGCGGGTCACAGGCCGTAGCGTCACCCCCGGCGGCGTTGATCTCCGCGGTCAGGCTGGCCGCCCCGCCTGGGCAGTCCAGCAGCCGACGTCGCAGGGCAGCGTCGGAGAGCGCGAACATGGCCCGGTACTCGGTTAGCGAGCGCGCGCTGACTAGAACCGCACCGATGCCGCTGTCCGGCACGGGGGCAGGGGAAGACTCGCGGTCAGACACGGTCTCGTTATCCGTCGGGCGCGGGAACCGTAATGTGCGCGGGGCTGGGTACCCCGAAGAGCAAGGCGACGACGTCGCTGACGGTGTGCACGCCGCCGGCCAGTGTGCCGCTCGGATCCACCTGGTACATGACGGCGACCAGATAACGCTCGTCGGGTCCGGCGAAGCCGACGGTGTTCGTGACCCAGTGCTTGCCGTAGGGGTCGGTCTCGTAGGACCAGCCGTCCTTGTTTCCGGGCCGCTGCGCCGGGCCGGCCGCCCAGACCCCCCACTGCTGGTTGGGTGCGACCCCGCGCAGCGCGCCGACCAGGTAGACCCGGTCGCCTGGGTGAACCTGGGTGAAGACGTAGTTCATCAGGGTGGCCAGGTCATCGGTCGTGCACTTGACGAAGCCCCAGTATGTTGTGGCCCTGAAGCCGGGCACGTAGTGCAGGCCGGTCATGCCGTACTGGTTGCGAAACCGGGCCAGCATGTCCTCGCCGCCGTATTTCGCCCACAGCCGGTCGGAGGCAGACTCGTCGGAGAAGTTGAGCATGGTGGCCATGTCATGGTGGTCCGCTGCGGTCAGCCTGATCTGGCCGGCGCGTTGCCGGCGCAGCAGGTCCGTGGCGATCGCGAGCTTGATGGTGGACGCCGTCCACCCCTCGTGCCGCGTCGGGCCATATCGCCAGGCGTGCCCGGTCTGCCGATCGGTGAACACCACGCTCAGGTAGCCCTTGCCGCTGACGTTCCGATTGATGTAGGCACTGGCGGCGGCGAACCGTTGCTGCTGGACACAGCTCCACTGCGCAGCACCAGGGCACTCGGCCAGCGGGGGCGCTGCTACGTCACCGCTGGCGGAGGGAAAGCGAACGACCGGCTTCGCCAGGGCTTTCGGGACCGCAGGCAGCGTGACGTCTGAGCGTCCGCAGCCGACCATGGTGAGCGCCGCGCAAGCGAGGACCGGCGCAACGGCAAGACGGAGACGGCGCGGCATATTCATGATGGCGCGATGTTACTACCCGAACCCAGGACCATACGGACGGTGCTCGACCTGCCAGGTTGCCCGGATGATGGAATGAACAGGTGGTCACGTCGGAGGCGCCATTCGGCCCAAAGATCGATGCCCGACCGGTGTTCGAGCACGACCGCGCGGTACTGACCGACCTGCTCAGGGATTTGCGGCCTGACCAGTGGCAACGGCCGACTGCATGTGCGCCGTGGTTGGTTCGTGATGTGGTGGCCCACCTGCTCGGCGCCGACCTGAGCCGGCTCGCGCGCACCCGCGACGGCCACACCGGCAACAGTCCACAATTCTCACGACCGACCCCGACACCCTGTGGCGCCTGTGCGTCCGCGGGATCGAACCGCACAACGCCCGCCAGCGCGTCGCCGTGCGCGGCAATACCGAGCTAGCAGACGCAGCCTTACAGATCGTGTCGATCATCCGATGACCATGTCCCGCTCTCCTCTCCGTTCCGTCCTGGACCGAGCGGGCTGTCCGTGCCGAGTTGATGCGCTCCTCGGCCGCGATTGCCGCCGGGTGGGAACGCGCCACCGGGGACCCACAGGCACGGGCGGTCGCCGAGCTGGCCGAGCAGCGGGCCATGGGCGAGGCCATCCGGTCCAACGGGCAGAGTTGGTGACCGCACCGGAGCCGATGCGTGGCGATATCTGGTCATTCCTGCCGACTGTGGCGGGACGAGACAAGCCTTCGGCATTGGGGGCTGACCGGATGTTGGTGTTGTCCACCAGTACCGCCAACGCCGTGCTGCCCACGGTGTTGGCCGTGATGGTCGGCTACCTCGATCAAGGACGCTGGCCCAGTGGTCGATCATCGACTTCGTCACGGCTGTGGGAATCGGTGCAATCGTCGGTCGCACCGCGATCGCCGGCAGCAGCAGTGAAGAGCGTCTCCGGTTGCGTCAAACTGGTAGATTAGTAGAGCGCCTCGCTGGGTATCACCATTTTGAAGGGACGTTGATGACGGATCATTTGTTACGCAAGTACGCGCCGATCCCGACCACGGGGTGGCAGCAGATTGATGAGGAAGCCAAGAACAGCTTGACTCCCAGGCTGGCCGCACGCCGGCTGGTCGACTGGTCGGGGCCGCACGGCTGGGCGCATTCCGCCACCAACCTCGGCCGGACCGCAGCGCTGGAGGCCCCACCGCCGGGGACGAAATCCGAGACGGTGATCGCTCGGCAACGACGGGTCCTGCCACTGAGCGAGTTTCGGGTGAGTTTTACCGTGGAATGCTCCGGATTGCAGGATGCCGAGCGCGGCGCAACGGACGTGGATTATGGTGATCTTGACCGTGCCGCCCACGACGCCGCGTTGATCGAGAACCGGGCGGTGTTCCACGGTTGGCCGGAGGCGGGGATCCTCGGAATCGTGGAGTCCAGCTCACATTCGCCGTTGCCTCTCAGTGGGGAAGTTGAAAATTATCCGCACGCCATCGCCGAGGCGACCAACGTCTTGCGCCAAGCCGGCATTGAGGGCCCATATGCGCTGGCTATCGGTCCAGAGGGTTACACCCGGGTGGTGGAGACGATTGAACACGGCTACTCCCTGGAGGAGCACCTACACAAGATCCTCGGTGGCGACATCGTGTGGACTCCCGGCCTGGATGGCGCCGTCGTGATGAGCAAGCGGGGCGGCGACTTCATTCTCGATATTGGGCAGGACTTTTCCATTGGCTATGTCCGGCACGACGCCGAACTGGTGACGCTTTACTTGGAAGAAAGCTTCAGCTTCCGCGTCACCGAACCCGAGGCGGCCGTCGCCCTCACGCTTTACGGCTAACAGGTGCAAAGGGAGAGCCATGGACATCACTCAGCTGATCCTCGATGACCATCATGAGCAGCGGCGG
This sequence comes from Pseudonocardiaceae bacterium, assembly GCA_049673305.1. Lineage (GTDB taxonomy): Bacteria > Actinomycetota > Actinomycetes > Mycobacteriales > Pseudonocardiaceae. The sequence goes on along the minus strand of JBATXM010000070.1, from coordinate 764 downwards.
CTTTTCGCGATCCTCGAACAGATCGATCGCACCGACACCTCGGCTCTGAGCGCCATCTGGGAGCGACTCGCCGTATTCCTCGAGTTGCACGCCGAGGCCGAAGAGGAGATCTTCTACCCAGAACTGCTCCGCGTGGGCGAAGGCGCAGCGGGAACCAGCCCGAAGGCCGAGACCGAAGACGCGATCGCCGATCACAATGATATTCGCGACGCGGTTGCCGCAGTCGCGGACCACGAAGTCGGCAGCGATGACTGGTACGACGCCGTCGCCAAGGCCAATCAGGCCAACAGCGACCACATGGCCGAGGAGGAGCGCGAAGGCCTCACAGATTTCCGCCGCCACGCCGGACTGCCCCTGCGCCACGACCTAGCCGTCGCGTTCGCCGCCTTCGAGGCAACGCACTTCGCCGGCGTCACGGCGGTGGACAAGGACCCCGAGAGCTACGTGAGCGACATCGAAGAGGAGATCGCGGTATTCAACGACCAAGGAAAAAACGGCACTGCTGAGTCAGCTGGCTCACTGGGTATCGGCAGTCTGAAAAGACACTGAGCGCTTGCAGTGTTGCATCGGCACACCACCGTACGCCATCGGGCCACACCACCGTGACCGGTATCCCGCTAAATTGTCGGGCACAATCTGACGCTACTGACGTTCCTGTGGGTCGTGTGCATGATCGATAAGGGCGCACGCCGTGTCCCGTCTAGGGTTTCTGGCTTACCACAGTCAGAGACGATCAAGATGGGAACGGCGTGCGTACAACAAGG
>JBATXM010000069.1:0-5927 GCA_049673305.1 Pseudonocardiaceae bacterium | reverse complement strand
CGATTCACCACCTGGAACCAGATCACCGGCACGGCCACGGCGGCCTGACACGGGTCGTGGGGACCGGCCCAACCGATCACACCATGCTCATAACACCCGACAGGCCCAACAAGTTGACGATGCCCTCCGGACGCCGTGACGACCGCCCCGGCTTGGCGTCGTGTCTGAAGGCGCTGCGGGAGGGCGACACCCTCGTGGTGTGGAAACTCGACCGGCTCGGTAGAAACCTGCACCACCTGGTCACCACCGTGCACGAACTCACCGCACGAGGCGTCGGACTGAAAGTCCTTACCGGCCAGGGCGCGGCCGTCGACACCACCACCCCCGCCGGGAAACTGGTCTTCGGGATCTTCGCCGCCCTCGCCGAGTTCGAACGGGAGCTGATCTCCGAACGGACGGTCGCCGGGCTGGCTTCAGCGCGGGCTCGGGGACGGCGGGGTGGGCGGCCCTACAAGATGACCCCCGCCAAACTCCGCATGGCCCAGGCATCGATGGGCCAGCGTGACACCAAGGTCGCCGAGTTGTGTGCCGAGCTCGGGGTCACCCGCCAAACCCTCTACCGGCACGTCTCGCCGTCCGGGCAGCTGCGGCCCGACGGGGTGAGGCTTCTGGCCGGGGTGAGGGGACGGTGACCGTGGCCGAGCCGGGTGATCAGGGGTGGGTGGAGCTGTCGGATGCGATCGGGATCGTACGCCAGCAACGAGCCGATCCGGATCTCCTGGCACGATGACAGCTGCAGCCAGGCCGCTGAAACCCGGGCCGATGCGGGATGCCATCGCAGACTCGATCGCGGAGAACCTAAAGTCCTACGAAGTCGCCGCGTTCTGCGAGCGCATCGGTCTAGCGGCGCAACGTCCGGGCGAGGATCCGTTCCGAAGCAAACGGCTCTACGTCAACGCGCGGCTGCAGGAACTCGACCTCGCCGCTCTGGTACCGGTCGCCCGTAAAGTCCTTGCCGAGTGGGATGACGACCAGCTGCAGACGCTCCTCGACCGCGCTGGCGTGACCGGCGTGGCGGGCGAGCTGAAGAACCTGATCTTCGCCGCCGACGGGCCGAAGCCGGAGATCGTCCTGCGCGACGCACTCAACAACACCATCGAGATCACCAAGGGCGCGAACACCTGCCTGGTCTACAATCGGCCGCTCCCCGACGATGGGCTTACTTGGGCTGCGCTCGTCGAATGGTGGGCCACCGAGATCCTGCACGAGGCCAACCACGACGTCTCCGCGCGACACCTCTACAAACGGCTGGTGCGCTCGTTGGAAAGTCCACCGGAACATTTGCTGTTCCGGACCTACGCCTACCGCTACGCGGACACCGCGCGGACCAGCATTCCCGCGCTAATCCCGCAGGTCTACCTGCACTACGACCCTTACCTGCGCCCCGACCCCGCCCAACGGCCCGACGTGGTGATCCGCCAACGCATGGATTTTCTGCTCCTGCTGCCGGGACGTCGCCGGGTCGTGCTCGAGGTTGACGGCCAACACCACTACGCCACCGACGACGGCCGGGCTAACCCGAGCCGCTACGCCACGATGGCGGCCGAGGACCGCCGCCTGCGCCTGGCCGGGTACGAGGTCTACCGCTTCGGTGGCGCCGAGTTGACCAACGAGGAGCGCGGCAAGGCTCTGCTGGAGACCTTCTTCGCCCGTCTGCTCGACGACCCACCCTCGGGTCTGTGAGTCATAGTCAGAAAACCTCGCCGAACTCAGAGACGCGCCGCAGCGATCACCCCGGCACAGCTGCCCAAGTATCAGCTCATGACCGTGAGCGACGTGACTGAAGCAGACCGCTGGGTTGCAGAGCACAACGATCCACCTTCGCAGCTCGATGGAGCTGGCGTTTGATCAGAACTGCCCGGCCAGCAAATCCTCAGTCCAAAAGGAGGCGTCGGAAGCCCGTGCACAGGAGTGCGGAAATCCGTGCAGGCCACTTCGGACATTGACAGACACGACACGCGTTACATATCTCATCTGCGGAAACGCCTGGCCACCTGAGGTGTGAAGCTAACGATCGTTGACGAGACACCTGATGGAGATGGAGGCCAGACATGCACCACGCCGGGATCCGCCGATCCTACCGCGCACGATCGCGCCGCCTGATGACCTTGAGGCGCTGTGCCATTTATCGCTGAAGATTCAGCGCCAGATAGCTCTGAAGATCACATCGTGGGCCGCGCCGACGCGGCCGCCGACCCACCCCTCTACCAGTTCATCTGGAAGCCGTCCATACCGCTTACACGTGCGACCTGGCCGCCGCCCCGGTGTCGCTCGAGACCACACGGACCTATGCCTCCAAGGTCCGCGGGTTCCTCGCCTGGCTCGCCGACGCCGACCTCGACAGCGACCCCCTCACCGACACCAAGGCCCGGGACTGGGCCGTCCGCGACTGGCGCGCCCACCTGCTCACCATCGACAAACGTGCCATGGCCACCGTCAACAACGCCCTCGCCGCCGTCGACGACTTCTACACCCGCCGGGGCCTCGGCCCAGCCAACGCCGACCGGATCGACCTGCCCACCACCGCGCCTCGCGCCCTGACCAAGCGCGCCACCACCCGCTGGCTGCGCGCCGTCGAAGCCTGGCTGTCCTGCCGTGACCGGGCGATTGCCGCCATCCCGTTCTACGCCGGCGCCCGCATCGCCGAAGTCGTCCGCCTCGACGCCGACGACGTGCGCAAATCCCGACGCAAGGGCCTGCTGCGCATCCACGGCAAAAGCGACAAGATCCGCGAAGTCCCCCTCCACACCAAGCTCCACGACGACCTCGACCTGTGGCTCGCCGAACGCCCCGACTGGCCCGGCGCCGACACCAACCCGGCACTGTTCCTCAACCGCCGCGGCGCCCGGCTGTCCGTCCGCGGCGCCTCCGCGATCATCGCCGACATCGGCCGCACCGCCGGCCTCGACGAACAGACCACAGCCCACAGCCTCCGCCACTCCTTCGCCACCACCCTGATACGCGGCGGCACCGACCTCGTCGTCGTCGCGGAACTACTGGGTCACGCCCGCCTAGAAACCGTTCGGGCATACACCAAACCCACCGAAGAAGACAAAGCCAAAGCCCTCAACCTGCTACCCCTGGACCGCTGACCAGCACCTTCGTAGCGCTACGGTCCCTTCGGTCGTATTTCCAGCCGACCGTTGACCACCACTCCCCGACAGGCGCGGTCCCGATTACACGTATCTCGGCGGGACCCGACCCTCACGAAGCGTCACGGGGATCTAGTCGGGGAGTCAGGCGGGGATGCGGGGAGTTTTCCCCGTCAGCCTCCCCGTGTTTGCTCCCCGGCCTGAGCTGCGCAGAACCCGTCCGGGGAGACAGCCCCCGGCGTCCAAGGGCTTCGTGGAACCCCCGATTTTCGGGGAAGAGGACATCCCGGTGCGCGTCCCTCCCCGCTGTGTTGACGACCTGTCCATTCACACTGAGTAATCATTCGTGTCGGCGGCCACGAGATCCTGAACGCAGACGGCCAAGTTTCTGAACGGTGATGGCCAGCGGAACTGAACGCTGGCGGCCATCGGGTCTGCCCGACACGATCTTGACCGTTCCTCGCCGGTTACCGGGCGGGGGCCCCCTCCTCGGGTGGACTGCGCGGTGCCAACCGCACCCAGCCCCCGAGGAGGGGACCAGTTGAAGTCTGCCGAGGAGATCATGGAAATTCTAGAAGGGTTCGATTTGACCATGACTGTTGCGTTGGTGGATGACAGCTTCAGGCAGGCTGAGCTGATGCGCCACCGTCGTCGTCGGTCTGTGCGAGGGCGCTATCGTATGCGCATGAGTGTGCAGCCGAGTAGTCGTCTCACCGATGATGCTCTACCGCCGTTGGCGGGGCCGGACGCGAGCGATGACGAGCGTGACGCGGCGATCTTGGCTCGGATGGTGGCCCGCTACGGCGCGCCGTCCTTGGAGCATTACCGCCGGATCTACGCCCAGGCTGGGATTCCCTGGCCGGGAGACGAGGAGATCCGCCGTCTTCACCCGGTCGCGGCCGAGTCTGCGGCGTGATCGGGGGCAAGGTTCTCGACGCCTCCGCGCTGGCTGCGTTGGTTCGCGGTTATCAGTCCATGGTGGCCTGGATCTCCGTCGCCAAGTCGACAGGGATCGTGTTCTATGTGCCGTCGCTGGCGTTGACCGAGGTCCGCGCCGTGCGCCCGGACGCCGGTCCGGCGTTGGCCGAGCTGCTCGGCCATTCCGTGGTCGTGCTCGGCGAGCTCGACGCCGCCACCGCCAATGCCGTGGACCGGCTGCTCGATGAAGCTGGCATGTTCGACGCCCTCGCCGGTCACGTTATTCAAGTGGCCCAAGGACGGGGGTGGCCGGCGCTATCATCCGACCCGGGTCGGCTACACCGCATCGACCCCGACCTGGAGATCACGCCCGCCTGAACCGATCACCCAAGGTGGGACTGTTGCGTTGGTGAATGACAACTTCAGGCAGGCTGAGCTGATGCGCCGCCGCTATCGTCGAGAGCGAAACATTTTGGGGGAGGCCGTGCTGAGCTGGGGATCTGTACCGGCGGACCGAAGCCCAGAACGGCGATGCTGATCCGCGGATGAGCACCACCCCCCTGACCTACCCTGACCCAGCCTGCCGGCACCGATCCGCAGGTCAACCACGCTCGTGCCTTGCCTCCCCCAAAATGTTTCGCTCTCCCGATTACTTGCGGGTCTGTGCCTTTCCTGCAACGACGCGCCGGCATCCTCATTCACTGGAGGCCCTTAGCCGGTGCAGCTGGGTACCGCCGGAGTGCTGCCGACACAGTTGTTCGGGGTGTTGGCGCTGATCGGTGAGTTATTGGTGATCATGGTGCCGCCCTGGCGGTAGACACCGCCGGCGGTCAGACCCGCGTGGTTGGTGCTCACGGCGGTTTGGGTCACGGTGGTGGAGGTGGAGTTGATCGCGGCGATGCCACCGCCTTGGGAGCCGGTGTTGCCGGTGATGACCAGCGGGCTGCCGGAGACGCCGGTGGTCGTCAACGTGCCTCTGAGTCCGTTGTAGATGCCGCCGCCCCGCTGCTGTGCGGTGTTGTTAGACACCGGGCTCCTGGTGAACGTCGCGGCGGGCGCGGTGCCGGAGGGGGTGTCGGCGTTGGCCAAGCCACCGCCGTTGCCGGTGGCGGTGTTGTTACTGAGGCTGCTTCTGGTGAGGGTCACCGCGCCGTGGTTGAGGATGGCGCCCCCGTCACCGACGGCGCTGCCGTTGGTGAGCGCAACCCCGGTGGTCAGGGTGAGCTTGCCGGTGGGGCTGACCTCGGCGATACGAAAAAGGGATGACGAGGCGCGTGTGATGGTCGCCGGGCCGATCATTTCGATGGGGGTGGTGATGACCGGCAGTGCGTCTGGGCCGTTGGCGAGGCCGCCGTGGCTGGAGGTCATGCCGTAGGTGCAGCCCGAGGCCAGCACGAGGGTGTCCGCAGCCGAGGTGGAGTTGGCTTGGTTGACCGCGGCGACGAGAGCGTTCTCGCTGCACGCCACAGGGATGGAAGCCCGCGCCGCGGGGGTGAGGGCGGCCATACCCCCAGCCGCAACAGTCGCCCCGATCAGGACCCGGATGATGGTGCGGATACGTCGCATACGCCTTCTTTTCCTGGAACACAATAGGGACAGACCCGCACGGCGCAGCGCGCCAAGGGCACAGAGATAGCGCAGACGGCGCGCACGCCCCGCTATCGGGGATCTGCGTCCGATTTACTCCCGCGGAAGGCTTCGGCTCGTCGTCTGCGTCACCGAGGTCCGGGGTAACAACCCGTATATCGCAAGAGTCGGCACACTCGTTACAGACGGTAAGACAGATACATGCAGGTGCGGTTGGGGTGCACCGCACCAGCCTGGAGATCTACAGCCGCCTCGCCCTCACCGACGCCCAAACCAGCTACAACGGCGTCATCAACCAGTTCCCCGGGTAAATCTCAACGAGACCCAATC
>JBATXM010000068.1:0-6752 GCA_049673305.1 Pseudonocardiaceae bacterium | reverse complement strand
GAAAGTGACACGTCGTGTCACTTTCGGCACCGAAACCGTGATCATGACCGTAGTGCCGCCCTGATGCGGGCCACCACCGCCTGCGGGCGGGACGTTGTTCGCCCACGCCTGCCTACATTGCCTGCTGAGGCAGCGCCCGGTTGGCGGGTCATGGGTGTGCGTGCCACATGAGCTGGTGGTGCGCAGGCGGCGCGACGGGCAGCTGGTGGCTCGCCGCCAGCGAGCGCTGCATCGAGCGACGTTCATGACCTACTTCAGGAGGTCTGGAGCCAGTTGAGCAGCGCTCCTGCCGAACTCGGCGCATGAAGACCACCCACGATCGGGCTCCGCTCCCTTGTTCAGTGGGCTGCGGGACGCGGGCTAGTGCGCGATGGTGTCGATGAGTGCTCGGGCTCCCTGGCGCAGGAGGTCGGCGCCGACGAAGTAACCTAGGGCTGCGGGGTCCTCGACCACGCCCCAGTGGTGGGAGTCGAGCCACTGACTGCCGTCCAGGCTGAACACTGTAGCGCGCAAAGAAAGCTTGCTGTTGGGCTCGGTGCTGGCATAGCCCGCGATGGGTGAGTTGCAGTGTCCTTGTAGGGCATGCAGCATGGCGCGCTCGGCAGTGGCGTGCCGGTGGGTTTCGACGTCGTTGAGCTGGGCGCTCAGTGCACGGATCTCGGCATCGGTGGTGCGGCACTGCAACGCGATGATGCCCGCGCCGATCGCCGGGCACATCGTGTGCAGCGGCAGAATTTCAATGATCCGCTTAGCCTCGTTCACCCGGTACAGGCCGGCCACCGCGGCCACGATCGCGTCGAAATGGCCCGCATCCAGGCGCAACAGGCGAGTGTTGACGTTGCCCCGCAACGGTTTGATCTCCACATGCGGATAGTGCAGGCGAAGCTGGGCGGCGCGGCGCACCGCGCTGGTGCCGATGATGGCACCGGCGGGCAAGTGCGCCAGCGGATCACCAGTGCGGGAGATCACAGCATCGTGGATGTCTTCTCGTGGCAGGTAGGCGGCGAAGGCCAGTCCTTCGGGCACGGGAACGTCGCCGGGGATGTCTTTGAGGCAGTGCACCGCGAGATCCACCGAGCCGTTGAGCAGGTTGCGATCGATCTCACGGACGAACGCGCCCTTGCCGCCAAGCTTCGCAAGGTCCCCCATCCACTGGTCACCACTAGTCGTGATCTTGACAAGTTCAGTGGTGACGGTGGGATCCAGCGCTTCCAAGGCTGTGCCGATCTGCTCGGCTTGGTGGAGGGCCATCGGGCTAGAGCGGGTGCCGATTCGGATATGCGGCATGTCGGAACCCTACGCAGCCAGCGGCAGGCGCCTAGGATCAGCCCGGCGAAAGGCTGCCAGGATGAGGACCGACGTCAAGGGCTGCGGAGTTGATGAGGAGGATGACGTGAGTGAGCTGACCCGTCCCGATGTGGTCGTGCCCGAGGGACTGGCGCCGACCGAGTTGGTGATCGAGGACCAGGTAGTGGGCGACGGTGCCGAGGCCATTGTCGGCTCGCAGATCAGGGCGCACTACATCGGTGTCGCGCACTCTACCGGGAAGCAGTTCGACGCATCCTGGGACCGAGGCTCCCCACTGGAGTTCCGCCTCGGTACCGGCCGGGTGATCAAGGGTTGGGACGATGGGATCGCCGGAATGCGGGTTGGTGGCCGTCGCCGGCTCATCATCCCCCCGCACCTGGCCTACGGCGACCGTGGCGCGGGCGCCGCGATCAAGCCTGGCGAGACCCTCGTCTTCGTCGTCGATCTGGTCAGTGTCCGTTAGAGGCCCGTCTAGAGGGTCTGTCAGAGTGGGAGATTGGCTCGGGCCAGTGCGCGGAGCAGCCCGGGAGTCAGCCGGGAGGCCAGCAGTCCGACTTTGGCTTCGATGGTAATCGGGGCAATGGCGGCATTGCGCTCCACCGCGCGCAGGATCTCCTGTGCCGTCCGGCGCGGGGTGAAGTTGCGTCGGCGGAACAGCTCGGTCACCCGCTGTTGGGTGGCGCGCTCCTTGGTGGCGTCGAGGCCGACGAACCGGGTCGTGCTGGCGATGTTGGTGTGCACGAAACCAGGGCAGATCGCCACGACGCCGATGCCGGCTTCGGCCAGCTCTCCTCGCAGGCACTGGCTCAGCGCGAGGACCGCGGCCTTGGTCGTGGCGTACGCCGGGAGCGCCCGGGTGGGCAGGTACGCGGCGGCGGATGCGATGTTGACGATGGTACCGCCCGTGCCGCCGGCAACCAGCAGTCCGCCCAGGACCCGGCAACCGTGGATGACGCCCCACAGGTTGACGTCGATGATTCGTTCCCAATCGGCCACCGTGGTGTCGAAGAAAGGTCCCGACATGCCGATGCCAGCATTGTTGATCACGATGTCCGGGATACCGTGCTCGTCGAACAGCACCGTGCCGAACTTCTCGACCGCGCCGCTGTCAGACACGTCCACGGGGTACGCGCTCGCGGGTGGGCCGAGTGTGCTGGCCAACTGTGCGGTGCGCTCAGCCGCATGCGCATCAATGTCGGTGACCACCACCTCAGCGCCCTGCTCGGCGAATGCGAGCGCGGTGGCCCTGCCGATACCGCTGCCCGCCCCGGTGATCACCACCAGGGTGTCCTCGAAGCGCCTCCGGTGCGGCCCGGTGCGGCGTGCGCGGCGTAAGGCACGTGCTTCACGACCGCCTTCGGCGTGGTCGATCAGTTCACTCGCGTAGCGCGCCACGGTATGCGGGTGGCTGCGCGGCAGCCAATGGCCGCCGGGCAGTTCGCGAACCACGAGGTTGGGTGCCCAACACCTGATGTCGGTCTGGAGTGATCGGGAGACGAACGGATCCCGCCTGGGCGCGAGGACCTGCACCGGGACGTCGGTTGTGCGGGGGCCGCGCTGGGCGCTCCGGGCTAATTCTGGCAGCAGAGGCAGGTGGAAGAATGCGATGTACCAGCTCGACATCAGCTGGGTCATCAGCTCGCGCAGCGCTCGCGGGGTCGGGCGGCGCCACCGCGTCCGGAACCAGTGCCCCACATGGTCCAGGCACGGCCCGGAGATCGACGTGTAGGACGCGACCCGGCCACTCAGCCAGTGACCGGTCAGCGCATGCCAAGCTTGGGTCGCGCCCCAGCCGTGGGCCAGCAGATGAACCGGACGGTCGGGGCTGACCGCATCCACCACGGTGGCGAGGTCCTGGGCGAGCTGCTCGAGCCGGTACGCCCGACGGTCGCGCGGCTTTCCCGACTGGCCGGCCCCCCGGACGTCGTAACACACCGGGTGGTAACGCGGTGCCAACTCGGCCGCGACGCCGTCCCACACGGTGTGGTCGTCGGGGTAGCCATGCACGCACACCACCGTGGGAGCGCCTCGCACTCCTGACTCGTGCACCCGCAGCAGCACACCATCGGTGCTTCTCACGTCGATGTGGTCCACCCCCTCACCCACGGTGTCTCCGCTCACTGAGAAGCATCGGGCAGCAGCGCCCGGATGTTGTTCATGACTTGCTGGATGTGTGCTAGCCAGGCTTCATGCTTCGCGCGCAGCGCGGCGAGGTCGCCGCCGCAGCCAAGTATTCCTCGGCGCGCTGAGCGACCGCCTTCATCTCCTCGAGATTGCGGCTCTGACAGGCGTGGTGAATGACCACGCCATAGAGCGGTTGTATCCAACCACTGTAGGTCATGGCATTACCTCCCACCGTGCATTGCACTGGGTGGACAGTCGATTGCGGTATTGATGTTGAAACCGATGGGTTTAACCCTAGCCGTGAGCTGGGGCCACCACCAGATCAGCAGCGCGAGACGGTCTTGCCAGGTTTGTCGTCCGAGAAGCGGGGCCACCGCCAGTGCTTGTCGGGCCAGTTCATGGAGGTCGTGGTGGCAGAGGATGAGTCACAGCAGCTGTGGCGGCTGTGGTACACCGAGCAGGTGCTTGGAGTACCGGGTCCTGGCCTCCGTGCTGAGGAATGTGTGCGTGTCGTGTGTGTGCAGGTCCCGGAAGCAGCGTTGAAGCGATTGGTCGGTGTACACCGCACCCGCTCCGGCCAGGCGGAACACCCCGTCCACCGCCATGACCGCCGCCCGAACCGCAGCCCGCCCTCAGCGGCCGCGAGCTGCGCCTGCACGTGTGGGTCATCAGCAAGCCGCCGTCGCTCGGTCAGCCCGCGTGTCTTGGTGCGGGCCAGCTCGGCGAAATCGTCGAGCGCCCGGCGGGCAACCCCGAGCGGGAAGCCCATCAGGATCACGTTGAGGGAGGCAAACGCCGGGAACCGCCACAGCGGGCCGTCGTGGCGTGGTTGCTGGTTGATCAGGTCGACGAACAGCTCGGCCGGCGCTGTCCCACGTGTCGAGGACCTGGCTGCGGTCGGTCGGGAAGAAGGCCAGCCGCCACTCAGGAATGTTGCCCGCGCCTGTCCTGGGAGCACCGTGCTCGTCCAGCACGACTGCGGCGACCTGGGAGAACCGGGCGTGTCGAACGCCAGTGTTGAACGCCCACCGCCCGCACAGGGTGAACCCGCCCGCGCCGTCGGGTGCCGCCGAGCCGGTGGGAGCGACCACGCACGTCGACGCGCCGTAGGGGCGGCCCGCGATCAGCTCGCGCGCGACGTGGGGTTCTAGCCAGGCGAAAAACGCGATGCTCGTGCCAATCAGGTGGGTCCAGCCGGCAGATCCGTCCGCGTAACTGATTTCCTCAATGATCCTGACGATCGTCGCCGGATCGACGGTGAACGCCGCCCCGTCCGCTGCGCCAGTCCGGATGAGGGTCATGCCGAATTCTCCCATGTCCTCAGCGCTATGACCCAGCCATCATGCCGGACAACGAGCGGTCCTGCTGGCCGACGCATTTTAATGTAGAGGGATGTCGAAGGTCAATCCGTTCGCCGGGCTCAGTCACCGAACGATGCTGGTCAAGACGATGGCGCGGGAAGGCCTCCGGTTGGTGAAGAACCGGGCCGGGCCGATCATCGAGCGTGCCCATGCGACTGACCCGGCTGGCACCGGTCGCTCGCGGACATCGAACACTTCCTGTTGCTCATGCAGGAAAACCACTCCTTCGACAACTACTTCGGGACACTGTCGGGAGTACGTGGTTTCGACGACCCTTCGCCGGCATTCCAGCAGTTCGGCTATGCGCCGGGCGTCGGTGTGACACCGACCGGCTATCTGAACCCGTTCCGGTTGGACACCACGCGCGGCGCGGCGCTGGCCGACGCCTTCACGATCTGCGACCACCTGCTATACCCCCCGCGTTCGGCGCGGTCGGGATCATGGAGCTGCTGGACATTCTGACCGGCAACCCGGCGGTGTGGGAGAAGACCGCGCTTATCGTCAGCTACGACGAGAACGGCGGCTTCTTCGATCACGTGCCGCCACCGGGAACGCCGGGGGAGTACATCACCGCCCCGGCTTGGCCAGGATTTTGCAGTCCGAGGGCATCGCCGAGCCAATCGGGCTCGGATTCCGCGTGCCCTCTCGAGGTTGGGGCCGGCGTCATCCCACCATCGGTAGGCGGCCTGGGTCGGGGGAGAAGGACGGGGGTGCCAGCTGGGTGGGTGTGTTTGTGCTGGTGGGCGATACTGGGATTGAACCAGTGACCTCTACCGTGTCAACGCCGACTCGTGTTGTTGATCGCGACTGTGGGATACCGCAGAAGTCTTCTGACCGGGGCGGACGTGCTCGGCGGTCTATTGTTGTCGTGACCCGAGCTACAGCGTCTGCTGACTTCTTGCTGACTGCGGCGGGTCGCCAGTCAGTGTCGGTCGGTGCCGTTGCTGTAGCAAAGGACTGGGTCCGCTGGCCGAGACTAGCTGCGCGCGGGCGACGCGGACCGGTCGCGGGACCTGGTGCCGTTCTGGATGAGCGAGTGAGATCAGGAGGCGCACCCGCCCCTGAGTAGACGGCCGAGGGCTGGTGTTGCAGCACCTGCCCACGGCCTTGATCCCCAACCCTGGATAGGAGGGGTGGAGACCCGATGCCAGACCCTACGCAGTTCGACCCGGACCGCATGCGGGTGGCCCTGGATCATGGTGAGGTGGTGGAACTGGATGGTGGCACGCTGATCCTGGACGGGCAGGAGTCCCCGAGCGTGGTGCTCCGGCTTGCGCCTTGGCGGGCCCGGTCGGTGGCCCGGGCGTTGGAGGAGTGGTCGTCGGTGTCGCGGATCTTTCACCGCCCGGCCCGGCCACACCTGGACGAGCTGGACCTGTCCCGGACGCTGGAACTCGCCGCGTCCGCGCTGGGTGATGGTGATGAGCCGATCCTGCAGTCCCCTGACGGCACCCGCGCCATTCCCCACCGGCAGCGCTTGGCCGCCGTGGCAGTCCTCGGTGAGCGGGAGGCGCACCTGTCCGCGGTCCAGCGCCTCGCCCTGGTCGATGCCGCCGCGTGGTGGCTCTCGGAACCCAACGGCGGTGAGGAACTGGCCTACGCCCTGCTGGCTGCCACGTGTTCGGCGGAGGTCACCACGGAGCACGTCTATCTCGCTCTGATCACGCCACTTGATGAACCGGAGGATCAGTGTGAGGGCCCGGCGACCCCGTGAGGACTTCTCATTCACGGGTCGCCGGGCCTGTCATCGTGCGCCGCCGTCGGGCCGGCCGCCCGCAGCGCAGCGAGGACCGGACCGGCCCGGCGAGCGTGCGCAGCGGCCGAAGGCCGCTCTTGAGTACGCCCGGCATGGGTGATCGATTGGGGGTGAGAGTCCCCTGGAGGAAGAGGTGGTGCTAACTCCGAGCCGGAGGCAACTGCGTCGTCGTGAGGCGGGGTGGGAAGGAAGCCCGAGGCGTA
>JBATXM010000067.1:0-25039 GCA_049673305.1 Pseudonocardiaceae bacterium | reverse complement strand
GGCTGACGCCCTGGATCGCCGCGCCGTTGTTGTTCATTGGATTCATGTTCGGCCTGTTGCTGCTGACCGGAACCACCATCCGGGAGGTGCCCGACGTGGTTCGCGCCATGTTCGGTACCCGGCTGGTCGGTGACGACGAACCGTACGACTACGCCGACGAGTTCGACGACGACGCCGACGCGGACCGCGACAGCTACTACGCCGACGCGTCTCCCGTCCCCGAGGATGAGCCGCCGGCGTGGTCGCCGGACGATGATGCCCAGGCCGCGCTGCAGGACGACATCCCGACCGTGCCCGAACCCGCCGTCCAGCCGGCCCTGCCGGCCTCGCGGGGCCGCAAGCGCGGACGGTCGGCGGGCAAGCAAGACACCGTGGAATTGGACCGGATCGTCGAGGGTCCCTACATGCTGCCCTCACTCAACCTGCTGGTGGCGGGCGACCCGCCCAAGAAGCGCAGCGCCGCGAACAACGTCATGGCCGATGCCATCACCGAGGTGCTGACCCAGTTCAAGGTCGACGCCGCCGTGACCGGTTGCACCCGCGGGCCGACCGTCACCCGCTACGAGGTCGAGCTGGGACCGGGCGTGAAGGTGGAGAAGATCACCGCGCTGCAGAAGAACCTCGCCTACGCGGTGGCCACCGAGAGCGTGCGCATGCTGGCCCCGATCCCGGGCAAGTCGGCCGTGGGCATCGAAGTGCCAAACACCGACCGGGAAATGGTGCGGCTGGCCGACGTCCTCACCGCCCCGTCGACCCGGCGCGACCACCACCCGCTGGTGATCGGGCTCGGCAAGGACATCGAGGGCGACTTCATCTCGGCCAACCTGGCCAAGATGCCGCACCTGCTGGTGGCCGGATCCACCGGATCCGGTAAGTCCAGCTTCGTCAACTCGATGCTGGTATCGCTGCTGGCGCGCGCCACCCCGGAAGAGGTCAGGATGATCCTGATCGACCCGAAGATGGTGGAACTCACCCCCTACGAGGGCATCCCGCACCTGATCACACCGATCATCACCCAACCGAAGAAGGCGGCCGCAGCGCTGGCCTGGCTGGTGGAGGAGATGGAGCAGCGCTACCAGGACATGCAGGCCGCCAAGGTGCGCCATATTGACGACTTCAATGCCAAGGTGCGCAGCGGCGAGATCACAGCGCCGCCCGGCTCGCAGCGCGAGTACCGCCCCTATCCCTACATCATGGCGATCGTCGATGAGTTGGCTGACCTGATGATGACCGCCCCCCGCGACGTCGAGGACGCCATCGTCCGCATCACGCAGAAGGCCAGAGCGGCCGGTATCCACCTCGTGCTGGCCACTCAGCGTCCCAGCGTCGACGTGGTCACCGGACTGATCAAGACCAACGTGCCCTCCCGGTTGGCCTTTGCCACCTCCTCGCTTACCGACAGTCGGGTGATCCTGGATCAACCCGGCGCGGAGAAGTTGATCGGCATGGGCGACGGGCTCTACCTGCCCATGGGCGCGTCCAAGCCGGTACGGATCCAGGGCGCCTACATCGGTGATGCCGAGATCGCCAAAGTCGTTGCCTACACCAAGGAGCAGGCCACCCCGGAATACACCGACGGGGTCACCGCGTCCAAGCCGGGCGAGCACAAAGAGGTTGATCCGGACATCGGTGACGATCTTGACGTGCTGCTGCAAGCCGCCGAGCTCGTGGTGACGTCGCAGTTCGGCTCGACCTCAATGCTCCAGCGCAAGCTGCGGGTCGGCTTCGCCAAGGCGGGCCGGTTGATGGACCTGCTGGAGAGCCGGGGTGTGGTGGGCCCTTCCGAAGGATCCAAGGCCCGTGACGTGCTAGCCAAACCCGAGGAGCTCGACGGGCTGCTGTACTCGCTTCGTGGCGGGGATCCTGGCGGCGGCGCGGGGCCCAGCGACGACCAGTAGGCCTATCCTCACAATTCACGCAGCATGCGGGTGTTGCCGAGGGTGTTGGGCTTGACGTAGGGCAGGTCGAGGAACTCCGCGACTCCCTCGTCGGGCGAGCGGCGTATCTCGTCATAGACCTCTGCGGCCACCGGGGTCCCGTGGATGGTCTGGAACCCGTGCCGGGAGAAGAAGCGCTCCTCGAAGGTCAGCACGAACAGCCGGCGCAACCCCAGCACCCGCCCCTGCTCCACCAGTTGGGTGACCAGTGCGTTGCCTACCCCTTGGCCGACTGCGTCCGGGCGCACGGCCAGGGTACGGATCTCGGCCAGGTCTTCCCAGAGCACGTGCAGCGCGCCGCAGCCCAGCACCACGCCCTCTCGTTCGGCCACCCAGAACTCCTGGACGTCCTCGTAGAGCGTCACGAGCTGTTTGGCCAGCAGCACTACGCCGGCGTAGCAGTCCACCAAGTCCTTGATTTGGCGGACGTCCCCCACCTTCGCCCGCCGCACAGTGATCGGAACAAGCACGGGCCAGAACCTATCGGTTGCGCGACGGGGTGTATCAGAGCACCGGGAGACCGACTCTGTTGTAGTACATGGTCTCCAGGTGAACTTTGGGTGGCGACACGTCATGGAAACTACGATCAATTCCCCGATTGAAGCGGTGGCGACGGCGCTGGCCACCGCGGCTGGCTCGCCGATGACTGCCACTGGCGAGGAGACCCTGACCCTGGTGTGGGACCTGGCGCGGATCGCGCGGCACCTCGGCGAGCTCACTGCGGCCGCCCGGGACCGCTGGGCGGCCTGGGGCACAGTCACCCCGCACCTGCAGCAGGCCGAGGCCCTCGCCGCTCAGGCCACCCGATGCCTGAGCCACGCGGCTGGCACCTACGCCTTTAACTCGATCAGACCACCGGAGGTGCGTGATGGCCAGCCTCGTCCCGTTCACTATTGATCTCACCGCGCACGAAGGCGCGCGCCTCGCCGCCGTCCTGGATGCTCTCGGCCCGCATTGGGACCCCACCGAGATCTACACCGGCGAAGCCGAAGCGCGTCGAATGCTTTACACCCACCTTGACCCCGACCAGCAAGCCGCCTACGACGTATTAGTCGCCGCCGGTGTGCTCCCTGACACTCCCGGAGCGATAAGATGACTCTTGATTCCCAAGCAGACATTGGCCGCCGCGTGTGGTTGCCTTGCCGTCATTGCGGTGACAATACCGCGCTGTACCTCCTTGACTCCGACGTCAACATGATCTGGGTGCAATGCGGCAGCTGCCTGCGCCGCTGGTGGCACGACACCGGTGTCGGCCGAGGGCGACGCCCAGAGGACCTGTTCGACGTCGCCTGATCCCTGGCCACGGGGTGCGCCAAGCTCCTTGCCCGGTACCGAACGCCACCGGTTGGGGCTGGCTCCACGAGGAGCTGGCGGCGCAGCATGCTCGCTCGACCTAGAGCTATGAACTCCCTGGCCTGTTGGCAACGCCAGGGGACAGCGCGCCGCCCGGTGACCGTTCCGGCGGAGGGTGCCACACTGGGCAGGGCGGAACCCAACGGAGGCAGCAGTGACCAGCAACCCAGATTACTCCCCGCCGCAGGGGGAGCATCCCGGTTTTGTGTCCGTGGAAGAGTTGGCCCGACGTAAGGGTATCGGGCATATTAAGACTATCGAGGAACTCGCCTGCGATGGTGTGTTCGACACTGACCAGGAAGTTGAGGAGTTCCTGGTTTTCGTGACCGAACACCGCCATGCGAACCTTGCATAGTATTATGTCCTACGTCGTCCTAGATACCGATGTAGCGTCGTTGAGCTTTCGCCGTCAGCTGTCGTCCGTGTTGCTGGCGAAACTGGCGGGGATGCCGACCTGTATAACGTTCGTGACGCTAGCCGAGATGACCCAGTGGGCGGTACAGCGCCAGTGGGGACCGGTCAACCGTGAACGGCTTACGCGGTGGTTGAGCGGAGTTGTGGTGCTGCCCGGCAGCGAAGCCGTGGCCCACGTCTGGGGTGAAGTTTCAGCTTATGCTCGGCTTCGTGGTCGCCCACGTCCACAGAATGACACGTGGGTTGCCGCTACCTGCCTCGTTCACGAGCTCCCACTCGCGACGTTGAACGTCAAAGACTTCTCCGACTTCATCGAACACGAAGGGTTAACCATTATCACCGGCTGAGTGTGGCCTGCGAGAGGTGTAGCCGCGTTCAGCGGGAATCGGCTGGTGCGTGTCCTTCATTAATTTGCGCTTGGTCGAAGGTTACTAACCCCTCGCGTGGCAGCGAAATGGTGAGCTTGCGCTCGGCATCTGATTGATCGCGTGGTCACTGGTGGCCCACAGGTACTGCACCGCGTACGCGCGCCACGGCCGCCAGGACTCCGCGTGCGCGGTGAGCGCGGCCACCCCGGTCGGCAACCCGAGACCTCGTGCCGCCATCTTGAGCCCGAGGTCGGTGGGCACGAACGCGTCCGGGTCGCCGAGTGCGCGCATCGCGATCATTTCCACGGTCCACGGGCCCAGACCGGGCAGATCAGACAACCACTGCCGAGCCAGGTGCCAGTCGCTGCCCGGGCCGAGGTCGAGGTCCCCGTCAGCGAGCGCAGCGACCAGCGTGGTCAGCGTCCTCCGACGAGTCTTCGGCATGGCGAGCGTCTCCGGATCGAGCCCGGCCAGTGCCGCAGGGGCGGGGAACAGGTGGGTCAGGTTGCCGGCAGGGTCGTTCACCCGCTTACCGTGCGCGGTGACCAGTCGAGCGGCATGCGTGCGCGCCGCAGCGGTGGACACCTGCTGCCCGAGCACGGCGCGCACGGCGAACTCGGCCGCGTCGACGGTGCGGGGCACCCGCCTGCCAGGGTTCTTCGCCACCAGCGGGGCGAGCACCGGATCTGCGGAAAGCAGGTCGTCGACCGCAACCGGGTCAGCGTCGAGGTCGAGCAACCACCGGCACCGGCCGATGGCCGTGGACAGGTCGCGCAGGTCGGACAGCACCAACTGGCAGCCGATGTATTCCGGGTGCGGCGCAAGCGCGACGATGGCGGGCCCGTGGGGCAGGCACATGGTGCGCCGGTAGGCACCCTCGTGCCATTCCTCCACGCCCGGCACGCCGGTCGCCACCAGGTGCCCGAACAGGTTGTCCGGGCACAACGTCGACCGGAACGGCAAGCGCACGGACAGGGTTGTCGCGGGCGTCTGCTCCTGCCGCATGGCCCATTCCACGCTGGGCCGCCAGTGCGCCGCGCGCTGGCGCAGCTCGGTTGGCGACAGCGCGAAGACCTCGCGCACCGTGTCGTTGAACGTGCGCACGCTGGAGAATTCAGCGGCCAACGCCACCTCGGCCATCGGCAGCGTCGTGGTCTCGATCAGTAGCCGAGCGGTCTGGGCCCGCTGGGCCCTGGCGATCGCCAGCGGCCCCGCGCCCAACTCCGCGTAGAGCTGCCGCTCGACCTGCCGGACGCTGTATCCCAACCGCCGCGCAAGCCCCGGCACCCCGTCGGTGTCGACGACGCCATCGGTGATCAGCCGCATGGCGCGGGCCACCACGTCCGCCCGCTCGTTCCACTGTGGCGAACCGGGACTGGCATCGGGCCTGCACCGCTTGCACGCCCGGAATCCCCCCTGCTGAGCCGCCGCCGCGCTCGGGTAGAACCGCATGTTCTTGACCTTGGGCGGCATCACCGGACAGCTCGGTCGGCAGTAGATCCCCGTGGTCAGCACCGCAGTGAAAAACCACCCATCGAAGCGGGCGTCCTTCGACTGGACGGCCCGTACACAACGCTCGACCTCGGCGTACATATCCACAGTCTCGCCCACCTCACCGCCGCAGGCTGGCGAGAATATGACGACACCCTCGCGGGTGACAGTGGCGGGCTAGGTCACCCACGGTCAGTGGATGACAGCCCAGAAAAAGGGAGAATGCTCGATGCACATGACCGCGCCCGACCAACACCAGCGGGCAGTCGCTTTCGCCGAACTCCACGCCGGACCGGATGCTTTCGTGATCCCCAATCCCTGGGACGCCGGGACCGCGCGGATCCTGACCCAGCTTGGCTTCGCGGCGCTGGCCACGACCAGCGCTGGCGTGGCCTTCTCGCTGGGCCGCCAGGATGGCGCGAACCAGGTCGACCGCGACGAGGTTCTGGCGAACGCGCGGGCGATCATGGCGGCCACGCACCTTCCGGTCTCTGCGGACCTGGAAAGCGGGTATGCCCAGTCCTGCACTGAGGTCGCGACCACGATCCGGCTGGCCGCTGAGGCCGGTCTGGTGGGCGGCTCGATCGAGGATGCGACCGGCTGCTCGGATGACCCGATCTATCCGTCGGCTCCAAGCGTTCGAGGCGGCAGGCGCCGATATGCTGTTCGCTCCGGGCCTGCCCGATCTGGATGCGATCCGTGCTGTCTGTTCCTCAGTCGGGCGTCCCGTCAACGTCCTCGTCGGCGGCGGCCCGACATACTCCGTGGGCACCCTCAGTGCCTGCGGGGTCCACCGGATCAGTCTGGGATCGGCCCTGCCCCGCGCCGAGCTCACGACCGTGGTGCAGGTGGCTGGGGAGATTCAAGACAAGGGCACGTTCGAGTTCGCCCAGGACGCCCTGCCCTACGGCGAGGTCAACAGGCTGATGTCACGGGGGTAGTACACGCACGGCCAGCCCTTATGTCGTGGCCGATCCCCATCATGGGCTGCTGAGCTGGCTGAGTTCGTCGGTGCCGTCGAGGTAGGCCCGGGCTTGCAGGGTGAACAGCTCGGCGTACCCACCGCCATTGGCCATCAGCTCGTCGTGGGTGCCGTGTTCGGTGATGCGGCCGTGGTCCAGGACGATGATCTGGTCGGCGTGGCGGACATTGGCGAGCCGGTGGGTGATCAGCACCGTCGTCCGGGTCGGTCCCGGGCTGTCGCCGTTGCCCGCCACGGCACCCGCCTGGCGCAGTGACTGGAGGGATTGGAACACGGCGTGCTCGGCGTGGGCGTCCATCGCGGCGGTGGGTTCGTCGGCGACGAGCAGGGGAGCGTTTCGGTACAGACTGCGGGCGACACTGATCCGCTGCCATTGCCCGCCGGACAGGTCGCAGCCGTTCTGGAACTCGCGGGACAGCACGCTGTCCCAGCCGTGGGGGAGCTCGGCGACGACGGTGTCAGCGCCGGAGTCAGCCGCGGCGGAAGTGAGCACACTGCGGTCGGGGTCGGGGCGTTGCAACCGGCCGATGCGGATGTTGTTCTCGGCGGTCATCGGCCACTCGGTGGGGTGTTGCATGACGACAGCGACCTGGGAGTGCAGCTCACACTGTTCAACGTGGGCGATGTCGACTCCGTCCCAGCTGACCTGTCCCTGATCGGGCAGGTAGAGCCCGGTGATTATCTTGGCGAGGGTGGACTTGCCCGAGCCGTTCTCCCCGACCAGCGCGACGACCTGGCCACGGTGGATGGTCACACTCACCCGATGCAGGGCGGGCTCGTCTTTGCCGGGGTAGGTGAAGGACACGTCGTGTACCTCGATGAGCTGTGGGTCGCCCACGAGTCGTAGACCTGCGGAAATCCGGTGGTAGCCGCGGGCTTGGGCCAGGCAGCTGGTCAGCATGTCGAGGTAGAAGCTGTGCTCAAACAGCCGGTTGGCGGCGAACACCGTAGTGGACACCGCCGTACTCGCGGTGCGCATCGTGACCGCCGCCGCCCCGGCCAGGGCCAGCGGCATCGCCCCGGTGTAGAGCAGCCCGCCGAGCACCCCGTAAGCCAGCGCCGTGCCGATCCCGGTCAGGCCCCGCCCGAGCAGCCGGATCGCGGTCTTGCGCTGCTCCACCCGCACGGTCTCGGTGGTGACCTGGGATCCGATGCGCCGGTGCTCGCCGAGCAGGGTGTCCTGGGTGGTGAAGGCCCGGATCTCAGCTGCCTGGCTCCGGCTGGTGATCATATTTGCGGTGATCCCCAGCCGGCGCATCCGCGAGACCATCCGCACGAACGACTCGTAGGACAGTTTCGCGCTCCGCATGCTGGCCCACCCGTTGGGCACCGCGGCCAGCAGCACCACGGGCGCCAGCACGGGGTTGAGCAGGCCGGCGGTGACGATCGCGGCGGCCAGTGAGATCGCCGAGCTGAGCAGGTTCCCGGCATCGGTGACTCCCTGGTTGATGCTCATGATCCCCCGCCCGGACGTCCGGCGGATTAGCTCCACGAAGTCCGCGTCGTCGAAGGCGATGAGCTCGACACCGACCACCGCCGCGTGCAGCTCGTTCTGGGCGCGGAGCTCCACCTGCGGAGCCAGCACTGCCTGCACGGCGCCGACCGCCGCGTCCAGCAGCCCCCGTGCGGTGTAGGAGACCATCACCAGGGCCAGTGCCGGTAGCGCTGCCACCACTCGCTGCGGAGTGGGGCCGTGCTCCAGGAGCTGGGTGAAGACGTTGGCGGTGGCCAGCAACCCGAACGCCGTAGCGCACCCCGAGACCAGCTCGACCCCAGCCGCGAGCACTGTCAAGCGCGGTGAGGTCTGCCAGGCCAGGCGTAGTAGCATGCCCAGCGCACGTGGCGCCGCGCGAAGCGTCCGGCCCATGCTTGAGCCGGCCATCGCCTCGCCGACCTTCGCCCAGGACGGGGTCGTGAGGTCGTCGACCCCGATCAGCGTCGGTGCGCCCGCATCGGGTGTTGCGGCGCCAGCGCCAGTGGCACGCCTGAACCTCATTGACGAGTCCTCTCCCGCAGGCCAGGGTAGCTGGCAGGCTGGGTGACGCTAGGGCTCGACGGTGGAGAGGTCGACGGGCTCTTCGGCGGTGAGGTGTGCCGTGCGGGCCAACGCTGCGGCAACCTGGTGGCCGCGTTCGATGTGGTGTTGGTCGATCTCAAATGTCGCGCTGGCGAAGTATCCGTGCCGCGCTTTGTCCGGGTCGGGGTGTGGGTTGTGGTAGAGCCGCTTGGCGAGATCGCGCAGGCGGAGCATCGCGGGCACGCTGAGGATCATGAAGTGGGGCATGCCGTTGAAGGCGATCTCCAGGTGGGCCAGTAGCTCGGCGTAGGCGTTGTTGAAGGCCACCGCGTGCTCGTACACCGCTTTGTCGTCGTACCGGGTGTAGTCGGCGATGGAGGCGTTCGGGTCGATGCGGTAGGCGTTTTCCCAGCGGACGTCGATCTCGGGACCGGTGGGTGGCAGGTCGGGGGTGTCGTGCGGGCCGTAGGTGCGCCCGGTGAGGATCTCGTTGAACCGGAAGTAGTGGGCGACCTGGCGCGCCTCGCCGAATAGTTGGTCGTCGCTGTCGAAGATGGAGGCGTTGAGTCCCTCGCCTTGTTCGGTGATCACTCGTAGCGCGAGCAACGCGGAGGTCAAGTTGGTGACGGGAAACGCCTCGCCACCGGAATTGTAGAAGTCCTCCGGGCCGACTTGGCGCTGGCTGTGTCCGCAAAAGACGTTGGCCTCGCCGAGCTCGGTGACCAGCGTGAGCAGTCCCTGGCGGATGAAGTCGTAGAACTGCCCGATCGAGGTCCAGCCCTGCTCCGGCTGGAGCGGGCCGTGGCCCAGGCGTCGAGGATGCTCGATGAGCAGGAAGGTCCGCATCGCCTCCGGGGAGAAGTGCCGCAGCGGGATCTCGACGGTCAGGGCACTGTAGGGAAGCCTCGCCGGATAGCTGCGGACGAAGTCTGGATGGGCCACCCTGGGCCGGCCGCCGAGGGCGTTGAGCAGGTTGGCGACCAGCGTCATGTGCAGCATCTCCTCCAACACGACGCTGCGGATCGCGTAGTACGCGGCCTTGTTGGTGCCAGCCTGGATCGTGTACATCGCGGTCAGATACGGCGGGATGGTGAGGTGCTCGATCTCCAGTGCGCCCTGGAGGTAGGTCCGCAGTTCGGGGAGGTTCTTGGGGAGCGTGAACGGCAGCTCCTGGTCGCCGAGGACGAGGCCATCGGTCACGGTTGAACCTCCACAACGGCCGCGTCGGCGCTCGCGCGGTCGCCGCTGAGGTTCGCCGGGCGGTGCAGCTCCACGAGGTCGCGGTGGATCTGCTCAGCGCTGCGCAGCGCGAGAGCCGCCATGGTCAGCGAGGGGTTAGAGGTGCCGATGGAGGGCATACTGCCGCAGCCCACCGCGTACAGGTTGGGGTGGTCCCAGCAGCGCTGGAAGGAGTTGACGACCGAGCTGGTCGAGTCCTCGCCCATGATGTGCGTGCCCGCGCCGTGCCCGGCTCCCTTGTAGGCGTAGTCCTGGTCGCGGTAGCGGAAGTAGCCCAGCGGGGCGACGCCGTCACGGGGGCTGTGGTCCGTGTGCTCCTCGGCCCAGAGCTCGGCGTAGATGACCGTCGCGACGCGTTTCGCCGCCCGCATGCCCTCCTTGACGTGGTCGCTGAGGTTGTAGGTCAGCACCGGGCGGGGGTTTCCCATCGCGTCGCGGTACCGCTCGTCGATCGTCACCCGGTTGTCGCGGTCGGCGGGCTGCTCGACGGCGAGCTGGAGCTGGAGTTGACGGCCGATCTGATCGCCCAGGCTCTGCCGCAGCGCCGTGCCGAAGACGGCCGCCGCAACGATGTTGCCGTTGCGGTCACCGCCGACGCCCAGCGCGGTGCCCACATTGCTCATCGGCGCTCCGGTAGCCCAGCCCCAGCCCCAGTTGCCGATCTCGATCCGAAATGGTGCGCGCTTGCGGCGGGCGTCCCCGAAGCGGAACGTCTCCCAGCCAGAGGTGGAGCCGGGGCCACGGAATGGGCCGATCTGGCCATCGTCGGCGGGGGTGAGCGCCCAGCCGAGCATTGTCGGATGGTCCATCAGGTTGCGACCCAGCTCGCCGCTGCCGCCCGCCAGACCCGAGGCGAGCAGCAGCCGGGCGTTCTCGATCGAGTGCCCGGCCACGACAACGATATCGGCCTCAGCCGTGTACGGGCGGCTGGCCGCCGACGCCGGGTCGTCGTAGGTCCGGTACTCGACGCCCTTGATCCGCCCGTCGCTTCCGTTGATCACCCGGGTGACCACGCAGCGCGGGGCGAGCGTGACGGACTCGGCGAACTCCGCCTGAGTGCGCAGCGGCGTCCACTTGGCCTGCACGGGGCACAACGGCACACAGCTGGCGTTGCCGACGCAGCGTTCACCGTAGTTCACCAGGCCGACCGCACCCTGGGGTCGGTAACCCAGGCCGCCCGCGTAGCGGGGATTGGGGGTGCTGTTGCGACCCTGCGGCACGCTGAAGACCTTCAACGCGAAGTCCGCGCCGCCCACCGGGTCGTGAACCACCCGTCCATCAAGGCCCCGGCAGACCTCGTCGAGGTAGCTCGGCGGGATCTTGTGCATCGGGTAGACGTAGCTGGGGTCTGACACGCTGCCCAGCTCGCGCTGCTCCTGGGCATCGCCCGCGACACCGATCTCCCGCTCTGCGGCGGTGTAGTACGGCTCCAGATCGGCATAGCCGATCGGCCAGTCACGACCGTAGCCATACCGCGTCTTGACGGCGAAATCCTCGGGGTGCATCCGCAGGCAGATACCCAGCCAGTGCATCCCGCTCACCCACCGCCCGCAGGTAATCGGTGCCGTAGGGCAGCGGACCATCCTGGACGAAGTAGCCATTCGCCGTGAAGCCCAGACCGTCGGGGGCGAGGTCGAGGACATCGGGGGACAGCGCGGC
Organism: Pseudonocardiaceae bacterium; assembly: GCA_049673305.1. Lineage (GTDB taxonomy): Bacteria > Actinomycetota > Actinomycetes > Mycobacteriales > Pseudonocardiaceae. Next base: position 13,579 of record JBATXM010000067.1, on the reverse strand, counting down.
GGTGTTGTGCCGGAACGCGGAGTTGGGCACCTTCGCCACCGCTGAGCGAAACGTGTCGACCGCGTCCAGGTAGCCCTCCCACGTCTCGCGACCACCGGTGCCCGCCTCCAGGACGAGCACTTGCCAGCCCTGCCGGCCGAGCTGTTTGGCTATCAGGCTTCCGGCAATGCCCGCGCCGACGACGATGACGTCGTAACGTCGCCGGCTCGCGACCGTTTCACCCGCCGTCCTGGTCATCACGCGGGCGTCTCCTCAGAGCTTGGCGCGGTCTCGGCGGCGGGGGAGAAGACCGATGGCGGCAGCGCCGAGGGGAAGTCCGACCACATCAGAAGCGGTCCGGGCGCGGCGATCAGCACAGGTGGCTCGGGCCAGGGCAGTGGGGGCGGCTTCAGCGCCCAGGTGGCGAAGCCAGGTGCCTTAGCGCCGGCCGGGTGGCCGTTGAAGGTCCGCCAGACCAGCCCCTCAGTGTAGGCCTCAGGCGAGACGATGAACTCGATGTTGGGCGCCGCACGGCGCAGCAACCCGTGCGCCTCGGGGGCCAGTTGCGGCCAAGCGCCGGTGTACCACAGGTACGTCAGCGCCCGCGCCACCTCCAAGTCGGTGCCGCGCAGAGCATCGAGATCTTGATCCACCACATCGAGAACCGCATCAAGCACCGCAGCTCCGACCTGGTTGCGGGCCGTGGCGAGGTACACATAGGCCATACCGGTCGCCAGCAGGTCATACGGCGCAAAACCGGTCAGAACCGCGCTCAGCTCCGCGAACCGGCGTCCTTCATCGCTGCACCGCACGGTCTGCACGTCATGGGAACCATCCATCGAATCGCGCTCGCCACTCACCCGCACACCGCCTCCGCACAAGATGCCTTCACACGATGATCGACCAAGCGCTGACCGAACGCCATCTGAGGCATCCTCCTCGGCCAGGACATCGACCAAGCCACCGAGGGTGTCATCAGTGTCCTCGAGGTGCCCTTTCGGGTGGCGGAGTTGCTACCGGGGCTGGGCCTGGGGGTGCCGGTCGCCACAGCGTTGTCCCCGTCGCGGTGGTTGCTGTTGGTGGCCACCAGCTCGGGGACGCTACGGCCTGATCTCATCACCGCGTCAGTGCGCTTGCGCGGGACCGGACAGTGGGTGGCGCTACCACCGACGACGCTGGGGGGATACCTACCCATCCGGTGGACGCAGGCGCCCCCCGAGGACCCCGACGTCCCCCTGCCCCGCGCGGATGAGGTGCAACGCGTGATCGCTGAGGCACTGCGTTCAGGGCCGCCTGATGCTCACCAAAACTAGCCGCCCACGGGGCCGGCATCGCCGCGTTCGACACGACTGGTGGAGTGAGCTGCTGTGGCCGGGCACGGTCGCGGCGGTGACCGTGGAGCAGGCGCTACGCCAGGAAGATCGCGAGCGCACCTACCTTCCTGCGGCCAGCCGGTCCCACACCATCCACAGGGAGAGATCATGACTGAAGCGCGCAACCCTGCCCCCGCCCGAACAGGCGCCATCGCAAGGCGATCCCCGCGACCTGTGGGCTGCACCGGGGCCCAATGGGTTTCGCCAACCTCATGGTGAGCCTGCAAGGCAGATCGGTGGTGTTCGATCCCCATGTCACGGGCGAATGCCTGATCACCATCGACGAGGACGGAGCCAAGACGCTCCGCGACCTCCTGACGGAGTGGCTGGGGTGAACCGGAGATAGCGGCCACGACAGTGCGCCGGGCCGCTGCCTGACCTGCCCGAGCTGGTCGATCACCCGGTCTGTAAAGCGCGCATGATGCCGGGCAACGCGCGGTGCAGTTCCCGCTTCCAGTACGGCCAGCTGTGGGTGCCGGGCCCGTATGCGTCGACTACCGTGGGAATGCCAAGCTCACCCAGCCGGTGAACAAAGGCGGTGTTTCCCGGGGCCAGTTGTCGTTCGGTCTGATCGTCAACATCGGTGGGGGTTCCCGTGATGTCCAGCGGGCCTGGATCCCCGTTGCCATATGACACGAACAAGGAGATTCCCCGCAGGTCCGCCGCCCTGTCGAGGGGATTGTGCTGGCGCCAGATCTCAGAGTGCCGGGTGCGATCGCCCCACACATCCGGCGGGAACGGCCAGCCTGGGGTGTCCAGGGTATCCAGGACTCCGCTGAACGAGGCAGCCGCGCGGAACAGATGTGGCGAGTGGGCGGCGTAGAGCATGGTGCCCAGCCCTCCCATGGACAAACTGACCACCGCCCGGTGGTCGCTGGCCCGCCAGTCACGCTCGAGTACCTGGAGCAGCTCAACCAGGTGGAAGGTCTCCCAGGCTGGTGGCCCGCCGCGACCTTCGTTGAACCAGTCCGAGTAGTAACCCTCCGTCCCTGCCTCGGGCATCACGACCAACAGGGGAAGCCCAGTTGTCAGGGCGGCGACATCGGTGGAGCGGGTCCAGCATCGATACGTGTCTGGATCGTTGGCGCCGTGGAGCAAGTAGAGAACTGGCCAGCGGCGGTTCGGGTCCGCCTCGAAGCCGGCCGGGACCAGCAACCGCACCCTCGTCTCGCCGACCGAGGGCGAATCAATTACCACATCCCGGGTCCGATCATCGATCTTGTTCACCGAGACCACGCGAACAGCCTTGCTGGAGGCGGTAGCTGACGGTTCGCTGGGGGCTGCGCAACTCCCAGCGAGCACAACACTGGCAAGTATCGGTGACACCACGCCCAACCACCGCATAGGTCCTCCGACCCCAGCCGGAACCGTACCGAGCAACCTCAGCATACCCTCTATTGACTTCATGTGAGCCCTGTATAGACTTTAGCCATGCTGGTGGGGTCCCGTCCCGGTTGCGGACGTCGAGGGAGGCGGGTATGGGTGGTGCCTACAGGTGGCGGCGGGTGGCGGTGGCTGCGGTGGGAGTTGTGCTGGCTGCGGCGACGCTGGTGGGTTGCGGCTCCGGCGTTGCTGGGCGAGTCGTGCTGGTCTTCGACACCGGTACCGATGGTGTGGGCCCGAACAGGATCGCGGCAGCGCAGTGCAGCAGGGCTTCCGGAGGTCGGTACACCATTGAGCAGCAGACCCAGCCCAGCCGGACGACCGATGATGATCGGCTGTACCTGGCGCGCCGGCTGGTCGCTCACGATACCGGCCTGGACATCATGGAACTCGACGACATCTGGACCGCGGAGTTCGCCCAGGCGGGATGGATCTTTCCTTACCCGCCCGAGGTGGCTCGGCAGGTCGGGCAGGGGACCCTTCGGGTCATGCTGGAGACCGGGACATACCGAGGCAGATTGTATGCCGCGCCGCTGAACACCAACACGCAGTTGCTCTGGTACCGCAAGGACCTGGTGCCCCACCCGCCGGAGACCTGGGATGAGATGATCCAGCTGGCGGATGGCCTGGCGGCGCGGGGCCTGCCGCACTACATCGAGGTGCAGGGCGCGCGGTATGAGGGTTTGACGGTGTGGTTCAACACCCTGCTCGCCAGTGCCGGCGGTGAGATTGTCTCGGAGAACGGCGATGTGCAGGTGGCCCGGGGCGATGCCGCCCGGCGGGCCGTGGGCGTCATGGCGCGGCTCGCCACGTCCCGGGCCGCGGACCCGTCGTTGTCGCTGAGCAAGGAGGATGACGGCCGGTTGGCGATGCAGGCAGGGAGTGCGGCGTTCGAGGTCAACTACCCATTTGACTACGCCTCAATGTACGAGAACAGCGGTGGCGCCTTCATCGATCCGCAAGGGCGGCCGACAAGCCAGGACACCGGACGCCGGGTCGGGGACGTGTTCGGCTGGGCACCCTATCCCTCCGTCGTGGCGGGCACGCCCGCGAGGGTGACCATCGGCGGTCACAACCTGGGGGTGAGCGCCATCTCGCGGCATCCGGCGGAGGCGTTCGAGGCGGTGCAGTGCCTGCGCAACCGGGACAACCAGCTGCGCATCGCGTTGGCCGTGCAGAGATTGCCCGCGCTGGTCGCGTTGTACGACGACCCGGCATTGCAGAAACGATACCCTGCCCTGCAGGCGATTCGGGATTCGTTGAACAACGCCAGCGTGCGGCCGAAGACACCGGCCTACAACAGCATCTCGATCGTGATCTCCAACCTGCTCAACCCGCCAGCGAAGATCAATCCGAACGCTGTGGTGGGTCAGCTGGCCGACCAGATCGCCAAGGCCGTCAGATCGCAAGGTTTGGTGCCATGACGACCGTTCAGCCGGGTGTCGGTGTCGCCGCGGCGACGGTAGGACGCCAACGGGTGCCTGTCCCCGAAAAAGCCCGGATGGAGCTTCGGCTGGCGGCGCTGCTCTGCGCGCCAGCGGTGCTGGTGATCCTGGCGGTGACCGGTTACCCGGTCGGCTACGCGATCTACCTGTCGCTGGAGCGGTTCGACTTGCGGTTTCCCCAGCAACACGGCTTCGTCGGGCTGGGCAACTACGGTGCGGTACTCAGCTCTGGCTACTGGTGGCAGGCGTTCACCGTCACGGTGATCATCACAGTGGTCTCGGTGGCGATCGAGTTCGTGATCGGGCTGGCGCTGGCGCTGGCGATGCATCGCACGTCCGTGGGTCAGGGTCTGGTACGCACCGTGGTACTGATCCCGTACGGCATTGTCGCGGTGGTTGCCTCCTACAGCTGGAAGTACGCCTGGACCCCGGGGAAGGGCTATCTGGCCGCACTGTTGCCCCAGGGCGTTGCACCGCTGACCGATCAGGTCGCGACGATCACGCTGATTATCGTGGCCGAGGTGTGGAAGACGACGCCGTTCATGGCGCTGTTGCTGCTCGCCGGGCTCGCGCTGGTCCCCGAGGACCTGGTCAAGGCCGCCGCGATGGACGGAGCCGGGCCATGGCAGCGGCTGATCAGGGTGATCCTGCCGATAATGAAGCCGGTGATCCTGGCGGCGCTGTTGTTCCGCACTCTGGATGCGTTCCGGGTATTCGACATCATCTACATCCTGAATCGAGGCGCCAACGGCACGGAGTCGGTGTCGATTCTCGGCTACGACAACCTGTTCAGCGCGTTCAACCTCGGCATCGGCTCGGCGATCAGCGTCCTGATCTTCATCATCGTGGCGCTTGTCGCGTTGGTGTTCATCAAGCTGTTCGGTGTGGCGGCGCCGGGCGCCAGGGCTTAGGAAAAGAGGTCGTGATGGGTACCGGGTGGGGGCGCAAGGGTTGGTGGGCGATTGCCGACCTCGTCATCCTGGTCTACGCGCTGGTGCCGGTGCTGTGGATCGTCAGCCTGTCGTTCAAACCTCTCAACTCGATCAATGATGGTCGCTTCATCCCCGCTGAGCTCACCTGGTCGAACTACCAGCAGATCTTCCAGCAGGCCCCATTCGTCAGCGCGTTGCGCAACTCGGTCGGCATTTCCCTCATCGCGACCGCGCTGTCAGTGGTGATCGGCACGCTCGCGGCATACGCGATCGCGCGGCTGTCCTTCCCGGGCAAGAAGCTGCTGCTCGGTGTCGCGCTGCTGATCGCGATGTTCCCGCCGATCTCGCTCATCACGCCGTTGTTCGACATCGAGCGCACGGTCGGTCTGGTCGACACCTGGCCCGGGCTGATCCTGCCCTACATCACCTTCTCGCTGCCACTGGCGATCTACACTCTGTCGGCATTCTTTCGGGAGATCCCCTGGGAGCTGGAGAAGGCAGCCCAGATGGATGGTGCGACGCCGTTCCAAGCGTTCCGCAGCGTGATTGTCCCGCTGGCCGCACCGGGGGTGTTCACCACCGCGATCCTGGTGTTCATCTTCTGCTGGAACGACTTCCTGTTCGCGGTCTCGCTGACTTCCACCGAGGCGTCGCAGACCACCACGGTGGCCATCGCTCAGTTCAGCGGGGCCTCGGAATTCACCGAGCCCACCGGGTCCATCTCGGCGGCCGCCGTGCTGCTGACCATCCCGATCATTTTTTTCGTGCTGTTCTTCCAACGTCGGATCGTCGCCGGGTTGACCGCCGGCGCAGTCAAGGGGTAGCGGTGGCCACGATCGACTTGGAGAAGGTGACCAAGCGGTTCACCGACGACGGCCCACCCGCCGTGCACGAGGTGGACCTCCAGATCGCTGACGGCGAGTTTGTCATCCTCGTCGGGCCCTCCGGGTGCGGGAAGTCGACGACTCTGAACATGATCGCCGGTTTGGAGGACATCACCTCCGGCGAGCTGCGCATTGGGGGGCAGCGGGTCAACGAGCGGGCACCCAAGGACCGCGATCTGGCGATGGTGTTTCAGTCCTACGCGCTCTACCCGCACATGACCGTCCGGGAGAACATCGCCTTCCCGCTCAAGCTCGCCCGGGCCGGCCGAACCGTCATCGAGGCCCGGGTGGCTGAGACCGCCCGCAGGCTCGACCTCACCCCGCTCCTGGACCGCAAGCCGGCCACGCTGTCCGGTGGGCAGCGCCAGCGGGTGGCGATGGGACGCGCGATCGTGCGCCAGCCCCAAGCGTTCCTGATGGATGAGCCATTGTCCAACTTAGACGCGACGCTGCGGGTGCAGATGCAGGTTGTGGTGTCCCAGCTGCAGAGGGAGCTGGGTGTCACCACTGTCTATGTGACTCACGACCAGACCGAGGCGATGCGGCTGGGGGATCGAGTGGTGGTACTGCGCGGCGGGGTGGTGCAGCAGGTCGGCGCGCCGCAGGTGCTTTACGAGCACCCAGTGAACGTGTTCGTGGCGGGATTCATCGGCTCGCCGGCGATGAACTTCCTGCCCGCGCGGCTGAGCGAGAGTGCTCTGTGGTGTGCGATGGGCGAGGTGGCGCTCTCCGACTGGATGCGTCGCACGCTGGAAGCGGCGGACGCACCCCGCGACGTTCTCGTGGGGGTGCGTCCGGAGCACTTCGAGGATGCCTCGTTGGTGGAGCCCGGGACCAAGGAACACGGGGTGATGTTCACGGCGCAGGTCACGATGCTGGAGTCACTGGGCTCGGACAAGTATGCCCACTTCGCCCTGGAGGATGAGTTCTCCAGCATCCCGTTGGTCACCCGGCTGTCCGTCGCGTCGGCCGCGACTGCGGGGGAGAAGGCCCAGGTCTGGTTCGATCCGGTCCACATCCAGGTCTTCGATCCCGCCGATGGACGTAACCTCACCCTTGCGTCCGGCGTGCCCGCTTCCCCTGGGGCCTCAGGACGCGCCTCCAGGCTCCCCAGATTGTCCTGGGGGCGTTGATCAGCAGGTCAACTGTGATAGCCGGTATTTTCTCGTCGGCTGGCTCATAGCGGATCTCGGCGATCATGGTCTCCCGATACTGCTCGCCCTCGCCGGGTGGCTGCACTGCGCCGATGGCACATGCCACCAACTCGGCCCGGTCTCGACAATCACCCAGCACAAGGCTGAGCACACCGCAGGCCAGGAAGACCGTCAACCTCAAGACCGTGGCGAGCGTGAACGGAGCCAGCGCTACTGCCAGACTGAGCGTCACCGCTGTGGGCTCAGCAAGGACCAACATGATCAGGACGCCCACGCCCAGGGCATGGGCGCAGATCTCGGCGGCCTTCGCTCGGCGGTTGTGGTTGACCTCTTTCATCGGTTCCTTCACCTTCCCCCCAGCGAGGGCTGGCGTCCGCTAGCTAGTTATGCGATCCCCGGCTGGGCTGCTGGGCTCAGCGCGGCCGCCCGCGTACCGCTTCTGGTGCCCGAACGCGCCGACGCATCCTGGAGGGCCTTGCGGGCCGCCGACACGCCTTCCTCGGTGAGTTGGTAATAACGGCGTCTCGGTCGGGCCGCCTCATGTGGATCGACATTTTCCCACTGGTCGGTCAACCAGCCATGGTCGAGAAGCCGTTGCAGGATCGGGTAGGTGGTCCCTGGCAACAGGTTGGTGCGTTCGGTGATCTCCAAGCCGTAGAGGGCCGCGGTGGGGTCGTCATCCCACACCTGCAGGAGGGCTTCCAGCACCATCCGAACGGTTGTCGTCATCCTGAGAGCCATAGCTGAAGTCTAGTGAGGGCTTGTCCGAAGTCAACTGAGACCTCAGCGCGGGACCGGGGTGGTCATCCCGTCCTCCCCTTGCTAGACAACGGGTTAGGCATTATTGTTCTCAAGTATGGGAAAGTGATCCGAGTCACTTTCCGGACCACAGTGCCGCGATCCGCACCGGCAATGGGAAAAGGGGAAGGTGATCTCCAGTGAGCCTACAGGTGTTGGGTGAGCTGCTGATGCTGTTCCTCGGGGTGCCGCTCGGCGCGACCTGGACCGATCTCATCTTGCATGCCAAGCATCGCCGGCAGGCCGAGGAACGTCGCCAGCTGACCGAGGAGCGTCTCCGGCTGGACGAGGAATGGGCAGCGGTTCGCACCGCCCGGGCGCAGGACCCACCAGAGGACGACTGAGCGCTGGGGGCCGGGCATCAGCGTGGGGCGCCGGTGGGGCGGGAGACGTGGGTGGCGTCGCGGACTGTGCCGACGTATTCCTCGACCAGGTCCTCCAGCGCGACGACTCCCTCGGTGTTTCCGCTGGGATTCACCACACGGGCGAGGTGGCTGCCTGAGCGGAGCAGCAGGGCCAGCGCTTGGTCGAGCTTGGCGGTGGAGCGCATCTCGGGCAGTGGGCGCGCGCTGCCCGGTGGCACCGGTGTGTCCGGCGACCTGCCGAGCAGCTCCAGCACGTCTTTGACATGCAGGTAACCCACCAACTGCCCGTCGGTGCCGGTGCGCAGCGGGAAGCGGGAAAAACCAGTCTGGGCCACCGCACGCTCGATGTCGCCCAAGGTGGGTTCGGCGGGAACCGTGGTCAGCCCGGAGAGCGGGATGAGCACGTCCGCGACGGTCCGGGTCATCGTGGACAAGGTTTGGGTCAGCCTGCGGTGCTCTTGGCTGTCCAGCAGTCCCGCGCGGTTGGAGTCGGCGATCAGGTTGGCCAGCTCATCGGAACTGTAGGCGCTGGACAGCTCCTCGCGGAGTTGCACGCCACAGAGCTGCAGAACCAGCCGCGCGGCCCGGCTGAACAGCGTGATGATGGGTCGCGTCACCCGCATGAACGCGACCAGCGGCGGCACCATCCACAGCGCGGTGCGCTCTGGACCCGCGATGGCGATGTTCTTGGGCACCATCTCGCCGAGCAGGATGTGCGCTACCGTGACGATGCCCAGCGCGATGATGAAGGCCGCAGTGTGTAGCACCGCGTCGGGTACCCCGAGCGAACCAGTCAGCCACTCGAGCTGACGGGCGATCGCCGGCTCACCGAGTGAGCCCAGCCCCAGCGAGCTGATGGTGATCCCGAGTTGTGCCGCAGCCAGCATCAGCGGCAGCATCTCCGCGGCCCGGATCACCGTGTGAGCCCGCTGCACCCCGCGCTTGGCCATCGCCTCCAACCGCTCTCGCCGTGCACTGATCAGGGCGAACTCAGCGCCCACAAAGAAAGCGTTACCGGCTAGCAGTACGAGCGCGATCAGCAGCGCGGCGGCATTCACTCGCCCACCTGCTCAGCCAGCGCGGTCCGGGTGAGCCGGAGATCCGCGATGCGGCGGCGGTCCATCCGCATCACGGTCAGCCGCCACCCATTGACCTCGACCTCGTCGCCGGCATCGGGGATGCGGCCCAACCGTTGCAGCACGAGCCCGGCCACGGTCTCGTAGTCGCCCTCGGGCATCACAAACCCGACAGCATCGGCGACCTCGTCAGCTCGCAGCAACCCGGAAATGATCCAGCTCCGCTTGTCCAGCAGTCGGACAGGGGCGACCTCCAGCGGATCGTGCTCATCGCGGACGTCACCGACGATCTCCTCCACCAGGTCCTCAAGGGTGACGATGCCCGCGGTACCGCCGTACTCGTCGACCACAATGGCGAGCTGTAAGCCCTGATCGCGCAGCCGCTCGAGCAGCACATCGCCGTTCAGTGAGCTGGGAACGGTGGGGGCCGGGCTGGCCAGGGTGCCAACCTGGCACCCGGCGCGCTTGCCAGCGGACACCGTGAAGGCCTGCTTGACGTGCACCACGCCACGCACATCGTCGAGGTCGCTGCCATAGACCGGGAAGCGGGAGAATCCGGTCCGCCGCGCAGCGTCCACCAGGGCAAGGACCGGAGCGCTCGCTCGAAGCGCCTGCACCCGCACCCTGGGGGTCATCAGCTCGTCAGCGGTGCGTTCACCGAAGCGCAGCGAACGGTCCAGCAGGGTGGCGGTTGCCGCGTCCAGCGTGCCGTGCTGGGCGCTGCTGCGAACCAGGGAACCGAGCTCCTGCGGAGAGCGTGCGGAGCGCAGGTCCTCAGCCGGTTCGACGCCCAGCCGGCGGACGATCCAGTTCGCCGCTCCGTTCAGCGTGGAGATCAGCCACCGGAACGTGATCGAAAACGTCGTGAGTATTCCAGCGACCTGCCGGGCCGTCTGCAGCGGCCGAGAGATGGCCAGATTCTGGGGGACGAGCTCACCGAACACCATAGACAACGCGGTGGCCAAGGTTAACCCGATCCCCCAGGACACCCCGCTCATGGCGTTGCCGGGTAGGCCGACGGCATGGAGGCCGGGCCGGATCATCCCGGCGATGGCCGGCTCCGCCACGTATCCGGTGAGCAGGGTGGTGATCGTGATGCCCACCTGGGCGCCGGAGAGCTGGAAGGACAGCGTGCGCCGCGCGTGCTGGACGTGACGGGATCGACGGTCACCGACCTGCTGCACGTGCGCGTCGACAGTGCTGCGTTCCAGCGTGGTGAGGGCGAACTCGCCCGCGACGAAAACCAAGGTGCCGGCGGTCAGCGCGGCCAATCCGAGAAGGCCACCACACAGATTCCAGATGTCGCACAGGACGTCCATCACATCGTCCACATCGTCTGCCCTGATTCGTCACCAGCCGCTGGGGAGGGGGCGGCCTTCGGCGAAGCCGGCTGTGGACTGCACCCCGATCACAGCCCGTTCGGAGAGCTCGGGCAGCGTTCGGGCGCCGGCGTAGGTGCAGGCGCTGCGCACTCCGGCACAGATGTAGTCGATGAGATCCTCCACCCCGGGCCGGTGTGGGTCGAGGTACATCCGGGCGGTCGAGATGCCCTCCTCGAACAGTGCTTTGCGAGCTCGGTCGAAGGTGTCGTCACGGCTGGTGCGGGCGGCGACCGCGCGCTTGGAGGCCATCCCGTACGACTCCTTATAGGGTCGGCCGGTCTCGTCTCGTTGCAGCTCACCCGGCGACTCGTAGGTGCCCGCGAACCACGATCCGATCATCACGTTCGTCGCTCCCGCGGCCAGCGCCAGCGCGACATCCCTCGGGTGGCGCACCCCCCCATCGGCCCAGACGTGGCCACCGGCCGTGTGAGCTGCGGCGGCGCATTCGGCCACCGAGGAGAACTGCGGCCGGCCGACGCCGGTCAGCATCCGGGTGGTGCACATCGCGCCCGGCCCCACCCCGATTTTGACGATGTCGGCGCCGGCCTCGAGCAGGTCGCGGGTGCCCTGCGCGGAGACCACATTCCCGGCCACCACCGGCACGCTCGGGCGGCGGGACCGGACCGCGCGCAGCGCGTCGAGCATCTTGCGCTGGTGGCCGTGAGCGGTGTCGACCACCAGCACGTCGACTCCCGCCGCGAGCAGCGCCTCAGTCTTGGCTGTGACGTCGCCGTTCACTCCGAGCGCCGCGGCCACCCGCAGCTGGCCATCGGCGTCCAGCGCGGGGGAGTACAGCTCGGCGCGTAATGCCGAGGTAGGGGTCAGCACCCCGACCAGCCGGCCCTGGGCGTTCACCGCGAGCGCCAGCTTCTGGTGGCGGTGGTGCAGCTGATCGAAGACCTTGCGCGGTTCGGTATCGGCGGACACCACCACCAGGTCGGTCTGCGTCACGTCGGCCAGCCGGGTGAACCGGTCCACTCCGGTCAACTCAGCCTCGGTGACCAGCCCCACCGGAATACCTGCGCCATCAAGTACCACCACGGCCCGGTGTGCCCGCTTAGGCAGCAGGGTAATCGCGTCAGCGACGGCGTCTTGCGGATTCAGGGTCAGCGCGGTGTCCAGTACCAGGTGCCGCGATTTCACCCATGCCACCGTCTTGGCGACCACCTCCGGGTCCACCTCCTGGGGCAGTACCACCAGCCCGCCCCGGCGGGCCACCGTCTCAGCCATCCGGCGTCCCGCTACCGCGGTCATGTTGGCCACCACGAGCGGGATGGTGGTGCCCGATCCATCCACCGTGGACAAATCCGCATCGAACCGGGATGCTACGTCCGAGCGTGCGGGCACCAAAAAGACATCGTCATAAGTAAGGTCGTACTCAGGTCTGCGATCATCGAGAAAGCGCACCTCAGCGACGCTACCCCGAACGACCCGATCGCATTGAGCGGGCTGGGCGGGGTTATTCGGTGGCCATTGACCCCACCCAGCCCGCTGAACGCGGGTTGAGGGGGTTGTTTGTTGGTCTTGCCACAGTGGATTTGGTGCAGCGGGTGGATCGGCGGCCTGGGGTGGATGAGAAAGTTGTCGCGCTGAGCAGCGATATTGCCGCCGGGGGACCGGCCGCCGTTGCCGCGGTGACGTTCGGTGCGCTGGGCGGGCAGAGCGTGCTGCTCTCCGCGCTGGGCCCTGGTCCGCTTGGCCGGTTGGCGGCGGGGGAGCTGGGCCGTGCCGGGGTGCGCATCGTGGATGCCTGGGCAGCCGGCGCGGACCTCAGCATCTCGGCAATCACCGTGCTCGATGGCACCGGTGAACGATCGGTGGTATCCCGCAACGCCGAGGACATGACGGCTGTGGTACCCGGCGACCTGCCAGCGTTGACCCGAGACGCCGACGTGGTGCTGCTCGATGGCCATCATCCCGACCTGGCCGTGGCCGCCGCGCAGGCCGCCCAGGCGGCCGGGATCCCGGTGGTGCTGGACTGCGGCAGCCCCAAGCGGGTGTACGCCGAGCTGGTGGGACTCGCCGACGTCGTCGTGTGCTCCACCAGCTTCGTGGCCGGTCAGCCAAAGGAATCCGACACAGAGGAATCCGACGCAGCGGGATTCGAGGCGGTCGCTGCGGCGCTCCTGGCAGGCGGCGCTCGCCTGGTGGCGATGACAGCCGGGGCCGCGCCGGTGCGCTGGCGGATCCGGGAGGCCGCCGGCGCCATCGAGGTCCCGCCGGTCACCGTCCGTGACACCCTGGGTGCCGGCGATGTGCTGCACGGGGCGGTTACCTTCGCCCGTGCCCGGGGGGTGACCGATCCCGAGCGCAGCCTGCGCTTCGGCGTCGCGGTGGCCTCCCTGCGGGTCCAGCACATCGGCCCGCGAGCCTGGCTGGAAGACCAGCGGCTGCGCGGGTTGATTGATTAGTTTAGTGGTTCTACCCAGGAACCTGGCAATTCGGCAGGCTAACACGGCAGCCGCACATTGTGATGGGTGAGGTGTTGTCGCTGGCAGTGGTATGCGTAGTCGCGGGCGCGGCGTGGCCAGGCGCTGGTCGTGAACTCGACGTCACAGACATTTTTAGGGCAATTTTACGTCGTTATCGTCGAGTTCACGGCTCTGGGCTCAGACCTCCTGAAGTAGCTTTTTGATCAAGTTCTGACCTGGGGCATACGTGAGGCGTTCGCAGGAAAATCTTGCGAATATCATAGGCCGGCGAAGGACTGGGTGGTGCCCGCGAGGCGCGTGGTGCAGGAGGTGCTAGCCGGGGGAGGTCGGGGACTTAAGATCACGGTTTGGGTGCCGAAAGTGACACATCGTGTCA
>JBATXM010000066.1:0-3510 GCA_049673305.1 Pseudonocardiaceae bacterium | reverse complement strand
CAGGACGGCACCGTGCTGGACATCCTGGTCACGTCCCGGCGCGACGCCAAGGCCGCGACCAGGTTCTTTCGCAAGCTTCTGAAGGGCCTGGAGTACGTGCCCCGGGTGCTGGTCACCGACAAGCTGGGCAGCTACCAGGCGGCGCGACGTAGCGTGCTGGCTTCGGTCGAGCATCGCCAGTCGAAGTACCTGAACAACCGCGCGGAGAACTCCCACCAACCCACCCGGGTGCGGGAGCGCGCCATGAAAAATTTTAGCTCGCCCGGTGGCGCACAACGGTTCCTGGCCGCGTTCAGTGCGATATCGCCCCATTTCCGGACCCGTCGTCACCTGCTCCACGCTCAGGAATACCGCCGCGAGATGGCCAGCCGCTTCAGTACCTGGAACGACGTCACCGGGTTGACCACCACCGCCTGAACCACCCGAGCGGACCCGACCATCCCACCTCAACCACGCACTAGATTGATCTCCTCCGCTCGTCGGACCGAACAAGTTGACGAGGCCTTCCGGACGCTTCTGGAGGTTCGATCGGGTCTCCAGACCCTTACATTGATCTTGTCCGTTACTGTAACTTCCGGACACTGAGATCACGGTCACAGAACGCGATACCACCAGGCGATCCTCGTTCTCAACCATGATCACATGCGGGCTGCGACCGAACCGGGACCCACGCTAACAGCCTGCGCGACCGTGCGCGGACCACCCACCCTGACCTCGCAGAACGGGCTTAGCGTGCGATCCGATTCCATTGCAGGTCCAGCCCCGTGTGGCTCCCGGTGCGGCGGATCGACCAAGCCCACGGGGACCGCAACCTGGTGTGTTCCTGCCCCCCGATCGAGGCCTTCGGCTCCTGATTTTCGGTTATCGTGGCGAGATTTAATGATTGTGTCCACCCGGAAACTGGCGCTAGGGCAGAAATGATTGATACTGGTAATCCGGAGGGTGGACGCCTACCGGTCATCACGCCATTTCACCCTTATGCTAAAATTCGCGCATGCTCTGGCGATCACGACGCTGCCTCACCGTTGCGACAATTTTTGTTACCGTTCTCGCGGCGACATCGTGTTCGACGCCGCAAGCATCCGGGCCGCTTGTTCATCCACTTCAGGATCCCATCGCGTCCGGTGTGGGACTGACTCTTCAAGAGTTGGTGACAATCCCGCCGTCGAAACCGAACCCGCCACCACCGCCCGGCGACAGTCTCGACCGTTGGGCCCGGATCAACTACCTGGGCGAGGTTCCGGACGGTTCGGGACGCCTATTCGTACCCGACCTCAACGGCAAAATTTATCTCATCAAGGATGGTAAGCCGCAAACCTACCTTGACGTTGGCGTCGAGTTCGCCCCGAACTTCTTGAATACCAAGAGCCTCTCGAGCGGGCTTGTGTTCGTGGCCTTCGCGCCGGAGTTCAAGAAAAACGGCTTATTTTACACCGCCCACACCGAGGCGGGCGCCGCTCTCAACCCGAAGGTTCCACAAACCAAGGTTCCCGATCTGCCCTACCCGCCGAACGCGGCCACTCAAGGGGTGGTGACCGAGTGGAAGGCGACTGATCCATCCGCAAGTATCTTCAGTGGAACACGACGAGAAGTGCTCCGGCTCGGATTCGCCGATACCATACATGGAATCCAGCAGATCGGCTTCAACCTCACCGCGCGGCCCGGTGACCAGGACTACGGATTGCTCTATATCGCCGACGGGGACGGGGGCGTGGTCGGTGAGGAGAGTCCGGGTATGGTGACCACGGTCCCTCAGGATCTGAGGGTTCCACAGGGAAAGATCCTGCGAATAGACCCGCGGGGCACCAACGGCGCCAACGGAAACTACGGGATTCCGGCGAACAATCCCTTTGTTGGCAAGCCAGGTAACGCTCTCAGGGAAATTTACGCCTCTGGCCTGCGTGATCCCGTCCGATTCAGCTGGGACCCCAGCGACGGTCACCGGATGTTCCTGGCGAACATCGGCGAGCAGCAAATCGAATCGATCTACGAAGTGCGCCCTGGAAACAACTTCGGATGGAGTCAACGGGAAGGCCCATTTATGTTCAAGGCCGGCGATCCTTCCTGTGGCGTCTTTCCCCTGCCTGCCGATGACAGCAAGTACGGCTACACCTATCCCGTGGTCGCCTTCGCCCATAACCCGCCGCCTGGCTGGCCGCCGTGCCAAACCAGCGGACATGCGGTGGTCGGCGGTTTCGTCTACCGGGGTAGTAGTCTGCCCGAGCTGCGCGGTAAGTATCTGTTCGCCGACTTCGTGCCGGGTCGATTCTTCTACGCGGACACCCGCGAGATGCACACAGGCGGTAAGCTTGCCACGGTCTATGAGCTCACGCTCTTCACTGATAAGGGCCAACCGGTCACCATGCGGCAGCTGGCGGGCAACTCGCGGGTCGATGTGCGGTTCGGCACCGACAGCCATGGCGAACTCTATGTGCTCTCAAAGGCAAACGGCAAGATCTGGAAAATTATCGGCACACGCCGGTCGTCGGCGCCACCACGATGACCGGTACATCCGAGTCGAACAGTACCTCGGCGGACGCACCCCGCTCGTCAACGACTGGATGACCATCTCTGTTTGACGTTCTCCGGGCAAACGTCGCCCCAGCGGATCGATCCCCGGGCTTGCTGCCCGGTGAGCGAAACGCGCCGAAGGCGCTGATGGCGTGATTGTCCCGTGGAGGCCTCCTCGTAGTTTCCAGCGAAAAACCATTGATGCGCAACGTTCATGCTGATCAGGTACCTTGACTAGGGGTCCAGTCGAGATACGGGTAAAACCGGCAATTGGATGATCTTGGTCTTGTGAGTCCCCCCGGTGGAGAAGCTGTTACTCGTCGGTTGCGCTGAGCTGAGGGCGAGGTGGTGGCGGAGTCCAGCCTGGTCAGATGCCCAGAAGGTCGTTAATCGATTGGTACGACCTGCCTCTCGGCGCGATAGGCAGTTAAATTCGCATGTTGCGATGTACCTATCCGCGAAAGAACAGCGTGCAACTGAATGTGGGTAGAACATCGGGGCACCATCATCCCAAGGGTGCACCCAGCCATGAAACAGATCGGCCATCGCGTTGCCCCACAGCTCACGGGCCTGCGGGGTGGTGGCGCTGACCCGGGCATCCTCGACGAGCTCACCAAAGTTCACGGTGGCCCCGTCGGTCTCCCGGCGAATCTCGGCGTCAATCTCGCGCGGGTCATTCCGTACGGATACGGCGGGCGCGAGAACCTCGAACGCCTCACCGGTGTGCGGGGTGACACTCACCACCTTGGCGTCCGGGTTGCCGGAGACATCGTCCGGTTCGGTGAGCGTGACTGTATAGCGCACGTCAGTCTCCTTCGAGGCTCAGGCGCAGAGCAGCCAGCCGCACACGCGTCTCGCCGGCCAGGATGTCACGACGGTGGCTCACCGCCACCGTTGGGACGACCTGGCGGGTATTTCCCACAACGCCACATTCCCCGCCGCCGACGCGGACAGTGCCCGGAGCTCCGGGCCTTCCTCAGGTGATGCGTCAGGGGGACG
>JBATXM010000065.1:0-15993 GCA_049673305.1 Pseudonocardiaceae bacterium | reverse complement strand
TACGCCTCGGGCTTCCTTCCCACCCCGCCTCACGACGACGCAGTTGCCTCCGGCTCGGAGTTAGCACCACCTCTTCCTCCAGGGGACTTCCACCCCCAATCGATCGCCCATGCCGGGCGTACTCAAGCGCCGCCTGCGGCGGCGCGACTGTGTCTGGATAAGTAGACCGGCTCGCGTGCCCGTCCGGGCCGGTCCCGCTTGCTGCGCGCGGCCTGACGGCCGTGCTCGCGCGGGCCGGCCCGAGCGGCCAGCTCGTCACCTGCTGATAGTGCGGCTGGCCATTTGGCAGTGATGCACTAACTAGCTTCGGTGAAGTCCCCCCGCTTCTGGAGCAGGGCCAAGAGGTTGGTGATGGCGGCGCTGTCACCAACCTCGACGGCTCGCCGGTACCAGAGCTCAGCCCCGGTGAGGTCCTCCCGTTCCAGGAGCAGGATCCCGAGACCGATCATGGCGACGCTATAGCCATCCTTGGCGGCTCGCCGGTACCAGGCCTCAGCCCCGGTGAGGTCCCCCCGCTGATGAAGCAGTGCCCCGAGGCCGGTCATGGTGACGCTGTCGAGCCGGTACCACATCTCGGTTTCAGTTAGGTCCCCCCGCTCTTGGAGCAGGACCCCGAGGCCGGTCATGGCGGCGCTGTCACAGGCCTCGGCGGCTCGCCGGTACCAGGCCTCAGCCCTGGTGAGGTCCCCCCGCATCTGGAGCAGGCACCCGAGGAGAAGCATGGCGTTGCGGTCACCGGCCTCGGCGCTCTGCCGGTACCAGGTCTCAGCCTCGGTGAAGTTCCCCCGCATCTGGAGCAGGCACCCGAGGAGAAGCATGGCGCTGCTGTCACCGGCCTCGGTGGCCCGCCGCCAGGCCTGTTCAGCGATATCGTGATGTCCATAGGTGACCTCGGCTTGGTACCCAATCGCGACTAGCTCGCGCGGTTCGGTGTTGTCCATGACGAGCTGCCAGGTGGCGGCCGGGGGTGCGTCATCGGTAGCGGTGAGTCGATCTAGCGCAAAGTCATACACGGTGAAGACTCCGTCGCCTGGTTCGAGGAGAGCCACCGTGGGGTTGATTTCTCGGGTCGCCCAGGCCAACGCGTCCGCATACCCTTCGTCATCAGCGAGATTGGTGCGCTGTCGGGGAGTCAGATGCGCGGCGGCAAGGGCCGGCAGCAGACTGGCAGGAACCGGTCGGGTAACACCGGTGCGCCGCCAGTCGACCACGCCGCGCACGAGAGCGTACCCGAGCGGGTGGGACTGGACTCCCAGGGCTAGCTGATCGACGATGCGCTGACCGGCACCGACGTACTCCCCGATGCCAACCCGAGTGATGCGCTCCCGGACCGCGACATCAGGCACCGCCCGCGCCACGTCTTCGTCGCTGGGCAGATCACGGTCACGATCCAACGTGACCTTCTCGAAAACGCGCAGGGCATCCCATTCCGGTGGTCGCAGCTGATCGGTAGGTTGAAGCCGGTCCCACTCCCGGGCCCGCAGAGTCGCCACGACAGCGTTGCGCTCAGCGAGGCGCATGATCAGGCCAGCTGTCAGACCGCCTCCGGTCAGGTATTGATCCAGGTCATCGAGCCAGATCACGTGATCAGCCTTGGGCAGCCGGTCAGCCTCATCCAAGGCAGCCGGAGCAGTCGGGGTGTCGGGGATGAGCAGGAGTCGATCGGGGTACAGGTCGCGGATCACAGCAGCGGCCAGGCGAGTCTTGCCGACCATCGAGGATCCAACCAGGAGCACTGGGCGACCCGCACGCAATCGCTCCCGCACCTCCCGCTCCTTGGCCCTTCGAGGCAGATAAGGCACGTCGATCACCGCTGGATGAACCCGCAACGTGCGCAGATCCACCTCGGCAACCGTGGGCAGACGAGCACCGGCAGGCCCTTTGGTGCCCCGCACGCTGCGCCGCACCATAACGGCAGTAGCTACCTGATGCTCCCTCCAGCGTTGCCACAACGGACCAGCCCCGGCCACTAATGCGGCGAGGCCGGCAGCGGTGATTGGGATCCACCACCAGGCGCCGGGCCACTTCTGCGCGACCACAAGTCCACCCACGACCAGCAGCAACGCCACCGACACGATCAGAGTCAGCCGTTGCCCGCGCGGTCGCAACTTGTTAACCATCGACTCCATCTCCTGAAGCTGGAAATTACCCGAGTCCAGAGTCTAGGCGGATAGCAGGGCACCACGGCCAGCTTTCATAATAGCCCCCAGACGGGCACCGTCAGCGAGCCCCCAGCGGAAGCGACACCGACTGGTTCGCACGGAGTGATCCACACTGGCACATCAGCCCCAGTTCAGCGGCGTGCAAAACGGCCTGCAAAACCCTCCCAAGCCCCGGACGCACGGACAATAAGCGTTCATACCGAACAGGTCACTGGGTCGATCCGACTATCGCTCACCACCCAAAACCAGACGGATGTGCTCACGTCATGATCAGACGCTCGGGGCGCCAGGGGTGGCCTCGCTGACTTGTGGTGCGCCGATCGTCACGCCGTAGCGCTAGTGCGTAGCGCGAAGGGCAGCAGCGTTAGGTGGATCTCCCGCTCGGGATCGTCCTGGGCGTGCATGACGAAGTCGAGTTGGTCGTCGTTGTACAACGGACCGCGTCGTTTGTAGTTGGGGTGCTCCTCGGTCTTTTCTATGACCTTTTTGACGACTGCGGTGACGTCCTTGTTGCGGATGAACAGCAGGATCGCAGCCTTGGTATCGCGCCAGACCAGGTACTTGAAGATTTGCCCGAGCGCCTCGTTCATCGTGCTCGGACCGTCCCAGATCTTGCATTCCCCGATGAAGATATTGCGGTCATCGACGCGGATAAGGATGTCGGTCTTGCCGGCGCCGTTAAAGACCTCACCGGCGGCGTCGCCCTCAAAGTGGGCGTTGAGGTTGACCAGCAACAGGTCGCGGATCTGTTGCTCACCAAGCTTCTCGGCGAGCGACGGCGTGCGTTCCAGTGCGTTACGGGAGTTGCGTAGCACAGTGAGGGCAGCCCAGTAGTCCCTGTCGGCCATCGCTGGCTCGGGCTTGAACGCCGTGGCTGATGGCGTGCCGCTGGGACCAACGGTCCGCAGCTTGCGTCGCTTGATCGGGACGGTGTAGGTGTCGGCGTCCGGCCGTCGGTAGATGGGAAACCCGATCTCTGCTTGCAGTTTACGGGCAGCCAGCACCTGCGCCCGCCTGCGGGGGACCATAGTGGAGATTTCTGCACACATCCGCTCGTTGTGCTGCTCGATCTGTTGACGCGACCATTCGAGGTGCTTTTCGATCTCGTCTAGCTGTGCCTCGAACAGCGCGCGCACACTAGCGCCGTCACCGACCGGACCGTCCACCGCAATCCGCAGCTCATTCTTGCCTAGACCCACCACCCGAGGCGGGTTGTAGCTGGACGTGTTGGCCCGGAGCGTAAATACATCCGCCTCCCCATCGAACGGCATCACGAGAACGAACCGCATGACCCGCCTCTCCACCACCTCGTCGAACTGACTGAACTTCTGCGCGATCTCTGAGGGTTCCGGCATCCATGCCTGGTCGCGCAGCAAGCGGGGGCATTTAACCGTGCTCACCCCGATCAGTTCGTCGACAACGTCCGCCTCCGGCGCCTTCAGCAGTGCGTTCGGATCCCACTGCTCCATGCGCTTGGCCACGTCCCGAGCCTTGGCCTGTAACGCGGTCCCCAGATCATCCTTGGCAAACAGTGGTTTCTCCATGTGACTATCCTCGCGTACCGGAGGTTTGCTCTATCTCCGCGTGATCGGTAACTGCTCGGGTGTGAAGTTCGGTGGCCGCAGGTCAGGCTCTAGACCTGGGCAGCACTATAGGGTCGCAAGCTCACGACCAACCACAGACGCCTCCGGCGGGCCTCGCTCCGGGATGGTTCCAGGGCCGGGTCCGGATAGCGGTGGGTCACCAGGGGAGTGGGTATCCCGTCGCGCCGGCGCCGGAGGCGTAGCGGGCCGGGGGGCAGGGGTCCAGCTCGTTCAGCGCGTCGGGTGCTCCAGCTGGACCCCTGCCCCCCGACCCGCTCCGAGACAAGCTCGCCGACGCGACGGGATACCCACTCCCCGCCCGCCGTCCTGCGGCAGGCCAACACCTCCCGTGTGCCATTAGCGTGCCATTAACACCGGTCAACCACGGTCAATAGCGGTTCGCTGTGACCCGGCCTGACCACAGATCTAGTCCCCTGACGGCGCAGTGAGCGCAGCCTTCCAAACTGGGCTCGTACTCGTACTTCCGCACCAAGACCATGCCGTCTCCATGCCATGAGACGTCGGCGAGGCGTGGCGATTCTGACAAATACCGAGTACTGTCCGCGCAGGTCATCGTCGGCGTGACCGGTTCACGCCGAGGCCGGTTGTTCTCCTCGGACACCGTGGGGGTTCAACTCCTTGAGGACACGCACGCGGGAGAATGTCCACGCTGGCGGCCACGTGGTTGAGGAAGATCACGATGTCCGGCAGATCGCGAGTCCGGTCTCACGTGCGGTCAGATAGGGCCGCACGTCGTGCGCCTTCGCCCCGTTGTGGATAAGGATGTCCCTCACCTGTTCACCGAACAGTGGACGGAGTTCCTTGGCCAGCGCCACCACGTCACCCCGGTCGGCTATGTTTGTCCATGCGCTGACGTTCGGCCAGCGGCCTGGCTCGGGCTCCAGCCGGTCGAAGATAAGGTTGGGTATACCCAGCGGTGAACCAAGTGTCACAAAGGTGGTTACCGGCAAGTCCGGCTCAGCGCACAGCACCTCGTAGGCGACCACAGAACCGAGGGAGTGTCCGACCAGAACCCGCGTCTCATGCGTCACTGCGCCCAGCACCCGCTGTCGCACGCGATTACGCACGTCGGGGTTGGTGAGATATGCCCTGACCTGCTTCAGACTGCCGATCAGAACTCGCTCAGACAGGCCACTGAAGAAGGGGACACGGTTGACAGCATAGAGCGCACGCTGGATCCACGACGGCGTCCGAACCCTGCTCCGTCCCTCCTCAGCCACGTCTGCCCACAAGAGCGCAAGCAACTCACGCTCGAATTCGTCATTGACGTCGGAGGCGTCGTAGTCAGGCATCCCGACCGCACGACCAGGCGGTCGGAAAAGATCGCCGTAGAACGCAACCGACACCTCGTCAGTTGTCAGGCATCCGTTCGCGAGCGAGATTCCATCACACAGCGCGGGCGCACAGGCCGCCTTGAGCGCCTCCGGACCCCTGTACTGTTGAGCGACGCCGTGCACCAGAAGCACGCGGCTCACCGGTCCGCCCCGATCCGCAACGTCACGACACCCATCTTGGTACCGATGCACAGGTATCCATCTGGGTGAATCACCATGTCCTGTGGGGTCGCGTGCAGCTGCACCTCGACGATAGTTTGTTGGGTGGCCCCACACCAGATTCGCACCGTGCCGTCCGCCGCGCCGATGGCTAGCGCCGGGTTACCCCGTAATTCCCCATAAGTCAAGGTGGTCACCCAGTCCTGCGCTTTGGGGATTGGTAGGTCAAGCTGGGCACTCGTGAGCGGATCCCACGCACGGATGGTGCCCCCGTCGTCTCCGGTGAAGGCGATCACCCGGCCGTCGAACCCGCCGAACACCACCGCATTTACCTCGCCCTTGTGACCGGTCAGCGGTGCACAGACAGGCTCGAAGGTCCGCAAGTTCCACAGCCTGGCAGTGGAGTCCCGGCTGCCCGTGAGCACCATCGGGATGCCACCGCATTCAATGGCGGCGATGGCGGCGATGTTGGCAGTGTGCCCGGAGAGTTCGCCGAGCAGCGATCGGGACGACAACTCCCAAACGCGCGCAAGAGCCTTGGTGGTCGTGATGACCCTTGGGCGGCCGTCACACCTGCACAGAGCCAGCGATCCCCCTACCCCGTCGAATATTGAGCGTTCGGCGTGCATCCACTTGAACCGCTCCCAGTATGACGTCAGATCCCAGACTCGAACCGTATTCTCAACCGCTTCCGCGGTGACGGCGACCGGTCCGTCGAGTTCCGTGACAACGCAACCTCGCACCCATCCCCAGTGGCCGTTGAGCAACGGCCCGGCCGGCCGCCCGGAATCAAGATCACGAACCCGGACCTGACCGTCGTTGCAACCGCAGACCACCACAGCCTGTCCATTGGCGGTACCGATGGCGAGCGAATTCGTATCCGTCTTTGCACCGTAGAGTGGCTCGCCGACCTGCTGGAAGGTGCGTAGCGACCACAGTCGGACCTGCTCACGGTCTAGTACGATTGCAGCTGTCTCGTCACCCATCGGACCGATCGCCATAGTATTTTCGGTGGCCCATTTCCGAGTCAGCGGTACGCCCAGCTGGGTTCCGTCCCGAATGTCCCAGGTCCGCACAGTCAGATCTCGACTGGCTGTCAGCGCCACCGGCCTGCCATCACAGTCACCGATGACTGCGGATTCAACGAAATCGGTGTGGCCGACGAGTGGAGCACCCATCGCGGAATTGGTCAGAATGTCCCAGCAGAGCACGCTGTTGTCATTTGCTCCGAACACGGCGATAGGTCTGCCGTCGGCGTTTCCGATCGCGAGCAAGCGCCACCGGTAGAGATCGGGGAGTTCGAGATCGAGCTTTCTGCGCGTCCGGAAATCCCAGCCGGTGACGTGCCCGAACCGGTTTCCGGCGAACACAAGCAAACAATTTTCTACTTTGGACAAAAATACACATTCCACGTCGGCGTTGTGTCCCAGCAGTGGTTCCCCCACCGCGATACCGGTTGCCGGATCCCACAACCGCACCGTCCCGTCTCTGCTTCCGGTCACCAGAACCGTGACACCGTCGATGGTGCCGAGGTCCAGCGCCATCACCGGCCCAGTGTGACCAGCGAGGACCGGTCCGATCGGTTGTCGTGATTCGAGATCCCAAACCTGCACGAGCGCGTCCTCCCCACTGGTGATTGCGATGGAACGACCGCCGAGCTCGCCGAGGGCTACCGCTGCGACGGGGCTTCGGTGCCCCGCCAGCGGCGGGCCGTCCTGAAGACCGCCGTTCCCCAGATCCCACACCACGGCTGTGGTGTCGTTGCTGCCCGTGACGGCCAGAAATCGCCCATCGACCTGGCCGATGGCCACGCTGATCACTCGGTCGGTGTGCCCAGCCAGCGGCTGGTCCGCATTCAGGTCCCAGATCCGAGCTGTGCGGTCGAACCCGCCGGTGATAGCGACCGGAGTCCGATCAACCGAGCCGACCGCGACTGCCACGACCGCGTTAATGTGCCCGGCCAACGGCTGGCCGAGCTGCCGGCGAGTGTCCAGATTCCATACCTTGGCAACGGTTTGCCCACAACTCACGGCCACCGGAACACTCTTCAACTCCCCGACAGCCAACGCTCGTACACCGAACTCGTGCGCGGCTAGCGGCTCGCCGAGTTGCTGGTGGGTGTGCAGGTCCCACAGTCCGATAGTGCCGTCCTCACTTCCAGTGACGACCATTCGGCCATGGGTAGCCACTGCCATAACAGGCTTAATGTGGCCGATGAGCGCCTCGCCAAGCTGCTTCTGCGTCCCGATGTCCCATGCGTGAACGCGATTGTCGGCCCCGCCGGACAGGACGATCGTCGTGCCATCGAGCTCGGCGAGCGAGACGGCGTGCACAGCGCTGCGATGTTCCCCGAAGGGAACACCGCGTTGCAGCCCTGCCGGGAGCTCCCACACGCGGGCTGTGCCGTCGCGACTCGCGCTGATCGCGACTGTCTCGCCCTCCACGACACCGACCACGATGGACGTGATTCGGTTCGTGTGCCCTTCGAGGGGTTCTCCCAGTGTCTTCCCAGTGGACAGGTCCCATACCCGCAGCCGTCCGTCGGCGCCACCTGTCACCAGGATGGTGTAGTCACCCATCTCGCCGATGGCCACCGCCGTGACGATCTTGCCGCCCGGCCGCAGCGGTTCCCCGAGTGGGCGCCGGGTGATCAGGTCCCAGACCCGGGCCGTGCCGTCCGCGCCACCCGTGACAGCGACCGCGCGCCCATCCATGCTTCCCGTGGTCACAGCACAGATTTCCCTTTCATGGCCGATGAGTTGCTGATGCGCGCCAGTGGGTGACCACCACGCCCACCTCGTCCGCCATGGCATCAACACGTCGATTTCATCGATCTGGTCGGCTAATGCTTGAGCGCCACACTGGCGTGCAGACAGTTGGAGGTAGGCCGCGCGTTCGCCTAACGGAATCGACTCGACAAGCTGGTGAGCTGCCTGTTCGTACGCACTGCGTACAACGCCAGCCGACTCGGTACCCGCTGTGGCGAAAGCCTTCAGCAGCGCTAGTTGCTCGGCGACAAGCAGGAAGCCGGGCTGCTCGGCGAGCTCGCCTAGGCGTCCCGCGGCTGCGGCGTGGGTGGCCAGATGCGCTCGGAGGTATCGGTGCGCCGCGAACCAGTCCGGTGCACCGTCCGCTCCCCTGGTGACCGTCGGCAGGAACGCGTCGACGATCCGGCTCTGGGCCTCGATCGTGCCCGGTGGGTACGTGGTACGCAGGTGTTCAGCGAGCGACTGGTGGTAGAGGCGATAGACCGAGTGGCCGTCGTTGTCAGTCACCTCGGCGATGTAGTCCCCCGCCTCGTCAAGGAGCCAGTCGATGTCCTCCTCACCGAAATAGCGGTCAGCTAACCAGGCCGCGACATCGTTCCAGAGCGCGCCCCGGGGCAGACCTTGGCCTTCCGCGAAGGCAAGCGGAGTGAGCATCGCGCGCACGCGGGTGCGATGCTGCCCGTAACGGTCGAAGTAGTCCTCGAACGCCTGGCCGATCTCGCTAGGCAGCTTGTCCTGCCAACCCGGCGCGGTCACGTCGACCGGAGCTTCTGCCGAGCGCAGCCCGCGCGCCGTCATGCGGGCGACCAGGAACAGGCCGGAAGCGCGACAGGACACGGCTTCACCCACTTGCCGGGCAAGCTCCGGATTTCCACGGTACGGGGTACTCACCTCGGGCTCGTTCTCCGCGAGCAGTACCTTGCTGACGTAGCCTGCAAGGTCGCTGTCGCCGAGATAGACCGGGTCGTCGAGGTCCAGCACCTTCATCGCCTTACCCAGGTTGCCCACGAGTTCGCGCCGGGTGCCGACCAGGAGCCGCACGCCAGAGATCTCGGACAGAGGCCGCAACAGCTCCCGCGCGATCCGGCGGGGCTCGTGCTTACCGCCGCTGTCCGCACCGGCGCCGGCTTCATCCAGCGCATCAACCACGATCACAATGGGTCCGAGCTCGTTGGCGCGGTGACTGACCGCCCGGAGCAGTTGGCCGGGACTGTCGGCCGTCAGGCCCAGATCGGCAGCGATCCGTTCGACGATCTCGGGTAGCAGCTGGTGCCGTGCGTGCACCCAGACATCCACGAGCCGAGGCGTCACACCCGCCCCCGCCGGATCCGCCTCGCGAATCAGTTCCTTCCGATACGTCGGGTCGGACATGGCCACGATCCGGCCGAGCACGGCCGACTTGCCGCATCCAGGGCTGCCTGTAACCACCCGGCCTCGGACGTCATCGCCCTCGCCGGTCAACCATCCGACAAGCTCGCCGAGCACGCGGTTGCGCCCACTGAAGTACAGACCGGGCTCGGAGTCGAACTCGACCCCGCGTGCCCGTGGACCGAAGTGATCGTGCAGCTCACCCCTGGCCCATCGGCGCTGCAGCGCAAGGTCGGTGTCACCGCTGGGCAGGCCGGGCTGGTAACCCTCGTTGTCGAGGAAGGGCGCGACGCCGGTGACCATCCCAGCCGCCAATTCGGCCCGTTGCCGCAGTTTGAGCCGCTCCAATCGGCGGTTCACCGCCTCGACGACGTAGCTAAGATCGAGATACCGCTGCCGCTGACCAGTGCGCTCACGGACATCCGCCAGCCCGTCGAGCAAGCAATCGACGAACGCGCCATCCTTAGCCTCGTCTTTAGACCTCGCCGACGACAGCAACCACACACCACCTGAGCCGACGTCGTTGAACTTGCGGGCGATCGTGCGCAGCACGAGCTGAGCGCCATCCGCCGCGCCAGCGCCGCCGTAGCAGGTATCTAGGATTACCAACAGGTTGCGCAGTCCGGTGCGGGTCAGGATCCGGATCAGATCTTCGGTCGGCAGCGCCGTTGTGGCGGGGTCATCCTCATCGCTCGACCAGCACATCAGGTAGTGCCGGTCGCGGTCTTCTACCACTCCATGCCCGGCGTAGTAGAAGACAATCGCGTCGTCTTGGCCGAGCCCGACGTCCTTGGACCAACCACTCAGCTGCGTCTTGACGTGCTCGACCGTCGAGTACCCGCCGAGTCCTGTCAGCACCCGCCGGTACCGGGACGCCGACAGCAGGGCACCGATCCGTTCGCCGTCCATGGACGGCCACTTGAGTTGTCCCTCCTCGGGCAAGTGCTGATACCGGTCGACAGCCATGGTGACAAGGAATCGGCGTCCGGACACCGGCTCCATGCGTCCACCTCCCAGCCCTACTCACACAAGGTGAGCAGTCAACGACACTGCGGCTGAGCAACTCTAGGCCTGGATGGTGCAAGCAATGTCAGCAGCACGCATACGCGGTCGGTGGTCGTAGCTCATTTCGTGTTACGCCGAGGTCCGGGCTCGCGTACTCTTCCCCGCTTCGCGTGCCGCACCGCCTAAGCCGAGCGATTGGCAGCCGTGTGGTTAGTGTGTACGACCCTACTCAGACACTGGATGATCTTGAATTGGCTCAGTCGAATGGCCGCTGACTCAGGCGATGACCCAACGCCTCCGTGACGATCAGTAACGGAACGTGCTCAACCATGGTCAGGCCGTCTCGCGCACGACCCGCCGCGCTATCTCCTCCACCTGCTCCACGGTCAGCGCTGGTTCCGTACCCTCTGCTACAGCGCGGGCCAGAATCCGCCGGATCAACGATGACGTCGGCACGTGCTCTTGAGCTGCCTGCGCCTTCAGCATCTCGGCGAGAGCAGCAGGCACCCGCACTGAGAGGACAGCTTGGGCATTCTCTACCGCCTCGGCATCACTCGCCTCGGCTTCTTCGTCCAGGTACTCGGCGCGGATGGCGTTCCGGCGGGCACGGACAACACTATCAGTCATCGCTCACCGCCTCTCCTTCCAGGTAACTGCGCAGGTCTACCCCGGCTGCCTTCCACGCGGTGATCCCGGCCCAGTCGACCGAGTCCACGATCACCGTGAGGACAAACCCTGCACTCGGTGAGTAACCGATCAGTCGGATCGCGCCGGTGCGACTCTTCGGATCGGGATCTCGGACGATCGCCCGTAGATCAGCGGCCGCCTCCAAGGTCCACTCCGGCTCGA
Source organism: Pseudonocardiaceae bacterium (assembly GCA_049673305.1). GTDB lineage: Bacteria > Actinomycetota > Actinomycetes > Mycobacteriales > Pseudonocardiaceae. Next base: position 4,744 of record JBATXM010000065.1, on the reverse strand, counting down.
TGTTCAATGCGCCCGGGTAGCGGTCGCAGCGGCGACGGATGTAGTCAGCGTCCTCGTCGTCCCACCACAGCCCGGCCACACCTACATTGTCACACAAGCAATGACATGTCTCGTCGCGATGGGTAAAACCCACTAGTCAGGCCCCTACGGATCGTCGTACCGTAGATGCACGATCACGCTGAGTCATCGAGCGTGAGGCGGGTGGTTAGTGCACAAGTCCCCCCTCGGACTTGAACCCCCACGGCTGGCTCGCATGAGCCTCGCCGGTCCATCACCACCGTTCGACACTGTTCACGGACACCTCCACCAGCCACCGGCAGACCTGCCCAGCGCTTGAGTAGCTACGCGAACTCGCTGCGACCCTCAGCCTTGTCCACGTGGCCCTCAGCTCAACCTCCGTCCACCTAGCGCTGCCACGCCCATGCAGCTAGCGCGACCGGCCTGACGAGGCCACCCCGCTCATCCGCAAAGAGCCCTCAACACCTGCTCCCTCCCCAACTCGGTTCGAGCCAGGGTCTCGGGGGTGATCTGGTCAACTTTCAGTTTGCCACGCGGCGGTCAGCATGGGACTGCCGACGACATCCGTGGGAATGGTCCTGGGAATGAAACGGAGATCCCTCGTGCCATCAGAGGTAGGTGGAGCACATCCTGTGCAAGCAAGAACGCCTGGTGGCGACCTGAGTCGACGCTCTCGCTAACTTCCTAAACCGTGTGTCGCAGGTTCGAATCCTGCCGGGGGCACCACCACTCACCAGACAAAACCAGCCTTGACCAGCACAAATACCAGACAGTTTCGATCTTGTGTTCTGCCACTGTCTGTCGTGATCAGGCCCCGTCTGCCACCGTTTGCGAAACCATCGCGAAACGGGAACGGTCCTGGAGGTGTCGTGGGCAGTCCCCTCGTTGAAGGGTGTGGCGTGGGCACGCGAAGCTGCTGGGAGGGTGCCGAGGGTGGCCCGTTGCTGCTCGTTGCGGTTGGAAGTGCGGTCATCGGGGTGACGACGCGTCCTGTCGCCAGGTCCGTAGTCGCAACCAAGGCCTCCGGTGCTCGCCGATGGCAGCCGACTGGGCGATCGCCGCGACCGCCCTGCCACCGAGCTGTGCACAGCGCTGCTAAACTTGATCTAGGTATGCGGGTGGCCGGCAGTGTTCAAAACGCACCTTTCTGACAGCTGGCAGGCGGGAGCCTCGGGATTGACCGACCATACGACGACTGACCTGCGTGGACAGCGCTCAGTGGTTGTCAGCGTTCGTCACATCTCGCCGACGTCTCACGGCATGGAGACAGCCTGATCTTGGTCGGAGATCGCTGTAGCAACTGCCTTACGGCGGAGGGCAGGTGCCCTGCGATTAACAGATGCGTGCAGGTTTCTGATCGGGCCATGCGATGCGCGGTGATGTCGTTAAATCCCCGGAGCCCGACAACTGTCGGCTAATAGGACAATGAATGTCAGGAGAGAAACGTGGGCGAAGTTTTGCAACAACTGTTGGCCCTCACAACTTTCTTCGCGTTCCCAGTGTTTCGCTATCTCTTGCCGAAGAGATATGCTCGTAGGCAAGGAGAGCCTCAGTTATGGTATCTACCAGCTCACGGATTCCGCCTCGTAGTTCGGAATATAGGCGGCAAGAGAACGCTGTCCGACATCAAGCATCGTGCAGTGGCGCGTCACACCACCGGCACACCACCCCAACCCCGGTGGGGCGGTGACCGTCTTGCCCCACCGCCAAAACCAGGGCCAATTAGGTCGCCTGAGACGTTCATCAACAGGCACTCAGCAACAATCCGGGACTTCATAGCGCCACGGTAGATGTCCAAGGGTCCGAAAAAACTGACCTCGTCGCCGGTCGCTGACCCGCAGTCCACGGCGAGCTTACGAATCTGGGCACACCGTGGTCCTTCGTGCGTGGGTCGGCCACCGGCCGCGCCACGCATGCGGCGAGGTCCCGCTACACTTCCTCGCCGATGAAGGTCTCGGCGCTGCTCAAGCTACTCGAAGGCGACGGCTGGCAGCTCGCACGGACCCGTGGATCGCACCGTCAGTACAAGCATCCGACGAAGCCAGGTCTGGTGACCGTTCCTGGGAAGCCGCGCGACGACTTGCACCCGAAGACGCTGGGCAGCATCTTGAAACAAGCCGGGCTCAGGAACGACACTGGCAGAACCGGTGAGGCTGCGGAGGGAGGAACCACATGAGCAGCTACCTGATCATCATCGAGGGTGACGGCTCGACCAACTACTCGGCCTACTGCCCCGACCTTCCGGGCGTCGTGGCGACCGGTGACAGCATCGACGAGTGTTCGGCCGAGATGCGCGACGCGATCGCCTTCCACATTGAGGGCCTACACGAGGCTGAGCTGCCTGTTCCTCCGCCGACAAGTCAAGGGCGAACGGTCGAGGTAGCCGCCTGACCAACCCCTGTGGGAGCTGGGCGGGCCCAGCCGTCACTGCTTCAACTCGCTACGCCGGCGTCGACATCCTCCCCTTCGACTAGTGACCACTGGAAGATCAGTCGAAGTCGCTGGGCCGAGATCATGTGCTCCGGCGCCATCTCCTTCCCTGACTCATCGGGTGCAGCGTGTGCAAGGTCGCCCGTGACACGGTTTGTGACGCGAACCAGGGTCGTCTGGGGTCGCGTGACGCGACCACTGCGAACCTCTGGCGCACGAAAGTCGCAGGTAGACCGCGTAGTACGCGCCGTCGCCCACCTTCCTAAACCGTGTGTCGCAGGTTCGAATCCTGCCGGGGGCGCTACCACTCACCAGGAAAAACCAGCCTTGACCCGCACAAACGCCGGACAATTCCGATCTTGTGTTCTGTCGCTGTCTGTCGTGATCAGGCCCCGTCTGCCACCGTTTGCGAAACCATCGCGAAACGGAGAACAGCCCTGGGGGCCCTGTGGATCGACCCCTACGACCGTGCCGCGCCGCTTCCTCGCTCTTCGTCGTCCCGGACCCGGATCCTCTGTCGGATCGCCCGTCGCGGCAGGCTGACTGTGGTGGGCGCAGGGCCGTCCCGTGTTGGTGTCGGCTTGTGCGGCGGTGCGTTGAAGGTCGTGGTGCCTTTCCGCCGCCTGACCACAGGTGATCTTGCGCGCTGGGGGCTGGGTGGTATCCCGTCGAGCTGGCGTAGCCCGACCGCGCGGTTCCCCCGGGGGGCAGTCCTCGACGTGAGGGGCAGTGGCCTCGGGGGTGGGATGCTGGGTGGTGTGGTGGGGCCTCGGCGGGTGTTTGTGAGTCATACCTCGGAGTTGGCGCGGTTTCCGGTGGGGCGCTCGTTTGTGGCGGCGGCGCAGCGAGCGGTGTCTCGGGCCGGGGACGCGATTGTCGAGATGGCGTATTTCGGGCCGCAGGAGGGGCGGCCGGCGCGGGTGTGTCGGGATGCGGTGCTGGGTGCGGATGTGTATGTGGCGGTGGTGGGGTTTCGGTATGGCTCGCCGGTGGCTGATCGCCCGGAGTTGTCCTACACGGAGTGGGAATTCGAGGTGGCCAGCGAGGCGGGGTTACCGCGGTTGGTGGTGCTGCTGGGTGAGGAGGCCGAGGGACCGAGGGATCTGTTTGTCGATCTGCGCTACGCGACTCGGCAGGAGGCGTTCCGGACCCGGCTGGCCGAGTGTGGGGTGACTACGGCGATGGTGAGGACGCCGGAGGAGCTCAGCGAGGTGTTGTTCGCGGGGTTGCGGGATCTGCCGCAGGCCCGCTCGGGTGATGTGCTGGTGGGTCGGGTGTGGAATGTGCCGGCTCGGAATCCGGTGTTCACCGGGCGGGAGGAGCTGCTCACCGCGTTGCGTGCCGCGTTGGGGGGCGAGCGTTTGACGGCGGTGGTGTGGGCGCTGCATGGGATGGGGGGGATCGGGAAGACCGCGCTGGCCATTGAGTACGCGCACCGGTATGGGGCGGAGTATGACGTGGTGTGGTGGGTCCCAGCGGAGCAACCCGCGTTGGTGCCGGCTCGGTTGGCGGAGCTGGCTCACGCCCTGGGTGTGGCGAGCCTCACCGACTCCACGACAGCGGCGGTGGCGCGGCTGTTGGGGGTATTGCGGGAGCGGGACCGGTGGTTGTTGATCTTTGATAATGCTGAGGATCCCGCGGCGTTGGCGGGGTATTTGTCGGGGGGTGGTGGGCAGGTGGTGATCACGTCCCGGAATCCTGGTTGGCATGAGTTGGCTACGCCGGTGGGGGTGGATGTGTTCGATCGGGGTGAGTCGATCGCGCTGTTGCGTCGCCGTGTCCCGGGGCTGACGGAGGGTGAGGCGGGACGGGTCGCGGAGGCGGTGGGGGATTTGCCGTTGGCGTTGGCTCAGGCTGGGGCGCATTTGGCCGACACCACGATCGGTGTGCGGGGCTATCTGACGTTGCTGGCTGAGCGGACCAGGGACCTGTTGGCTCAGGGTGTTTCCGTCACGTATCCGGTGTCGTTGGCGGCCAGTGTTCAGATCGCCCTGGATCGGTTGGCCCGCCAGTCCCCGGTGGCGTTGGAGCTGCTCACTCTGGCCGCCTACCTGGGGCCGGAGCCGATCCCGTTGACCCTGTTCAGCGCCCACCCCGCCCAGCTGCCCGAGTCCCTGGCGATCGTGGTCGGGGATCCGCTGGTGTTCAGTGAGGTGCTCCGGCTGCTGCGGGGCGTGTCATTACAAGTGTGTAAGCCACGGATGGACCAAGATCGGTCGGTGTGATCACCACTCGGCCGGGAAGGGAACCATCTGTGAGTCAGGACACCAGTGTCGAGGATTGTGAGGTCGAGGCG
>JBATXM010000064.1:0-12894 GCA_049673305.1 Pseudonocardiaceae bacterium | reverse complement strand
CAAGCAACCGAGTCGACGACGGGCACCAGAACCCTCACCTCACCAACCACACCCCAAGCCAGCGACAGACAGCCACTGACCTGCACTGACACCACGACACCTGAACGATCTAGCTCTGTAGTACTAGTCGACATCTACGCGGCGCGAGGGGTGCTGGGTACTTCGCAGCCCGGCACCATCGACCAGACCACAGCGCCAGCGGGACTCACCATCAACGCTGACTCAGGACACTTTCAGCTCCGCCGGGAATCGACAACACCCGGGAAAAAAATTTATCTCGAATTATTCCAGAACAACACCCCCGACGGCCAGATCACCCTGCCCAGCATTCGATTCAACCACTCAAACAAATTCTGGCACCGCATCGAGGGCCGACCAGAGGGATTCGCCTTCACCGACGGCAACCTCAATTCCGACAGCTTGACCAACATCACCGCGAACACGGCTACACTGTCAGGCCTGCGCATCGGCGCCATCACCATCGGCGAAAACGAGCTACGGACCCTGCAACTACTGGCAAGCGGTCAACTAAAATTCGACCTGCTCAACGCCTCCCACGACAAGTACGTCTATCTCTCCGATACGTACACCCACGACCAAGACCGGTGGTACATTTTCGGCTGGGCTCCCGGCGGCACTGTCACACAAGGCGTCTGGCAACTTATTAGCCCGAGGAGCTGACCGATGACTGACCCGAAGGGCATGAGCAAGAGAACACGCGAACCGGGACAGCGCGGCTGTTGCCGACGGCGCACACGGCCGGCTATGCCGGATCGGCACACAACTTCCGGGGGGCTAGTGGCGCCCGAGCTGCTGGACACACGTGGACCCCATGCTGAGACATCTGTCTGGAACCTGTCCTATACGGCAACGTCGATGTCGATTACATTCAATTCGTTGGCGACCCAAGCGTCAGGGGTCCAGTTACCCGGGGGACCTTGCCGCGAGTCACCTGGGGCGGAGTCCCCATGCCCAATATCCGGGTGATGCAGTGGAACATCCGCAAATTTGGCGCGCCAAAGGCGGCCGTGACCGGGATGCTGCGCGCCATATCTCAAACCATCGTCGGCGCCAATGTCGACATCGTCGTTATCGTCGAACTGGTCGGCAAAACAGGGCCGGCTGCGCTGGCCAGCTTGGCCGCAGACCTGCGCGTGATCAACGCGGCCAACCACTGGGCGTTCACGTATTCAGCCAAGACCGGCAATGAGCGCTACGGCTTCCTCATCCGGAACCTGACCACGGTGCGTCCCACGCAGATCACGCCCAACCCAAACGCGCCGGGTCCGGCGCTGGGTATCCCAACGAACCCGCTGAAAAATCTCGACAGTGTCCGGTTTATGACCTGGCCCGCAAACTGGCCGACAGCGTACCCGCCCGCTGCGGCGCTGCCGGCGCCGCCGCCACTGCAGCCGCTTATCGGCCTGTTCGCCGCGCCCCGCCTCGCGCGGCAGGCGAAGAAGGCCAACTTTGGCGGCCAGCCGCTTGCGCTGGGTGGGTACGCTCAGGGCAATGGAGGTCGGTTGCCGTGCCTCGCGCTGTTTCACATCAACACAGGCGGCGGTCACTATTACCTGCCGATCCTCGTCTGCCATTTCTTCGCCACCCGCAGCTGCCACGCCACAAACGCTGGCGCCATCACACAGATCCAGCAGATGAAGTTGACGCACATCGCCCAGAAATTCGCATTCCAGGACCAGACTGTGATAGGCGCACCGCCGGTCAGCTCGGGCTATCTCGACATCGACAACGCACCCGTGCGCGTCCAAGAGCTGATGGTCACCGGTGACTGGAACCTGGACTTCCAGCAGAACCAGTTCGGTGGGACCCCCCTGGAAAGTCTGAACCACGGGGCGTTCGTGACGCTGACGCCGACGCCGCAGCGCGGCGGTTCTGCCCCACCGATTGTCCCCGGCGTGGGCGCGGTCATGGGTCCGGCGCCAGCACCAGCACCGCCACCGGCCGTGCCGTTCGCCGCCCCCCTGACCGCTCCCAGTTCGATCAGCGCGATCCCGAACCAGGCGCTCGCGTCCGCAGTCACCAGCCAGGGCACCATCCTGCTGGAGTACACACTCACGAACGGGAATGCAATCAACACAGCGGGGACCACGCAGGCGATGCGCGACTGCGGCTACGACCTGACCTTCTATGGCGGCACGCAGCTGAACCAGGCGGCGATGCTCACCCCGATGAGTGTCCCGCCGCAAGCTGGGTTGGTCGTTGACGTGCCCGCCAGCGTCGTGCCGACGGCCGGCGGGGTGCTGGCACCGGGGCAGATCGACCTGGGGCCCGTGCAGGCAACCTACGCGATCCACGCGAAGTACAACTCCGCCCTTGCGCCGAATCTGAATGTGACTGGAGCAGCTCTAACTCTGCAGGACCGCTGGATCGGCGCCAACATGGTCAGCGACCATGTCCCGACCGTCGTCGAATTCCCCTGCCCGTGAGCACGCCGATAGACATCACCGCAGTCACCAAGGTGGTGACCGCCGCGCTCCAGACGCCGCCGTTCCAGATCACCGGCGCCGCGCTGCAGTCCCCGCCGATCACCGTGCTGTTCCTCGGCCACCTCGGCGGCGACGTGCTTAAGCTCGACCGTGCCACCCTGGCCGGCCAGACCGACACGAGCATCACCGTGACCGGCACACTGGTCGGCTCGCTGCATGGGCTGATCGGGCTAACTGCCTCGGCGCGGTTTACCGTCTCCGGTGGGGTGGGGCAGGTCCAGCTCACGCTGACCGGGCTACCCACTGGCTGGAAGCCATCCTCGACCTTCTCTTCGCTGAGGGGCACGATCACCGACGCGTTCACCTACGCCTCCCCGCACATCGTGCTCGACTCGCTCAACGCGGACGCCCTGCCGACTGGCTTCCCGGCCGGGTTCGGATTCGCCCCGTTCGCCCCGGCGACGGCTGCGGCGCTCGTGCGTGGTCTGTCGATTGGCGCGACCGTGACGCTCGTCGATCCGCCGCCGGGGCTCGGGCTTCTGGCCGGCGGGACGACCTAGGCGGTGTCCGGAGAAGTGGCGCTGTTGCCGGACAGGGCCACGACCTGTCTCGCCACGGCTCCCACCGGGGATCCGTTCACGATCGCGGGCTACCGGATCCCGTTCCGGGTCAGCCTGGTGGTCGCCGCCCAGCAGCCCTCCGACGGCTCGCTGCCGAAGACCGTGGCGAGTGTTATGCAGTTTGACGCCACCATCGAAAAGGATGTCGACACCGGGAACGCGCCGCACGTGATCGCTCTTCCCGTGCTGCTGCGGACGATGCCAGGCGTGGCCGGTGTTCTGACGCTCGGCTCCGAGCTGCCGAAGGCAGCGCCGATCTCGCTGGGCGAAGTAGCCGCCCTCGTCGCCGGCCACTCTCTCGACGACCAGGTGACCACCGCCGGTGGTTTCCCCGCGCTCACAGACATCGTGCTGGAGGGCGTGTCGGTGACCTTTGCTCCGGGCCTTCGCGATCCGCTGGTCAGCGTCGGCGCGACGATTGGGCTCGCCAACCCGGACCCGACGGGCTGGGGCGTGTTCGACGACCTGATCGTTTTCAAAAACATGGCGGTCACCTTCACCTACGTCCCGCAGGTCGGTGGCGTGCAGACCGAGGTGCAGGCCGAGGCCGTCATCGCGGGCGGGACTCTCGACGCCTCGATCGCCCTGCCCGACCTCGTCTTCGACCTCGAACTCATCGAGGGCACGAGCATCGACATCAAGCAGATCGTCAACCACATCGCCGGCGGCTCCGTCGCGATGCCCCAGATCAACTGTACCGCGCTCGCCGTGAACGGCGACGTTCCCGGCAACACGTACCGCTTCCAGGCGACGGTCTCTGATTCGTGGATTTTCGACATTGGCGGCAAAGCTTTCGCGCTGACCGAGGTCGGACTCGGTCTGACCTACGACACCGCGCTCAGCGGCGAGATAAGTGGCAAGTTCACCGTCGCCGAGCTGGAGCTCTTCGTGAGTGCGGGCTACAACGCCGCGACGGGGGGCTGGTCGTTCGCCGGTGGCACCTTATCGGCGATCTCGCTCAATCTGGACCAGCTAGCTGCCGGTCTGGCCACCGACCTCGGCCTGAGCTTCCCGAAGACCACCGCGCCGGCGGGTCTGACGCTGGAGAACCTCAACGTGTTCTACGACACCGGGACCGGCGACCTTGAGTTCACCGGGCTTGCCGCCTTCCAGGTGGCAGGTGTCGCTTGCCAGCTAGGAATCTCGGTAGCGCGCAGACAGGGTGCGACGGCCTTCACGGGCATGCTTTTCATCGGCGAAGAGGCGTTCGAGGTCGCCTTCCAGACTGGGACTGACACTGTGCTGTCAGGCAGCTGGTCGGCCGCTGACGGCGAGAGCGCACTGGACATCGTCGACATTATCCGCGGGCTCAGCTTCAACCCGCCGGGTATTCCGACCGACCTGAACCTGTCGCTGTTCGCCGCGCAGATTAGTTACGACGTCAGGACCTCAACGCTGGTGCTGTCGGCAACAACCTCCACCAAACGTAAGGCAACGCTGGTCACCACCTCCGTCGGCGGAACCCGGGAGTTCTATTTCGGGCTGTCGGTCGGCGATTTCGGCAGTCTCGGTGACCTGCCGGTCGTCGGCGACGCACTGTCCCGGGTGCTCCAGATCCGTGACCTGAAGGTGATCCTCTCTTCCCAGCCCCTGACGCCTCAGGCGGCGGCTGCGGTCGTCGCTCTCGTGCCGCCCGGCTACCCTGGGCCGCCGCTGACCGGCACCGGCGATCAGATCGCGCTCTCCTTGACCGCCGACATTGGTGGCACCGAACTACCCCTGAGCCTCGGGCTCCGCTCGCCGAGCAGCACTAGCCAGAACACGGTCGTGCCCACGCCGCCGGTGGCCTCGCCGGTGAAAAGCGCCTCGCCCGCCACCGGTGACGGGGTGACTACTCCGTCGGGCAGCGGCACCGCGACGTCGGCGCCCACCGCTGCTGGGGGTGTGCTCTGGTACAAGGTGCAGCGCAGCTTCGGTCCGTTCACTCTGGACCGGGTCGGCTTGGCCTATCAGCACCCACCGGGCCAGGGCGCGCAGTTCGCGGTGCTGCTGGATGCCTCAGTATCAGTCGGGCCGCTGGCGCTGTCCCTCGACGGGCTCACGATCGGGCTGTCCCTGGCGGACCCGGCCGCACTCCCGTCGTTCGACCTGGCCGGGATAGGTGTGGGTTACGCGGCCGGGCCGGTTGAGATCTCCGGGGCGTTCCTCAAGGGCCAACTGGAATACGCTGGCAGGACCTACCCCGCCTACAGCGGCAGCGTGCAGATCCGCACCGAGCAGCTCTCGCTCGCGGCCATCGGGTCCTACGTGCAGCTCGCATCGCCGTCGCTGTTCGCGTACGCGGTGCTCAACGACCCGATCGGCGGGCCACCGTTCTTCTTCGTCCGAGGGCTGGCCGCGGGGTTCGGCTACAACCGGCGGCTGGTGCTGCCCGATGTCGCCAACATCGCCTCGTTCCCGCTGGTCACCGACGCCGTCAGCGGGCCGCCGGCGGGCAGCACGCTCGGCAGTGACCTCCAGCGGTTGCAGAACAGCCTGGTCCCCGCCATCGGTGACTACTTCCTCGCCGTCGGTGTCCATTTCACCTCTTTCGGCATGATCGACACGTTCGTGCTGCTCGCGGCCGGCTTCGGGCACCGTTTCGAGCTTGACGTCCTCGGTCTGTCGACGCTGACGCTGCCGGCCCCAACCGGAACCGGTGACCCCGACCCGATCGCCGAGGTGCAGCTCGCGCTGCGGGCCACGTTCGTGCCCGAGGACGGCTACCTCACCATCACCGCCCAGCTAACCCCGAACTCGTTCGTCCTGTCCCGGGCCTGCCACCTGCGCGGCGGGTTCGCGTTCTCGACCTGGTTCAGCGGCGAGCACGAGGGCGATTTCGTGATCACCGCGGGCGGTTATCACCCGCGATTCCCCGTCCCCAGCCATTACCCGACGGTGCCCCGGCTGGGCTTTGACTGGCAGGTCTGCCCGGAGCTCACGCTGAGCGGAACTGGCTACTACGCGCTCACTCCCGGTGCGCTGATGGCCGGCGGCAGCGTGGCGGCGACCTGGCGGGACGACTCGCTGCTGGCCTGGTTCAGCGCCACGATGGACTTCCTCATCGGCTGGCAGCCCTACCACTACGAGGCCGGGATCCAGGTGGCCATCGGCGCGTCGTACACCTTCTCGGGGTTCGGCAACAGCACGATCAGCGTGCATGTGGGTGCCGACGTGCAGCTATGGGGTCCGGACTTCGGCGGTACCGCCACCCTCGATCTGGACATCATCTCGGTGACGATCTCATTCGGCTCATCCCGGACAGCGGCACCGAAGCCGCTGCCCTGGGCGCAGCTGCGCTCGACGCTACTGCCCACCGCGGTCACCACCATCGCCCTGCGCAGCGCTGGCACCCAGACCGCCCCGTCCCCGCCGGGCACCGCCGGATCCGCCAGCACCGAGAGCACGGACCTGGGTGTCGTCGATCCAGCCGGGCTGGTGCTGGCCACCGACTGCCTCGTCCCCAGCACCGCCGCGGTCCGGGGTGCGCCCGGCCACGAGGTCGCGCTGGGCGAGCCCGGCACGCCGAAGCCGTTTGGAGTCGGGGCCGCCGGCATCGCCACGGGCGTGGTGACCTCCACGCAGCGGATCACGATCACCCGGGAGGTCGACCCGGTGGAGGATCGGTTCGGGTATCAGGCGGTGCACCGGGACCTGCCGGCCGCGCTGTGGGGTGAGCGGCTCACCCCGAATCCGACCGACCCGCAGCTGGTGACCGGATTGCTCACCGGGTGGATCATCCGGCCACGACCACCCACCGACGACCCCGCACCGGCGTCATTGACCGCAGCCGCGCTCACCGCCGCGACCCCGCTGCACGTCGCTGCGGCCGCGATCGACTGGACCGCGCCGGCGGCGGTACCCCTCAGCAACGCCGACACCCATGACAGACAGGAACTGGTCCGGCACAGCCTCAGCGACGCGACAGTGGCGGCGGCCCGGGCGGCGGTCCTCGCCGCCGTACTGCCCGGTGCCGACACCGACCTGGACGGCTTCGACCCGGTGGTCTTCTCCGGAGCGCCCCAGGTGGTCCTCGATGCCTGACAACGCCGCCGCCGATGTCACTGTCGGGTTCCTCGGGTACCGCCATCCGGCGCTGGACGGCGGCGACTACGAAATCCGCGTCGAGCAGACCACGAGCCTGCAAGGCGAAGCCTTCACCACCACGCGCACCTTCACCGTCGCCGGAGAGCGGTTCACCCTGGCCCCCAACGCGATCAGGGCAACCTACCCACCTGAGGGCAGCCTCGGGGACTGCGCGGGCGTGCTGCCCCACATCATCCTCGACCGGCCCACTCTCCCCTGGGAACGCGACCCCACGGCCGCCGGAGAGGCGCCGCCCAGCGGCCCGCGACCCCCGTGGCTGGCGGTGTTGCTGTTCACCGAGGACGAGCGGCCCGAACCGCGAACCGTCACACTCAACGAGCTCGCGACCGGCCCCGGCACGATGCCAGCGCCCGTGCTGGAGCGACACCAGTCGCCGACGGACCCGGTGACGGTCATCGACATCGACCCGGCGTTGCTCCATGACCTGCTCCCGGGCTGGGACGAGCTGTCCTACCTCGCTCACGTCCGCACCGGCGCCGGTCCCGACGCGGCAGTCGTCCTCGGCGCCCGGTTGCCCTCGGCCGGCAGCTCCTGTACCGCCCACCTCGTTTCGCTGGAGGGCCGCTTTCGGGTGACATCGGCCGGTACCAGGGAGTTCTTCGTCGACGGATCGGCCCTGGTACGGCTGGTGAGCCTGACCAGCTGGCGCTTCGCCAGCGCGGACCCAGCGCAGACCTTCGCCGGCCTCACCAGCGCCCTCGCCACCGGCGGTGGAGCGTTCCGGTTGCCCGACAGCCACAATCCGGTCGCCGACAAGTACCTGCGCCAAGGCTTCGTCCCGATTCGCCAGCAGCTGCGTGATGGCAGCCGGACCGTCTGCTGGTACCGGGGCCCGCTGGTCACCGGTCCGACCGCTGACAACGACGCTTCGGTGCCGCCGGTGCGAGCAGCCGACCCGCTGCTGCGGTTCCACCCCCAGATCGGGATGTTCGACGTCGGGTACGCCGCAGCCTGGCAACTCGGGCGGCTGCTCACGCTGCGGAGCACGAACATCGCCACACAACTCTGGCAGCATCGGCGCCGACGCGGGCAGGGCAGCCCGCTGACCGCCCTCGAACAGGACAACTACCCGTTCGCCGTCACCGCGATTGACAATACCCTCACCCTCCCCGATACCGTTCTGGACTGGCTGCGCGACCTGGCCGCGCTACGCGGCGTCCCTTTCGGCTACCTGGTGCCGGACGAGCGGCTGCTGCCGGTCGAGACCGTCCGCTTCGTCGCGATCGACCAACGCTGGGTACAGCACCTCCTCGACGGCGCCTACAGCCTGGGCCGGCTCAGCCAGGCCGACGCCGACGCCGACGCCGCCCACCCACTCCCGATCACCGTCCCGACCCGAACCGGCGCACTGATCCGCTCTGAACTGATTGCCGGTTACCCCAGCCTGATCGTCAAGGCCTACTCCGCCCAAGACACCCCGCTCGACGCGATCCGGATGGAACGACTCTCCAGCACCATCCTGCTCTGCCTCTTCGACGGCGTGCTGGCACGTCTAGACCTCCAGCAACAACCCGGCACGCAGCACTTCGCAGTCGAGCCAACCACATCAGGTCAGTTCACCAAGAGCCTCCGCGTGCCCGGCACCACACCGACAGTCGGCCCGCTCCCGCTCGGCCCCCGAGGCACGCTGCCAATCACCGAACTCACCCGAAAGATCGCCGACGCCCTCCACATCACCGGCCCCCTCAGCGTCGCCGACTTCGCCGCCCAAATGATCGAGACCGCCGACCGCATCACCTTCACCGCCCGCCCGGCCAGCTAAACACCGATACACCTGGTCGAGCTGTGATGGGGTGGCGGTGGCCAGGCGGAGCACGAGAGCTTCGCGGGGCAGGTGATACACGGTGTTGGACAGGGCGCGCAGCAGCACGGCGTCTCGGCCATCCAGCCCGGCCACCTCGCAGATGTCGTGCAGCTGCTGGCGCTGGGGTAGCGCTCCGGCGTCCCTGGTCACCACTGCCCTGGTCACTACTGCATGATCAGGCTGTCACCAGGGCCGCCTGGATCTGGTGCCGGACCTCGCTGATGGCCGGGGTGGTGTCGCGGGGTCGCAGGACGGTGTCGAGGGTGCGCAGCCGGTCGTAGGCTCGGGGTGAGGCGAGCGCGGTGATCTCCTCGACCGCGTGGTGGCCGACGCGCGCGGCGATGTCGAGATCACCGGTGAGGGCGTGCGCCCCGGCGAGCTCCGGGAGGTTGAGCGCGCGGTTGCGGGCGTAGACCGGCCCGAAGCCCTTCACCGCCTCCCGTAGCAGCGGCACCGCCTGGGCGGCGTGCTTCGGGTCGGCGGTGGCCAGCGCCAAGGTGTATTGGGCGTGGCCCTGTTGAGCGGCGAGCTCAGCGGTGGTCAGGTACCCGGCCCAGGGCGCGGTTGTGCCCGGGTCGTCGGCGTGGGCGAAGTGCTCGACAGCCTGGCCTAGCCCGCGCGTGCAGGCCTGGACCTCACCGAGGGCCGCCTGGCACATCGCCTGATGACAGGCAAGACTGCTGGCGGTGGACGCCGAGACAGACTGGGCGCTGCGGGCGCCAACACCGTAGCCGAGTTGCACGAGGCGCAATGCCTCCTGGGGCTGGCGCAGGTGCAAGGACTGGTGGGCCATGTCCATCAGCAGGTGAGCGGTCAGATCCGCCGCATACGGATGCTTGGCCTGCCGCGCGACATTCACGGCGAGCAGGGACAGACGGCGCGCGTCGTTGTGACGTTCAGCGTCGTAGCTGGTCCACGCGGCGAGCAAACCAAGGTCAGCGGTGGCCACCAGCAGGCGCTCGCGCACCTCAGCGGTGCAGCTCGCGTGGCGCAGCGCCAGCACTGAGCGCAACTTGGCCACTACCATGGGGCGACACATCCCCCCGCCCTGGCTGCGGTCCGAGCGCCGGAACACCGCAGTGGCCTGCTCGATCGCCGCCACGTCAGCCGCTCCGATCCGAGCCGTCCTCGACGCGGTGGGACCTGCAGGCAACAGCGCGTCCAGTTGGTCGGCATCCAGCACATTGACACCTATGCCGAGAACCGTCCCGGCCACGATCCACGAGAAGTCGCTCCGCCGCACCCAGTCCACCTCCCTGATCTCGCCCGCACCTACCCACTCCAGGTTAATGGTGCTCGGGCTGAAACCAAGCAACCCTGGGGGGATTTTTAGGCGGGAGGCGATGCGGGCGATGGTCACGATGTCACGCAGTCGCCGCTCATTGCGCTCGATCCGGGAAATCCGGTCCTGGTCCAAGCCCAGCACATCGCCGAGCTGCTCCTGAGTCAGCCCGGTGGTGCGCCGAACGGCGCGGAACAGGTAGCCGAAATCGTAGCCGGCCAACGCCTGCCGGACCTGCTCGCGACGGAAAAATCCAGCCTCCCACAGCAGGTCAGCGACATCCGGGGGGCGTGCGGAGCACGGCGCACACAGCGGGCCAGGTTGCTTGCGACGCAGGTGCGCCCCGCAACGCTGGCACGCGCGGCAAGCCACACCATCATCCTCGGAGTCAGGGTTGCCACCCATACACGCCTCTCCCCGCTACGCCACTAGTAGTGGATCTACCCTAATGGTCCAGGCCACAGTCCTTCCAGCGGCTCATGTCACTCGACGTCATGGGATACGGTCGGCCAGCATATGGTCACACGAGCTGCCCAGGTGACCAGTGTGATGATCAGATAACTGGTGTGTCCCGAGAACCCGGTAGGCATTACACCAGCCTCTCGTCGGCCCAGCTGGCCACTACGGCGTCGTGTACACGGAGGTGTGCCGGGTCCTGCGCGAGGGCGGGCAGGCCGGGCCTGGTGCTGACGAGGGAATCGATTCGCCTGAGCGCCCGGGTAGCTCACCAGTGGGGAATAACCCGGTCGCCACCCGGTGGCGTGATCACGCGACGGTGGGTAGCCTGACTGTGGCTAAACTCCTCTTCGGGCACAAAATGCCGGGAGGTTAGCGGGAACACGGGGGACAAACCCGACTGTCGCCCGCCCGACACGCACGCCGTGACCTGGCTTGACGCGATCCGTCGAGCGGTGCCAACGGCGCAGCGCTCGCCCAGCGGTGATCCCCCAGGCAGGGTGATCTGACGGCGGCGAGCACCACCCGCAGACTGGCAAAGGTCGGTGCCCCATGACCAGTGACAGGCGATCAGGCCGCCCTCGCCGCAAGGCCATCCCCGCAACGTGTGCGCTGCACCAGGGTCCGATGGGTTTCGCCAATCTGATGGTGAGCGTGATCGACGGGAAGCTCGTGCTCGACCCGCACGTCACCGGCTCCTGCCTCATCAGGTTGGACGAGGCTGCGGCCTGTGCGCTCCGCGACGTGCTGACCGAGTGGCTGGGATGAACCAGGCTGCTTGCCTCAGGTGATGAGGATGGCGCGGAAGTCGTTGACGTTGGTGAGGGTGGGGCCGGTCACGACTTGATCGCCTAGGGTGGCGAAGAAACCGTGCCCGTCGTTGGTGTTCAGCGCAGTCGTGGCGTTCACCCCGAGCTGTTCGGCGCGGTGCAGGGTGTCGGGCCCGATAAGCGCTCCGGCGACCTCTGCCACCCCGTCGACACCGTCAGTGTCGCAGGCGATGGCGTGTACGCGCGGTGCCCCGCGCAGGGCCAGGGCCAGCGATAACAGGAACTCGACGTTGCGGCCGCCTCGGCCGGTGCCGCGTACGGTCACGGTGGTCTCGCCGCCGGAGAGCAGTACGCAGGGCGCTGGCGCTGGCTGGCCGTGGTGGCATACCTGGCGGGCGATCCCGGCCAGCACGATGCCGACCTCGCGGGCCTCGCCTTCCAGCGAGTCGCTCAGGATCACCGGCGTCACCCCGGCTTGCCGGGCCACCACAGCGGCGGCTTGCAGGGATTGTTGCGGGGCGGCGATCACGTGGTTGGTGACGCGGGCCAGCCGAGGGTCGTCAGGTCCCGGGCAGCCCGCCGTGCTCTCTAAGTGCACCCGCCTCTCCAGGTGCGCCCGCACCGCCGGTGGCACCGGAACGCCGCAGGCCACTAGCATCGCGAGGGCCTGCGCCGGGGTGGACGCCTCCGCCACGGTAGGCCCGGAGGCGATGACGGCGGGATCGTCACCGGGCACATCAGAGATCAGCAGCCCCACCGTGGCAGCCGGGAACGCCGCCGCCGCGAGCCGTCCGCCTTTGATCGCTGAGAGGTGCTTGCGTACCAGGTTCATCGTCCCGATCGACGCACCGGAGCGCAGCAGTGCCGTGTTGATCGACTGCTTGTCGGCCAAGGTGATCCCCAGCGCGGGCAGCGTGAGCAGGGCCGAGCCACCACCGGAGATCAGCGCCAGCACCAGGTCGTCCGCGCCGAGCCCGGTTACCAGCTCCAGGATCCGGCGGGCGGCCCGCTCACCCGCAGCATCGGGCACCGGGTGCGCCGCCTGCACGATCTCGATGCGTGAGCACGGCACCGCGTGCCCGTAGCGGGTCACCACGAGCCCGCTCAGCGGGCCGTCCCAGGACCGCTCGACCGCCTGTGCCATCCGCGCCGACGCCTTACCGGCACCGACCACGACCACCCGCCCGGGTGGCCGCGCCGGCAGGAAGGGCGCCACCCGGCGCAGCGGGTCCGCAGCCGCCACCGCCGCGTCAAACATCGCCCGCAACAGCACGGGCGGGTCAGTCACCGGTTAGCCCTTAAGCCGAACTTGCTGTGACTCTCCGTAGCAATGCCGGTCTGACCAGCGTCTGAGTCCACGACACGCCTCCAATTGTAGTCACTAAAATACTGGCAAGAAGGAGATCGTTGTGATCTAATTGTCCTGTGA
>JBATXM010000063.1:0-3971 GCA_049673305.1 Pseudonocardiaceae bacterium | reverse complement strand
CTGATGGCATCCGGTCCGCCGCAGGCCTTCGGGGGCGCGCTCCGTGCACGGATGATCCGCACCTGGCGGCGCCGGAAGATCACCGGGCGCTCGAACAGTTGATCTCCCACGGTTTTGGTCGGTCTCGCGCCCGAGCGCTGTGGGCCAAGTACCGGACGACAGCGGAGGCTACCGCCACAATCCACCAGCTCAGGCACGTGCACACCTCCGAGCTGGTCAACGCTGGGGTGTCCCTGAAGACGATTCACCCTCGACTCGGTCATACCAACGCCCAAACAGTTCAGCGGTACGCCGAGCAAAAGGACGCCACCGCGGATGCGGAGATCCGCTCCTGGCGACGCGGAGCGATCACCGGGCTCTCAGATAGATGATCTCCCCCAGATCCGAACGGTCTCGTCCTTGACCATCTGCCACACCGCGAGGACGGTATGGATGAGGAGGAACGTCAGATGACTGTGTTGCTTGCCGCGTCGGGTGAACCGGCTGGGTTCGCCGATGACCCGGTCGCTTCCCATTCTGCGCAGTTTGGGTTGGGCCGCCCGATGGGGAGCCCGGCCGGGCACGATGTGCCTTCGGTAGTGGGGGTTCGCCCGTGGAATCTGCGGGGCGCCCGGGTTATGGACCGTGGTGACACACGGCTGGGGGTGTGGCGCTATGACCACGACCGTCAGCTCGCGCTCACCCTGGATGGGCATCTGATTACGGAGATCGTCGCGGCCGATCCCAGCGCGGGCTCCGTCACCGATTTGGATGGTGACGAGGGCAAGTCTGAGGACTGGAAATATGACTTCTGCCCCGACGAGTCCGGCGGCCCAGTGTGACCGTCCTGATTCTGGCGCGGGAGTTCGACCCGACCGCCGACCGGATGGTGACTCTGCTCGGTGAGCGCGGGGTCGAGGTCTTCCGGGTCAACACCGCGTGGTTTCCCACTCAGGTGCAGGTGTCGGTCGAGTTGTGCAACGCCCGCTGGTGCGGTGTCCTGACCGCTCCGCGGGGGAGGGTGGACCTCGATCGAGTGCATGCCGTGTGGTATCGGTCGCCGGAGGCGTATCGGATGCCGCTGGAGTTGTCCCCGGCTGAGGCGCATCACGCCCGCGTCGAGGCGAAATATGGGCTTGGTGGGGTACTGGCGTCGCTGCCGGTGTTGTGGTGTAACCACCCGAGCAGGGTCGCGGACGCGGCCTACAAACCGGTGCAGCTGGTTCACGCCGCGCTGGCCGGTTTGACCGTGCCGGACACACTGATCACCAACGAGGCGGATGCCGTGCGGAAGTTCGCGGCTGACGGCCCGATGGTGACCAAACTGGTCGGGGGTATGGCCCTCGACGAGGACGGTGTCCGCAAGAACGTTTACACCCGGCTGCTGGAGGCTGAAGACCTCACCGACCTGCGCGGGGTCGAGCACACCACGCATGTGTTCCAGCGGTGGGTACCGAAGGCCCAGGAATGCCGGGTGACTGTCATCGGGCAGCACATCACGGCTGCGGCGATCACCGCCGGTAGCCAGCAGGGGTATGTGGACTACCGCACCGACTACGACAACCTGACCTATGAGCTGGTGGACCCACCCGAGCGGGTCACTACCGGGATACGGCTGTTGATGTCTGGATTCGGTCTGATATTCGGGGCGTTGGATTTCGTGATCACTCCCGACGGTGAGTGGGTGTTTTTGGAGATCAACCCCACGGGCCAGTACGGATTCATCGAACACGCCACTGGAGCACCCCTGAGCGCCCAGCTTGCCGACCTGTTCACCGGAACCGCACCATGACCACTACCGACACTGGCTGGGCGACTCACGCCGCCACGCTCGTGGCCACTCTCACCGACTCCGGCGACCTGCACGACCCGGCATGGGCCGCAGCTATCGCCGCCACCCCCCGTCATCGGCTGGTGCCGACCGCCTACCAGCAGCAACCCGACGGCTCCTGGGCCAAGATCGACACCCACGGCCACGGCCTGGCACTGGCCTACTCGCTCACCACCCTGGTGACCGAGATCGACACAGACGGCCGGGCCGTCTGCTCCAGCACCAAGCCCGACCTCATGGTGCGGATGCTGGAAACCCTCGACGTCCATGATGGGCACCGGGTGTTGGAGATCGGCACCGGCACCGGCTACAACGCCGCCCTACTGGCCCATCGCCTCGGTGAGGAAAACGTGTTCTCCCTCGAGGTCGACGCTGACCTCGCCGTGGCAGCCAGAAAGCGGCTAGCCAACATCGGATGCCACCCGCAGCTCGCCGCCCGCGACGGCATCGACGGCTGGCCCGAGCACGCCCCCTACCACCGAATCATCGCCACCTGCTCCGTACCCCGCATCCCCTGGGCCTGGGCCCAGCAGCTCACCCCAGGAGGAAAAGTGCTCGCCGATCTCAAACTCGGCACCGGTGCCGGCAACCTCGTCCTGCTGCACCGCTACGACGATCGGCTGGAGGGACGGTTCACCGAGCGGTGGGCGGCGTTCATGGGGATGCGCCACGACGGCGACACCACCCCGAATCGCGCTCCCAAAGCCGCGACCAGCCAGCAACGCGTCACCACCACACCCGCCCAACCCTGGAACACCGACCGCGAGGTCTGGCTGCTGGCCTGCCTGACCCTGCCCTCCCACCTACAGCACGGCTACACCCTCGATCCCACCACCCGAATCCCGAAAGCGGCAACACTGTCCGCGCCGGACGGCTCCTGGTGCGAAATCGAACTCACCACCGCCGACAACGGCTCACGGCAAATCCGTGAAGCAGGACCAACCCCACTCTGGGCACACATCGAACACGCCTACCAACACTGGCACCAGCACAACCAGCCCAGCTGGCAACGATTCGGGCTCACCACCACAGCCAACACCCAGAAAATCTGGCTCGACGAACCCCACAACGTCCTCCAAGGCCCAACGCTCGGGTCCGTGTCACCAGCCCCAAACTGGGCTATTGTTGCTGGTCAGCGGTACACCGGAGATTAGTCCAGAGACTGGTCGTCCGACGGAGAACGGTGGTAAGCCCAACCTCCTGACCTGCGAGAATGCTCTACTTTGGGGCTGGTGACACGGACCCGAGCGTTGGGCCAACAAGGCCGTGAGCTGCACAAACAGACGCTGCCGCCGGATCCCGGTCCAAAACCCTCTGTACCCCGCGTCGACGCCGGAGAGAGCCCCGTTGGGGGGAACCACCTTGCCCTTCAACACAACCGGTCGGTACGTTCTACCTCGATCGCCAAGCGAGCATCCGGAACAATCAACAAACGACGTGCCAACGAACGTGATTGGACGGTGCCAAGACAACGTCGTCGAAGGCGGTGGTACATTTTTTCAACTAAGGACATCTCTCTAGAACACGCACGTCGGCGCGGCGGATGATGAGCCGCACTTTGTTGTTCAGTCCTTTGTGACGTCTATTGATCGTGCCCGCGCTAAAGAACGCACAGTCCCGGTCAGCTGGAGCCGCAACGAACGGACTACCCGCACCGACCGCTCCTACACTGAATCATACACCGCTTCAATGTCTCAACGCGGACAATTTAAAAAATCCTGGGACCGCGATTCAAATCTCAGACTCTCACGACAGTTAAAGGAGGAATAACATGGCTACCTACAATACAGAAATTCAGTGGGGCGGACAGGACGCACCCTGGAACAAGGATGAGGACCTGCAACTCTCCATCGCCAATCGCAACGAGGTCATCCCGGATGACGGCCCACCACCCCCTGGTACACAGGTGAGCTGGAGCGGCTCCAACGGCGGAGGCAACGTCACGTTCTTCGAGGGCGGCAACTTCCAAGGCACGGCCCAGTTCCCCGGTGAGGGACCGGTCGGCTACCGAGGTACGCCCGCAAGCTAGTACTCGGAGACCGACCAAAACCGTGGGAGATCAACTTTTTACTACTGCTCCCGCAGCCGTAGTCCGCCCGTGCACAGTGAAGCGATGTACCTGGGCGGCCTGATGGCATCCGGTCCGCCGCAGGCCTTCGGG
>JBATXM010000062.1:0-5467 GCA_049673305.1 Pseudonocardiaceae bacterium | reverse complement strand
TACTACCGGACTGCGCACGCCTGACGGTGAACGATGTCGGAAAGCCGTGTGAGGGAGAACCTCATGCACGGTTTGACGGGGGGAAGCTGGAAACGGAGTCGATAACTACCGCGCCAGCTTCCCACCCTACTCACGGTGCCCGTTTTGTGCAAGAACTACGCCCACACTGGCCAGCGCTAGCGTCCGGCCGGCGCCGCCCTTAAACGAGTAGAATGTAACGATCATGCGACCCCTCCGTGGGAAGGCGGCCTGTCCTGACTTTCTCCGAATTCAGAGAACATTGCAAGGTGGCTCACGTAGCGCACATTCCACTGAAAACTATCGTTCGGCACGGTCTCGATTGCTGAGGCCGCATCACGGGAAAGTTCTTGCATCTTCGCCGACAGCATTTCGCGTAGTGCGCTGCGCCCTGTCATAAATGGGTCCGCATATTCCGACAAGTTGAGAGCTTGCAGTGCAGACAAAAAAGGGGGGGACTTGTTTCCGTCATGGATTTTCACCGGCAGAATTATTCGGTCGAAGACACCCCGAACTTTGAATTCGTCGGCGCGAGCCAACATAAAACTCAGTTCGCGACGACACCACTAGCTGGCGAAGTACTGGCGCGACCACAGGGTAACCATCACCCGAGAAGCTTGGAGTGCATGCTCTAGCATTTCATGCCAGTTCTGACCTATAAGCACCGTTGCCCGATCTTTGAATACGACCGGCGTTCTACCGAGTTCTTCCCCGAGCCAATGCGATAATATTGGTTCGAAGACATCGTCAACGAAGGTCTCCCACTGGCCGCTGCGACTATAGCTCAGAAAAACATCGTACTTGTAGCCGCCGCTGGAATCGTCCATGCAACCTCTCCGAGGTCATGCGCTTATCGTGGCACCGAAGCTTAGCCGTATTACCGCGCCGGTGCCGATGTGGGACAGCTGGGCCACTGGCCGCGGGTCTAGGTCACGTCGCGACTGCCATCGCGTGGGGTCCGTATCCCCGTTGTCGCGGGGCACCCTCAGTCCAGGCCGAGTGCTCGGCTGATCTGGTCCCATGCTGCCTGACCCTGCCCGGCGATGCACCTGGCGTAGACCCGCAGTAGCACGGCCACGCTGTGGCCCGCCCACTCAGCGACTTGGGTGGGCGGCACTCCGCCGTTCAACCACGTTGACACCGCTGCGTGTCGGAGGTCGTACGGGCGCCTTGCGAGCGGCGAGGTCACCTCGTCGGGAGTGAGCGCCTGTTCCCTGGCCTTGTGCCAGACTCGGTCGTAGGTGCTGTCGGACAGGTCACCTCCCCGCATTCCTTGGATCAACCGGCCGTCGGTCGCAGTCCCGAACTCGGTGATGTGCTGGTGCAGCAGTTGTGTGAGCGGCGGCGCGCACGGCACGGAGCGGATCTCCTCACGGGGGCGGTGCTTGAGTCCCCTCCGGTCACGCCGCTTTCCACTGTCGCCCCATGCGGTACCGGTAGTCGGTGCCGATCGCGGGAGGTACAACTCTCCCCAACCCTCGTCCGGGAGCACCATGCCACTTGAGGCCAAAGTGGGTCCAGTAGGTGTTGGGCAGAGCCACGCGATGACGTCGGCGATGGCTTCGGCGAAGAGCTGGTCGGGGCCGTGCAGGTGTGCTGGGGCGCCGGCATCCCCGGTCGGTCGGTCGGGCGGGGCGGTGGCCTCGGTGCCGGCGGCGAGGATTCCTTTGATCGTGCGGTAGGACGGGTCGCCGGCGGTGGTGGCTTTGGCGCAGGCCGCCTCGAGCCGGCCGGGATCATGGCGCTCGCCCAGCCCGAGCACACCCTGGGCGGCGCGCAACCGGAACAGCGTGTTGTCCGCCAACAGCTCGCTGATCACGATTTCGCACGCGGGTCCGATCTCGGCGGCCTTGGTCTTACACCAAGTCGGGGTGCGCATGTGGAAGGCGATCTTCTCCGGTGGGTAGTCACCGAAGTCGGTCTGCTTGCCCCGTTCCTTGCGCGGATGGGTCTTGATCAGCTCGCCGTGGCGGAAGAACCGCGCCATGCTCCTCGTGGAGCGGGCGTCGACCCGCTCGCCGAGGAACCGCCACGGCAGCGAGTACAGCGTCGCGCCGACCTTGGCGTGGATGTCGGGCCCGACCGTGGCAGCCGACCAGGTGGCCAGCACGAACGGCGCCGCGGGCAGCGGGCGCAGCGCCGGAGCCTCGACCGCGATGAACACCGCGGCTGGGGCCGCCCCGTCCAATGGGCGGCACGCTCGCTGACCTGCCACGTCGCTGCTCCAGCGGAGCCCCTCGGCGCGCATCGCCTCCAGCGAGGTGAACTCCCGACCCCGCCAGAACGAGTCGCGCACATACGGCATCGGTCGCTCCACACGCGCCTTGTCCTTGGGCTTGAACGCCCGGGCGGGGTCAACCAGCGCCCCGTAGTGCGCGGCCAGCTCAGCATACGAGCGGTTGATCTTCGGGTCATACAGGTCGGGCCGATCCACCCCGGTCTTCCAGATTGTCCGGGACCAAGTAGGCGGAATGAAACAACAAATCCACTGAAGTTAGCATCATCGCAGGTCACGAGCCCGACAATGTCTCCAATTGGATAACTTATTTCATTTCGACTACCAACCGGGCGGGCACCCCGGCGAAGAACGCGAACGCCTCCACATGCGCGGCGGTCCACTCAGCCTGATCCATCAGCAGAGTCGGACGCACGAACATGTGCCGCGAGCAGGCCAGCACCATCACAAACGCCCACACCGTGCGCCGCCGCCCGGTACGCGGGTCGGTCCACATCCCCAACCGCCCATAGTCGATCTGCGCCTCCTCACCCGGTGGTGGGGTGTCGCGCAGCACCGTCACCGCCGCGCGACGGGCATCCTCGGGCAGGTTCGCCCGCACCCACCGGCGCACGCTGGCCACGCTCGCGGCCAAGCCGTGCTCATCGACCAGCCACTGGTGGATCGTCGCCACGGTCACCCCCACCTTCAGCTGGGCGCCGATGTAGTCCCGGTGGCACTCGATCACCGGCCAGGACACCTGCCGCAACCCAGCATCGGCCAACTCCGGGAACCACTCCACCACGAGCTTGCGCCAGTCGGCCTCGGCCATCGGCGGCCCACCCGCCTCCAGCCCGGCGGCGACCGCCGGGGCCAGGTACTTGCGCACCGTCTTGCGGTCCACACCCAGACTCACCGACAGCTCATGCTGCGACCGCCCCGCATACCAGTGGATCAAAATCTCCACGATGTCGATCACGTCGAAAGTCCTCCTCGCCAACGTCTGCTCCACCCCTCGTTCAGCAACGAAGGCGAAGCCTGCGGTCTGTCGAGGACCAAACCCACCACCGACACGCACGTCCTCCCCTGGGGGAATTCCGTGACCGTCCGGTGGGGGAATTATGTGATCGCCAACCCCTCACACTGGGGGAATTTCTTGATCGTTGACACGCCTGCTCCTGGGTCTGTTGTGGCCAGCCCTCCGACGTGACGGGATTCCCGCTGGGCCGCACCTGTCCTGTCAAGCGGCCTGGTGTTGGTCGTGTGTGTGGGGGTGGGTCAGGCAACCGGCGCCACGCTCTCGCAGTTTGATCACTCTTCCCCATCTTCTCTTGCCACGCAGGTTCACCCAATCGTGGTTGAGGATGATGTATTTATTAAATCATCTTGCGCGTCTTTCCTGTTGTCGCCGATGGAGAGCAAGTAGGATAGGAATGAGGAGAGATGACACAAGAGGACACCACGATGACTACAAGGAAAGCATTGAATGTACAGGCGGATACCATCAGTGCTAACGTTCTTACGCTGGAGGGTAGCCCCAAGGCGAGGGTCACGCTGGCTGAGACCGGCGCACCGGTTGCGGGTCTAGAAATTAATTTCCGCAGTGGCTCAGCGAAGATTGAGGCCTGCGCGTCGTTCACTAACACGGAAGGGATCGCCGAATGCTCCCAAGGCACAAAGCTCAGCGTGGCATATATCCTTGATATCATACTCGCGGGGTACGACGCTGTTTTTGATGGAAATGCTGAGTTCCAGCCAGCGAAAGGTCATGGCTCTGTAACACCAGTGCCGTAATACTGGATGTGCGGCGGACGGGCTCATCGTTACGTCGCAGCCGTATTTATCTCCACCCGCACAGACGATCACACACCCGATCTAGCAACAGATGATCATCATCAGCGAGTCGTCAGCAAGCCTGAGGTAGGGGTCCATTAGCTCGTTCAACGCGTCGGGTGCTCCAGCTGGACCTCTACCCCAGACCAGGACGAGCCCGCCGACGCGACGGGATACCCGCTATCGGCCCCTCATGTCCTGCCGCAGTCCGGGCACACCTCATACACTCGGTGATCTTGGTTCGTGCCCCTCGCGTGCCCGTTCCCACGGGGGCTCACGGAGAACCGCCGGCTCTGGCGGACAAAAACTCACTGCCTGCGCACGGGAATGCTTCCCAGCTCACGATGCGTGACGGCCCGCTCCTTTGCACGGCAGGGGTTGAGGGTTCAAGTCCCTTCGTCTCCATGAGCGCGAACAAATCTTCGTAGGCCCGCCGCGACAGGGTCCGTGCCCGTACTTCCACACGGTCACCCGCTCACCGGCCCGTCTGCGGTTCTCGCGGCACCCGCCCAGCGGCTCATTTCGGGCCGCGATCTCGCGGTTCTGCCGGTCGGTCCAGTGCTGGTAGCACATCGCCGCTCGCACGGTGCTGTGTCCGTCTGCGCATGAGTTCACCTGTGATGGCCGGCGTCACGTTGGCTATCCCGCTTTGCCAGCTCTTCAACTCGCGCAGCTAGGAATGCGTCGAAGTCGGCATCACCTAAGAGTTGATGAAAATCGGCATCCAGCTCAAGGTGATACCTCAGCACGCCGAGCATCTGGCCAATATCCATACCGTGGCGGTCTCTGAGCTTCCCGCCGATGACGCCGTTAATGGCCTTTCCGGTCGACCGGCCCGGACTGATTTCAAGTCAGAATCGAGCAATGATCCGTTCCAGGAGTTGACTAGATGTGAGACGTGTCTCAGAGCTCCTGAAGTAGGCGGTGACCGTGAATCGAGGTTGATCATGCCGCGAGTTGGTAGGTGATCGGGCGGGGGTCGCCGGGCATGTGGGCGGGGGTGGTGTTGAGTTCGTTGGTCAGGCAGGTGAGGGCCCGGTTGACGCGAGGGGTGTCGTGGGGGTCGAGGGTGACGGTGATCGCCTCGGGGGTGTAGGTGATGGTGCCGCTGTGGTGCATGAGGCTGCGGGTGATCGCCCGGTATTCGTTGGGGTCTTGCAGGTAGGCGTTGAAGTGGTCGGTGAGCCAGGTGTCGGTGTTGTAGGCCAGCAGGCGCAGGGTCATGACGAAGGCGCGGCGGTGGGTGCGGCGCAGGGCGCGTTTGGCGGTGGGGGTGAGGGGCCCCCGATTTTCCGGATAGCGAACCCACTAGGGTTCCCTTCCCGGAAGAGAGGAAATACGTGTCAAAGAACCGTCGGGTGTTCACTCCTGAGTATAAGGATGAAGCCGCGAAAATAGTGG
>JBATXM010000061.1:0-3096 GCA_049673305.1 Pseudonocardiaceae bacterium | reverse complement strand
CTCACAGGACAATTAGATCACAACGATCTTCTTCTTGCCAGTATTTTAGTGACTACAATTGGAGGCGTGTCGTGGACTCAGACGCTGGTCAGACCGGCATTGCTACGGAGAGTCACAGCAAGTTCGGGCTAAGCAGGCACCGGCCGCGTTGGACCTGCTCACCCTGGCCGCGCACCTGGCCCCCGAGCCGATCCCCCGCACCTTGTTCACCATCCACCCCGACCGGCTACCCGACCCACTGGCCACCACGGCCCGCGATCCGCTGGCCTTCACCGACCTGACCCGGCTGCTGCGGCCGAGGAGGGCTGGCCCGCGTCGAGCCCGGCAGTCTGCAGGTGCACCGGCTGCTGCAGGCCATCCTGCGCTCCCAGCCCAGCGAGCATGACATGGCCACCGTCGCGATCCGGTTGCTCCGTGCCGCAGTTCCAGCCGACGAACCCTGGGACAACCCGCCGACCTGGTCCCTTTGGCGAGAGCTGCTCCCGCACGTCCTTGCCGCCACCGATGCCCGCGACACTCTCGATCCGACCGGGGACGACGTCGCCTGGCTGCTCCATCGCGCCGGGACGTATGTGCTGACCCGAGGGGAACCCGCCTCCGCCCGGCCGCTGCTCGAACAGGCACTGCGCCTGCGTCGCTCGGTGCTGGGTGAAGACCACCCCGACACCCTGAGCTCGGCCAACAATCTCGCCATAAACCTGTCCTGGCTGGGCCAGTACAAGCAGGCCCGCCAGCTCAACGACGACACCCTCACCCGCCGCCGTCAGGTGCTCGGCGACGACCACCCCCGCACCCTGGCCTCGGCCAGCAACCTCGTCGCCGACCTCCGTGCCCTGGGTCGTGAGGACGAGGCGAACCAGCTGGAGCAGTGGATCCGCTCCCATAGCTGATCATGCCCACGACCCGGGTGTTAGGTCTGTCGGGCGTTGCGGATGAAGAAAGTGGTGAGCCGCTCGTCCAGTTCGCGCAAGTGCGGGGAGCTGGCGCGCAGGGGTTGGATGTGCCGGTGCAGGGTGCCCAGCCGCTGGGCGATGATGGTCGAGTTGACGTCGGTGGCGGTGCGCAGCGCGTCCCGGCCGTACGCGGCGGCCTGCTCCAGATCACGGACGGAAAGATGATGGGTGGCGATATACGTCTGGATGATCGACTGGCTGCGGACTCTCCAGGCCTCGGTTCCCTGCAAGGCTGTGGTGCTCAGAGTGAGCGCCTGCTTGACCTCGTCGATGTTGCTGAGGCAGAGGTCGACGTCAGCCATCAACGAGTTTTCGGAGTAGAAGCGACCCTGCCACGGGGGCCCGTCACCGAGGCGTACCGACTCGTAGAGCCGCTCAGCGGCCAGCGCCGCGCGGCGCGCCGCGTTGGCTCGCCGAGCAGGGCCAGGCCCCGCGCCTCCAGCACGTGCAGCTCGGCGGCCAGTGCCGGGGTGGCCGCGCCCTGAGTGACGGTCAGTCCGGCTCGGGCCACCGCCACCGCTTGACGCCCGTGCCGGGCAGTGTCGTGCTCGGCTGGTGCGTTCTCGCCGATCCGGACTGTCATTCCGCTCATCGTGGCCAGCACCTCAGCTGCATACAGCCGATCGCCCGCCCGCATGGCAAGGTCCAGCGCTTGGATGTAGTAGCGCTGCGCCAGCGCGTCGCGGCCCCCGTCGGCGGCCAGGTATCCGGCCAGCCGAGTGGCCTGGGCGACCCCGGAGAGCAGGGCTTTACCGATCTTCTCCGAGTAGCTGCCGGGCAGGAGCTGATTGGCCTCCCGGTGCACCAGCGCCACCACCTGCTCCCGCACCCGCCCCGTTCCGAACTGGAAACCCAGCTTGATCAAGTGATCGATCTGTTCGGTGAGGACTTCCACGTCGGCCATGCCGACCCGCTGACCCGCCGCCCGGGCGCCGGCTGGGGCCGGGGGCACGATGAGCGCGAGCAGCGCGGGCTCGGCGAACGCTGCCATGCTGAACCCGGAACCCAACAGCAGCTTGCGGCGGCGCATGTCCCGTCCCGATAACTCGAAGATCGTGCGGACTGTGCCCTCCAGTGTGCCTGAGCAGGTCAACCCGTCGTGAGGATCCTCCCCGGTGGGCTCGCGGTCGATGAACCCGCACTCGGTGAGCTTCACCTCCCGCTGCAACCGCCGAGACAACACGGCGGCGACCAGACGCGGCACCGGCCAGCGCGGCTGAGCCCCATCCAGTATCCGCCGCACCGAGGTGGTGTTGGTGCCCAGATGCTTTCCCTCTCGGGCGGCGGCGCTGATCACCGCGCGAGCCAGCCCGGCGTTGCTCATCTCCGCTTCCTCCAGCAGCGCCCGCAACGCAGTGTTGCCGCCCGCCGCCGTCCCACCCGCACCGCTCATGGTCGTTGCCACCCCGTATCCGTTCGATCGCGACCAGCGGTCCATCGTGGACCGTCGCCGGGCGGCGTGGGAAGCCGTCACCACCGAGTGAGACGCCAGTGAGACTCCCGTCCCACACGCGACCATGATCCGCGTAACGCAGTCCGGCTGGCCGAGTCCGCGCTGGCCGGTGCGAAAAACCTCACGCCCTGGGCGTCGAGGAAAATGGACCTACCGCCACTTGTCGGGCCGGTGGTAGGCCTGTCCCTGTCGGCCGGGCACCGCGTCAGGCAACAACGACGCCGCGAGGTGATCACGGCTGATCAGGAAGGACGTCACGTTCGGCGGAAGACGTATCCGGGGCGGCTGTCTGCCGGGCGGACACGCAAGGTAGATCGGTCGGTCGGGCGCCAGCTCGGCGACGGCATGGATGGCTGGGGTCAGGTCCGTATCGGTTGTGATCAGCACGGAACGATCGCCGTACCGCTGGGCGGCGTCCTTGACCATCGTCACGCCCAGCGCCACGTCGGTCAGTTTCTCCTCGTACGTCTGGTACTCACGCACCGGGTCGCAGGCGCAGTGGTATGGGGAACCGCATCTACAGCGACGACGGCCTGGCCCACTCGGAACTCCCTGTTGTTTAATCCGAACTTGCTGTGACTCTCCGTAGCAATGCCGGTCTGACCAGCGTCTGAGTCCACGACACGCCTCCAATTGTAGTCACTAAAATACTGGCAAGAAGAAGATCGTTGTGATCTAATTGTCCTGTGA
>JBATXM010000060.1:0-9492 GCA_049673305.1 Pseudonocardiaceae bacterium | reverse complement strand
TCACAGGACAATTAGATCACAACGATCTTCTTCTTGCCAGTATTTTAGTGACTACAATTGGAGGCGTGTCGTGGACTCAGACGCTGGTCAGACCGGCATTGCTACGGAGAGTCACAGCAAGTTCGGCTTAGGGCCTCCGTCCCGCCGTGTTCCACCTGGTGCAGCGTCATGATCGCTCAACGTTTAAAGATGGTGACATTAAGTAGTTGGCTGCCGCGTCTGGGGCACTTGACGTCACGAGCGCCCGCGCAGTGCCCCGCCGGACCGCTAAAAGGTTCCACTTGGCGGTCCGCCAGCCTTCTGAACAGCTAAAAGGTTCCACTTGGTGGCTTGCGTGCGCAGGTGAGCGGAGCTGGGTGGTTTCAGCGTTGCCTGGCCGACGAGCGGCTGCCCAAAGTAACAATCTCTCTACGCTGAGCGAACATGACGATGTCCTGGTGTTCCACCAGAGAATCTGGCCGGTCATTCGAGTGTGCTGACTCTGGAACGTGACATCGTTGGCACTGATTATCGCGCCCCCGGTGGCGGCAAAGCCGGCCGTGTTTCTGGGGTTGGCGTAGCTGGCGCAACTGGTGTAGCTGACGCAACTGGTGTAGATGACGCAACTGGGGGAAGGTTCTGCTGGCTCAAGGGAGGCTCCACAGCTGCACTGTCTGGTCGTCGCTGCCGCTGGCCAGGGTGTGGCCATCGGGGCTGAACGCCACCGAGGTGACGGTGTGGGTGTGGCCGGTCAGGGGTGGGCCCAGGGGGGTGGGGTGAGCTGGGTCGGTCACGTTCCACAATTGCACGGCCCGGCCGGCGCCGGTGGCCAGGGTGTGCCCATGCGGGCTGAACACCACCGCGTTGCCATGGGTTGCCAGGGGTGAGCCCAGAAGCAGGGGGTGAGCCGGGTCGGCCACATTCCACAGTTTTACGGTGTGGTCGTGGCTGCCGGTGGCCAGGGTGTGCCCATCCGGGCTGAACGCCACCGCTCTGACCCAGTCGGCGTAGTCGGTCAGGGGCTGACCCAGCTGCGTGGGGTGGCGCGGGTCGGTCATGCTCCACAGTCGCACGGTGTGATCGTCGCTGCCAGTGGCCAGGGTGCGCCCATCGGGGCTGAACATCACTGCGTGCACCGGGTGGTGCGAGTGGGCGGTCAGAGCCGCCAACGCTGCGGGGTGACGGGGATCGGAGACATCATAGAGCCACACGATGCCATCGACGCCGCTGCTGACCAGGGTGCGCCCGTCTGGGCTGAACACCACCGCGCGGACGGTGTTGGTGTGGTCGTGCAGGGGCTGACCCAGCGGCCTGGGGTGGCGCGGATCAGTCACGTCCCATAACCGCACGGTGTCGTCGACGCCGCCGCTGGCCAAGGTGTGCCCATCCCCGCTGAACGCCACCGCGTCGACGTCGCTGGTGTGCTCCTCCAGGGGCTGTCCCAGCAGCGTGGAGCTGGCCGGATCGGTCACGTTCCACAGTCTCACGGTGTGGTCGATGCTGCCGGTAGCCAGGGTTCGCCCATTCGGGCTGAACGCCACCGAGGTGACAGGTTTGGTGTGGCCATTTAGTACCTTGATCAGGGCGGGCTGGTACCCGGCGGAATGGGCTTGGTAGAGCGCGATTCCGCCTCCGGTCAGGCTGAGGACGAGCAGGACGACAAGACTGGCGATGAGCTGCCGTGCTCGGCGAGCGCGGCGTTGGGACACTTGTTGCTGGCGGTCTCGTAACGCCAGGCTGGCGGCCAGGAAGTCTCGTTCTTGCGTTCCGAGGTCGGCGTGGTGGGTCGGGTTCCTGGGCCCAGTCTTGGGCCACGGCCAGGTCGGTGTCACGGTAGAGGGCGGCGTCGGGCCTGCCGTCGCGGTCCCATCCTTGAGCCGTTTCAGTGAGCTGTTGGTGGACGTAAAGCCCGGCGCGGTCAGCGTCGATCCAGCTGCGCAGCCGTGGCCAGGCCCGGAGCAGTGCCTCGTGGGTGATCTCGGCGGAGTCCTCGGCCGCAGTGATCAATCGGACGTGGGCGAAGGCATCGAACACGGCTGCGGCTGCGGTTGGGTCCGGGGAGTGCGCGATCAGGGTGGTCCGGTCAGCGCGCAGGCGGGTGTCCGCCACGCCGTCGCCGAGCTGGACCATGTGCAAAAGCAGTCGGCGGGCGGCTTGCTGCCCGGCGGGGTCGAATCCCTGGTAGGTGGCCTCCGCCGTGGTGGCGACCGCACCGTGGATGCCGCCGGTGGCCTGGTAGCCGGCCACGGTCAGGACGCGCTGTGCGCGGTGTTCCCAGGTGGCGTGCAGGGCGTGGGATAGCAGCGGTAACGCTCCCGGGTCGTACGTGGCGGCGCTGCGAAACCCAGTTCCAGCGGAACCGTTGCCAGCGCCCAACTCATGCAGCAACGTCTCAACCAGTCCCGGTTCCAGGGTCAGGCCAGCGGTGTGAGCGGGACCCTCGATCGCGGCCCGCAACTCGGCGGAGCGCATGGGACCCAGCACGACCTGCCCGTCCTGCAGGGCCGGCACAAGCTCCGGATAGCCGGCGCAACAGCCGTACAGGTCCGCCCGAATTCCTAATACCACCAGTGCGGGAGGCTCATCACTCCACTCGCCGTCACTCGCGCCCGCCGCCGCGCACAGCGCGCGGATGAAGACCTGGCGGTCCCGCTCCTGCGCGCACCGCAGGAACGTCTCCTCGAACTGGTCCACCACGATGACCACCCGCGCCCCGCTGACCGCGCCCACCCGGGCCGCCAGAGCGCGCTGGACGGTGCCGGCGAACCCCTCCGGGTTAGCGACCAACTCAGCACGCACCAGATCCGACGCCACCCCGGCCAGTTGGGCAACCTGGGCAGCCAACTCACCGACCGGGTCGGTGGTCGGGGTGAACAGCAGCTGCGGCCAGGTGTGGGAGCCGGGCACCAGCAGGGTGCCCTCGGATAACGCCGGCAGCAGGCCCGCGCGCAGCAACGAGGATTTCCCCGAGCCTGACACCCCGACCAGCACCAGCGGGCGTGCCTGCTCCAGCCGGGCGGCCAACCGGCCCATCAGTTCCGTGGTCACCCGTTCCCGACCGAAGAACCATCGGGCTTCCTCAGTCTGAAAAGCCGCCAACCCCGGGTAAGGGCACTCATCAAGCTCTGGTCCGGCCGAGTCCTGCTTCGGGGGCGCGTCCTCGGATGGATGGTGAGCGGGGTTTGGGGCAAGCACCAGGTCGTCGATCGATCCACTGGCGCGGCGGTGCGGCTTGGGGAAGCCAGCTGCGGGCAACACCCGATTCAGGTACTGGTAGGCGTAGCTCAACCGCAGCAGCGCGGGTCCGTCCGGGTCCCCTCGGGCGAGCAACCTGATCAGCTCCCCGGTGAACGCGGTGTGCCTCGCCC
This sequence comes from Pseudonocardiaceae bacterium, assembly GCA_049673305.1. Taxonomy (GTDB): domain Bacteria; phylum Actinomycetota; class Actinomycetes; order Mycobacteriales; family Pseudonocardiaceae. Next base: position 6,145 of record JBATXM010000060.1, on the reverse strand, counting down.
CGAGCGGTGCGAGCGCTAGCTCCGCACGGGCGGCCGAGGTCAGCACATACGCGTCCAACGCGCCCAGCACACCGACCGCTTTTCCGGAAAAGCATACAGTCGAGTACCACGACGATCGACCGGGCCGGGCTCGCCAGCAGCGTGTCGCGCACAGCGGTGCAGCTCAACGCGGTGTAGGCGAGTAGCTCCGGGCGCCGCTCGGTGGACGTGGTGGCCAGGTACAACTCCCCACCAGGGCTGACCACCCCGTGCCCCACATAGCAGACCAGCAACACGTCCTGGGCCTGCCTAGCGCTCTGCGCCAGCACGAGTCCCACCTCAAGGGGGGAGCGCGGATCAGCGAGCACCCGGACATTGCTCTGGGCCATGCCGCACCGCTGGATCAGCACCTGCTCCAGATCGGCCAGGGTGCTACCCACCGCGGGGACATCGGGTAGGCCCGAGCTGGCCGTGTGCATCCCGGTCCCGATCAGCACGGCCCGCGTTCCTGGGCTGCTCAACGAGGCCCCGGGTGCCTCGGGTGCCAGCCGTCTCGACGTCACTCAGCGGATCCCGCACGAGCACCGTCGCCCAACGCGGCGGTCACCTGCTCAACCAGCTCGCCCACCCCGGCCAGGTCAGTGCCGCGAACCCGGGTGGCGGTCAGCCGCACCGACGTCCCGTCCGGCTGGGTCAGCGTGCACGTCATCTCACCGGTGCGATACCGGATCCAAGTGATCACCGCGCTGGCCAGAACGGTCACCGCACCACCTTGGCTCAGCGCCACCACCACCGACTCCGGCCATCCACCCAAGGTGCCCGGATCCGGCGCGGATTCCACCAGCTCCACCCGGCCACGGAGTTCCTCTTCGCCGGCCAGATAGGAGAACAAGGACCGCAGCTCCTCGACGGCGGCATCGGGCCCGGCAAGGCTGATCGTGACGTCCATCGGTGTGCTTGCCCCCATCACCCCTCGTGTGACGAAGAATCCTCAGGACCAGAGCCTACCGTCAGCTTACCGTCACGGTGAGCGAATATGTCCGCGATCATCCACCGTTCCGTTTATTTCTTGTCATCCCCCACGTGCACGAGGTCGGCGCGTAGCGCCAGCAATCCCCGCACCACCAGCGAGGTGACCAGCCCTTCGATGACCGCTATCAGCGCGTAAACCCCGATGGTCGAGACCGCGACAGTGTGTAGCGGCACCCCAGCGGCACCGCCTAGGGCGTATTCCGCAGTGAACAGCACCGCCGCAGACAAGACCGACACCGCAGCGGCGATTCCGGCGGCCACCGCAGTGCCGGTAGGGCGCCGGGGCAGTATCATTTGCAGCCCGAGCAGCACCGGGTAGCCGATCACGGCCGGCACCAGAGCCAGGTTCACCACGTTGACCCCGAGCGTGGACAACCCGCCATCACCCAGGAACAATGCTTGTGTCACGGTGACCACAGTGATCACTACCGGTCCCAGCCACGGTCCCAGCAGCGCCACGGCCAGGGTGCCGCCGAGCAGGTGCCCCTCGGTGCCCACCGCGATGGGGATGATCGGGGCACCGAGCACCAGAAAGAACGCCGCGCTCAGCCCAGCCAGTGGCAGCTGCCGTTCGGTGAGCTCTCCCCCCGCCCGGCGCACGCACACCGCAAGCCCGGCCACAGCCACTGCGGCGCCGACAACCGCGACCGTGGGGGAGACGAAACCGTCAGGGACGTGCACGGCTCACCTCGCCCGCCGGGACATCAACAAGAAGGGAACGGGGCAAGACAGCCGTGCTCACCAGAGCAACTCCTTCGGGATGACGCGTCCCTGACAGTGTTGAGCTGGGCAACGGCAGAAGGTCTGACTCCCGGGCGGGACTGCCCGATCACAGTGGCGCGACCGCGCCGGATTCTCACCGGCTTCTTCGCACCGTTGCTCGGCCGCAGAGTAGGCGCTCCGCTTCTCCCGCCGCAAGCCGCGACGCTGAGCCGGGCTGCTCGCAGGAGTGAACTCGGCAGAGTCGGCGGACACAGCCAGCTGCGCGGGGAACCATGGCGATCTGATGCGCGACAATTGTTCTGTGGACTGCACACAGTGTAAGGAAGCTCTCTCCGCCCAGCTGGACGGCGAGGAGAGCCCCGCGGAACGGGGCGCGATCGACGCGCACCTGGCGATTTGTGCTGCGTGCCGCTGGTTTGCCGACGAGGCGGCGCGCGTCACCAGGCTCGCTCGCACCACCGTGGTGACCCAGACCCCCGACGTCACCGTGGGGGTGGTGTTCACCATCGACGGACTGGCCACGATTCTGCAGGCCCTTACCGACCTCGACCGTGCCTCAACCACCTGCGCCACCGCGATGATGGCCCACAATTGCGCCGATATGGTCAGCGCCACACGTGCCGCACTGGACTGCGCCGACATCGCCGCAGCCGCCCAGCGGGTACTCTCCCGCCCCACCGCCACCGACGCGGGAGTCATCCGGGCCATCCTGGAGGCGGCAGCCACCGCAGCCGACCGCTGTGCCGCGGAATGCGGTCAACACGCCGGGCACCACGGTCACTGCCGCGTCCACTCTGAAAGCGCCCAACGCGCCGCCGAACTCTGTCGATCAGAACTCGCGATCATCACCAGCTGAGCTGCAGGGTCAGGGCGTCTTTAGGTCAGGGGAGGGCGCCGAGGAGGGTACTGAGGGGTCGGGTTTGGGCGTTGTGGCGGCCCATCAGGCCGATTCGCCAACCTACGCCGGCCAACGGCCCTAGGCCGCTGCCTACCTCGATGCCGAAGTCCTCCCGCAGCGCCTTGCGGGCGAGGGCGTCTGGCACGTTCTCGGGGAGCCGGGCGGCGGTGAGCTGTGGCAGCCGGTGCCCCGGCTCGGCGAACACCTCGAAACCGTGCTCGGGAAGCTCCCGCTGGAGCTGCTCGCCCACCTGCGCGTGGCGCTCCCACACTGCTGGTAGGCCCTCCTCCAGCAGCCGCCCCAGCCCCGCGTGCACGGCGGAGATCAGCGTGGAGCTCGCCGTGTGGTGGTAGCGAGGGGGATCGCCCTGGTAGTAGGCGTCCAGCAGGCTCAGGTCCTGGTAGAACGAGCAGATCGGCACCTCCCGGTCCCGGATCCGCGCCACCGCGCGGTCAGACAGGGTCACCGGCGCGATTCCCGACGGTGCACCCAGGCATTTCTGGGTCGCCGAGTAGCAGGCGTCGACGCCCCAGGCGTCCACCTCGACCGGGATCCCGCCCAGCGAGGTGACGGTGTCGAGCAGCAGCAGCGTGTCGGTGTTCTGCAACTCGCGCAGCGGGGCGATCTCGTTGCGCACTCCGGTGGAGGTCTCGGCGTGCACCACCGCGACGAGCCGGGCCTGCGGTGCCTGGCGCTGGGCATCAAGCAGCGCTTCGGGATCCAGGGTTCGTCCCCACAGGGCGGGCACGGCGTGCACGTGCGCGCCTACCCGGCGAGCCACCTCGCACAACCGTTCACCGAAGTAGCCGTTCACCCCGACGATGGCCAGCTCGCCCGGCTCAAGCAGGCTGGCCAGGCAGGCTTCCATCCCCGCCGATCCAGTGCCGCTGACCGGCAGGGTGAGGCGGTTGCGGGTGCCGAAGACGGTTCGCAGCCGTTGCGCGGTGTCAGCCACCAGGGCGAGAAACTCGGGGTCCAGATGCCCGAGCACCGGCCGGGTCAACGCCTCGATGGCTTCCGGGTAGGGATTCGACGGTCCAGGCCCCAGCAGCAACCGCTCAGAGTGCACAACCGGATCCTGCCGTACCCTCGCCCGGCATGGACAGCCCGCGCACCGTGCGGCGGTGGCCGGTCGACACGGTGGCCGTCGCGGTGGTGGACGCCTCCGGTGCGGTGGTGGACAGCGACGGCCCGCAGGACCAGCCGTTCCCGCTGGCCTCGGTGACCAAGGTGCTCTGCGCCTACGCGGTGCTGTTGGCGGTGCAGGAGGGCGCGCTGGATTTCCACCAGCCGGCCGGGCCACCAGGCGCCACGGTGCGCCACCTCCTCGCGCACGCCTCCGGGCTGGCGTACGACACCCCACGGGTTTCGGCGGCTCCGGGAACTAAACGGATCTACTCCAATACGGGGTTCGTGGTCCTGGCCGACGCGGTGGCGCTTGGATCCAGCATCCCCTTCGCCGACTACCTGGCCGAAGCGGTGTTCCAGCCGCTCGGGATGTCCTCATCGCGGCTGGCCGGCTCCGCCGCTGCCGGCGTGGTGTCCACCTGCGCGGACCTGGCCCGGTTCGCCGCTGAGCTGCAGGCGCCAACGCTGCTGGCCCCGCAGGTCCTCGCCGAGGCGACCCAGGTGGCCTACCCCGGCCTGGACGGGGTGCTGCCCGGCTACGGCATGCAGCGGCCCAACGATTGGGGGCTGGGCTTCGAGCTGCGGGCGGGCAAGAGTCCCCACTGGACTGGTAGCCGGAACTCGCCGGCGACCTTCGGGCACTTCGGGCAGTCCGGCACGTTCCTGTGGGTGGACCCAGCGGCCGGCGCGGCCTGCATCGCGCTCACCGATCGGGACTTCGGTCCCTGGGCCCGCGACGCCTGGCCACCCTTCAGCGACGCGGTACTCACCGAATTGACCGAAGGATACCGGTCAGGTTCGCTGTAGATCGGCTAACGTGCCGATATCGGCTCGGCGAAAACGTGGCGTAGCGCACCCAAGCTGGTACCTCCTCGGTACCCTCGCAGCCAGCGACATCCGCCACCCGCAGGAGGCGCTCACCATGCCCGACATACCAACCGGCCAGCTCATCAGGCTGTACCGCATAGACCGGAAGAAGACCACGGTCAACGTTGCCACGCATGCCGGTATCACGGTGCGCTACCTGGAGATGATCGAGACCGGCACCAAGACGCCCTCGCTGCCGGTACTGCGCAAGCTTGCCAAGGTATTAGGGGTGCGTACCTCTGCCCTGATCGGTGAGGCACCGAGCGAGAACCACGAAGGGCCGGTTAATCCGGGACTGGCCGCCGTTGAACGCGCGCTGTACACCTATCGCTCGGTGTCATTGGCTGGCCGCGATACGCCACCTGAGCTGTCGGATCTGACCCAGCGCACCACAGCAGCATGGGACACCTGGCTTGTCTCTCCCAACAAATACACTGATACGCTCAACGTTCTCCCCGACCTGATCGTAGACGCCGAGCATGCCGTCCATGCTTATGATCGTTCATCGGAAGCCTGCCGCCAAGCTTCCGAGGTCTACCAACTGGCCCGCGCGGTGTTGAAGCATGGCGGGCGGGCTGATCTCGTGCCGCTCGTTTGCGATCGCGCCATGCACTACGCCGAGGAAACCGGCGATCCTCTGCTCATCGGGGCGGCAACATGGTATGTCGGTCAAGCGGTGCTCTCTAACGACATGCCACAGGCCGCACTCGACATCGCCATGGCAACCGCTGAGAAGTTTGAGAAGCTGCTGCCCGATGGAACGCCTGAGCTTTTTTACGTGTATGGCGGTCTCTTGCAGCTGGGAGCCATTGCGGCGGTGCGGACCGGCGACCCGTGGCGAGCGCGCGAATTGCTTCGTGGTCCTGCCCGCAAGGCCGCAGAGCGTGTTGGCGAGGGTAAGGGCTACCATCACATATTCTTCGGTCCAACGAACCTTGGTATCCACACGGTCAGCCTGGAGCTGGAAGCTGGAGATATCTCCGAAGCTTTACGACTGGCCGATGAGGTGGATATTTCCAAGATCGGATACTCGGAACGTCAGACCGCGCATCTATACCAGCTCGCCCGATGCTATGAGTGCCGCAACAACGACACCGCCGTCTTCGTACATCTGCGGATGGCGGCGAAGATCTGCCCGCAAGATTTCTTGTACGCGCGGAGTGCCCGAAGCATGGTCAGCACCCTGGTCAAGCGCGCTAAGCCGTCATACGCCGCCGAGGTGCGGGAGTTCGCGGGACAAATCGGTCTACTGAACTAAGAACTCGTGTTTTAGGTCTTGGTGTCAAGTGGCGGGTCACGCTCGGGTGGTGATGATCGCGCGGTCGTTTCAAGATCTTTTTTATAGTCGCGGTGGTCAGGTCTCTCTGTCCCGAGCATCCCGGCGCGGGGCCTCGGTGACGTCACTGGCCGCCTGGTGTGGCGCGACACGGGCCGCTTGTCCGCTCGTCGCCCATCCGCTTCGCCCCACGGGGAGGTGGGGGGATCCGTTGCGGAGGTGCCACAGGCGGCAACTTGGGG
>JBATXM010000059.1:0-57065 GCA_049673305.1 Pseudonocardiaceae bacterium | reverse complement strand
GTCGTCTTCGGCGTGCAGGGTTTGGGCGGCGTGCACCATGTCCCCGTCGGTGTGCCACCCGGCCGGCTCGCCGTAGCGCGCGATGTCGGCCTGCGGTCCGCCCTTGGAGTTGGGGAAATACACCGGGTCGGTGACGGGGTGGATGCGCATCACGCCGTCTTTGCTGTAGCTGTGCACCGGTGCTTTGGGTGCGTTGACCGGGATCTGCTGGTAGTTGGCACCCAGGCGGGCACGGTGGGCATCGGCGTAGGAGAACACCCGGCCGAGCAGCATCTTGTCCGGGCTGAGGCCGATGCCGGGCACGAGGTTGTTGACCTGGAAGGCGGCCTGCTCGATCTCGGTGTGGTTGTCGGTGGCGTTGCGGTCCAGCGTCATCCGGCCGACCTCAATAAACGGGTAGTCGCTGTGCGGCCATACCTTGGTCATATCGAAGGGGTTGAACCGGTAGGTCTTGGCCTCCTCGAAGGACATGATCTGCATCTTGAGCGTCCAGCTGGGGTGGTCCCCGCGCTTGATCGCGTCAAACAGGTCGCGGGTGTGGTAGTCAGGGTCGCTGCCGGCCAGGCGGTCAGCCTCTTCCTGGGTGAGGAACTCGATACCCTGGTCTGAGATGAAGTGATATTTAACCCAGTATTTGACTCCGGCGGCGTTGACCCACATGTAGGTGTGGCTGGAATAGCCGTTCATGTGGCGCCAGGTGCGGGGGATTCCGCGGTCGCCCATCAGCCAGGTGACCTGGTGAGCTGTCTCCGGCAACAGTGACCAGAAGTCCCACTGCATGTCATTGTCACGCAGGTTGCTGTCGGCGCGGCGTTTCTGGGAGCGGATGAAGTTTTGGAATTTCATCGGGTCACGGATGAAGAAGACCGGGGTGGCGTTGCCGACCATGTCGTAGTTGCCCTCGGTGGTGTAAAACTTCAGGGCGAAACCCCGCAAGTCGCGCCAGACGTCGGGGCTGCCACGCTCCCCGGCCACCGTAGAGAATCGGGCTACCATGTCGGTCTTGGTGCCCGGCTGGAACACCGCGGCCTTGGTGTAAGCACTGACGTCGTGGGTCACCTCGAAGCGGCCGAAGGCTCCACTACCCTTGGCGTGCGGCTGGCGTTCGGGGATGCGTTCGCGATTGAACTGCGCCATCTGCTCGATGAGATAGTGATCCTGCAAAAGGATCGGACCGTCAGGGCCGACGGTGAGCGAGTACTGGTCACTCTCGACCGGGATACCCGCGTCCGTCGTCTGTGTTTTGGGGCCGATGGTGGTCACTGTGTTGCCTCCTCGTAGGGCTGAAACGTGCCGTGGGAACGGCGCGGGAAGGAAAGAAGGACGGGGCGCCGGACCACGGATGCCGGATGTCTGTTCACACTCGGTCGCTGCGTGTGATGCTCGCCCGCCCGCTCGCTGCTACTTGTGGCCAATTGGGTGATGCTGATCGCGTGTAGGTCACGATGAGGCCGCCTTGACGGGCCGTGAGGATCACGGTCGGCCAGGCGTCGCAGACACGACAAGTTCACGCCTTCCAACCTGGCCCTCGAGCGCTCGTCCGTCTTCGACACCAGCGCCCATTTGCCATTCCCGACGGCGGTAACCCCGAGGTACCTGCTAGCTGCCATCGACACCGGCACGAACCCGGCGCGGTCACCGCGTGGTGGTGGCGTTCACTCAGAAGGAGTAGCCGGGCCGGTCCGGCCGGGCGGAGTGTCAGGACCTGAGCAGCCAGCCGATGGGCTCGGCGAGCCGATCCGCCTCGGCTGGCCCCCACGAACCCTTGGGATAGATCACCGGCTCTGGCTTGTTGGCGAGCAGCTCGCCGGCCACCTGCCAGACGTGTTCCAAGCCGTCCGGACGGGTGAACAGCGAGCGGTCACCGAGCAGCACGTCGTGGATCAGCCGAACATAGGGCGGCAGCGGATGCCCTCCGAGCACCGTCCTCAGCGGCAGCGCGGTGTGCGCCGTGCTGAGCGTCAGAGCAGGTCCGGGCACCTTGACGACGAGCGACAGGTCCAATTCACCCTCGCCGGCGAGGTCGAACGTCAAGACGTTGCCCCATGCCGGCAGCTCGCGCACCGGAGCGTCGGGCTGGCGGAACACCAGGCTCACCTGCTGGCGCGACGCCGCCAACTGCTTACCGGTGCGCAGCAGGAACGGGACCCCGCACCAGCGCTCGGTGTCGACCCACAACCGGGCCGCGACGAACGTCTCGGTGCGGGAGTCCTCGGCGACACCGTCGATGTCGCGGTAGCCCTCGAACTGGCCGAGCACCACGTCGTCCAGCTCCAGTGGGCGGAACGCACCGATCACCGCCTCCCGGGCCGCCGCCAGGTCGTCGGCGCCGAAGCTGGCCGGTGGTTCCATGGCGACCTCGGCGGCCACCTGGAACAGGTGGGTGACGAGCATGTCGAGCACCGCCCCTGTGCCGTCGTAGAACGCGGCACGGTCGGCCACGTCGAGCACCTCGGGCACGTCGACTTGCACTGCCGCCACGTGGGAGCGGTCCCATACCCCGCTGAACAGACCGTTGCCAAAACGCACGGCGTAGAGGTCCTGGGTCGCCTCCTTGCCCAGAAAGTGGTCGATCCGAAACACCTGGGACTCGTCGAGAACCTGATGAACCACCCGGTCGAGGGCTTGGAAGGAGCCCATGGACGTGCCGAACGGCTTCTCGAAGACCACCCGGGACCCCGCGGCGAGCCCGTGCCGCCCAAGGCCCCGGGTGAGGGTCTCGAACGCTGGGGGTGGCACGGCGAAGTAGTGCACTCGCTGTGGGCGTCCTCCCAGCTCGCGTTCCGCGTCGCTGAAGACGTCGACAAGGCTCCCTGGCTTGTCCGCCGAGAAGCCGCCGCCGGCGAAGCGCAGCCGGGAGCGAAACTCCTCCCACGGGCCCTCGTGGGGCTGCGGGCCGAACTCGGTCAACGCGTCGTACACACGGGCCTGAAAGTCCTCGTGACTCACGTCACCACGGCCGTTGCCGATCAACCGCCAATCATGAGGCAGCAGCTCCGCCTGCGCCAGGCGGAAGAAGGCCGGTAGCACCATCCGCCGAGCGAGATCTCCAGTAGCGCCATAGAGCACGAAGACGGTGGAGTCGGAAACGCGGTCAAGCTCAGACATGGCACAGCCTCCCTGGCGACGGATATCGGGCGACGGTTCGCACCAGGTGCCGGCCGACTGAGCGATGACATTCCATGACGTCGAGATTCGTCTCACGGCGGACCCGTGTCGTCAGGGCCACCACCCATCTGCGCTCCTGGTCAGCCGGACTCATTGCATACCTGCCAGCTGGAATACGGCTTCGTGCTGCCCACGCGGCGGCCCGGGTTGATGCCTCGGCCGAGAGCGCCGTCACGTCGACAGCGGAGGGAACGAGGACGTATGCTCTATCCCGTTCGTCAGAGCGCCCGGTTGCACTGAGTCACGTGCGGGATCGAATCGGGCGGCGCCAAACCGGTCCGCCGGGCTCTAACGGGTTTTTTCTGCATGAAGGTGAGAATATGGAGACCACCGCGCAATCCCCAGAGTTTATCGAGGGTATCTTCGATCAGTATCGTCATATTTGTGCGTTCTTCTACAGCATCGACGAGCAGCATCGCGTGCTTCGCCCGTTCATCAAGGATGGTTTCGACCGAGGGGACAAGGCCTTCCATCTCGTTGACCCGGAGCGGCGGGAAGAACATCTCAGGCGGCTCGCCGAAGCAGGTATCGACGTGCAGGAGGCGATGGGCACCGGCCAATTGGAGGTGTGGCCGTGGCAAGACGGTCCGCTCCACGGAGACCGCTTCGACCAGGAGACCTGGCTGGTGGGATTCGAACAAATACTCCAGTCCGGGCCGGCGGCAGGGTACGCGCAGACAAGGTTCCTGGCTCAGATGGAATGGGCGCTCGTCGACTTGCCAGGCGTCGACGACCTCATCGAGTTCGAGACGCGGGTCAACTACGTGATTCCCCAGTACGAGAATGCAGTGATCTGCGCGTATGATCTGACGAAGTTTGGCGCGAGCGTGGTGATGGATGCCTTGCGGACGCATCCAGTCGTGATTATCGGCGGGCTGCTTCAGGAGAACCCGTTCTTCGTTCCTCCTGACCAGTTGCTGCTCGAGATCCGGGAGCGGCGGTCGGCCCGCAAGAGCGCAAGCACGGCGCACTGAATGCTCAACGATACCAATACTGAGGTCCGCGCGCTGCGCACCGTGCTTCGAGATCTCGTGGCGCTTTCCGCTATCCCGGCGACGTGGGTCGGTAGAGAACCGGCTGCCGTGGCTGCCGGGCTTGCCGACGCGCTGAGCGGATTGCTGCAACTTGATTTTGTCTTCGTTCGTTTGTGCGTTCCCAGTGTCGCTGGCGGAGTGGACGCCACGCGGGGGAACGCATGGAAGACGTTTCCGAAATGGCTGGAAAGTCATCTCGCCACGAGCGGCCGACCGCCAGACAAGGAGATCATTCCCGACGTCGGCGGCGGCGGCGCTTCATACCGCGGTGTTGTCATTCCCATCGGCGTCGACGCCGAGGGTGGTTTGGTTGCCGCGGCTAGTGATCGCACCGACTTTCCCACCGAGGTTGACCAGCTCCTGCTGTGCCTGGCTGCCAATCATGCTGCGACAGCATTTCAGACCGCACGCCTCATCCACGAGCGCACGAGGGCCGAAGAAGAGCTTCGCAAAGCCCGAAACGAGCTGGAGGTGAAGGTGGCCGAGCGGACAGCCGAATTGCGAAGAAGCGAAGCCTACCTGTCCTTGGCGCTGACGATGACCCATACCGGCACTGCTGCTCTGCACGACGCCACCGGAGAGATAACCCACTCCTCCGATGAACACTCCCGCTTGTACGGCTTCGATCCTGAACAAGGAGTTCCCTCTCTCGAAGAGTTTCGCCAGCGCGTTCATCCGGAGGACCGGGCGAGGTGGACCGAAGCGCTCGAGGGAGGAATCCGTGAAGCGGCAAAAGTCGAAGAGGAGTTCCGAGTCGTTCCTCCGCAGGGCCCGCTGAAACACCTCCACGCCATCGTGCATCCCGTCTTCACCGCGAGCGGTGAGCTCCAGGAATTCGTGGGCACCGTCGTGGATATGACCGAGCGCAAGTGCGCTGAGGAAGAACACCAGGCGCAGCTGTGGTTCCTCGGAAGCATGGACAGGATCGACCGCGCCATCCAAGGGACCAGCGACCTCGAGCAGATGATGAGCGATGTCCTCGATGTCGTGCTGGCGACCTTCACATGCGATCGAGCGTGGCTGGTTTATCCCTGTGACCCAGAAGTTGACTCCCATCGAGTGCGCATGGGACGTATTCGGCCGGAACACATCGGCGCCTTCGGCGTCGGCGTGGACATCCCGAATGAACCGGGGATCGCCAGCGTCTTCCGGAGCGTGCTGGCCTCGAGCGGTCCGGTGCGGTTCGATCCCGAATCAGACTGTGCGCTTCCGCAGTCGGCGGAGCGTTTCAGCGTCAAATCCATGATCGCCATGGCTGTTCACCCCAAGGTGGACAAACCTTACATGTTCGGGCTGCACCAGTGCTCGCACCCGCGGGTCTGGACGCCGCAGGAGGAGCGGCTGTTCCATGAGGTCGGACGGCGGATGGCCGACGCGCTGGACACCCTGTTGATGTTTCGCAACCTGCGCGAAAGCGAGCGCAAGCTCGAGGCGAGCCGGGCCGAGCTCGCCGCCTCGCGGGCGCGGATCGTCACCGCCGCAGACCAGACGCGGCGCCAGATCGAGCGGGATCTGCACGATGGAGTGCAACAGCGGCTCGTCTCCCTCGCGCTCGAACAGCGCAGTGCGCAGGAGATGGTCCCGCCCGAACTGCACGAGTTGCAGGCGCAGTTGTCCCGAGTGGTGGACGGACTGGTCGGCGCGCTGGAGGAGCTGCAGGAGATCTCGCGCGGTATCCACCCGGCCATCCTCGCTCAGGGCGGCCTCGCGGCCGCTCTGAAGACACTTGCCCGGCGATCAGCCGTCCCCGTCGAGCTTGAGGTGCGCGCCGAGACGCGGCTGCCTGAGCCGGTGGAAGTGGCCGTCTATTACGTCATGTCAGAAGCGCTCACGAATACCGCCAAGCACGCGCACGCTTCCGCGGTGCACGTTGCCGTCGAAGCGCGTGACGGTATGCTCGAGTTCTCGATCCGCGACGATGGCTCGGGAGGAGCCGATCCTACACGCGGTTCCGGACTCATAGGGCTCAGCGACCGCGTTGACGCGCTCGGGGGGACGATCAAGGTGGCGAGCCCCATCGGACAGGGAACGACGCTGCTTATCACGCTTCCCCTCGAAGAGGGCTAATCGCGCGTACCCGGCCGGGGCTCTGCGGCATTGTCTCCTACCGCGACGTGGAGGAGCTGTCGATAACATCAGCAGTAGGGACGAAAAACAGCGTGCCGGTCACCGGCGTGGAAAAGTCCAAAATCCGGTCGTAGTTTCCCGGGGGGCGTTCCACCCCCGCAGATCATGCAGGTACTTCTGCACGACCACATAGCTCCCGCCGACGAACTCAGGGTCCTCCTCGCCAATCAGCACCGCAGCACTCGCCGCAGCCCCGACCGGATTCTCGGTCCCGTCAACGAATCCCAGCAAGTCACGTACGTCGAAGTATTTGAATCCATGCACTTCGTCGCAGACCGTCACAGCGCCAACCAGTTGATCCATAATCTGGCTCGCTAGCTCGAAGCACGGGTACAACTGCGTGGCCCGGATGTGAAAGAGTAAGTCTCCGGGCGTGGACACCGCGCGGTGCTCGGCTCCGACCAGTTCACGGAAAGGATGCAGCTCGGCTGGGCGCGGCCCACTGAACAGCCGATCCCAGGCCTCCGACCCGACGCCGACAACGCAACTCAGCCTGCCCTCCGGCACCCGGAAACCGACCGACCGCTGAAGACCCGCCAAGCCGGACAGCAGCTCGCGCGCGGCGGACTCGCCGCCCGGATCGATCGTCACCACCAAAAAGATCGCCGCAGTCATCAGCGGACTGAGCACTGGCTGCGGAACCACCCCAGAGTCGGACTCCGCCATCTCCACATCCTCACCCACACTCGGCCCAGGCCTGTCACGACCAATGTCGCCGACGCCTTCCGGGCCCCCAGGTTAGGTTAAGGGGCGTTGTTGCAAGGACGGACGCCATGAAGGCTGTCGTGTTCGTGGACACTCGATCGGTCATGGTGGACGAGGTTTCCGATGCGGTGGTGGAGGAGCCCAGCGACGTTGTGGTGCGCGTGACTTCCAGTGCGATTTGCGGCACCGACCTGCACATGTATGACGGCCGCACCAGTGCCATCGCGGGCCTGGTGTTGGGTCATGAACCGCTTGGCGTCGTCGAGCAGGTCGGCTCGGCGGTGGAGCTGGTGAAGGCAGGCGACCGGGTGGTGATTCCGACTGACCTGTACTGCGGGGTGTGCGTGAACGGCGCCCGCGGCTACTCTGCGGCCTGCCTGCGGGTACGTCCTGGGGGGTTCGGCGCCGCTTACGGCTACGCTGGGATGGGTCCCTACCGTGGAGCACAGGCCGAACTGCTGCGGGTGCCATTTGCCGATGCCAACTGTATCCCGGTGCCGGGTGACCCCGGTGATGATCGTGAGGACGACTTCGTGCTGCTCGCCGACGCGTTCGTTACCGGATGGCATGCCACCGAGCTCGCCGCGGTGAGCGCCGGGTGCACAGTTGCGGTGTTTGGCGCGGGCGCCGTCGGCCTCCTCGCGGTCTATAGCGCGCTGCTCAAGGGCGCGGCCGAGGTCTACGTCGTCGACGACGTACCCGAGCGGCTGGACAAGGCTGGTGAACTGGGCGCGACCCCGGTCGATTACCGGGCCGGCGATCCGGTCGAGCAGATCCGCCGGCTCCGCCGGAACGCGGGGCTCCCGATCGGCGAGGAGGCCATGGGCGACGTTCTTCAACAAGGGCGTCTCGGTCAACTTTGGCCGCACCCACGATCGCCGCTACACCACGCTGCTGCGCGATCTCGTCGTCTCCGGCCGCGCCAGACCCGGAATCATCGTCACCCACCACGGCCACCTCGATGACGCAGCAGCGCTCTATCAGCAGTTCGATCAACGTGCCAACGGCGTCATCAAGGCCGTTCTGTGCCCCTAGGAGCCGAACCCAGTGATCGACTTTGGCGACAACACCAGGGGCGTCCGCTAGCGATGGCCGACGCGTATCCCCGGCGTAACGTGCCGTTCACCGTCCTCGCCGCCGCGCTGGCCTTTGGCACCGGCGCGATGGACGTCGTCAGCTTCACCCGGCTCGGTGGCGTGTTCAGCAGCGTCATGACCGGCAACCTGGTGCTTCTGGGCCTGGCCGCCGCCCGCCAGTCCGGTGAGCTGGCCACGCATACGGCATTGGCCGTCGCCGGCTACGTCACCGGCGACGGCCTCGGCACCTGGATTGCTGGGCTACCACGCCCACGCGAGCAGACGTGGCCCGTCGCTGTCACCCTGACACTGGTGGTGGAGCTCGCGGTTATGGGCGCGTTCAGCGCAGGATGGGAGCTCACTCACGCCCAGCCGACCGGTGGCCCGCAACTGGTTCTGCTCGTGATCGCCACGCTGGCCATGGGACTCCAAAGCGCCGCGGTGCGCGGTCTCGGCACGACGGTGTCCACCACCTATCTCACCGGCACCCTCACCGGGGTGGTCGCCTCTCTCGTTGCCAAGCAGCGATCCCGTCATCTCGATCACCGCAGCGTCGCGGTGCTCACCGCCGTGGCCGCCGGCGCCGCCGTCGGCGGAGTACTTATCCGCACCGCCCCGGCCGTCTTCCCCGCACTGCCGCTCGCCACCCTCACCGTCGTCATCGCCACGGTGAGCATCATCCACACTGCGGCGAAACCCCATGTGGGTACGCCGTAGAACAGGCCGAAAGCGGATGCGGCCTGGCCGAGGGGCGCGGGCAGGACACCGGCGGCATCGCCGCAATATCCTCGCGCCCCTCAGCAATGCTGAGGGGCGCGAGGATCCGCCGCTGGGGTGTCCGGCTGGATTGGACACCCCCGGGTGGATCATTTGTCGTTGGGGTTGAGGGTGCGGAAGGTGAGTCCGGCGGCGGTGCCGGCGACGATCTGGGCCACGAGGTAGGCCCACAGCGTGGGCCAGGCGAAGAGGCCGATGGCGGCGCCGCTGATGGCGACAGCGGGGTTGAACGCGCCACCGGAGAGTGCGCCGACGGCAATGGCGCCGGTCAGGACGGTGAAGCCGATGGCTAGGCCGTAGAAGGAATTGTTCGGGTGGCTTGTGCTGGTGGCGACGTTGAGCACGACGTAGCACAGGGCGAAGGTGAACAGCAGTTCCACGACGAAGGCGGCAAGGAGGACATGGCCGGACAGGGTCAGGGTTTTGACCTGTGCTGGGTGGATCACCCAGCGGGCGATCGCTGCGGCGAGCAGGCCGCCCACGAGCTGTGCGCCCCAGTATCCGATGGCGTCGGGTAGTCCGATCCGGCCGCGCACCAGCACGGCGATGGTCACGGCGGGGTTGTAGTGGCCACCGGAGATGTGCCCACCGGCGTAGATCATGACCATCAGGGCTGCGCCGATGGCCAGCGGGGCCAACGCGCTGGCGCTGAGCACGCTGGTAGCGATGGTGAAGACGAGAAAGAACGTCCCGATGAACTCGACGGCGTACTTCCGGCCGGCGACAGCGTCGGCAGGGATCACCGCCACGGCTACTGGGGAGGCTTCTGGCGGAGCATCTGTGTGCGTGATGACGTCCATGACATCCAGAGTGGTCTCGCAACGGGCACCTGTCGTCAGGGACAACACCCATCTGCGCTGCCGGCCGCCTGGACTCTTTGCATACCCGCCAGCTGCAACATACCTCCGTGCCGCTAGGCGACGGGTCGCAGCCAACGGCAAGCGCGGATGGCGGACGAGAAGACGTGATCTGTCATTCGGAGCTGGAGATCACTCGGCCCTTTCTCGGCGTGCGAAACTGTGGCGGTGCGGCGGCGCAGAGCGCTAGCAGAACTGCGCACCATGCTAACCGGAGTCGACCCCGGCCTGGTACGGCTGCGGCTGGCCGGCATCGGGACGGCGTCGATGGTGCTCGCGGCCGTTGTGATGTCTGGTGTGCGGGCGCTGAGCGGGCAACCGGTGACCGTGGTGTTGTTCGCTGCGGTGTTAGCGATGATCAGCAACCTCTCGGTGAACGAGCCCGACGTGCTACGACTGCGCGTAACGACGCTGCTCATGGTCGGCCCGGCCGTGGTCTCGATCGTGGCCGGGACGATGCTGGCGTCGCACCGAGTCCTCGCCGACGTCGTGTTTGTCGCGATGACGATGGTCGCCGTTTACATCCGCCGCTTCGGCCCGCGCGGCTTCGCGCTGGGCATGGCCGCGTTCATGCCGCTCTTTCTCACCCAGTACCTGCATTTCACGGTGGCGCAGCTGCCCTGGCTCCTGCTAGCAGCAACAACTGGCGTCGGTGCAACGCTGCTGCTGCGGGGCTGGGCGTTCGCCGAGCGGCCGGAGCGGACCCTCGACCGGCTTGTTCGCGCGTTTCGCGCCCGCCTGCACGCGCTCGTCGAGGCGGTTGCGGACCTGCTGGGGGCCGTGCCGGGAACGGTCGAGGACGAGCTGCGCGACCTCCGGCGCCGCCGCGCCCGGCTCAACGACGCCGCGCTGCTCCTGGCCGAGGGCGTGGAGCAGCGCGGCGCTCACCACCGAGGCGCCTTCGAGGGCCGGGACGCTCGCGAGGGTGATGGGGAGGCCTTCACTCTGGGCATCCTCGACGCCGAGCTAGCCGCCGAGCGCTTAGCCGTCGCAACCGAGCGGCTGGCACAGTGCGAGGCGCCGCTGGATGATGGCAGCCGGCGCGCGCTGCTGGCGGGGCTGCAGGGCCTCGGGGCGGCCTCGGCCACCGGTACCCCGCCGGCGATGGTCGCCGCGCTGCTCGAGGAGGTACGGCGCAGCGTCTCCGCGCTGGCCGCCGAGACCCAGGGACGCAGGGACCGCACTCAGCGGGTGGCCTTCGCGGTGATCCGGCTGGCGGATGCATTGGGGGCAGCCCGGCGCGCGGATGGGCCGGCCCCGGTGAGAGACGACTCGGCAGCTCGCCCGCCGAAGGACCGGCCCGACGGCGGGACCGTTCCCCTGGACCAGCCCGGCAGCCCGAACGGGCGAGGGGATTCCGATGCCGACGAGGACGCGGCCACCGAAACTGATGTTGATGAGCCTCAGGGCCTGCCGCTGAGCACCCGCCAGGCCATCCAGGTCGGCATCGCGACCAGCCTGGCGATCGTGGTTGGCGAGCTGGTTTCGCCGACGCGCTGGTACTGGGCGGTGCTGACCGCGTTCGTCGTGTTCGCCGGCACCAGCAGCCGCGGTGACGTGCTCAGCCGCAGCTGGCGGCGCATCGTCGGGACAATCGGCGGCGTGCTGGCTGGGATGGGCCTGGCCGTCCTCGTCAGCGGCCACGAGCTGCTGGCTCTGCTGGTGATGTTCGGCTGCGCGTTCCTCGCGCTGTACCTGGTGCGGATCTCCCAGACGATGCAGGCGTTGTGGATCACTGCGGTGCTGGCTGTCCTGTACGGGCTGATCGGGCAATTCAGCGTCCAGACGCTGGTCCTACGGATCGAGGAGACCGTCATCGGCGCGGCGATGGGCGTGCTCGCCGCGTACTTGGTATTGCCGAAACGGAGCTGGGAGGCGTTCGGTGAAGCCCTCGACGACATGGTCGACGCCGCTGACGCGGCGCTGGCCGCAGCGGTCGAGCGAATCCTCGGCCGGGAGCCAGCCCGCCCGCCGGGACTGCTCGCCCAGGATCTGCATAAGGCATTAAGCACGCTCCGCGAGCGGAGCAAACCGCTAGACAACCCACTGCCGTGGCGACGCGGCCGGTCCAGCTACCAGCGCACGCTATGGGTGCTGACCGCCGTTGATCACTATGCCCGTAGCCTGGCCCAGCTCGCCGACCACGTCCGCGAGCCTGGATGGGCGCCGACACTGCAACCCGCCACCGCCTGTGTCCAGACCAATCTCAACGCGCTGCGCCAGATGCTGCATGGCCGCCAGATCGGACAGATCTCCTCCGCCGAGGACCTCATCGACGCCGCGGAGGCCTACGCCGCCCACACCCCCGACCCAGACCGCCGCGCTGCCCTGCTCAGCGCGGCCCGGCTGCTGCGCCGCATCGACCAGGTGGTCGTCAAGTTCGCGACCGACCTCGGCCACGCTGGCGAGGCGATGCAGCCACAGAGCCTGCCCGCGACTGCCTAGCTAGAAGGCCGTCGACGGTCAGGTCGAGCTTCAGGGGAAACTGGACGACGAGGTGAGTCCCGTGTCCAGGCGGACTGGTGATCTCGATCGATCCGCCCAACGCTTCCACGCGGTCGCGGAGGCCTACCAGGCCCGAGCCGCCCGCAGGGTCCGCGCCGCCGACGCCACCGTCACGAATCGAAAGCCGCAGGCTACCGTCTCGCGCGGAAGCCTCGATGTCGACTTGGGAGGCGTTCGCGTGCTTGGCGGTGTTCGTGAGCGCTTCGGAGACGACGTAGTACGCCGCAACCTCAATCGGCTCCGGCAACCGATGCTCGATGACGCCGCTGAGCTCGACCGGAATCGCCGAACGGCGGGCAAGCGTCCGCAACGCCGGTCCGAGCCCTGCCTCGGAGAGGATGGCCGGATGAATGCCGCAGGAGATCTCCCGTAGCTCGTCGATGACCCGGTTGAGCTCGCCCGCGACCTGGCCGATCGTCCTCCGGGCTTCCTCGAGCTCCGCAGGTACGCTTGACTCGGCCAAGCGTAGCTGGAGCAGCAGTGAGACTAGCTGCTGCTGGATGCCGTCGTGCAGGTCACGCTCGATCCGCCGACGCGCCGCATCGGCGGCGGCGACGATGCGCGCGCGTGAGGCGGCGAGCGCGGCGCGACTCTCGGCATTCGCAATCGCCGTCGCCACCAGTTCCGTGAACGAGGCGAGGCGCTCCTCGGTGTCCGCCGGCACTGGCTGCTTCTGAATCGAGCCGGCGGCGATCAGGCCCCAGAGGCGGCCCTCGACCATGATTGGCGTCGCGAGCGAGGAGTTTATGCCCGCTTCGCGGGCGGTGACACCGATCGTGCCGGAGCAGCTATCAGCATAGTTGTCGATCCGGGCGGAACGGCCGGTCTCGAACACGATTGTGCCGAGGTTGTTCCCCCCAAGCATCCGTCGGCTTCCAACGGGAAAGTGCTCACCTGCTCTGCCCCAGGCTGCGCGGAGGGAAGGTCAGGATCAGCAGCGACACGCGATCGCGCATCAGCCAGCAAGCATACCCCCGGCTCGCCACGACCTCAGATCGCTCGCTCAGCCATCTCCGCGCCGCTCCTCGGCGGCGCGCCGAACGACCTCAGCGGCCCACCCCCCGAACGCGTCGCGCGAACTCCAGAGCCACGCCACCGCCATCACATTCGTGATACCGCTGCTCGCCGGCGGCAACGTGCACGACGGGGTTGCCACCTGCCGCCCGTGCTCAGCCGGCCTCGCCGTGCGCCGAGACGGACACCTGCTCCCACTCGCGCCAGGTCGCCAGCCGCGACTCGTAGTCGGCCGTGGCGATGCCGAGTGGCCCGTTTCCGAAGAAGACGCGCAGCGGCGGCCGCTCCGCGTCGACCACCTGGAGGATGGCCTCCCTGGTCGCTTCGGGCTTGCCGGGCGAGGCCACCCGGCGGGCACGCTGCTCGGCGGCCTGCTTACGGACCGCGTCGTATGCCGGCAGGGGCGTCGCGTGACTGGCCGACGAGCCGCCCCAGTCGGTGTCGTAGGCTGCCGGCTCGATCAGCGTCACCTTGATTCCGAAGGCGGCAACCTCCTGGGCCAGTGCCTGGCTGAGCCCTTCAAGAGCCCATTTGGAGGCGTTGTACATCCCGATGTTCGGGAAGGCGGAGATGCCGCCGATCGAGGACACCTGGATGACATGGCCGCCACCTTGCTCACGCAGGAACGGCAGCGACGCCTGCGTCACCCACAGCGCACCGAACAGGTTAGTCTCCATCTGGGCGCGCGCCTTCTGCTCGCTGAGCTCCTCGATCATGCCGAACTGGCCGTATCCCGCGTTGTTGACCACAACATCGAGTCTGCCGAAGTGGTCGTGGGCTCGGGCGACCGTGTCAAACACCGCTTGGCGGGCGGTGACGTCGAGGGCGAGCGGCGCTACGGCGTCGCCGTATTTGTCCGCCAGGTCGCGCAACGACGCCGTGTCGCGGGCGGTTACGGCCACCTTGTCGCCGCGCTCCAGGGCGGCGATGGCCCATTCGCGGCCGAAGCCGCGCGACGTGCCGGTGATGAACCAGACCTTGGCTGCCATGAGACTCCTCTCCGGTAAGGATGACCACATTCCGGTCATCTTCAGACCCTGCCCTCGACCGTGGTGATGTCGCCTTCCGCTCAGTTCATACGGCGAACGGCATCAAGTCCGCTGCGGTCTCCTGGCGCCAACTCGTGTAGGTGGTGCGTCGGCGCGAGTACTTCTCGAGCCCATGAGTGCCATCATCGCCGAGGATGCCGCTAAGACGGTAGCCAGTGTGATAGCCGTTTAGCTGCTCCGGTCCGGTCTTGTTGATGTAGAGCTCGCCGAAGTTGCATCCCTCCGCGAAGCGCTGCACAGCCTTTGCGTCATTGGAGAACAGATGGGCCGACAGCCCGTACTTGTTGTCTTCGCGCAGGAGTTTGCCCCCCTCGTGCGAGATGAGCCGGGACAGACGCTCGGCGTCGGCACCCACTAGTTGGGCGACCCGTTGGAGGTACTCGGCGCGCTCGCGTGGTGTCAGTGCCGCCCAAACGGGCTGGGCTCGCTGCGCGGCCTCTAGCGCCGACTGCGCGTCCTCTTCGGTGGCAACCGGCACGTCAGCGATCGTCTTACCGGTGGACGGGTCGATTACTGGCATGGCTTCCCGTTCGTCAGGACCCACCCATGCCTGACCCACCCGCATGCTGACATCGAATCCGCCATTTGCTCGAGCTGCCTGATCGACTGTCGTCGTGGTCGGTTCTATCGTCACCATAACCGATTGAAACCGCCCTCCCATCGGACTTCTACCATTGAGAAGAACGATTGCGTGCGGGCAGCTCTTGGTCATTGTCGCCACCCGGAATCTGTATCTGTGGCTAGCGCCACGATGCGGATGGCTACTAGCTGCAACGCAGGCCACGGAGCTTGCGTTCGTAGGCCGCGCCGTGGCACTGCGCTGCTTGATCGTCGGACGATAGGCGGGTTTTCTCGACGCGCCCGGCGGTGTCCGCGCGGGTGGCTAGCGCGATAATTCTGGTCATGGCGATTGACGAGGAAGCCGCGCAGCCTCGCCCCGGTCGGGATGGTGAGGTATCGGCCATGAGCAGGCTGCGGGTGGTCCTTGCTGAGGACGACATTTTGCTTCGGGAAGGTTTGGCCAGTCTGCTGGAGCGCTCGGGTTTCGCGGTGGTGGGGCAGGCTGGTGACGGGACGCAGCTGGTGGCGCTGGTTCGCCAGGAGGCGCCCGAGCTGGTGGTTGTCGATATCCGGATGCCGCCGACGAATACCACTGAGGGGCTGGAGGCGGCTCGGGTGATCCGTCAGGAGTTCCCGGCGACGGGCATCTTGGTGCTCTCGGCGCATGCCGAGGTTGAGCATGCGATGGAGTTGCTGGCCAGCGGCCGGGGGGTGGGCTATCTGCTCAAAAGCCGGGTCACCGACGTGGCGGAGTTCGTCGATACGCTCGAGCGTATCGCCAAGGGTGCTTCGGTGGTGGATCCGGCGCTGGTGGCGGAGCTGGTCTCGGCGTGCCGGCGCAATGATCCGCTGGCGGTGCTCAGCGCGCGGGAACGGGAGGTGCTGGCGCTGATGGCCGAGGGACGCTCCAATGCCGGCATCGGCCGTCGGCTGTGGGTCACCGAGGGCACGGTGGAAAAACACGTGCGCAGCATTTTGGCCAAGCTGCGTCTTCCGGAGACCGATGACGATCACCGTCGGGTGCTGGCGGTGGTCACCTTCCTGGAGGCCCGCTGACCGGATCCACCGGGCGGCCGTCACCGCGGCTGGTGATCAGTACACGAATGGCATCGGCCGACAACGCGGACTTGGGCAGGAAACCGACCACCGGGCTGGCCGCGATCAAGTCGGTGTAGTCCTGCTCGGCGTGGGTTGAGATCAGGATCATCCGGGTGCGCGCCAGGCTGGCTTCTCGGGACAGTCGCCGGGCCAGATCGAAACCGCTCTCCCCACCGAGGTCGATGTCGAGCAGGGCGATGTCCGGCCGCAGCTGGGTGGCTTGCTGGAGGGCCTCAGCACTGGTCGACGCCACACCGACGACCATGATTCCCTGGCGTTCCAGCAGGCCACGGGCGGCGTCCAGGAAGCGAGGGCTGTCATCAATGATGAGACAGCGCAGCGGCATCACACCAGGATCGCACCGCGGCTGCCGGGGCGCCTTGCGGGCAGCATGGCCACGTGTCACGTCAAGACAGCCGTCGCCGGGCCGCGGTAGAGCTTGGTCACGGTGGCGATGTCGGCGTCATCCAGACCCGACGCCGCCGCTTTTTCATAGAGCCGCTGCACCACCTGGGCTGCCGGCAGCTCGACATCGGCCCCACGGGCGATGTCGAGTGCCAAGCCGGCATCCTTGGCGCCCAGCACGGTGGTCCACCATCCCTCTTGCGAGCCGGTCAGCACGTCCTCAAACCGGTTCTTCAATCCGGGCGCCACCACGGGGCTGGTGCCGAGCAGGTCCCGCAGCTGGTCATCCGAGAGACCTCCCGAGCGGCCGACGGCGAACGACTCGGCCAAGGCAACCACCTCTGAGAGCAGCAACAGGTTGGTCGCCAGCTTGGCGGTGATGGCCAGCGGCGCGGTGTCATATCGCCGGATGGTGTCCGACAGCGACGATAGGACCGGTTGCAGGCGGTCCACGACGCCGGCGTTGCCGCCGGCGAGGAACACCGCCTGACCCGCCCGCACCACAGCGGGGCTGCCGACGACGGGCATCGCGAGGAATCGCGCGGAGAAGGTCTCGGCTAGCTCTGCGCTGAGCTTCGGCGACACCGTCGAGCAGTCAACATAGCTGCTCTTCGCCCCGATCGACGACCGAAGCTCCCCCAACGCCACTGCCCGGACCGCGTCGTCGTTGGCCAGCATGGTGACCGCGACATCAACACCGTCCACGGCGTCGGCGATACTGTGCGCTTCCCGAGCGCCCTCGGACACAACCTCGCCGGCCTTGCCCTTCGAGCGGTTCCACACCGCCACCCGGTGGCCGCCCTCAAGCAACCTTGCGGCGAGCGCACGCCCCATCCGTCCCATGCCCAACACTGCGACGTCCATCCCAGCCTCCTCGATCACTGCCGTACCGTTCCGGGTCCGCACCGCCCGGTGGACGCGGACGGCGTCTTCACCCAACAAAACCCATGCCTTCGAGATTGGCCCTTGCACGATCGTCTGTCTACGACGCCAGCACCCAGCTGGGCTTCCCGTTGGTTGCAGTCCCGAGGTACCTGCTAACCGCACCGACGTGATCGGAGCTCTTCACCGGCCCGCGCCACCGTGACCAAGCTCTACCGCAGCCCGGCGATGACCGTCATGAGATGATGTGCGGCCATGCACGTCATGGACGAAGCCGAATACCACCGGTTCCTCACCGAAAGGACCCGAACCGGGAAGCTGGGCACCACCCGGGCCGACGGGCGCCCCCATGTCGCCCCTGTGTGGTTCGACCTCGACGACGACGGCACCGTCGTCTTGACCACCGGGGCCGACTCGGTGAAGGGCAAGGCCCTCCGGCGTGATCCTCGGGTCTGTCTGTGCGTCGACGACGAGACGCCGCCGTACTCCTTCGTGGTTATCGACGGCACCGCTGAGATCACCGAGGACGCTGGGCCGCTGCTGGAGTGGGCCACCCGAATCGCCGGCCGCTACATGGGTGCGGAGCGGGCCGAGGAGTACGGTCGGCGCAACGCGGTGCCCGGTGAGCTGCTGGTGCGGATCACGCCGAACCACGTCGTGGCCCAGGCGGACATCGCCGACTGATAGATCAGCGCCAGTTGTCAGGTCTGCCGCAGGCGGGGCCGAGTTCGTGCGCGCCAGGCGACGACCGTGGCCACCGCAGCTGCCAGACCGCCGGCCAGCATGGCGGCGCGTTCACCGACGGCGCCGGCCACTTCGCCGCCGTTGACCACCTCGGCCACGGCGGGAAGCAGCGCCGCCCCAATCGCCGCCCCAATCTGCCGGCTAGTGTTGATCACTCCGCCGACCAGGCCCTGGTCGTCGTTTGACACCCCACCGCTGGCGGTCACCATCGCCCCGAACGCGATACCGGCGGTCCCGAAGCCGACCAGCATCACCGCTGCAAGCACGGGGCTGTAGCTGCCGCTGGCAGGCAGGCGCGTCAGCACCAGGAAGCCGAGCGTGGCCGCGCCGCTGGTCAGCACCAGCCACTGCCACATCCCGACACGGGGTGCCAGTCGTGCGCCGAACGCACCCGCAGTGAACCCGACCACGCCTTGTGGGGCCATGGCCAGACCCGTGATCAGCGGCGAGTCGTGCAGCACCTGCTGGAAATAGATCGACAGAACCAGCATCTCGCCGCCGTTCCACACACCCAGCAGCAGGGTGAGCACGCTCCCGGTACGCAGGCTGGGCAGCCGCAGCAGGTTCGCGCGGATCAGCGGATCGGGGTGACGGCTCTCCACGAAAGCGAAGCCAACCGTCGCCGACACAGCTAGCACCAGCGTGGCCTCCACAGCCGGGGACGACCAACCCAGGACAGTGCCCTGCGACACGGCGAACACCACCGCGGCCACCGCGATCGTGACGAGCAGCGCGCCACCGGCATCCAGGCGCGGGCGGCCGGGCCCGCGCTCATGGCGCGACTCGCGCAGCAGCTTCGGCGCCAGCAGGACGGCCACCACGCCGACCGGCACGTTCACCAGAAACACGCTGCGCCAGCTGGTGAACTGCACCAGCACTCCGCCCAGGACCAGACCGGACACAAATCCGATCGAGGACGTCGCGCCGTACATGCCCAAAGCACGCGTTCGCGCCGGGCCTTCGGCGAAGCCTGTGGTGATCAGGGACAGCGCGGCGGGAGCCACGAGCGCGGCCCCGATACCCTGCACAACCCGCGAGGTCACCAGCAAGAGGGGATCCTGTGCCAGGCCGCCAGCCAGCGACGCGGCCGTGAAGACCACCATCCCAGAAATAAACATGCGGCGGCGACCGAACAAGTCGGCGGCGCGCCCGCCCAAGATCAGAAGCCCGCCGAAGGTAATCGCGTACCCAGTAACCACCCATTGCACCGAAGATGACGGAAATCTGAACTCCTGCTGGATGGATGGCAGCGCCACATTCACGATGCTGAAGTCCAGCACGACCATGAAAGCCGCCACCAGGATGAGCACCAGTCCCAGCCCGTGATACCCGGAGTGTGCCGCCGTGGGCCGCGGTGCGGCTTCGTGCCCTGTGCCCGAGGCGGCTGGCGACCCAGCGGTCTCCGGTGAGGAGGAAGCCTCTGGCAGTGCTTGGGTCCACTCCAGGCGGCGCCAGGAGATGATCGTGGATGGCATCAGATAAACCAATCGGTAGGAGGATCGACTACTGTCAGCCACACTGCCCCCTCGCTGTAGGATCACTGGAGCAGTGCGCAAGCCTCAAGGCGTGATAATGACACTTTAGTGGTGGTTAATCTTCACGGTCTGCCCAAGATGCCCGGCGCGACTGACGGGTGGTCACCGGCTCACTGGCGGATGCCGATTTGTAACCTGCTGAGGGCTACGGTGACGGCACACCGGTCGATCCGGCGGCGCGCCATCTCTTTCATCCCGATCCGGCCGCTCCGAGTACGGCGCTGATCCCCGCGATGATCGCGCCTGCGAGCGTAACGGAGGCGAACGAACGCAGGAATCCGGTGCAGAAGAAGCGTCCGCGGATCCAAGCGAGGGTGAGGAGCTCGAAGGCGACCGTAATGATCGCCACGATGAGGAACGACTGTTCAACGCGTTGTCCGGCTGGGTTTACCAACTCTGTCGCGGTCACGTGGACATCTCCTCTGTGTGGTCGCGCCGTAGCGACGGCCGCACCTTGGAAGTGGAATTGCAGCACGGTCAGGCTTTCCGTGGCGGACCAGGACGGCCGCGATGATGATTGGCAGCACCGACTGCACAGCAGAGTCATGCCTTCGAGAATGAGCCTTGGGCGCTCGTTCCGTCTTCGACGCCAGCGCCCATGTGCGCTTCCCGTTGACTGCAATCACGAGGTTCCTACTGGCTGCAATCGACGTGGAATGTCGGCCAATGCCATTCATGCGCTGATCACCAACCGCGGTGACGGCCACCCGGTGGATCCGGTCAGCGGGCCTCCAGGAAGGTGACCACCGCCAGCACCCGACGGTGATCGTCATCGGTCTCCGGGAGACGCCGCTTGGCCAAAATGCTGCGCACGTGCTTTTCCACCGTCCCCTCGGCCGCTAGCCACCCGCTGCGAACACGATGCGAACCTGGCGTGTAGGCCCTTCGCTGCGGTAGCGGCACGGAGGCGTGTTGCAGTTGGCGGGTATGCAAAGAGTCCAGCCGGCCGGGAGCGCAGAGGGGTGTTGTCCCTGACGACAGGTGCCCGTTGCGAGACCACTCTCGATGTCATGGACATCATCACGCACCCAGATGCTCCTCCCGAAGCCTCCCCAGTAGCCGCGGCGGTGGTCCCTGCCGCCGCTGTCGCCGGCCGGAAGTACGCCGTCGAGCTCATCGGGACGTTCTTTCTCATCTTCACCATCGCTACCAGCGTGCTCAGCGCCAGCGCGTTGGCCCCGCTGGCCATCGGCGCAGCCCTGATGGCCATGATCTACGCCGGTGGGCACATCTCCGGGTCCTCCTTGCTGCCTTCGTCGTGGAACTGCTGTTCACCTTCGCCCTGTGCTACGTCGTGCTCAACGTCGCCACCAGCACAAGCCACCCGAACAACTCCTTCTACGGCCTAGCCATCGGCTTCACCGTCCTGACCGGCGCCATTGCCGTCGGCGCACTCTCCGGTGGAGTGTTCAACCCCGCTGTCACCATCAGCGGCGCCGCCGCCGGACTCACCTTCCCCACCCTCAACCCCAACGACAAATGATGATCCACCCAGGGTGTCCAGTGCGCCGGAGTATCCGATAGATCACCCAAGCAAACACCGGTACCTCCCAGGCCACAATAGCCATTCTTATTGTGATGGAGGTACTACTGGTGGTAGCAGTGTCGCTGTCGCAATCAGACTGTCATTAGCGATTCGATCAAGTTGTCGCTGACGTGTTTCGCTGCTTCGCCAACGATCTCAACGAGCTTGGTGAGGGCGAGACGCAACAGTTCGTCATCATCAAAATCAGCGCGGCTTCGACCCGCCGCGTAGGACACAGCTTGCTGAGGCCGGCCAGTGCCATCTCGCCCATCTCAGGAATCACCAGACCTGATACCCGTTCCGACCGGACAAGCCACGCCGGTGCCGCCAATTCCACAGTAGCCATGGGGGTTCTTGGCGTCGCTCAAATACTGCTGGTGGTAGTCCTCGGCGTAGTAGAAGGCGCGTAGCGGAGCGATTTCGGTGGTGATCTGGCCGCGCCCAGCGGCGGTGAGCGCTCGCTGGTAGGCAGTCCGGCTCTGCTGGGCCTGTGCGGCCTGGTCAGGGTCGGTGGTGTAGATCGAGGAGCGGTACTGAGTGCCCCGGTCGTTGCCTTGCTGCATGCCCTGCGTCGGGTCGTGGCCTTCCCAGAACACTCGCAGCAGTTCGGCGTAGCTGATCTGCGTCGAGTCGAAGACGACCAGCACCACTTCGGTGTGCCCGGTCCGCCCGGAGCACACCTCGTCGTAGCTGGGGTTCGGGGTGTGGCCACCGGCGTAGCCCACCGCGGTGGAGTACACCCCGGGAATACGCCAGAAGATCCGCTCGGCGCCCCAGAAGCAGCCCATCCCGAACACCGCAGTACGCAGGCCATCGGGGAAGGGGGGCACGATGCGGTGGCCGGTCACGCCGTGCCACTGCGACACGGGCATCGGGGTGGCTCGCCCGGGTAGCGCCTCATCGGCGGTCACCATGCGAGCCTTGTCACGTCCGAATAGCGCCATCTCGCCAGATTACGCCGCGGCTGCGGGGACGGCCGCCGCGCGCTCAGCCGGCTCGGGCCGCTGGCCGCGCGGGAAGTAACGGCGCAACGACAACGTCGGCGCTTCAACGTAGCGCCAGGACAGCCAGCCGCACAGGTAGGTCAACGGCAGCGCGGTCACCGTGAGCGACCACTGGGTATCGGCGCCGGCCATAATCAGCAGTTGCTGGACCGGGAACGCCCACACGTACAAGCCGTAGCTACCGAATACCCACGAGTCATAGCCCTCCAGCCGAGCCGGCCAATGAAAAGCCAGCACGAGCGCGCCGTAACCGGCCATGAAGGGCAGCGTCACAGCGCCAGCCTTGGTGGTGTGGACCACGATCTGGAGCCCGACCAGCAACCACGCCACAACAGGCGACAGCGGAATCTTGTCCCGGTAGGCGTGCAGCACCATGCCGATGCTGAAGGCAACGAGGAACGCCACCATCGAACCGATCGGCACCTGCAGGAATGAGCCACCATGTCCGGGGTTTCCCATGCTCGCCTGGAATCGGCGGTCCAACCCGATCAGCGTCAGCATCAGCGCAATCGTCAGCCACGGCGCCCGGCGGAACAGCCCGGAAATACCGAAGCCCAGCACCAACAGATAGCCGGTGAACTCCATCGGCAGCGTCCAGAGAGCACCATTCGCCGACCAGGGCCACGGATTGTTGTCGAAAACCCCGGGCAATCGATGCTGCACTGTGTACAGGCCCGCGTTGTGGACGATATATCCCCAGGTACCCCGAGCGGAGAAATACACTGAGAGATCCAGCACGGAGACCAGTGGCCCGATCACCAGGGCGGTGACGAGCACCACCAGCAACAATGGAGGCCACAATCTCAGCACCCGCTTGGCGCTGAAGCGCCACCAGCACGGATCCTGGCACCAGCTGTCGCTGATCTGGTAACCGCTCATCGCGAAGAACCCCATCAAGGCGATGTAGCCCGGCGAGAGATTCCACGACGTGGGGAAGACCGTCAGGCGGGTGGCGTCGGTCAGCGGCGCGGAGTGATCGACCACCACGATCAGCGCGCCGATCATCCTGAGCCAGGCGAAACCGGTGTTCGGATGCGCCTTGGGGGGCAGCGGCACGGGCGAGAGGCTAACACCGGCCGCTGACGGTGGCCGGATTGCCGGCTCGGCCGGCGGTGATCCGGCGGTGATCCGGCGGTGATGAGGTCGGACGCGAACGCAGAGTCGCCGCTGTGCACAATGTGCCACCGGCGGTGATGGCGCCGGCCCGATGACCCCAGGGGGTGGCAGTGTGAAGCCGAACGAGTCGCCTGCAGCGAGTGCGCCCGAGACAGCCAGCCCGTTCCCGCCACCGTTCCGTTGGACGACCTCCTCGTCGGAGGCATCAACACAGGTCATGCGTGCCGTCAAGCCGGACACCGCCCAGGGCGACCCCGCAGAGGCCACTCAGGTGCTGCGGACCAGCCCGGCCTACCAGCGGCAGCGCCCGGAGGTCGGAGACCTGTTCCAGCCGGCCCAGCTGCCCCGGCGCGATCCCCTCGACGACAGCGACAGCTCGGCGCCACCCTGGGCGGACACCACGGCGCCGCCGCTAGCCGAGCAGCAGAGTGAATGGCTGCGCCAGGGCTCGGCGGGGTTCACGACACCGGCGAGGCAGTCCCGGTCCAAGCAGGTCATCGGGATCACGGTGCTGTCCGTTGTCGTCCTGGGGCTGGTGGGCGCCACCGTGGCGTACTCCCTGACCTCAGGACCGGGCCGGGCCGACGACGATCAGATCGCCGCGTCCCAGCCGAGCACGGCACCTCGTGACCTGCCTGCCCCACCCGCCCAGCTCCCGGAACCGGGGGACACCACGGACGCCCTGATCGACCCGCCCGGTCAGATTCGCGGCAACGGGCCGTTCGACCTGACCCAGCTGAGCACCGACCTGCTACCCAGCCCCATCCTGGACGCCCTGCACGTCGGCGCGATGACCGGTGGCGTGTTCAAGGGCACCACCGTGGCTGCCAACGACATCGGGATGTTCGCTCTCACCATGCCCGACCAGCGGGCGGCGGCGAAAGTGGCAGGCACGATCGTCAGCACCGAAGCCAGCGGCGGGCTCAAAGCCGACAACACCCGCGCGCAGCAGGGCGTGGCGGTGATGGGCAGTGTCCCGGGCTCGGCTGACCCGGTATACCGGGCGGTCTACGTGCTCTATAAACGAGTGATCTTCTTTGAGGTGCGGGGGAAGAACCGTGACGAGGTGCTGGCCACCTTCGACGCGCTGCTCAAGGAGCAGGTGAACCACGCGCCACCCACCGTCCGCTAGCCGCTAGGCGTCACCTTGGTGGCAGTGTCCATTAGATCCTGGAGCGCAGCGCGGGCCACGTCCGACCCGAACCGTTCCACGATCACCTCCGCGCCGGCGCAGGACAACGTGTACCACAGCGCGTCGTCTTCGAGCAACGCCAGCACCCGCTCGGCAAACCCGGCGGCGTCGGCGGCCACCAGCACGTGCCGCCCGTCCACCAGCCCCATCCCCTCGACGGCCACTGGCGTGCCCACCGTGGGCAGACCGGCCGCCATACTCTCGCCCACCTTGCCCTTGACACCCGCCCCGAACCGCAGCGGCGCCACCGACACCCGGCACCGCTGGTGCAACGCCACCAGATCAGCCACCCAGCCGTGCACCGTGACGGTCTCGCAGGCCAGCTCCAGCACGTCGGGCGAGGGGTTGCTGCCCACCACGTGCAGCACCGCGTCCGGGTGGCGGCGGTGCACCAGTGGCAGCACCTCGCGGGCCATCCACCGCGCCGCATCCCGGTTGGGCAGGTGGTCGAAGCTGCCGACGAACAGCAGCCCCGTGCGCCCGTGCGGCCCGGGCACCGCACCGGCCGGGTAATGCACGTTGGACAGCACCCGCACGTCCGCCTCGGGCACCAAGCTGCGCAGCAGGCTCTGCTCGTGCTCGGAGACCACCAGGGTCAGGTCGGCGGCCCGCACCAGCCCCAGCTCGAGTTCCCGCGACGCGCCCGCCTTGCCCGCCAGGGCCCGCGCGCCACGCTCGTCGCCGGTTGCGGCGGCCAGCTCGGCTTGCCGTTGCAGACGCAGGAAGTGCAGGTCCACCGTGTCATAGCCGATGAGGCACTGCGGCGCCAGCATCCGCAGCTCCTCCAGCAGCTGCCACCCCACCTGCGGGCGGGACAGCACCGCCAGGCGCAACGCCGTACCCGCCTCGCGCAGGAAGGTGCCCTGCCCGGCCGGGTCGGGGATCACGGTGATCCCCTGACGCTGCAGCTCCCCGGTGTAAGGCTGCAGCGCAGCGCCATTGCCCGGGAAGAACACCACCCGCTGGCCGAGCTCAACCAGCGTCAGCAGCAGCCGGTGCATGCGCAGTGACCCGGAGTCCCGGTCGGGAGTGGGGACCTGGTGGTCGGCGACGAGCACCAGCCCACCCCGGTGGCCGGCCGGCCCGCGCTGGCGCGCCAACCAGACGGTGAGCTCGCTGGCACCCGGCAGGTGCTCAGCCAGGGTCGGCGCCCATTTGTCGACGAACTGGGCGCGGTTGATCTCCTGGTAGCGCTTGACGCTGGCGGTGAGGTCGGTGCCATGCGAGACGCCCTCGTGGTGCATCACCACCGCGCGCGGTTCGACGATGGTCCGGTGCCCGCTGGCCCGGATGGCGAAGGCCAGATCGGTGTCCTCGTAGTAGGCCGGCGCGTAGCGCTGGTCGAACCCACCAACGTGGTCGAACACCTCCCGGCGCACCAGGATCGCCGCTCCGGAGCAGTAGTCGACATCGCGCCGTACCTGAAACTCCGGTGCACCGGCGTCCTGGCCACGCCCGTAGTTCCAGCCTGACCCGTCAGCCCAGACGATGCCGCCGCTTTCCTGCAACCGCCCGTCCGGATACACCAGCATCGCGCCGACCAGGCCGATCTCCTCGTCCGACTCGGCCGCATCAACCAGCGCGTCCAGGGCGCCGGGCCGCACCTCGGTGTCGTTGTTGAGGAACAGCAGGTAGACCCCTCGGGCGTGGCTGGCCCCGAGAGTGCACGCCCCAACGAATCCGACGTTGCACTGGGTACGCACCAGCCGCACGCCCGAGCTGGCCGCGACCAGCTCGGCGGTGCGATCCGGGGAGGCGTCGTCGACGACCAGCACCTCGAACGGGACCGAGGGGCGGTGCTGGGCGATGCTGGCCAGGCACGCCCGGGTGTACGCCCACTTGCCATGCACCGGCACAACAATGCTGAGCAGCGGCGAGGAGCTGGTGCACAGCTCCACCGGACCGGGGTGTCCCTCCGGTGGCGGGCAGTCCTGCCCGCGCCCCAGGGCGCGCTCGTAGAGATCACGGCGCAACGTCCCGCGTGGCGCCACCCGCTCCACGGTGCCCCGGTAGCGGGAGATCAGCCGCGCCGCGGTGGCCGACTGCTCCGCGCGCAACGCCACCACCTGGGGTTCCAGCTCAGCGGCTCGGCGCTCGGCAGCCGAGGCAATCTCCTGGTACCAGGCCGCCCGTGCCTGCACCCGCTCGGCCCGGCGACCCTCGGCAGCCAGCTCACCGCGCAGCTGCCGCAGCTCCTCCTGCGACCGTTCCAGTTCTTGCGTGGTGGTGGCGGCCTGCTGGCGCTGGTCAGCCAGCTCAGTGCCGAGCTCGGCGGCCCGGTGCCGTTCCTGCGCCAGCGCGCGGTGCGCGTCGCGCACCAGAGTCAGATCGGGATCAATCAGCACGCTGAGCTTGGGTAATTCCGGCAGCGGCGCAGTGGAGGCGATGCCCAGCAGGTAGGTGTGCGGCGAGCCCATCCCCACCTGCCACCCGCCATCGGGTGTTTTCCGCAACGACTGGACAATCCCTGAACCCACCTCCCCGGTGATGAGCGATCCAACGGTGACGTTCTGCCGCAGGATGGCGACGTGGCGAAACGAACTCCCCAGCAGCGCCTGGAACTGCGGCTCGGTGAGCTCCCGGACGTGAAAAGGGTTGTCGTTGCCGTGCTCGTGGCTGTACACATCCACATCGGGTGTGCTGGTCAGCAACAACCCGCCCGGCACCAGCAGCCGGACCACCACCGCGATCAGGGTGTCCTGCTCCTCGACGTGCTCCAACGCCTCGAAGCAGGTGATGACGTCGAAGGGCTCTGCCCCGGCAAGCAGCTGCGGATCGACCATCGACCCGACGGTGAAGTGCAGGTTGTCCCCGCGATAGTGCGCGGTGGCGTGCTGCACCGTCTGCGGGTCGATGTCGACGCCCACCACCTCGCGGGCTTCGGCGGCGAGTAACGCGGGTCCAAAACCCTCCCCGCAGGCGAGGTCAAGCACCCGCGCGCCGGTGGCGAGGCGAGCGGCCAGCGCGTACCGGTGGTAGTGCTCGTAGATCACCTGCAGGTCCTCGGCCCACGGCACGCAACGTTCGCCGGTCCACTCGATGCGGCGGTGCTCCATTGGTTTCTCCCCACGTCCTCTGCCCACGTCCGGCGGGTTAGCCGGTGCAGGATAGGCGAGCGCGGCACAGTTACGGTGCACGCCATGTCGGTGCGCGACCGCAGCCACCTCAACGTCCACCGCTCACGTCACGGCAGGCGTCGGCGGCACGGTGGACGCCAACTCACCACGCTGGCCTGCGCGGCGCTGTTTTTTCTCACCCCGACCATCGTCCACAGCCTCGGGGTGCACGCTGCCCAGTTCGAGAACCGGGCGTTGGCCACGTTCGGTGATCCGCGCAACGGTTGGGCCTGGCTCACCGGGCTACCCGCTTGGGCGGCGGACAACCTGCCGTTGCGGGACAGCGCGGTCCGGGCGACCGAAGCGCTCAGCCGAGGTGTCTTCGGCGAGCCGGCCGCGCTGCCCGCTGCGCGGCCGGACCCGGCCGTCACACCGGCCCCTCGGCCTTCGATCACCGAGTTCCCTTCGGTGATCGAAGGCCGCGAGGGCTGGCTCTACCTGGGCGCGGATGTCAGTGGCGCGTGCGTGCCGTCCCGCTCACTGACCGACACGTTGATCTCGCTGCGCCGGCTGCGCGCCACCGTGGAAGCCTCCGGGCGGCAATTCGTGCTGGTGGTGGCGCCGAACAAGACGACCATGGTGCCTGAGCATCTGCCCGCCGACTACCCGGGACGGGACTGCGCAGCGCGGACCAGGGATGAGTTCTGGCGACGGGTGGTCACCGAAGCCGGCGCGATCGACCTGCGGCCAGCACTTGCCGAGATAGCCCGACGCAAGGGCTCCCCGGTGTACTACCCGGGCGACACCCACTGGAGTCAGGAAGGTGGCCTGGCGATGACCTACGCGCTCGCCGATCGGGTGCACCCCGGCATCACCCGGACCTGGCAGGTGGCCCCGACCGGCTCGACCCCATGGCCCGACGACATCAGCCCGCTGATCGGCCGCCGCGACACGCACTCGATCCCGACGTACTCGCTGGCACCGGCCGGGCAGGCGGATCGCACCCGGTCGATTCCCAGCGACTTCCGGGTCCCGCTACGGCTGACCTCGGCGCCCGCCGCAGGCACCGTCGACCGGCCCGTTCGCATGATCGCCGACTCGTTCACCCAGTTCGCCAGCAGCTATGTGGCCGCAGCCTTCACCGACATCACCATCGTGCATCCCGAGACCGTCGGCGCGGCCCCTGCGCTAGCCGGAAAATTACTTGCCGGCGGGAAAATTGTGGTGCTGGAGGTAGCCGAGCGCAACCTGGTCAGCGGGGCATCACCAATCCTGCTCCAACCCGTGATCACCGAAATCGCCCACCAGCTATCCCAGCACCCGCCACCATGAATGACTGCTACCGGCGTGTGATCGACCCCGTCACGGCTTTGGCAGCAGCACCTCACCCTCGAGGCCATCCGGATCGCGGAAGAAGATACTCAAGGCCTCGCCGAAGTCGTTGACCGTGCCGTCGCTGGCTCCGGCGTTGACCAGCCGGCTCCGGATCGTCTCGAAGGCCTCCTGGGACGCGGCAGCCAGCCCGACGTGATCAATGCGTCCACGACCCCACATCGGAGTCTGGCGATCGACTTCAGTGTTGCCGTCGATCACGAAGATATTCAGCTGCGTCGCCGGGCCAATATCGATAACGGTCATCGTCTCGCCAGGCCCGTGGTCACGCGTGGGTCCGACGACAGCATCAAACACCGCCCTGTAGAACCGGCCAAGCCGATCGACGTCCTTGGAGATCCAGGCAATATGGTTCACACCGTCCAACAACATCTCTGACTCCTCCCACGACTTGAGGGCCAACCAACCGTACTGTGCGTGTCCCGCGATGTCCGTCCGGCGGCTGAGGCTGAACCGTGGCTCAGCCGCGGAGCAGAGCGGCAGTTGCAGCCGCCTGGAGCGTTGCATAGTGTGTAGCCTGAGATCTCTAAACCCGCTCGAGCACCCTTGGTACAACGTGCTCCTGGTCCAAGCGCAAGGAGTGGAGATGCGACAACAGGACGTTGCCCGGGTATTCAACGACCCGCTTGCACAACAACTGTTGCATTCTCCGATCCCGGCCAGGTTGGCGTACACGGCAACCGACGGATCGCCTCGCGTGGTGCCGGTCGGGTACTACTGGAACGGCGCAGACATCGTTATTTGCACAGCCCCGACCGCGCCGAAGGTGCGAGCGTTGACAGCGAACCCCGCAGTGGCGCTCACCATTGATACTGACACGCATCCATTTCACGTGCTGCTGGTGCGTGGCACGGCGGAAATCAAGATTTTCGATGGAATCCCGCCGGAATACCTCAAAGGCGCCAAGAAAGGGATAACCGAACAACAATGGCAGGATTTCGAGGCGCGCGTGCGAGCGATGTACAAGCAGATGGCACGCATAGCGATCATGCCACACTGGGCTAAGTTGCTGGACTTCGAAGAGCGGATTCCAGATTTCATGCGCCGCCTTGTCGAAGAGGGTTCCTGAGAACCAGCGTGAGCCCTGCTCTATGCCGTCACCGTCCGCCCGTCCGAAGGCGATCCGAGCAGCCGCCGAGGCCGCCGCATTGCCGGTCTCCGTATGGCGCGCTCGGGCCGCCGAGCGGGCCGCCGCAGAGCGAGCCGAGGCACGTCAGGTGCTCATCGACGCCGGGGTTATCTCACCACAACGGGCCGCCAGCTAGGTGTCAGGACTCGTCTACGACACCGGCGCCCTGCTGGCTGTCGAAAGGCGTCACCGCAGCCTGTGGGCGTTGCACGAGCAGAGCCTCGCGGGTGGAATCCGCCCGATCGTCCCGGTATGTACCGTGTGATCGGCCTGCTCGCTCGGCGCCAGCTCCCAGGAGGCCGCCCCCACGATGGTGGGCCGATGAGGCAACCGGGGATGACGATCTCGTTTGCGCGTCTGACAAGATGACCGCGATCGTGACGCTGCGAGCACGGTTGGGCACGAACAACGCTTGGGGTGAGCGATGCAGACGGCGACCGAAGGCGGCACCTTCCTGAGGGCAGCGCAACAAGGCATGTTCGCCGTGGACACTGCAGCAGGCGAGAAGATGGTTGCGTCCATCAAGCAAATGCAGGACAGAGTAAATGTCCAGCTAAGAAAGCTCTGGTACCTCAAGACCGAGGCCAAGCTGGGCGACCTTCCAGAGGCGCACGGGATCGCGGGCCTTGACAGGCTGGTGGCCGCCGGAGATGAGCAATCGCTGGAGTTCGTCCTGCAGCGCTTCGCGGAGACGCTGCAGGAAGCGCAACAGGCGTTGGAGATCAGCATGCGCAACTACGCCGAGCTCGAGGCCCAGACCAAGCAGGATTTCCGGCGGGTCGGCCACGGATGAGCCTCCGCACCTGCTTTGCGCCGCTGGCGCTGGTACTGGCCGCAGCAGGCTGCTCACTCCCGCAGGCAGGCATCCCTGGCGGCGAGCCGGGGCACTCAGCGCCACCTTCCGCGATATCCCCGGCACCGTCGAGTGCAGCGCTGTCAACGGGCTTGGCCGTTGTTCAGGCATGTGACTTGCTCACCGCTGAAGAGACAGCCTCGCTCAACGTGCCTGCGCAGGGACGCCCGGACACCGTCCTCGGCCTGCGCCGTTGCGACTGGGGCACAGCGGAGGGCGGCATCTCCACCGGCATCAATGAGAAACTCGGGATAAACGAAGTCGTGCTTACCGACGCGTCCAACATCACGATCGGCCGCCACCGGGCCAAACGGGCCGTGGAAGACGGCGGACCCGGGTACTGCGCTGTCATCTTCGCGGTTGGCGAGACCGCGAATGTCAGCGTGCTTGCCCTGTATCTCAAGGACACGCCCCGGGCGTGTGCCGCTGTCGATCGGGCTGCCGCGTTCGTGGAACCGAAACTGCCATAAGGGGGTATGAGTCATGGCGCCGAGACAAGCACCCGGGCCGGCGGAGTCCGATCCAGCAGCACATCCACCAGCCACTGCGGAGCAGTCAACAGGATTCACGCACGAAGAGTACGACTATCGCCCTAAAGACCCGTACGACCCGATCCCGAACTTCCCGGGTGACCCGATTCCGATCATGGGGGTCATGAACGAGGCATATGGCGAGGTGCGTAACGGAATTCAACGTGTCCAGTTGGCGCAAGGACTGTCAATGCGCCCGGGCGGTCCCATGCCCCACACCAACGCCGCCGCTTACGAGCATCCCGAGCTCAAGCAGATGATCGACACGTCCGAGCCCAGCCAGGCGCATGAGCTCGGCCACCTGTGGAACAACCTCGGCAACGAGATTATGGAATTTGGGGAGAACCTGCGGAGCACCGCGACCAGTAGCGAAGCAATCTGGGTCGGCCAAGCAGGGAACACCGCCCGCTCGGCGCTGAGCGCGCTTGCCACCTGGTGCCAGCACACCGGCCAGGGCGTGCAGTTCATGGGGACCACCGTGCGCACCCAAGCCGAGGCGGCCGAAACCGCGAAGCTGGCGATGCCCGATCCAGTACCCTATGACCCCGCCAAATACCAGACTCAGCTGAACGATACGAGCAACCCCACCGAGTGGGCGCGGATCATCGGCGATGCCCGTGCGCAGGCCGACCGGCAGCACGCCGCACACGCCGAAGCCATCCGGGTGGTCGAGACCTACAGCGCTTCGCTGCACGGCACCAACGCGGCGCTACCCGCCTTCACCCCACCACCGAGGTTTGGCGATGGGGTCACCGGACGCACTCCCGGTGGCCCGACGCCGGGCGGGCGGGCCGGTCAGGTGGTCCCCCCTCCGGTGGGTGGCGCTGGAGGCGGTGCGCCCACCGTTGGCTCTGGGGGTTCACCGAGCTCTGGGGGCCCACCGAGCTCTGGGAGTCCGCCGAACGCTGTGGGCACCCCAGTTGCTGCGGGTAACCAGGTGGGCGGGCACGGGAGCGGCGCAGTGCCACCGTCGTCCACCCCGGGGCAGTCGGTCTCCTACCCTCCAGGGATCACGAGCGACGGCGTTGCGGCTGGTGGAAGTGGTGCGGAGCCGGCCGGACCGAGCTTGCTGCCCGCTGCGGCGGTCATCGGCGGAGCTGGGTCGGGTGGGCGAGAAACCGGTGCCGGCGTGCGGTTCGGCCCGCGTGGCTCAAGCGGTCTAGGTGCCTGGAGCCCCACCCCGAACCCCGCCTCAAGTCCACCGGGGCGTGGTGGAATCGGCTCGGCAGGCACCAGCGAAGCAGGTCGCGGAGCCGGGAACGGGTTCCCCTTGATGCCCGGGACCGGCCGGGCCGAGGAGGATCGCGAGCACCGGCGCCCCAGCTACCTGATCGAGACCGAGGACATCTGGGGCGACGGCCGCCGCGTCGCACCCCCCGTCATCGGTGAGGACCCGCCCGACTACCACTACTGAGGAGCATGGTGACCCGGGACGTCACGCTTACCCTGGCGCAGTACGACATCTGCTGGGCTGATCTCGGCTTGGACGAGCAGGTTTACCCGCTGCGGATCCGCAGCCACGGCCGGACCTACGAGGAGCTCGCCCACCTCCGTCGACGGGTGTACCAGCAGCTCAGTGCCCTCGGGCTGACTCGGGGCGAGCACCTGGAACCCGAGCTGGCCAACACCTTGACGCTGCTGGCCCGCGCCCCAGTCTGGGTGGACATGCAATGGCTCTGCGCGCCGCGACAGGCGGAGCCCGACCGCGCCGTGGCGGTGCGCTACGGCGAGCGGGGACTCATCGCCCGCCTCGAAGGGGCAAGCCTGCGGCTGATGCCGTGCGACGGTGCCTCGCTGCTGCCGGCACTCATCGCCCAGTTGCCTGCGGCGGACGCCGCTCCCGGCCAGTCGATCAGCCTGCCCCGGGAAGTCCTGGTGCCCTCAATGCCCAGCGAGCCGACGAGCATCTACGACACCTCGCCCGCGACGTCTGGGCGTTTCGGGCAGCAGTACCGGGCGCTGCAAGCGGTGCTGGCGAAACCCCGGCTGCGCGGCGGCCAGATCGTCGCGAACGGCCGGGACCGCACTGGCAAGCGGCACCGCTCCCAGCCGGTGGAGTGGTTCGACACCGAAACTGGCCGCTGGAGCGCTCGGGTGCTGCCCGCAGCGGACGGCAGCACCTACCTCACCGTGTCCCCCGCCACCAGCGCCCGACTGGCCACCCAGGTACACGAGCTGCTCGACCGCACAACCCGCTGAGCCAGCCAGGTCCACATCAGGTGAACTCACCGTTGCCCTCATTAGGGGTCGTCGAGCCCATTGAGAGCTTTGGCAGCAGCACCTCACCCTCAAGCCCGTCCGGATCACGGAAGAAAATACTCAAGGCCGTGCCGAAGTCGTTGACCGTGCCGTCGCTGGCTCCGGCGTCGACCAGCCGGCTCCGGATCGTCTCGAAGGCCTCCGGGGACGCAGCAGCCAGCCCGACGTGATCAATGCGTCCGCGACCCCACATCGGAGTCTGACGATCGGCTTCAGCGTTGCCGTCGATCACGAAGATATTCAGCCGCGTGGCCGGGCCAATATCGATAACGGTCATCGTCTCGCCAGGCCCATGGTCACGCGTGGGTCCAACGACAGCCTCGAACACCGCCGTATAGAACCGGCCAAGCCGATCGACGTCCTTGGAGATCTAGGCAATGTGGTTCACACCGTCCAACTGCATCTCTGACTCCTCCCGCGATGTCCGTGTCCGGCGGCCGCGCCACTCGATCGACGACTTCCTCGCCAGCTAACGTATTACTTTAATAATACTGATGGTAGTCTTGGTGTGTGACTGTGAGCAGGCTGTCGATCTCGGTTCCTCCTGAGGTGGAGGACGCGATTCGTGCCGCCGCCAAGGCTATCGGGGTGCCGGTCTCCGTATGGCTCGCTCGGACCGCCGAGCGCGCCGCCATGGAGCAGGCCGTCATTGCTGACGGGCTGGCTGCGGTGGCGGAGTTCGAGGCTGAGCATGGCGCCTTGACCGAGGCGCAGCGGGACAAGGCACGTCAGGTGCTCATCGACGCCGGGGTCATCCCACCACGACGGGCCACCAGCTAGGTGTCAGGACTCGTCTACGACACCGGCGCCCTGCTGGCTGCCGAACGGCGTCACCGCAGCCTGTGGGCGTTGCACGAGCAGAGCCTCGCTGGCGGCATCCGCCCGATCGTCCCGGTCGTGGTCCTGGCCCAAGCATGGCGCGGCACACCGCACGCGAACCTCTCCCGGCTGCTTCGGGGCTGTCAGGTGACGCCGGATACCCAGGAACTCGGCAAGGCGGCCGGCGCGATCTGCGGCCGAGCGGGTACCTCCGACGTCATCGATGGGCTGGTGGTGGTCACCGCGCTGCG
Organism: Pseudonocardiaceae bacterium; assembly: GCA_049673305.1. Taxonomy (GTDB): domain Bacteria; phylum Actinomycetota; class Actinomycetes; order Mycobacteriales; family Pseudonocardiaceae. The sequence continues at coordinate 22,402 of JBATXM010000059.1, read as the reverse complement.
ATTGGACGCTCTGGTGGTCACCAGCGATCCACAGGACCTCCAACACCTCGCATCGAGCCTGCACAGCAAGCTGGCCCTGTACACCGTGTGATCGACCTGACCAAATTTTTTTCCCAGTGCAGTTCAAAGTTTGATCTTTACGCAAATTTTGGGCCGGCCCATACTCGTCGTGGACCACGGCCGCCGGGAGCGGGTACTGGGTAGGATCCCGTATGCGACAAGGACGAAGAGAGAGGCACAAGTTTGGCCGGCCAACGGAAAACAATCCCCCCAAATACACAAAGTGCGCTCTGGGTACTGACTAACGGGCGATGCTACGCCCCAGCGTGTCCGATCGAGGTGATTCTCGAGGTTCGCCCGGGAGTCTATTATAAAAACGTGCAGATAGCGCATATCTACGGCGTACGCCGTGGTACCCCGCGCTTCGCAGCTGATCTGTCCGATGAGGAGCGCGACGCGTTCCGCAACCTGCTGCTGCTGTGCCTGGCACATCACAGTGCGATTGACGACAAGAAGACCGGGGAGAAACTCTACCCGCCGGAGCTGCTGCACAAATGGAAACACGAACACGAGGGTAAAAACGGGCCTGCGTTGGCCGCGTTAGGCACGATCAGCAAGGAAGATCTCGACGCACTACTGGTCGATGTGTTTGCTCCACCAGTGGAACGACTCCAGGCGATTGCCGAGCAACTTGAGAAGACGGGAACTCTCACCAAGGAGACCGTTGCCGAGCTGCGTCAGATCATTGGTGTCCTGACCGATGCTCCCGTCGGTCCCGATGCCACAACAACTAGTCACCTTGTGTTCGCCGCCGAGATGCTCGGGGGTCAAGGCTTCAACGAGGCGGCGAAATCGCTCGCATCCGCAGCGGAGACGCTGCCCAGTAGCGATGAAATCAACCAGCTTATCGCGGCAGCCGAGGTGATCTCGGCTGCCGCGAGCGAGATCCGCCGCTACGGCGGGGAGCAGTGACATCTGCGGCATCCCCATCACTCACGGCCAGCCGGGTTCTGATCGGTGCGTGCGTCAATGTCGAGGCGGAACCGCTCAGCGTCGAGGACCGGGGCGGTGGCAAAAGCAGCCATGACCTCTTGGCGCGGAACAAAGGTACGGCGACGTAGTGGAATGAGCCGCCCGACCGGGGTTCCATTACGAGTGATCGTGAACGACTCGCCCCGCTCGACCACGCGCATGATCGCGCCAGAGTCATTCACGAAGTGCTACAGCGCGACCCGCAGTGCGCGGGTCTGCTCGGCGCGGGCGGCGAGCTGGTCATCGTCGGGGTAATCCACGCCGACGAGGGTGAGGCCGTGCGCGGGCGCCACCGTCACCTCGCTGGCCCGGGTAGCGCGGCGCAGCAGGCCGGCGGGCCAGTCCGGGGGGCGCCGGTGCTCCCCTACCGCCAGCAGTGCACCGACCAGGCTGCGCACCATCGAATGGCAAAACGCGTCCGCCGCGACGTGCGCCACGATCAGGTGCGGCTCGGCGCGGGTCCACTCCAGTGCCTCCAGGGCGCGCACCGTGCTCGCGCCTTCCCGGCGGCGGCAGAACGCGGCGAAGTCATGCTCGCCGAGCAACAACGCGCTCGCCGCGTTCATCGCGGCACCGTCGAGCCGACGGTGGTAGCCCACCGTGTCGTACCGGCGCAGCGGATCGACTCCCCACGGTGCGTCGCAGACCCGGTATCGGTAGTGCCGGCGCAGCGCGGAGAAACGAGCGTCGAAGGTCCCTGGCACCTGCCGCACCGCAGGCACCCGGAGATCCGGTGGCAGCAGCCGGGCCAGCCGGTGAGCGAGCTGGTCAGGCGGCAGCGCGCCGGGCGGCACATCCAGGTGGGCGACCTGTCCGGTGGCGTGCACGCCAGCGTCAGTGCGGCCCGCGACGGTGAGGGTGGCCTGAATTCGCGCCACAGTCTCCAGCGCATGCTCCAGGATTCCCTGGATGGTACGTCGCCCGGGCTGGCGGGCCCAGCCGGAGAAGCCGGATCCGTCATAGCTGATCTCCAGCCGGTAGCGCAGGAGCCCACCATCCCCAGCGGGGGCGGCGGGCTCCTGCGGTGCGCTGCTCGGAGTCAGGATGCGACCTCAGCCTCCTGCTCAGCGGGGGTGTCTACAACTGCGGGGGTGTCTACAACGGCGGGGGTGTCTACAACGGCGGGAGTGTCCACTTCGGCGGAAGTTTCCACAATGGCGGGCTGTTCGGTCTCCGTGGCCGGCTGCTGCACCGACGGCCGGCCCTTGGCGGCCCTGCGCTTGGCCTCCGCGACGTCGGCGGCGGTGCGCTCGGTGACCAGCGCGATAATCGCCATCGGAGCGTTGTCACCCTTGCGGGGCATCGTCTTGACGATCCGGGTGTAGCCACCTGGCCGGCTCATGAACTGCGGGCCGATCTCGGCGACCAGCTTGTGCACCACGTCCTTGTCCCGGATCACTCGCATGATCTCACGACGGTTGTGCAGGTCCGCCCGGCGAGCCTTGCTGATCAACCGCTCGGCGAACGGACGCAGCCGTTTCGCCTTGGCCTCGGTGGTGGTGATTCGGCCGTGGGTGAATAGCGATGTCGCCAGATTGGCCAACATCAGCCGTTCATGGGCCGATGACCCCCCGAATCGGGCGCCCTTGGTCGGCGTTGGCATTATGGCTCCCTTCGTTCACCTCGTGAGTGCTACAGCTGTTCGGTTTCGGCGTAATCGTGGCCATCGTCACCACTCTCGCCATCGTCAGTGCCGTTCTCACTGGCGTCGTCCCAGCCATCGATTGAGTATTCTGCCGCTACCGCTGAGGGGTCAAACCCGGGCGGGCTGTCCTTGAGCTGCAGCCCAAGACCGGCCAACTTCAGCTTCACCTCGTCGATTGACTTGGCACCGAAGTTGCGAATATCTAGCAGGTCAGCCTCACTGCGGCTGACCAGCTCACCGACGGTGTGGATACCCTCGCGCTTGAGGCAGTTATAGGAACGGACCGTGAGGTCCAGATCCTCAATGGGCATGGCGAAGGCGGCGATCGTGTCCGCCTCAGCCGGCGAAGGACCGATTTCGATGCCCTCGGCCTCCACGTTGAGCTCGCGGGCCAGGCCGAACAACTCTACGAGGGTGCGGCCGGCCGAGGCCAGCGCATCCCGTGGGGTGAGAGATGGCTTGGTCTCCACGTCCAGGATCAGCTTGTCGAAGTCGGTGCGCTGCTCGACCCGGGTAGCCTCGACCTTGTAGGTCACCCTCAGCACCGGCGAGTAAATAGAGTCCACCGGGATCCGGCCGATCTCCGCACCAGATGCCTTGTTCTGCACCGCCGGCACGTAGCCGCGACCCCGCTCGACAATCAGCTCAATATCCACCTTGCCCTTGCCGTTCAGCGTGGCAATGTGTAGATCGGGGTTGTACACGGTGACATTGGCCGGCGGCATGATATCGCCCGCAGTGACGTCACCGGGACCCTGCTTGCGCAGATACATCGTTACCGGCTCTTCCTCTTCGGAGCCAACCACGAGCTCTTTGAGGTTGAGGATGATATCGGTGACGTCTTCCTTGACGCCCGGAACAGTGGTGAACTCGTGCAGCACGCCCTCAATGCGGATGCTGGTGACTGCCGCCCCCGGGATGGACGAGAGCAAGGTCCGGCGCAACGAATTGCCCAGGGTGTAACCGAAGCCAGGCTCCAGCGGCTCAATCGTGAACCGGGAGCGGGTGTAGTTGACCGGCTCCTCGCTGAGGTTAGGTCGCTGAGTGATCAGCATAGTTGATACTCCTCCATCTGGCGCCCACTATTTGACGCCGTCACGAATACTCCGCAAATACTCGATGAACGCAAACGCTTACTTAGAGTAGAAATCGACGATGAGTTGCTCCTGGAGCGGGACGTCGATCTGAGCCCGCTCGGGCAGGCGGTGCACCAGCACCCGCATCGTCGCGTGAACCACTTGCAGCCAGGCCGGCACCGGACGGTCTCCCAGAGTCTCCTTGGCCACCACGAACGGCAGCGTCGGCACCGACTTGGGCTTGACGTCGATGATGTCGAACTTGGACACCCGGAAACTGGGAACGTTCACCTTGACGCCATTGACCACGAAATGCCCGTGGGTCACCAACTGACGCGACTGGCGACGGGTGCGCGCCAGGCCGGCGCGGTAAATGACGTTGTCCAGCCGGGACTCCAAGATCTGCAGCAGCGTGTCACCAGTCTTACCGGGGCGGCGGTTGGCCTCCTCGTAGTAACGGTGGAACTGTTTTTCCATGACACCGTAGGTGAAGCGGGCCTTTTGTTTCTCCTGCTGCTGCAGGAGGTATTCACTTTCCTTGACCCGGGCCCGGCCGTGCTGGCCGGGTGGATACGGCCGGCGCTCAAAGGCCTGATCGCCGCCGACCAGGTCGGTCTTGAGCCGGCGAGACTTGCGGGTGATAGGTCCGGTGTATCGAGCCATCTCTGCTACTCCTCCCGCGCCTAGACCCGGCGCCGCTTCGGCGGCCGGCAGCCATTGTGCGGCTGCGGGGTCACGTCCTGAATGGTACCGACCTCAAGGCCGGCGGCCTGAAGCGAGCGGATCGCCGTCTCGCGGCCCGACCCCGGGCCCTTCACGAAGACATCAACCTTCTTCATGCCGTGCTCGGCGGCCTTGCGGGCGGCGTTCTCAGCGGCCATCTGTGCGGCGAACGGGGTGGACTTGCGCGAGCCCTTGAACCCCACGTGGCCCGCGGACGCCCAGGCGATCACCGCACCGGTGGGGTCGGTGATCGAGACAATCGTGTTGTTGAACGTTGACTTGATGTGCGCATGGCCATGCGCGACGTTCTTCTTCTCTTTGCGCCGAACCTTCTTGGCGCCGGCACCTGCTCGTGCTCTGGGGGGCATGCGGTTTGCACTCCTACAAAGGTCTGGGTTGGCTGGCCTGTGGCTGATTGTTCCCGGCGCTACTTCTTCCCGGCCTTCTTCTTGCCGGCGACCGTCTTCTTCGGACCCTTGCGGGTGCGGGCGTTGGTCTTGGTCCGCTGACCGCGCACGGGCAGCCCGCGGCGCCACCGCAGGCCCTCGTAGCAACCAATCTCGATCTTCCGCCGGATGTCGGCCTGGACCTCACGACGGAGGTCACCCTCGACCTTGCAGTTTTCTTCGATGTAGTCCCGCAGCCGGATGAGGTCATCATCGGAGAGATCCTTGGTGCGCAGGTCCGGGCTCACCCCGGTGGCGCTGAGGATCTCGTGGGAGCGGGTACGGCCGATGCCGTAGATGTAGGTCAGCGCGATCTCCATCCGCTTGTCGCGGGGAAGGTCGACGCCGGAGAGTCGGGCCATGCGAGGCGTGTCTCCTGTCTCGTCGTCTCCAGGTCTGCTCCCCGTCCGTCCCGCCGGACGATGGTGCTCGTCGTCCGCGGGCCCCGGCCTGGCATCCGGGGGTGTACCGATCCCTCATGTGACGGTGGAACCGTCCCATCCTCACGGATCGGGTGGTGCGGGGAGGTCTTCTCAGTGTCGTTATGGAGCGTCGTTTATGGGGCCGTCAAGGACGCGACGTCGTGCCTGCTCAACCCTGGCGCTGCTTGTGGCGCAGGTTCTCGCAGATCACCATGACCACGCCGTGGCGACGGATCACCTTGCACTTGTCGCAGATCTTCTTGACGCTCGGCTTTACCTTCACGTCATCTCTCCTGGTCACGGGACCGGGCAACGGCCCCGGGCCTTCAGTTGTGTCGTGGGTGCTGGTGGCTTTACTTGTCCCTACTTATAGCGGTAGACGATGCGACCCCGGGACAGGTCGTAAGGCGACAGCTCCACGACCACCCGATCCTCCGGCAGGATGCGGATGTAGTGCTGGCGCATCTTGCCGCTGATGTGCGCCAAAACGCGGTGGCCGTTCTCCAACTCGACCCGGAACATCGCGTTGGGAAGTGGTTCGACCACCCGGCCCTCGACCTCGATCGCGCCGTCCTTCTTGCCCATGTCCTCCGCGTTCCTGCTGGTTTCGCCGCGCCGCCGAGTTGCGGCCCTGCCTCGACGCGGGCAGGAGCCAGTTCCACGACGTGGGGAGGCATCACCATAAATGCGGGGACGCACTGCTGAGCAGGACGCCTGCGCAGATACCTGCAGACACGCGAGAACCGGCACGCCGCTCGCGCCGACGACACAGCTTACGTCGAGGTCACAAGCAGAACCAAACCGGCCCCAGGTCGGTCAGCACGCCGGGGCTCGGGAGCAGGCTCATCGCACCTCGAAGTGGATCTGTACACCACGTCGGTGCCCGCAGCGCGGCCTGCACCCGGGGCAGCGCGCTGGTGTGCCCGGTGGGCCGGTCATCAGACATATCAGACAGTAAAAAGAAAGGCATCTACACTATTTAGCCAGCTGCAAGGTACGTGCGTTTACTTACTCAGCTGACAAACTTGTCAACAGTCCGCGTGCGGCGTGTAGTATCAACGAAAGAGCCCGCTTAAATGGGACACAATGAGGGATCTTGCCGGGCAGATGCCAGACAGACACAGTCAGGAACGGAGCACTGAACAATGACCACCCAGCACACCCATGAGCACACCCATGGGGATAAGACACATACGCATACCCACGTCCTTCATGATCACGACCACGTCGAACACGAGCACGAGCATAGTCACGAGGGGAAGGCCCACGCCCACTCACACGCTCACGAGACAAGCCTCGTAGAGGATCACGAACACTCGCACTGACCGGGGCGGCCACAGTTACCCCCGGCGCGTTAGCGCAGCGGCTCGTCGGCCCGCACCTGCTCAACAATCTCGATCTGGTCACCGAGGTGCAGGAGCGCGCCGGGGGAATCGGGGATGAGGTTAATCGCGAACCACGTCTTGCCGTCCCACCGCCGATGGCGGGCGAGCGTGGTAAGCGGCTCTTTGCCCTTGTTCGTGGTGTCGGGGTCGATCGTAGTAAACACGCAGCGGGAGCAGGCCTTCGCCACTCGGAAGGTCACCGCGCCGATCCGCACCACCCGCCAGCCATCCTCGGCCCAGGCGGGAGCGCCCGCGACGACCAGACTGGGGCGAAACCGCGTCATTGACACTGGTCCTTCCCGCGCCTGTGGTCCATCAGCGATCAAACCGTTCAGCGCGGCTAGAGATTCCTCGGTGGCCAGCAGCAGCGGGTAGCCGTCAGCAAAGGACACCCGATCGTCCGGCCGGCTGTACGCGGGGTCCGGCCGACGCCGAGTGGGGTCATCCAGGTAGACCAGCCGGACCGGTTCGCCGACCACCGTACTGAACCAGGCGTGCGCCTCTTCCGATGCGGGCGCGGCGGCCAACTCACTGGAGAAGACCCGGACGTTCGTGAGCTCGGAACCGTCTGGTGTATCCACCAGCAGCGGGTCAGTGTCCGGTGCCTGCACCAGCAATCCGTTCGCCTCGGGTTCGGGGGTGATCAGCACCAGCCGCGGGTACTCCCGTCCCGTTACCACAAGGCCCGCATCGTCAACGAGCATCCACCGACGATCACCGGCTAGGCCCCATGGCTCGACCACGGCCTTGTCAAGCGCATGGCCCCGGCAGGACTTGATCGGGTACCGGTTGACCCCGGTCAGGGTGAGGGTCACGGATTTCAGACTATCGTCAATCCCGTCCGCCAGAACTAGCGTTGGGGAGAACACCATGAGCACCTCAACTGAGCCCGGCGCAACACCCGGCCCCTTCGCCGAAGGTCACCGCCGCACTGGCGCGGTTCGGGCCTTTTCAGTCTTGAACGGGCTGACCCTGCTCGGTGTGCTGCTCCAAGCGGTGTGGGCAGGTGAGTTCATCGACCGCGCCGGGCAAGGCACCTGGATCAGCGTGCATGAGATCAGCGCTTTCGTCCTCGTTGTGCTGGCCCTGGCCAGCGCACTGGCCGCGATCACGCTGCGGCGCGTACACCCAGCGCTCACCCTTGGCTCCTGTGGTCTGCTCGTGCTGATTATCATTCAAACGGGCTTGGGCGAGGCGATTACCAAAGCAGGTGCGAACGAGCTGGTCGCCGCCCACGTGCCGATCGCGGTACTGGCCTTCGGCTTGGGTGTATACCTGTCAAGCATGGGTGCTCGGCTGCGCCGCGCAACAGCGTGACGACAACGGGGCAGGTTGTGGGGACGCTTCTCTAGGGTCTGGGTCGCCCCTGAATGACGACCCAGACCATCCCGCAGATGCCCGATCGCGTACGCCCCGTAGTCCGCGCGCCATGGGCGTCGGTCTTCCTGTCTGGGCGTCCCGGCGCCGCGCCCAGGCCATGCAACCGACAATCCATACGGTGCCGCACCGCGCCGCCCGGCACATGAGGGTTTCCCCCTACCGGGACCCCGAGTTTCACCACGACCTGTTTGAAGTGAATCACCAAGTGGGTACTCTGTGGTCACAAGACCCCGACACAGGGGTCGCAGCGCTCGAAGGTGGTGCCGTCATGGGCCTGATTCTCGGCTTACTCGTGTTGTGGCTCGTGCTTGTCGTCATCGGGTTCGCCGTCAAGACACTGTTCTGGCTGGCGATCGTTGGCATCGTGTTGTTCCTCGCCACCGGCGTGGCGGGTGCGCTCCGAGGCCGAAGCGGCCGTGGCGCGCTGCCCTAACAGCTGGCACCACTCACCAACCAACCGCGATCCCCGGTGACATGCCGGTCCAGTGGAGACTGGACCGGCATGTCACCGGGGGCACAGAAGAGCCCGCCAAAAGGTACAGCGACTGTTCGCGGCCTTGCGCGCCATAGGGACTGCAACCGCGTACCCAGGAGGCAATAGCACTCAGTTAAAGAACTGACCTGGGAGAGAAGAGTTGTTGGCGGCGTCGGAACAGCGTGCAGCCGCACATGCTGGACACCTCGCAAGCACCCGCCGATTCGCGACGACCAGGGACCGACGCTCGAATGGCTCCATGACAGCGCAACCACAGGGGTCGTTAAAGGCCATGAGCCTAAAATGGGTGGCCGCCGGTATGACGTGGCTGCAAAACCGTGACGCCCGGGTGAACGTCTATGAGCTGACCAGCATTGGCGGTGTCACCACACGCGCAGCCGAGCATGCTACGAACGGCGGCACCATCTCGGAAATCACCGGATGCGGCTGTAGTACCAGCGGCGCCACGGGTCAGTCGAAGTCGCGGGTCTGGACGCCGCCGAGGAAGGCGCGCCACGCGGTGTGGGTGAAGGCCAGGACGGGCCCGGCGGGGTCCTTGGAGTCACGCATCCCGACCCGGCCGAGCAGCTCGGCGACCTCGACGCAGTCACCCCCGCCCTCGGCATTGCTGCGACCGCTCTTGCGCCAAGTGGCCTGGGACAGGTCAGACGCACGCACGGTGCTCACCTCGTCAACTCTCGGTGGTCAGAGGTCGGCGGCCAGCCGCTTGACGAAGGTTGCCGAGTTGCGTGCGCTCAGCGCCTCGGTCCGCAGCCGGTCGAAAATAACCTTACACGCCTGGACGTCGGCTTTCTTGTCCAGGTGCAATGCGTTCGCGGTGTGCTCGACGTAGGCGATCTCGGGTTCCTCGGGATCGTCGAATCCGAGCACGATGAACGAGCCGTTCATTCCGGCGTGCGCGCCGAGTGAGAACGGCAGCACCTGCAGGCACACCGAGGGCAAGGCGGCCTGCGCCACGATGTGCCGGAGCTGAGCGCGCAGTACCTCGACCCCGCCAACCGGGCGGCGCAGCGCGGACTCATCCACGATCGCGACCAGCTCCAGCGCTGGCTCCTCGGTGAGCCGGCGCTGCCGGAACAACCGGGCCTGCACGTCCTGATCGATCTCGGCGTCGGTGGGGCGTCGCCGGGAGTGCGGGAACAGCGCCCGCATGTAGTCCTCAGTCTGCAACAGCCCCGGCACGTAGGCGAGCTGATAGTTGTTGCACCACGGCGGCGTCCATCTCCAGCCTGAGATAGCCCTGGTCGCGGATCCCGTAGGCGTGCCACTCGCCCTTCTTCCGGGCTTCCCGAGTCATCTCGATGATCTCAGTCCACTGGGCGCCGCCGATGTTGTACAGGTCGAGCATGCTGCGCACGCCGTGCACGTCCACGCCGTTCTCGGCGGTCTCGATCCGGCCGAGCTTGCTGGTAGACCAGTCCAGCTTCGGCGCCACCTCCTCCAAGGTGAGCCCAGCCTCCTCGCGCAACCGGCGCAGCGCCCTGGCCAACTGCCGCTGCGGCAATGTCCCCTTGATACCCACCCCACCCCCCTCGTCAGCCCCGATCATGAACCTGGGAACCCCGATACGGGAACCCATGCCCACCGCACCGATCAAAGAGCTTATATGCTGGCCCCATGAAACGTACGATCGCCATCGCGAGCGGTTATTTCAATCCGCTGCACGTGGGCCACCTGAGAATGATGCGTGAAGCCAAGCAACTCGGGGATCTGTTGATTGTCATTGTCAACAACGATCGTCAACAGATCCTGAAGAAGGGAAGGATGATCATCCCCGAGGCTGATCGGTGCGAGATTGTCAGCGGCATAAGATATGTGGACCGCGCCATCCTGTCAGTAGACTCAGACGCATCCGTATGCATGACACTTTCTGAGATACGGAAGGAATACCCTGGCGACACGCTCATCTTCGCGAATGGTGGCGACCGGCGTGACGCCGGCGCGATAGCCGAGGCTCAGCTGTGCGAAGCCTTGGGAATAGAGATCGAATTTGGCGTGGGTGGATACGACAAGGCGGATGCGAGTTCCCGGATAATCGAAGCGGCTGGTTTGTGAGAATCAAGCACCACCGATCATGAACCTGGGAAGGCCACGCCGGGAACCCAGCACAACCCTCCCGTCCGGACACTAGGACAACCAGTGCACTGATCGAGGGAGGAATCACCAGATGAACACCCAAACACCGGAACTCGTGGCGCTATGCCGGGAAAACGAGGACGGCGAGGATCAGCTTGCCGGCTGGGCGATGGTGTTCCCGGCGACGGAGAAGGTGGTCGCCTACCTGCCGAGCACCGGCGTCGGCACCGGACTGCTCAACACGTTCTCCTCGATAGACTTCGCCGCGCGGATGCTCAGCTACGTGGACGTCTACCCGGCGACCGACTGGCCAGAGCTGTCCGGTGGCCCACCCGCCCCGGGCTGAACGTCGCGGCAGGCGGGGGTCACCGGCGCGGCGATGATGGTAGTACGGTGTCTCATGCTATCGACTGGACTCATTACCACTGACGATCTTGACAAGATCGGGAGCTCGTTCCGGGATCAACCGTTTGAGTGTGCCGCCGAGTTGGTCAACGCGGTTGAACAAGGACGGGTGGCCGATGCGGAAGACATCGGATACGCGCTGATGCTGGCCGCCGAGATCATCGAACGGGCCGGGGATCTGCCGGGGGCTCAGGTGATGGCCGAGCGCTCCGTCGAGGCGTACCGCGCCTGCGGTGATCCGGATGGCTATCCCCGGGCGTACCACGCTGAGTTGTTGCTGCGGCTCGGTCGGGACGAAGAGGCGATGGCCGAGCTGACGGCGCTGCGCCCGATGATGTCCGAGGACACCAACGCCATCTCCTACATCAGCGAGGCGTGGGAGGAGGGCGGGCGGCCCGAGATTGCCGTGGAGTGGTTGACCGCTGAACTACGCCCCGCGCTGCAACGCCAAGCGGAGTTGGAGAACGATCGACCGGATCCGGACTACGAGCAGGCCAGGAAAATAGCGTTCGCGCTGGCCCAGGTTCGGCACCGGCTGCGTCGCAAGCTTGCGCTGCCTTTCGATGAACACGATGACCGTGTCGAGCAGCGCAACGCTGACGCGGCGCGGCACGAGTAGCCGCGCATCAGGGCGTGGGGTGCGGTGCATGGCCGATAGACTTGGGTGGGTTACGCGCACGTCTAGGTAACCCCTCATGAGGACGCTGAAGGGAACCAAGCTCTGTGACCGAGATCATCCTGCCGCCGGATAGAGACCGCGTCGAGCCGGTCGACATCCAGCAGGAGATGCAGCGTTCCTACATCGACTACGCGATGAGCGTGATCGTCGGGCGCGCCCTGCCCGACGTCCGTGACGGGCTCAAGCCGGTGCACCGCCGGGTGCTGTACTCGATGCACGACTCCGGGTTCCGCCCGGACCGGAGCTTCGTCAAGTGCGCTCGCGTCGTCGGCGACGTGATGGGCAACTACCACCCGCACGGTGACACCGCGATCTACGACACCCTGGTGCGGCTGGCCCAGCCCTGGTCGATGCGCTACCCGCTGGTCGATGGCCAAGGCAACTTCGGATCCCCAGGCAACGACCCCGCAGCTGCGATGCGGTACACCGAATGCCGGCTCACCCCGCTGGCCATGGAGATGCTGCGGGACATCGACAAGGACACCGTCGACTTCGAGCCGAACTACGATGGGCGCACTGAGCAGCCGGTCGCGCTCCCGTGCCGGATCCCCAACCTGCTGGTCAATGGCAGCTCGGGAATCGCGGTGGGGATGGCGACGAACATCCCGCCGCACAACCTGCGGGAGGCCGGCGCGGGGGTGGTGTACCTGCTGGAGAACCCCGACGTTGACGACGACACCCTGCTTGCCGCACTCACCGCGCGGATCAAGGGTCCCGACTTCCCCACCCGCGGCCTGATCGTCGGCACCGACGGCATTGCTGATGCCTACCGCACCGGTCGCGGTTCGATCCGGATGCGCGGCGTGGTGCAGGTCGAGGAGGACGCCAAGGGCCGCACCACTCTAGTGATCACCGAGCTGCCCTACCAGGTCAACCCGGACAACCTCGTCGAGTCGATCGCCGCGCTGTCCCGGGACGCCAAACTCGGCGGGATCGCCGAGATCAACGACGAGTCCAGCGACCGCATCGGCATGCGCATCGTGATCACGATCAAGCGTGACGCGGTCGCCAAGGTGGTGCTCAACAACCTCTACAAGCACACCCAGTTGCAGCACACCTTCGGCGTCAACATGCTGGCCATCGTCGAGGGCGTGCCGCGCACGCTGCGCCTCGACCAGGTGATCCGGCACTACGTGCGCCACCAGCTCGATGTCATCGTCCGGCGCACCCGCTACCTGCTGCGCAAGGCCGAGGAGCGCGCCCACCTGCTGCGCGGTCTGGTCAAGGCGCTGGACGCGCTGGATGAGGTGATCGCGCTGATCCGCCGGTCCCCCACGGTGGACGACGCGCGCACCGGCCTGATGGGGCTGCTGGACATCGATGAGATCCAGGCGAACTACGTCCTGGAGACCCAGCTGCGGCGCCTCGCCGCGATGGAGCGGCAGAAGGTCCTCGAGGACCTCGCCGAGCTCGAGCGGGAGATCGCGGACTACCTCGACATCCTGGACAAGCCCGAGCGGCAGCGCATGATCGTCCGCGATGAGCTGGTGGAGATCGTTGAGCGCTACGGTGACGAGCGCCGCACCACGATCACCGGCTACGACGGCGATGTGTCGAATGAGGACCTGATCGCCGTCGAGGACGTCGTGGTCACCATCACCCGCACCGGCTACGCCAAGCGCACCCGCACCGACCTGTACCGGGCGCAGCGGCGCGGCGGCAAGGGCGTGATGGGCGCGGGGCTGAAGTCCGACGACATCGTGGCGCACTTCTTCGTCTGCTCCACGCACGACTGGATCCTGTTTTTCACCAACAAGGGCCGGGTGTACCGGGCGAAGGCCTACGAGCTACCCGAAGCCAACCGCAACGCGCGCGGCCAGCACGTGGCGAACCTGCTGGCATTCCAGCCTGACGAGCAGATCGCCCAGGTCATGCAGATCAAGGATTACACCGTCTCGCCGTATCTGGTGCTGGCCACCCGCGATGGTCTGGTGAAGAAGAGCCGGTTGACTGACTTCGACTCCAACCGCGCCGGTGGGCTGATCGGCATCAACCTGCGGGAGGAGGACGAACTGGTCGGCGCGGTGCTCTGCGCCGCGGAGGACGACCTGTTGCTGGTCTCGGCGCAGGGACAGTCGATCCGGTTCTCCGCGACCGACGAGGTGCTTCGTCCGATGGGACGGGCCACCTCGGGGGTGTTCGGGATGCGATTCAACGACGGTGACGAACTACTGTCCATCATGGTGGTGCAGCACGGGCTGTTCGTCCTGGTCGCGACCGCTGGCGGCTACGCCAAACGGACCCCGCTCGAGGACTATCCGGTGCAAGGACGTGGCGGCAAAGGGGTGTTGACTCTCCAGTACGACCGTCGGCGTGGCAAGCTCGTCGGGGCACTCGTCGTCGATGTCGATGACGAGCTGTACGCCATCACCTCCACCGGTGGGGTCATTCGAACCACCGCCAAGGAGGTGCGCAAGGCTGGCCGGCAGACCAAAGGGGTGCGTTTGATGAACCTTGGTGAGGGGGCGAGCCTGGTGGCTGTCGCACGCAACGCCGAACAGGCCGGCGACCCAGAAGTCAACGACCCAGAGGCCAACGACGCAGCCGCCTACGATGCACCGGCACAGGATGAGCCGTGACGCGGCCTGAGAACGTCCACCAGACAGAGGTCCAGGACGGCGTGGTTCCGGATTTCTCGCCCTCCACGGTGCGGGTCGGGGGGTATACGCCGCCCGAGCGGGTGTCGCCCGCCGTCGCAGGCCCCACTCCCCGCTCGGTGCGAGTCCCGCGACGGACTAGCCTGCAGCTGCAGCGACTCGAACCATGGTCGGTGCTCAAGCTGTCGTTGGTGTTGTCGGTCGCCGGGTTCCTGGTCTGGATGGTGGCTGTGGGCGTGCTGTACGGGGTGCTCGCGGGGATGGGCGTGTGGGACCAGATCAACGGCACCTACTCCGATCTCACCTCGGCGAACAACGCTCAAGTGAGCACGGAGCTGGTCAGCGGTGGGCGGGTGTTCGGGGTGGCGATGGTGATCGGTTTGGTGAACATCGTGCTGATGACCGCGCTAGCCACCGTCGGGTCGCTGATCTACAATATGGCGGCGGATTTCGTCGGCGGCATCGAAGTCACCTTGTCCGAACCGGACTGACCTGTGCTGCTCAGGCCGGGCCGCTTATGCGGGTTGGGAGCCGGTCATGGCGTGCGGTAGCCTCGCCGGTGTCGTTGGGGGCCTATAGCTCAGTAGGTTAGAGCGCATCCCTGATAAGGATGAGGTCGCTGGTTCAAGTCCAGCTAGGCCCACTGAACCAGAACCCGCACGGAAGAACACGGAACTCGCAGGAGGCGAACCATCGTGAAGAAGATCGTTACGCTGTTGCTCGTCGGTCTGATTGCCCTCGTCCTCGTCCAACGCCAGCGCTCCGCCAAGGCCGAAGCGGACCTCTGGCGTGAGGCGACCACCCCAACCTCCTAAGTCGCTGCCAGGTGCGGTTGCCGCACCTGGAGCCGGGGACGTAGCTCAACTGGCAGAGCACCGCCTTTGCACGGCGGGGGTTGAGGGTTCAAGTCCCTTCGTCTCCACGGTACGTAACCGCAGGTCAAGGGCGGTCTCATCCCTTTTGGTCTGTCTCGTCCACGTCCGGTTGGTCCCCCTGAGTCGGCGAAAAGTCGGCGGGCGCCCCGAAAGCAGCGAGAACACGCTGGTCGTAGCCGTCCGGGGTGTGGGTGTATAGGTTGAGCGTGGTGGATGCTTGCTCGTGCCCCATGACCCGCTGGACGATGTTGACCGGTACGCCGTCTGCGACGAGCCAAGTGGCGTAGGAATGTCTCAGGTCATGAAACCGCAGGCCACCTGCGGGTCTGCGGCGAGCAACGCCATCCCGAGCGAAGAGATCTCGGACGCGAGCGCTAGGCAGTCACGCGGCAAGGTCAGCTGACCGATCACGCCGTTCCGTTCGACATCGACGCGATACACCATGTCGAGGTCGGCACCAGCCGCGTACAGCCGTGGCGCGATGGTGTGCGACCACGAGTCCTCACTGGCCGCGTACACGACAGGTCGGGGTGCGCCCTGATGGTGGTCAGGCAGAACGCCCCGGGTGATCTGCCCAGCGAGCCACGCCAGAGTGAGCGACTTCCCGATACCCTCGCGTCCGGGGACCACGGTCAGCGCACCGGTCGGAATGCGGTCCTGCCACAACCACGATGCCCGCCGCATCCGGATCGCTGACGCTGGAGTCAGTCGGACCCGGTGAATCCCGGCTGAGTCACCGCCGTTGGCGGTACCGTCGCCGCTCAACTCTGCGGCGCGCCCCCCGTACCAGCCTTTCTGTCGAATGGAGCGTTCAGGAACGACGGTGCACCGACCGCTGCTCCGTTCGTGGCCTGGCACTGCCGTAAGGCCATGTCAGACCGCCGCGACAAGCTGTAGGGGCCGAACGGGCTGTGCTGGAACTGCCGGGGCTGCGAACACGGCCGCTACCCGCTCCTTGCAGTACGCCACGTAGGCCATGCCGTCGTCATCCAGGGCAACCTCGCCTAGCTGGCAACGCAGTTCCTCGATTCGGAAGCAGCCACAGTTGACGACGGTCCCGGCGACCAGGTACCGCACGGTGTCGTCGTCTGCGAGCTCCTCACTCGACAAGTTCCAGTCGACAAGCACCGCCGTCGCGTCGTCGAGGGAAAGGTGCACCGGCGCGGTAACAGTGAGCAGCACGGCTTCATGCTGATCGGTCTCCGGAGCACCGATCTGGTAGTCCGCTGCGTTCCATCGGCGGTGCGTCTGGTGCACCATCACCGGATGGCCGTTGAGCCGAGCTGTCGTCACTTCCTCTGACACGCGTTGCCTATTCATGATCGTGTTTCCTTCGGTAGAGACACCTCGGAGCCTGGGCTACGACCGCCAGACCACCGCCTGAACGCAAGCTAGCGTACGCGAGCTATTACGCGCAAGCTAGCTCACGTAGTCGAGTCTGTCGGCGTTTTAACCAGTGCGAACTTGCGGCTGTCGAACCGGTCAGCAGCATCGGCCGCCGCTTGTGGGTCCCGACAGCGAGCGGACGAAGTAGCCTGGATGCGAGCTAGCACGGTATAATTCATGCGAGCTAGCACACGATCTTCTGAGAGAGGAAGCCATGTCACCTCGCGTCCAGAGAGCTGCTCCGCCTTATATTCAGATCGCGGAGCACTTCCGTCGTGCCATCAAAGACGGTGCCTTACCTGAGGGCACCAAGCTGCCCTCTATCAAAGACATCTCTACCGAATGGGGTGTCGCGACAGCAACGGCAACCAAAGCCATCGCACAACTACGCGCGGAAGGCTACGCTGAATCAACCAGTCAGGGAACATTCGTCTCCATAACTCACAAGATCACAGCCGGTGGAGACCGGCTTCAAATGCTACGGGCGACTGGCAGCGGTTATCGGGCCGGGGAACGTGCCGAGATTTTGAGCGCAGAGCTGGCACCAGCCACCGACGCTGTTGCGAAGGCGCTAGGGCTCAACGAGCGAGTGGCAGTTGTCAGGCGACAACGACTGTATCTCGATGACCTCGGCGTCATCTCGTTGTCAACATCATGGCTTCCCGGTGAGCTGTCGGAGGCAGCCCCTGAACTTTTAGTCGCCGAATCCTTACCTATGATGACCTTCGGATTGGTCGAGGAACGAACTGGGCGCCGCGCGGTACGACGGCGAGACGTCATAACGATTCAGCGGGTACCTGAGGACGCGGCGCCGATGCTCCGCGTAGCGGCCGAAAGTCCAGTGCTGACCATGACTAACCAGTACTGGGACCAGAACGGGGACGCTACCGAATACGTGGTGGAATTCCTCGCCAGTGATCGGGAGTTATCGGCCGAGTACAACCTCGACTAGCTCGCCCGGGGCCGAGGTTTGTGACCGCAGCCGCACGCCGCCGTCAGGGAGGGAGACGCACGTGAGGGTTCCGCACGCCTTCTGGAGAGGGGCTTGGCAACGGCTGCGTGGGTGGGAGCTTCCTCCCTAGAAGGTCTTTGCGCACGTCAGAGCAGGGAGTTTGCCACAGGGAGGCGACAGGGAGAACTCCCTGCTTCGGCAGGCCCCTCCCTGCGTGGGTCCCTGTGACGGTGAGTTGTCGCCAGACAGTGCGTGGCGACCTCGCCGACCAGGACGTTCACCAATTAATCCACTCGAGGAGAGGTGTTAGCTGTGCCTGATCTACCGGCTGGTGTGCATGTCCAGTTGTGCCGCATCGAGCGTCGTATGAATTCCGTCTCGCTGGCCGTCGCGTGCCTGGGACAGGGGTGATCAGCGATGGACCCGTTTGGCCCTGAATTCCTGGACAGTGACGAGGTGCGCGCTGCGGTGACCGCGCTGGATATCGGCGCGCTGTTTCAACTGCTCCAGCGTCTAGGGGTGACGCAGCGCAAGATCGCGGAGCTGACTGGCCAGTCGCAGTCGGAGGTGTGCGCGATCCTCAAAAAAGGCCGCCAGGTGAGCAACGTGTTTGTCCTGCGGCGCATCGCGGACGGGTTTGGCATATCCCGAGCGCGGATGTTCCTGGGCTACGGTGGGAAAGGATCGGACCTCGCGTCGGTCGTGGAGGAGGTGAGTGACGAGGTGAAACGCCGCATCCTGCTCGCCGCGATGATGAACGAGCCGTTCCTGAGCGTGCGGGGTGAACCGATCACTCTGGGCCTGCCCACCGACGACCCGCTGCCCTCACGGCTGATTATGGCCGACGTCCACGAAGTGCGGACGCTAACCGACCAGCTGGTCGGCAGGCTACGGTACTACGGTGGGCAGACCGGCCTGTTCGGTGAGGCGGTGCGGCGGTACACGCGGTGGATGGCGGTACCCGGGTCGGATGAGGTCAAGGCCCAGTTGGCCGCCGCTCTAGCCGAGCTGCACACCGAGGCGGGCTGGGCCTGTCACGACTCCGGGCTGGACGGAACCGGCTACTTCACCCATGGCCTGCCACTGGCCCATAAAGCCAAAGACACCTACACGATCACCTACGCCGCGTGGCGTGCCGGGGCGGCACTGGTCCGCAACGGATACCCCAACGACGCGCTCAAGCAGTTCCAGCTCGGCGACTTCTGGGCCAGCAAGCCCACCTCGGGCGCTGACGACCCCCGGCTGCCGACGCTCATCGCGTGGCTGAACCTGAATTCCGCGACCACATACGCCCTCATGGGCGGCCTTGCTGAGGCCACCCGTCACCTCGCCATGGCACATGACGGATGGGAGCCCCGCGACACCTTCGAGCGTGCGGGTACGGACCGTGCGACTGCGGCGGTTCATCTGGACCTGGGCCAGCTTGACACCGCCGAGCAGTTCGCCACCAGCGCGCTGCGCGGCTACAGCGAGCGCTGGCGCGTGGACCGCACCATCAACGAACTCCTTCTCGCCGAGATACACGTCCGAGCCGGCGAACCCCAGGGGCTGATCATGGCCCGCCACGCCATCGACGGAATGCGCACCCTGCACTCCGTCGCCACACGACAACAGCGGCTCATTCCACTGGCCGCCGCACTGGAAGCCCGACCCAACACCGAGACCCGGGAGCTGGCCCGGGTCGCCCGAAAGGTCGCCGTGACCCGCATCTAGCTGCGACGACGGCGCCGTAGCGGGGTCCGAGCGAATCGGTCCGACAGGGGTCTACCTGGGTAGCGGCCCCCCTCTACCGGGCAGCGCCCGGTAGAGGGGGCTTTCTCGTCAGCGAGTGCTCCGACTGCGAGCAAAGCTCTGGCAGGAGGTGAGCACCGAGTCGGTGACGCCGCGCTCGGTGCTCCGAGCGGGCTCACCTCGGTCGATACATCGGATATCACTGTGAGTAGTCGGATGTGAAGTGGGCGGCTAGTTAGCTGGCGGGGTTAGATCGGCGAGGTCAAGTTAGATTTCTCACTCGCGAGGTTAACTGGCTCGTGGGGGGTGTGAACTGCAGGAAATTAGATGAGTTAGCCGAGTTAGGTCAGGTCCCCCGCCCCGTGAGGGCCTTGGATTCGTGGTGTTGCGGGGGTGGTGGTCTGACCTAACTCGGTTTGGCGTCCTCCTGATTACTGGTGGCCCGTTGGGCGAGGGTGTGACGCAGGGTGAGTGGATCGACGGGCTACCTGTTGCCGGCGGGAGGCACCCTGATCCCCAGCTCGGCGAGGGCGGCACACAGCGACTTGCCGGTCATTAGCTGGTACGGGGCATCGGGAGTCCTTACTAGGGCAGGCGTCGCACCGTTTTGAGCGAGGGGCGGTCCTGGCGAACCACGGAGCCCTCTCACTTCGTGGCCAATGCCAACCGACGCGACCGCATTCGGCGGGAGATGGCAGGGCGGGTTTTTCCCGATCAGAGTAAGGCGCAGTTAGTGGCAGGAAGGCGCCGTCCCGGCGACTGGCCACGTCGATGCTGAGTTGACCGGGTAGCCAGGCCCCGCCGGGCCTGTGGCGTCTGGGAGTTGCCCGTATCGTGTCGTCGGCTGTGACGCGATAGGTGGGTGATCGTGGCTCGTATCTTCATCAGTTATGCCACGTCGGACCGGCCGGTGGCTGAGGAGGTGTCGGGTTGGCTGCGGGCGGCGGGTCACGAGGCGTTCCTTGACGATGACCTTCGCAACGGGATCAGCGTCGGCGAGGACTGGAAGCAGCGCCTGTACCGCGAGCTGCGTGAGGTTGACGCGGTGATCGGGGTGGTGACGTCGTCGTTTGTGGCGTCTAACTGGTGCTCGGCTGAGGTGGGGATCGCGGATGCGCTGGGGTGTCGGCTGATGCCGGTGCGCGCTGAGGCCGGTGTGGTGCATCCGCTGATGCGAGATCTGCAGTATGCGGACTACCAGGCCGACCCTGGGCGAGCCCGCGACCGGGTGCTGCAGGCGGTGCGGCTGCTGGATGACGGTGCAGAGACGTGGCGGGAGGGGGAGAATCCTTTCCCGGGGTTGGAGGCGTTCACTGCGGCGCGCAGTCGGGTGTTTTTCGGTCGTGCGGCAGAGGCTCGCGAGGTGGGCAACCGGCTGCGGACGATGGGTGGCACTGGTGGGATGCTGGCCATTGTCGGACCCTCTGGTTGTGGGAAGTCGTCGCTGCTCAACGCGGCGGTGGTGCCGTCGCTCGGCAATGACCCGGCGTGGTTGACCGTTCCGAGGCTGGTGCCGGGGAGTGATCCGCTGCCTGAGCTGGCCCGAGCGTTGGCGGCCACGGCCACCCGTCTGCAATTGGGCTGCTCAGCCAGCGAGGTCCGTGGCGTGCTTGAGGGTGGTACCGATGGCTTACGCCGGGTGGCGGATGATCTGCTGGCGGCCGGCTCGGCCACCCACCAGGGGCTGCTGGTGTCGATCGATCAGGCCGAGGAGTTGTTCACCCGCACGACCCCGGACGCTCGGCGGCGATTCGCGCAACTATTGCACGAGGGGGTCGCTGGTCCGGTGCGGGTGGTCGCGGCGATGCGTTCGGAGTTCCTCGACGACTTCCGCGATCTGCCCGCGCTGGCCGGCGTGCCGATTGAGGCCTATGTGTTGGCCCCGTTGGACCGGGAGATGCTGCGCGAGGTCATTGAACGACCGGCGAAGGTGGCCAAGCTGCGCCTAGAGGACGGACTGGCGGCTGCGCTGGTCGCCGACACCGACAGTGGCGAGGCGCTGCCGCTCCTGGCCTTTACCCTGCGTCAGCTAGCCGACGGCCTTCCCGCCGGAGGCGCGGTGACTCTGACCCGCTACAACGACCTCGGCGGCGTTCGCGGTGCGTTGACCCGGCATGCCGACGCCGCGCTCGTCGAGGCCGTGCGGGCCAGCGGCCTGATCGAACGCGAGGTACTAGCCGGGCTCACTCGCCTGGTCACCATCGACGACACCGGCCGGCGCGCCCGGCGCCGGATCACCCTCACCAGTCTCACCGAGCCGCTGCGCGTCGCATTGCAGGTCTTCCTTGACCGCCGCCTGTTGCTCAGTGACATCGACGACAGCGGTCAGGTGTGGCTCACCGTGGCTCACGAGGCCCTGCTCACCGGGTGGCGTCCTCTGGATGCCGCCACCGCTGACATCACCCTCGCCCTGCGCGCCGCCCGGACAGTCGAGCAAGCGGCCGCTGAGTGGGACAGCGATGGCCGGCCCGAGCATTACCTCTGGGATGACAAGCGGCTCGCCACGACCAGGACCACGTTAGGGATGAACGGCGACAGCACTCGCAACTCCGCTACGACGCTCCTCGTCGAGCTCGACGACCAGGCACGAGCGTTCCTCGACGCCACCACCCAGCGCGTCCACGCCATCCAGCAGCGCGAACGGCGTCGCCGCACTCGCACCATCACCGTGCTCTCGACCCTGCTGGTGCTCGCGTTGATCGCCGCCGGCGTCGCGGTCTGGCAACAGCAACGGGCTAGCGGAGCCCAACACACCATCATCGCCCGGGGCATGGTGGCTCAGGCCGACCGGATCCGCGACCAGGATCCCCGGCTTGCCCTTCAACTCGGCGTCGCCGCCGACCGGTTCGATACCAGCCCGCAAACCCACCTGGGCCTCCAGCAAACCCTCGAATCAACCCCCCACTTCAGGACTCTGAGCGGCCACACTGACGCGGTGTGGGGGGTGGCGTTTTCCCCCGACGGGCACACCCTGGCCACCGCCAGCGCCGATCAGACCGCGCGGTTGTGGGATCTCAGTGACCGGGACCGACCCCGCCCGCTTGGCGCACCCCTGACCGGCCACACCAGTGCGGTGTACGGGGTGGCGTTTTCCCC
>JBATXM010000058.1:0-19935 GCA_049673305.1 Pseudonocardiaceae bacterium | reverse complement strand
CTCGGGAGATCTCTTCCCGATCGGTCTCGGTCAGCATCCTGCGCTGGGCCACTCGGCTCCTCCTCGGCGATCACACTTCGCCGAGGATCTACACCAAGATCAATTGCTTCGACCGGTTGGGATCAAGCAGGCCATAGCGCAGGTACCAGGAACCGCCAGCACGATGACCTCACGGACGAACTGGAACCCAGCGAAACCAGACCTCGGGGCTGGTACCCGAACAGGACGACGACGCATCACCCCACCCTGCCCGAACCCATGATCCGCCAACGCAACAGTGCCGCTGCTGCCCGCCGCCTGCCACGTCCTGGAGAAATACGCGAATAACCCCATCGAATCCGACCACGGCCGACTAAAATCCCGACTGCGACCGATGCGCGGCCTCAAACAGCTCCCCTGCGCGCGAGTGATCACTATCGGGCACGCGTTCATCCAGAACCTCCGCCGCGGACACTACGAACTTGGGGCTGAGGAAGTAGTAAAACCTCCGGGTCCTGGCTGCCTGAGACGTAAGTAGGTGCCAATGAGGCTGAAGTGGCCGGTGTAACCGTTGTGGCACCTACTTTCACCCACCCGCGAGCGTCCCGCGAGGGGGGCACCACATCTTTGACGAGCTAACCTTGGCGATCTGACCAACCGGGATCAACGATCTCGCCCCGGCTTCACCTAATGCAACAGCCCCGCCCATCACGCACCTGACTTCCACTGGATCTTGATACTGGCTGGGTCGAAGTAGTGCCCACCGGGGCGGCGACCTCGCGGCGCAGGCAGCAGGGTCACCGTCATCAAGACGTCGATCACGGCCTTGCGCCTGCTGACCGATGCCGCGTCCCACGCTGCCGATACGTCCTTGGAGCCGGCGAACCCGGCCAGGGAGGAGCCAGCCACCGCAGTCACCATTGTGACCTCCACATCGGCAAGTCGCTGGCGGATCGCCGCGCTGCCTTGTGAGAGCTGCCTAGCTGTGACTTCACCCGCAGCGAATAACGCGGCCAGCTCGTCCAAGCGCACCCGCAGTGCCACTGCCTCACTACTGAGCGCTGCGGTGTCGCCACCGGGGTCCGAGCACAGCAGCAGATGCGCGTCGGGTCGGCTCAACCGCCTCAGCACGACGGCAGTGACCAGCTCGTCGACAGGTTCGGCGACCCGGGCCAGATGCGCGCCGGCCTTGCACCGGTAGGCGGCCCGCCTCGGACCGCTGGCGCCGCCGGTGGTGCTTGCGCTGCGCATCGTGGTGCCGTCGTTGCACACCCCGCACAGGAACAACCCGCTGCCCAGCCAGCGCCGGTCGGCACTGCGCGGGGGACGCCGGGCTGGGTCGGACAGCAGCACTCGAACAGCCCGCCAGACGTTCTCGGGCACGATGGCCGGCCACTTCGCCTTAGCGATCTGCTCACCCTCGTATTCGATGATTCCGGCGTTGCGAGGGCGGATCAGCACACGATGCAGAGCAATCGAGGTCCACTGCACGCCGGTAGAGGTGATGATGCCACGCTGGTTCCATTCCCGGGCGATGCTGCCGAGCGTCTCGCCGTGCAGCACCCGTTGTGAGGCGTCGAGCACCGCGGTGGCCTCGCCCAGCACGACGGTGACCCCATCAGACTCGAAACCGAAGGGGCGCCGCCCCCCACGATACTTGCCGTCGCTAGCGGCTTGTAGCTTGGCGGCTTTCTGACGCTCGATCATGTGCTCCACCTCGTGGCGCGCCACCGCGCCAGTGATCCTCGCGGTCATCCGTCCTGAGGCAGCAGATAAGTCCAACGGACCGGCTTTGACGAAGTGCGTCGGCACCGCGCCGCAGACCTCGATGTACTCCTCCAGCTCGACAGCGGAACGGTGCAGCCGGTCGTTGTGCCACGCCAGCACCGCATCGACCCGGCCGGCCCTCAGATCGGCCAACAGCGCGCGATAGCCAGGTCGGGGCTTGCCCGAGTAAGCCGAGATGTCGTTGTCCACGTGGACCGCAGTGACGATCCAGCCCAGCCGAGTGGCCAGTTCACGGCAGTCCTGTTCCTGCCGGTCAACACCAAGGCCCGCGCCCGCGCGATCTTTACTGATACGGCAGTAGATCGCAGCGAACCAGGGCACACGAGAAGTGTCTCATATTGAGATTCGCTAGGTCGTAGCTGCTTCCGCCCTTGGGCAGGGTGGCCGGCGACAACGCGAGGGTCATCCGGCGCGGTGGCCATCGCTCGCTTGAGTTGAGCACCGCAGCCCGCACCCGATCCCGCGCCTCGGATAACGCGGTATCGGGCAACCCAACCATCTGCAGTCCCGGCAGACCCGGACCGATGTGGGCCTCGATCTCCACCAGCACTCCCTCGACCCCGTGCAGCGCCACCGCCCAGGCGCTGGCCAGCGACATCAGAATGCACCTTGCAGGTGCTCCACGGTGACCGGCCCATCCTGCGGACACAGCACCGCCAGCACGTCGAAGCGGATCTCGCACCAGCCGACCCGGTATGCCCGCAACCACGCCGCCGTGACCCGCCGTATCCGAGCCGCCTTTGCCAGCGTCACGGCCTCGGACGGTTCCCCATACCCAGTCCCTGATCGAGTTTTGACCTCGCACACGACGAGGCGCTGGCCATCAGTCGCAATAAGATCGACCTCACCGTCCCGGCAACGCCAGTTGCGGGCGAGCACCACGAGCCCGATGCCAGTGAGGTAGTGCGCCGCCAGGTCCTCGCCCCGCCTGCCCAGCTCGTCGCTACGGCGCTCCGCCGCCGGTGTCCTCGTCGTCATCCCGACCTCCCCGTTCCTCGGTGATCCTCCAGCCATGAGGCTGCCGGGCCGGGGCGACGCGGTCGATACCGCCCGGGCAGATCTGTGGACAACAGGGGTGGGTGTGGATAAGTCGGAGTACGCGGTGTGACACCATCCCTGCCCGCCCCTGCCCATCGCGGCCACATATGCCGCCGACATCGAGACGCCCTGTCAAGGAAAAGCCAAGGAGACGCAAGCCATGACCGAGACACTGACTGAGGAGCTGACTGGAGCACTGGCGCAAGCGCCGTTCACTATTACCGACGGGTCGCGGCGCCACGCCAGGTACACCGAGCTCACAGCGGCCGCCCCGGTGCACCGTATCGTGTTGCCTACCGGCGAACGAGCCTGGCTGATCACCGGCTACGAGGAGGTGCGCCAGGCACTGCACGACCCGCGGCTGGTCAAGAACGTAGCCGCGATGGGGACGCTGTGCCAGGATCGGCTGATGCCCGACGCGCTTGCGGCGCTAGGTAGTCACATGCTCAACCGCAACCCGCCAGACCACACCCGGCTGCGCCGGTTGGTCAGTAGTGCGTTCACCCGCCGCCGCATTGAGCACCTCGCGCCGCGCATCCAGCAGATCACCGACGAGTTGCTCGCCGCGATGGCCACCGCGGCGCGGGCCGACCTGATCGCCGCGTTTGCGCTCCCGCTGCCTATCACCGTGATCTGCGAGCTGCTCGGTATTCCGGCCGATCGCCGCGCGGAGTTCCACGAATGGTCGAACGTCATAGTGGCCGGCGCCCTGGCCGAGCCCGACGCATACAACTGGGCCACGACCGCTATGGTGCGATACCTGTGGGAGCTGCTCAGGGTTAAGCGCGCCGCTCCCGCCGATGACCTGCTCTCCGCGCTGGTGGCGGTCCGCGACGGCCAGGACCGGCTATCCGAGGACGAGCTCACCTCGATGGTGTTCGTGATACTCGTTGCCGGCCACGAGACCACAGCCAACCTGATCGGCAATGGGGTGCACGCACTGCTTACCCACCCCGAACAGTTAGCGCTGCTCCGCGCCCAGCCACACCGTCTGCCGGAGGCCATCGAGGAACTGCTGCGCTTCAACGGCCCAGCTCAGGTGACGACTCCCCGCATTACCACCGAGCCGGTACACATGGGCGGGGTCACCA
The DNA here is from genome assembly GCA_049673305.1 of Pseudonocardiaceae bacterium. GTDB lineage: Bacteria > Actinomycetota > Actinomycetes > Mycobacteriales > Pseudonocardiaceae. The sequence goes on along the minus strand of JBATXM010000058.1, from coordinate 16,039 downwards.
TCCCTGCCGGCGAGATCGTCCTCGCCAGCGTGCTGGCCGCCAACCGGGATCCAGCCTGCACCCCGCACGCCGACACGCTGGACATCACCCGCACGGACAACTCACACCTGGCTTTCGGCCACGGCATCCACCACTGCCTCGGCGCACCTCTGGCCCGGCTGGAAGCCAGAATCGCGCTGGGCACCCTGTTCACCCGATTCCCCAAGCTGCGGCTCGCGGTACCCGCCGAGCAACTGACCTGGCGACCGAGCATGCTTCTGAACAGTCTGGACGAGCTCCCCGTGATGCTCCGCTGAAGGACAGCCTTCAGCAACAGGTCGATCAAGAACCGTAGGGGCCGTCTCCGGGCAGCCGCAGGTCTGGTTTGTCAACTTCCTCGATGTTGACATCCTTGAACGTGAGCACTCGGACGTTCTTGACGAACCGGGCCGGCCGGTACAAGTCCCACACCCAGGCGTCAGACATCCGCACCTCGAAGTACACCTCGCCCTCGGCATTGCGGGCCTGCACATCCACCGCGTTGGCCAGATAGAAACGCCGCTCAGTCTCGACGACATAAGTGAACTGACCAACGATGTCGCGGTACTCCTTGTAGATCGACAGCTCCATCTCGGTCTCATACTTCTCGAGATCCTCGGCGCTCATCGACGGCCCATCGGTCGCTTCATCGGGTGCTGGCTCCTCCTGCTCGTACCGGTATGTGGTCGGCGACTCCCCCATTCTGGCCCAATGCCCGCCCCGCTACCGGCCCTGGTCTCCCTCGTGCGCTCCGACGCGGTGCAGCGCTCAGGCCGTGCAGACGCGCCGCCAAGGCGATATTGGCGTAGCTGAACCGGTGTTCGGCGCACGGGCCATGCGTCAGCAGGGACGCGTTGTGCTCCGACGTGCAGTAGCCTTTGTGCTCGGCAAAGCCATACCATGGCATCCGCTCGTGTAACTCGTCCATAATGCGGTCGCGGGTCACCTTGGCCAGTACCGAAGCGGCCGCCACGCAGGCAGCGACCCGGTCTCCGCCGATCACCGCCATGTTCGGGGCGGTCAAGCCGGGCACGGGGAATCCGTCGGTGAGCACGTAACCAGGGTGCACGGCAAGGCCAGCGACGGCTCGACGCATGCCCTCCAGGTTGGCCACGTGCACGCCCAACTCGTCGACCTCCTCGGGTGGGACCACCACCACGCTCCGGGACAGCGCTCTCGCGACGATCAGGCCGTGGTAGTGCTCCCGGCGCGCCGCAGTGAGCAACTTGGAGTCGGTGAGCCCGGTCAAGGCAGCCACATCGGCCGGGCGCAGCACGCACGCCGCGATCACCAGCGGACCAGCGCAGGCCCCCCGACCGGCCTCATCCACCCCAGCGACCGGACCCAAGCCCTTGCGGTGCAGGACAGCCTGCAGCGCCCAGGTGCCGCCGTCCCTGCGCAGCACCGCCCTCGGCGGTCGGGGCAGGGTCTGGCGAGTACTACCCGCCACGGCCCGCACGCTCGTCAGCCACGCCTCCCAGCAACCACCATCTCCCGCAGGATACGACCACCTCGCCGCACCGGCCAGCTCAGTACCAGGCCAGCAGCCGGCGGAAGACCGAGAGGCCAGTAAGGGGCAGGTGGCTTCGGCGCGCCGAGAGCCTGAGGATGCTGCGGATCAGGGTCAGAGATACTCTGCCATCGCGACAGCGGAAGCACGATCAGGCGGGCCTTGCCGATGACGTTGCTCACCGGGACCGTGCCCGAACGCTTGTCTGCCACGTGTCGCCGCGAGTCCGCACTGTTGTTCCGATTATCCCCCATCATCCATAAATTGCCATGGGGGACCGTGACTGGGCCGAACTCATCCTGGGGCTCGTGCGCGATGAAGGCGTAGGGCTCGGTCAGTGCGATCCCGTCGACGACGACCCGGTTCTGCTGATCGCAGCACTGCACGGTCTGACCACCCACCGCGATCACCCGCTTGACGAAGTCCCGCTCGTCCGGCGGCGCGAGCCCGATCAGTGCACCGGCCTGCTGGAGCCCACGGACCAGGACATTGCTCGAGCGCTGGCTGGAAAACTCGCTGTCCCAGGAGTCGGTACCACGGAACACCACCACATCGCCCGGTCTCGGATCGCGAAACCGGTAGGTCAGCTTGTCGACCAGGACCCGATCGTCGGTGCAGCCGGGGCAGCCATGCAGGGTGGGCTCCATGGACGCTGAAGGGATCACATACACCCGGGCCAAGAATGTCTGGATCAGGAATGTGAGCACCAGCGCGGTGAGCACCAGAATCGGCAACTCACGCCAGAACGAGCCCTTCTTGCGTTTGGACAGACGATGCCGGTGGGTACGGCGGCTGGGGACATCGCCGGGATCCTCGGCGCGAGCGGGTTCGGTCGAGCGAGCCAGGTGGGCCACGTCCTCAGGCTATCGACAAGGCGAGCGCCAGGGGATCAGGACGCAGACGGCGTATCACGCTTCTCCTTGATCTTGGCAGCTTTACCCCGAAGGTCGCGCAGGTAGTATAGCTTGGCGCGTCGGACATCACCGCGGGTGACGACCTCAATCTTGGCGATGTTAGGGGTGTGCACCGGAAAGGTACGCTCTACACCCACGCCGAAAGACACCTTACGTACCGTGAAGGTTTCCCGCACTCCCCCGCCCTGACGGCGGATGACCGCGCCTTGAAATATCTGTACCCGTTGGCGCGAACCCTCGATGACGCGGACGTGCACTTTGAGGGTGTCACCGGGCCGGAAGTCGGGGATGTCGGACCGCAATGACTTCGCGTCCAGGGCGTCCAGGGTGTTCATCTCGGGAGTCCGTCCTCGTCATCGTGTGCTGTGCACGGTTTGGGGCGCCCTGCATGGGCGTGAACAGCGGCTTTGGTGCTGGTAAAGGACGTCCGCCCTAGGGGCAGTACCTGCCTTGCTCCGCTGTGGCAACCGATCCAGTGTGCCAGACGCCGCCAGCGACGATGAAACCGGGGAGTTGATGTCTGGAGGGTGATATGGGGGATTCATCCAGGCGGCGTGACGAGGCCATCGAGCACGGCGCGATCCGCCCCATCCAACGCACCGGATGGCAACGCCGCCAGCAGGTCAGGACGCCGCACCGCGGTGCGCTCCACCGCGCGGTCCCGACGCCAGCGAGCGATCGCGGCGTGGTTGCCTGAGCGGAGCACGGCGGGCACCTCCCGGCCCCGCCACACCTCGGGACGGGTATAACAAGGCCCCTCCAGGAGGCCGTCGGAGAACGAGTCCTGCATCGCCGAGGCGGGGTTGCCCAGCACCCCAGGCAGCAGCCTGGCCATCGCCTCGACCATCACCAGCACGGCGACCTCACCCCCGACGAGCACGTAGTCACCGATCGAGATCTCCTCAACGACGACCCGGTCAGCCGCGTCGTCGATCACCCGCTGATCGATGCCCTCATAGCGACCGCAGGCAAAGACGAGACGGGGTTGCGCAGCCAGCTCAGTGGCCAGTTGCTGGGTGAATGGCCGCCCAGCGGGACTGGGTACCACCAACCGTGGCGGCGGCTCGCCAGCGAGTACCTCGTCCAGCGCCGCACCCCACACATCGGGCCGCATCACCATTCCGGGTCCACCGCCGTAGGGCGCGTCGTCCACCGACCGGTGCCCATCATGGGCCCAGCGCCGCAGGTCGTACACCGTAAAGGCGATCAAATTCCGCTCGATGGCCCGGCCGAGTAGCGCTTCCCTGGCCGGCATCAGGTACTCGGGGAAAATTGTCACGACCTGGATCAACACAGCGCAACGCTCTCAGTCGAATAACCCGTCAGGGGGGTCGAGCACCACTCGGCCGCCAGCCAGGTCCACCTCGAGCACAATCGCCCGCACGAAGGGCACCAGCGCCTCACCGTGCTCTGTTTCCATCACCAGCAGGTCGCTGGCCGGAGCATGCAGGACCTCACGCACCGTACCCAGCGCCGCGCCGTCGAACCGCACAGCGGCCAGGCCCTCGAGCTGATGATCATAAAACTCATCGGGGTCGTCCAAATCGGGCAGCGCTGTGGTGTCGACGGTCAACAAGAGCCCGCACAGTTCCGCTGCCATATCTCGATCGGCTACCCCAGCGAATCGCACGAGCAAGCCTTCACCATGTGGACGGACAGTCTCCACCGTGAGAACGCGACCCGTTTCACCGTGCAGCTGCGCACCAGCGGTGAATCGCTGCCCAGGGAAGTCGGTGCGCACCTGCACCGTCACCTCCCCACGGAGGCCGTGGGGCCTACCGATGCGCCCGATCACCCGCTGAGTTCCGGGGCCTCTGGTATCCCTTCCAGTGTTACTGTCCGGCTGCATGATCACGCCTTGGTCGCCCTGTCAACGGTCGGTGTCGACGACATCGACGCGAACCCCACGCCCGCCGATACCGCTCATCACCGTGCGCAACGCGGTGGCGGTTCGTCCGCCCCGGCCGATCACCTTGCCGAGATCATCGGGGTGGACGTGCACCTCAAGAGTGCGGCCCCTTCGCGTGGTCACCAGCTGGACACGCACATCGTCAGGGTTGTCAACGATTCCCCGAACGAGATGCTCGAGCGCGTCCGCCAGCATGCTCACACCTGGCCGTCCGCGACCGTCGCAGTGTCCTCCCGGTCGTCGGCTCCGGCTGGAGCCTTCTCTGAAGCTTTTTCTGGAGCCTTTTCTGGGGCGGTGTGCCTAGCATCAGCGACCGTGCTGGTGCCGGTCTGGCGGGCGCCCTTTTTCCGTGGTGTGGTGGCCTCAGTGGTTGGCATCTCACCGGCCTGCGCCAACGCCAGATTGAACAGCTCGGCCTTGTCCGGCTTGGGCTCAGCACGCTGCAGCGTGCCCTCGGAACCCGGGAGACCTTTGAACCGCTGCCAGTCCCCCGTGATCTGCAGAAGGTGCTGGACCGGCTCGGTGGGTTGCGCCCCGACACCGAGCCAATACTGCACTCGCCCAGAGTCGACCTCTATGACGCTGGGTTGCTCCTTGGGGTGATATTTGCCGATCGTCTCGATTGCCTTGCCATTGCGACGGGTGCGGGCGTCGGCGACGACGATCCGATAGTACGGCTGGCGAATCCTGCCGAGCCGCATAAGCTTGATCTTGACAGCCACGGGCCGAGGTACTCCTGTCAACGCGCGAGTGTTCACGGTGAGCGCGCGCGGCCCATGGTGGGGGCACGGACCAACGGCACTCGCGAGGTCAGTGGTCGCAGCGCGATGGTAAGGACCCGCCACGACAACAGCGACCTATTGTGCCAGACGACCTCGCAGGTCATCCGTGCAGTACACCCTGAGTACCCAGCAGGAGCACAACCGCAGGCAGGAAGTTGTTCGCCTGATGGGCAACGATGCTGGCCAGTAAGTTGCCGGTCAGCAACCGGGCCAGCGCGATCGGCAACGTGATCACGATCAGCAGCGGGGTGCGCAGCAGCTCGAAGTGGGCGAAGGAGAACAGCACCGTGGTCACACCGAGAATGACCCAGCGGTTCCACTGCCAGTACTCCATCGCCCGCCACAGCACGCCTCGGAAAAGCACCTCCTCGTACACCGGCGAGATCAGCAACACCGCGAAGAACAGGATGAGCGCCCATCCAAGAGGCAGTCGCTGACCACCGAACACCTCTCCCACCGCTGAGTTCGCGTGATTCCTGCCGACCGCGAGCGCCCAGAGCGTCGAGGCGGGCCAGGTGAGGAATAAGCCAGCGAAGCCTAGAGCCAACCCAAGGCCGGCATCGCGCAGTCGCCACCGCACCGACAGCTCGCTGCGTAACCGCTCCCACACGTTTCCCCGGCCGAGGTGGGCGGCACCAGCCGCCGCGACCATGCCGGCCACCACGGCAGACACCACGAGCCCGCTCACCAACACCGCGCCGGGAACTCGCACCCCCGCACCCCCGGGTCGGGGGGCCAGCGCGAAGGGCAGCACGGCCAGCACCTGCGCCACCAGGAAGGTCACGTACGCGGCCACCGAGTACGCAAGCATGAGCCAGCCGCGGCGGGTATCCGGCAGGACAGCGCTCATAGCGGGCTCATAGCTGGCTCATAGCGCCCGACCACGCAACAGCAACAACGCAGGGTCGCGCAACACGTCTGGATCCAGCCGAGGGTCAGTGCGGGTGACCAGCAGGTCCGCCGGCGCGCCGGGCACCAGGCCGGGAACACCCAGCCAGTCACGGGCCGCCCAGCTCGCCGCCGCCAGCGCCTGCGCACCGGATAACCCGACGGTGCGCAACGCGGCGATCTCATCAATCAGACGGCCGTGCTGGATCCCACCGCCGGCGTCGCTGCCGGCATAGATCGGGATCCCTGCCTCGACGGCGGCGCCGACGGTGTCCCGAACCCGGGCGTGCAGCGCGCGCATGTGCGCGGCGTAGCGCGGATACTTGCTGGCGCGCTCAGCGATAACCGGGAACATCTCGATGTTGATCAGAGTGGGCACCAGGGCCGTCCCGCACGCGGCCATCTTGGTGATGGTGTCGGCGGACAGGCCGGTGCCATGCTCAATGCAGTCGATCCCGGCGGCGATCAGACCAGGCAGCGCGTCGGCGCCGAAGACGTGCGCGGTGACCCTGGCCCCCACGGCGTGCGCGGCAGCGACCGCTTCGACCAGCACGTGATCGGACCACAGCGGCTCGAGATCGCCCGTCGAGCGATCGATCCAGTCACCGACCAGCTTGACCCAGCCGTCCCCGGCCGCAGCCTGCTCCCGCACGGCCTGCGGAAGGAGCGCGGGATCATCGAGCTCCACACCGATAGCCCGGATATAACGCTTGGGGCGGGCCAGATGGCGGCCCGCCCGGATGATTCGCGGCAGGTCAACGCGGGACTGCAACGGACGGGTGTCGATCGGGACTCCACAGTCTCGGATGAGCATGGTACCGGCATCCCGGTCAGTGGCGGCCTGTTCGGCGGCCTCGGCCAAGCTCGCCGGCCCCTGCGCCCCAATACCGACGTGGCAGTGCGCGTCGACGAGGCCCGGAAGCAGATAACCGCCGTCACAGACCGTGATCGCACCGGGAACTGGTTCGGCGCACATCACCCCGTCAGCCACCCACAGGTCACCGAGCTGCCCGGCGGGCAGCAGTATCCCGCGCAAGTGCATGGCTTGGGCGCCCCGCGTCCTGGCCGGCCCCCCAGGTAAGGGCCCTGTCATTTATCGCGGAACTTCAGTTTCGACGGATCGAAGCCAGGCGGCAGTTGGTCCAGGCCGGACAGAGTGGATAAGTCAGGCAGCGCAGGCATGTTGCCTGGCAGCCCTCCCGGCAGCATGCCGCGCGTCTTCGGTGGCGTCGGACCCCGCCCCTTGCCTTTCTTGCCCTTGCGTCCCTTGCTGCTGCGGCGCCCGGGGCCGGTCCCGGGGAAACCGAACCGGCCGGCCATGTGTTGCATCATTTTGCGAGCCTCGAAGAACCGCTCAACCAGCTGATTCACCTCGCTGACCGCCACCCCGGAGCCTCGGGCGATACGCTGGCGCCGGGAGGCATTGATGATCTTAGGATCGGCCCGCTCGGCTGGGGTCATGCCGCAGATGATGGCCTGCAGCCGGTCCAACTGCTTGTCATCGATCTGGGCAAGCTGCTCTTTCATGCCAGCTGCGCCGGGCAACATTCCGAGCAGGTTGGCGATTGGCCCCATCCGGCGGATGGCTTGCATCTGCTCGAGGAAGTCCTCCAAGGTCAGCTCACCACTGCCGATCTTAGCGGCGGTCTGTTCGGCCTGCTCGGCGTCGAAGGCCTGTTCGGCCTGCTCGATCAGGGTGAGCAGATCTCCCATGCCCAGAATCCGGCTGGCCATCCGGTCCGGGTGGAAGACATCAAAGTCCGCCAACTTTTCCCCGTTGGAGGCGAACATGATCGGCGCACCGGTGACGTGCCGCACCGACAGCGCCGCGCCACCACGGGCGTCGCCGTCCAGCTTGGTCAGCACGACGCCGGTGAAGCCGACGCCGTCACGGAACGCCTCGGCGGTGGTCACCGCATCCTGGCCGATCATGGCGTCGACGACGAAGAGTATCTCGGTGGGCTGCACCGCGTCGCGGATATCGGCGGCCTGACGCATCATCTCGGCATCGATACCCAGCCGGCCGGCGGTGTCCACGATGACGACGTCGTGCTGGCGAGCCCGGGCTTCGGCAACCCCGCGACGCGAGACGTCGACCGGGTCACCGGCACCGCTACCCGACTCTGCCAACTGCCCGGTCGCTTGCGCGCCCGACTCTGCCAACCGCCCGGTCGCTTGCGCGCCCGGGTGTGGTGCGTACACCTGTACCCCGGCCTGCTCACCTACTATCTGCAACTGGGTGACCGCGTTGGGTCGCTGCAAGTCAGCGGCGACGAGCAGGGGGGTGTGGCCCTGGCTGCGCAGCCAGCGGGCGAGCTTGCCGGCCAACGTCGTCTTTCCCGAACCCTGCAGACCAGCCAACATGATCACAGTCGGGGGCACCTTGGCCAGCTCAAGACGCCGGGTCGCCCCCCCCAGGATGCTGATGAGCTCTTCATTGACAATCTTGATGACCTGCTGGGCAGGGTTCAGCGCACCGGAGACCTCGGCGCCTTTGGCGCGCTCTTTGACCTGCCCGATGAACTGGCGGACCACCGGCAGCGCGACGTCAGCCTCGAGGAGCGCGATGCGGATCTCGCGAGCAGTGGCGTCGATGTCAGCTTCGGAGAGCCTGCCCTTGCCGCGCAGGCCGGACAACGCCGACGTGAGCCGGTCGGAGAGGGTGTCGAACACGAGGGCCAGCGTAGCGGCGCCGCTGTGGACGCGAGAGCCTGGATCGCCGGCAGCCCAGGCCCTACCCTGGGCTGCCGGCGATCCAGCAAGGGCTCCTGCGGTCGAAGCGGCACACCCGCTGCCCGATTCTTCGGCCCGGGCAGCAGACCCACGTCCGCCCGACCATCGCCGAGCCACCTGACCATCGTGGCGCCGGCAGGTTCCGCCGGGGAGCGTGAATACCCGCAATCGCGACTAAGTAGGACTACTCAACTTCGGCGGGAGTGGACTGATCGACCACACCGAGTGCCTCCGCCAGCAAGCTGTGCACTTCGGACAGCTGACCGGTGACCTCGGACCGCAGCGCTTTGGCCGCGCTGACCTGCCGTTTAACATTGATCATCCGGCTATTCAGCCGTTCACCCGCCATTTGCATGATCAGATGCAAGGTGGCGACGCCACGGGTCTGGTAATCGCGGACCCAGGCGTCCGTCTCGGCCTCGCGTCTCGCGATGTCCCGCTCGGACTGCAGCTGCGCCCGCTGGCTTCGGGCCGCGGATTCAGCCTCCAAGCGCTCGCATCGTTGCCTGGTCTCCATCAGCAGCCGATCGGACTCGGCGCGAGCGCTCTCGCGCAACGAGGTGCTTTCCCGCTCGGCGGTAGTTGCCAGCTCGGCGGCCTCGTCCTCGGCTATCTGCAACATGCGCTGGATCCGCGCGGTCGCCGCGCTCAGCGGGGACCGCTGCAGGCGATCGACCTCGGTGGCCGTTTCCTCAGCTTCCTGACGCAAGCGATCAACCTGCATAGTCGCCTCGGCGGCTTCACGACGCAGCTGTTGCCACTTCTCGTGGAGGTCGGCGGCCCGCGCCAGCGCAGCGTCGCGCTCGGCTCCGAGGACCCCAACGTGAGCTTGCAGAGCATTAACGTGGTCGATGACCTGCTGACGGTCGAACCCACGCAACACGACCTCGAACGGCAGGGGTAAGGGAACGAGCTCATCCCGGGTTCCGTGCATGCGTCCGGATGCTAGCCCCGAGTGCTCACCGGGCCGCGCTGAGCACCGCGAGCTCGACCTGCTCGCGTACCGTGGGGGTCAGCGCACTGTGACCACCGAGAGCGCTGGGGCTGGTAAGACCGAACGAGTCCACCACTGAGCTGCCCAGCGTGACGACCCGCGCCCAGCGGACAATGACCGCATTGCGCGCAAACGCGGAGGCAACCCGGTGCAACAACCCAATCCGGTCGGTCGTCCTCAGCTCCAAGACCACCGCTCCGGTCGCTTCGTCGTCAAGCCACAGCACCTTGGTCTCGATGTCTCCGAACCCCATTTCAGACGCCGAGGGCTCGCCGTAGTCACGCTCCTTGGCCGCCAACTCCTGCTCCAAGTGCAACGAGCCATCCAGCGCGCGCACCAGATCCTGGCGCAGCAGCGCGGCGTCCGGCGGCCGACCGAAGCGCGGCGATGCGGTGAATCTGTGCACCGCAGCGGACCCTCCGGGAAGCTCAACGATTCGGATATCCGCAGAGTGGACCTGCAGCGAACGCAGCGCCAGCACCCCCGCAGCCAGGGCGAGCACCCCGGGCCGGCCAGGAGTCACCACCATGATGATGGTGGTGGTGGTCGCACCCGACCCCGAGGGAGAGTTCGCCGCCACGTGTAGCGAGCCGCTCGCGATGGCTTGCTGCGCCAGCGCGCGGTGCTCGTCGGTGAGCGGCTCCGGTGCCGGCATGGGAACGCCAGCCAGCAGCGCGCGGCAGCGCGCGGCGAGGTCCGAGATCAAGCCGGCACGCCATTCGGTCCAGATGCCAGGGCCGGTCGCCAGGCTGTCGGCCTCGACCAGCGCGACGAGCAACTCCAGCAGGGTTGGATCCCCGCCGAGGGTGTTGACCACCCGCTGCGCGGTCACCGGATCGTCGAGGTCCCGGCTAGTCGCGACATGGGGCAACAGCAGATGGTGGCGCACCATCGCGCGGAGTGTTTCGACATCGACGGGCGGCAGCCCGAGCCGGTGCCCGATCTGCTCGGCGAGCGCCGCGCCGACGATGCTGTGGTCACCGCCGCGGCCCTTGCCCAGGTCATGCAGCAGCGCGGCGAGCAGCAGCAAGTCCGGGCGAGCGACCGTGGTGGTCAGCCGAGCCGCTTGCGCCGCAGCCTCCACCAGATGCCGGTCCACGGTCCATATGTGGGCCCGATCGCGCGGAGGCAGGTCACGCACCGCACCCCATTCCGGGAATAGCCGCCCCCACAGCCCGGTGCGGTCCATGGCCTCGATCACATCTACCGCCGGCGGCCCGGCACCCAGCAGCGACAGCAGCTCGTCCAGCGCCGGCCGGGGCCATGGCCGGCGCAGCTCCGGCGCGGTGTCGGCGAGGGTGGCCAGCGTGCCGGTAGCGACCGGCATACCCGTTCGCGCCGCCGTCGCCGCGACCCGCAGGGCCAGTGCCGGATCCCGTGCCGGGTTGGCGTCGCGGGCCAGCGCCACCTGGCCGCCGTGCTCGACCACCCCGTCGTCCAAAGGACGGCGCAGCGGTCCCCACCCGAGGTTGCGCAGCCCGATCAGGCGGGCCCGCCCTCGGGGAGGCAGCGCGGCCCGAGCGGTGCGTAACCCGACGTCTACCGCGTAGACGACGCTCCGCGCCGCTCCCGACAGGCTCCGGGCCAGGTCGAACCGGTCACCGAGCGCCAGCGCGGCGGCCACCTCGTCGGCGTCCTGCGCGCGGAGCACGTCACGGCTGCGGCCGGCGAACCGGTGGAGCTCGGTGCGCACGTCCAGCAGCAGCTCGCGCGCCGCGGCCACCTCCGGCCCGGCCCGGTCCACGAGTTGACCCGCAGCCAGCGCGCCCAGCAGCTGCACGTCCCGCAACCCGCCGTGGCCGTTCTTCAGGTCCGGTTCCACCCGGTGCGCGATGTCGCCATTGCGCAGCCAACGCTGCCGCGTCGACTCGGCAAGCTCGTCGAGCCGGCTACGGATGCCAGTGCGCCAGGCCCGCCGCAGGGCGGTGTCCATCGCGGTGAACAGTGCGTCGTCCCCGGCGATCAGGCGGGCGTCCAGCAACCCGAGCGCGGCGCGCAGGTCGGTGGCCGCCACCTGTACGGCCTGCCCGACGGTTCGCACGCTGTGGTCCAGGCCGATGCGAGCGTCCCACAGCGGGTACCACAAGGAGTCCGCGAGCTCGGCCACGTCACGCTTGCCGTCATGTAACAGCAGCAGGTCCAAGTCGGAGTACGGCACGACCTCGCGGCGACCCAGGGCACCGACCGCTACCAGCGCACTGCCACAGCCGACGCCCACCGCCGCGCAACGGGAGGTGAGCCACAGCTCGTAGAGATCCGCCAGCGCCGCCCGCATCGCTTCGGCGCTCAGCCGGCGCTGTCGGGGATTCCCGCCGAGCAGGGCGGCCCTGGCCCTGACCAGGTCGGCGGCGACGGCGTCCCGTTCCGTATTCAGAGCGCGTCCAGGCCGCGCTCGCCAGTGCGCACCCGGACCACGGTCTCCACCGAAGTAACCCAGATCTTCCCGTCACCGATCTTCCCGGTCCGAGCCGCATCGGCCAGCGCATCAATGGTCTTGTCCACCTGCGCATCGTCCACCACGACCTCGACCCGGATCTTGGGCACGAACTCCACCGAGTACTCCGCGCCTCGGTAAACCTCAGTGTGCCCCTTCTGCCTGCCGAAGCCCTGCACCTCGCTGACCGTCATCCCGAGCACCCCGACCTGTTCCAGGGCATTCTTGACGTCCTCCAACGTGAACGGCTTGACGATTGCGGTCACCAGCTTCATCGCCACTCACCCTTCCTGACCGGCCGAGGCCGGCACCTTGCCGGTGGGGAGCGCCGTGGCCCGACTGTTGGGCAACCCGCTCCCGCTGAAGATCGAGCTGAGCTCGTAACCGGCCTCGGCGTGCTCGGTCTCGTCAATACCAATTTGCTCGGCCTCGCCATCCACCCGCAGGCCGATGGTGTATTTCAGCGCCAGCGCGATGATCGAAGCCCCAACGAACGAGAAGGTCATCACAGCGAATGCGGCCACGGCCTGGCGCCACAGCTGGTCAGTGCCTCCGCCGTAGAACAAGCCTTTGACTCCAGCTGGTGCGGCCGATGTGGCGAAGAAACCGACCAGCAGAGTGCCGGCCAAGCCACCGATAAGGTGCACGCCGACCACGTCGAGCGAGTCGTCGAATCCAAACCGGAACTTGATGCCGACCGCGAGCGCGCACAACCCGCCAGCGATTGCTCCTACCGCGATCGCCCCCATGGGGGAGACTGACGAGCACGACGGGGTGATGGCGACCAGACCAGCCACCACGCCGGAGGCGGCACCAAGGCTGGTGGGCCGGCCGTCCCGGATGCGCTCGACCAGCAACCAGCCCAGCATCGCCGCGCAGGTGGCCACCGTGGTGTTGATGAAGGTGATACCTGCGACGCCGTTGGAAGCGACGGCCGATCCGGCGTTGAAACCGAACCACCCGAACCACAGCAGACCGGCACCGAGCATCACCAACGGTAGGTTGTGCGGACGCATCGCCTCTCGCGGCCAGCCGCGGCGTCTGCCGAGCACCAGGCACAGCGCAAAGCCAGCAGCACCCGCGTTGATGTGCACCGCCGTTCCCCCGGCGAAGTCGATCGCTTTGAGGTGATTGGCGATCCAGCCGCCCTTCGCAGCGCTGACGCCGTCGAAGGCGAACACCCAGTGCGCAACCGGGAAGTAGACCACCGTCGCCCAGATCGCGGCGAACGCGAGCCATGGCCCGAACCGCAGCCGGTCGGCTACGGCGCCCGACACCAGAGCCACTGTGATGATCGCGAACATCGCCTGAAACGCGACGAACACCGTCGCCGGGATGGTTCCCACCAGGGGAATCGCGACCTTGGAGCCCCCGCTAGCCACGTAGGTCCCGCCGAAGAGACCCTTAAGCCCCGCATAGTTGAACGGGTTGCCGATCAGGCCGTAACCGGCGTCGTTGCCGAACGCCTCCGAGTAGCCGTAGAGCACCCAGAGCACGCCCACGACCCCCATCGCGGACATGCTCATCATTATCATGTTCAGGACGCTCTTCGAGCGGACCATGCCGCCGTAGAAGAACGCCAGGCCCGGAGTCATGAGCAACACCAGGGCGGAGCTGGCGAGCATCCAGGCAGTGTCACCAGTGTCTGGCACGGGCTCACTCCTCTGCGTCAACCACCGTCCACGATCGGGTGGTTCGTGTGAAAAGAGTGAACAGCAGGTGTTTCCACCAGAGGCACAAAATATTTCGAGCACGTTAACTGTCCTGCGTCCCCCTGTTACGGCCGGGTTGCGCAAGCAGTTGACGGGCTCCTACCCCACCCACACACCACCAATTTAGTCCAACAACGCGTCCACAAAGGCAGCCGGCTCGAACGGCGCAAGATCGTCAACACCCTCACCGAGGCCCACCAGCTTGACCGGCACCCCAAGCTCGCGCTGCACGTGGAAGACGATGCCGCCCTTGGCGGTACCGTCCAGCTTCGTCAGCACAATGCCGGTGATATCGACGACCTCGCGGAAGACCTTGGCTTGGACCATCCCGTTCTGACCTGTGGTGGCGTCCAGCACCAGCAGCACCTCATCCACCTCGGTCTGCTTGGAGACCACCCGTTTGACCTTGACCAGCTCATCCATCAGACCGGTCTTGGTATGCAGCCGGCCAGCGGTGTCGATCAACACCGTATCCACCCCATCAGCGCTACCCCGCTTGACCGCGTCGAACGCCACGCTGGCCGGGTCGGCGCCCTCAGCGCCTCGCACAACCTCAGCGCCGGCGCGCTCACCCCAGGTAACCAGCTGGTCGACGGCGGCGGCCCGGAAAGTATCGGCCGCACCGAGCAGTACTCGCCGGCCGTCGGCAACCAGCACCCGGGCCAGCTTGCCAGTGGTGGTCGTCTTACCGGTGCCGTTCACCCCGGCGATCAGCACCACTCCGGGGACGCTCGCGCCGTCATCACCCTTGTGCGGCAACGCCCGCACAGAGCGGTCCAGCTCCGGACGCAACGCCTCGATCAGCACGTCGCGAAGCGCCGCACGAGCCTGCTCGGCGGTTCGCACGCCGCGCTGAGCGAGTTCAGCGCGCAGCCGCTCAACGATCTCGGCGGTCGTAGCCGCACCGAGATCCGCGAGCAGCAGGGTGTCCTCCACGTCAGTCCACGAGTCCTCGTCGAGATCACCCGCGCCGAGTAAGCCCAGCAGGCTCTGCCCGAACGCCGAGCGGGACCGGGACAGCCGACCGCGCAACCGCACCAGCCGACCGGCGGGGGCGTCGATCTGCTCCACCAACGTAGGTGCTGGTTGCGCGGGAGCCGGTTGCACGGGAACCGGTTGCACGGGAACCGGTTCGGCGGGTCGTGGTGTGGTCGGGGCCGGCGGAGCGACACTGACGGGCGGGGCCATGTCTACCGTCGGCGCGGGCACGGGCGATGTGGGCTTCGGCGCAGGCGGCGCCGGCGCCGGCGCTTGTGGCGGGGCGGGCACAGGGGGTTTCGGCGACGCTGGCGCAGGAGCTTGTGGCGGCGCAGGCGCAGGAGGTTTCGGTGGCGCAGGCGCAGGGGGCGTCTGCGTGGGTAGTTTCGGCGGAGCCGGGGCCGGTGGCGGAGCCGGGGCCGGTGGCGCAGCCGGTGGACCGCCGCCACCGGCGGAGAAGCTGATGGGACCGCCAGCCTGGTAAGGGCGAGCAGGTGGAGGCGCCTCCACCTGCTGGTCCGGCTTCTCGGCGATGCTGATCCGCCGGCGGCGGGCCAGTAACAGGCCCACGGCCAGCGCGACCAACAGCACCACCGCGATGGCGACAGGAATCCAGATCACACTTGACACCAGACCATCCTGGCACTCACGCACGCGGTGAGCAGCAGTGGTCAACCTCCGCCCGGTGCAAACCGACCAGTGGGTACTGGCGGCGACCCTTCGGACGCACCGGGCGCTCCGGCATCATCTACCCATGGATCTATCCGTGGGACACCGGACGAGGGCGAGCCACATTCGCCACTGGTCGACCAGCGCCTTTCGGTCCACGAACACCAACGTCAAGGTCGCATACCTCGCGTGGCGGGAGGCGGTTCAGGCTGGACACCGACACCCCAACGAATTAACCAGCAGGGGCTAAGGCACTTGGCAAACATGCTGCTGGACCGTATCGCAGATGGACTCGAGGCTATATGTACCTCACGGTCGTTTCAAGATTCTATTGGTGGGCCGGGAGTCTCTGTGGCCGGCTGCGGTACGGGGGTGGCATCCCGCGCCACGATCATCCGATGCCTGCCACACCACGTACCGATGTCACTGTCGGTGAGGTCCAGGGAAGGACTGTCGCAACATGCGGAGGTGCCACAGGTGGCAATTCCACACCCCAAG
>JBATXM010000057.1:0-2709 GCA_049673305.1 Pseudonocardiaceae bacterium | reverse complement strand
GCCGTGTCTCATCTAGGGTTTCTGGCCTACCACAGTCAGAGACGATCAAGATGGGAACGGCGTGCGCACGACAAGGGTATGGCGGCGGGTGCTCGGGGTCGAGCACACGGTGATCGAGTGGGTGGAGTTGGAGTCCGACGGGCGGGGTGGGGAGGTGCTGGTTGCTCAGGTGCGGCCCAAGGCGGGGGTGGCGTCGCGGTGTTCACGGTGTCAGCGGCGGTGTGCGGGCTATGACAGCAGTGCCAAGCCGCGTCGGTGGCGGGGTCTGGATCTGGGCTCGACCCAGGTGTTCCTCCAGGCCACGACCTGCCGGGTGAACTGTCCTGAGCATGGGGTGGTGGTCGCTGCGGTGCCCTGGGCACGGCCTGGGTCGCGGTTCACTACCGCGTTTGAGGACACCTGCGCGTGGCTGGTCTGTCACGCCACGCTGTCGGTGGTGGCGGTGTTGTTGCGGGTGGCGTGGCGCAGCGTGTCCGACATCGTGACCCGGGTCGTCGCCGCCCGCGGCGAGGCCAGTGACCGGTTGGCCGGGCTACGCCGGATCGGCATCGATGAGATCTCCTACCGCAAGGGACAGCGGTATCTGCTGGTCGTGACCGATCACGACACCGGGCGGCTGGTCTGGGCGGGCAAAGACCGCACCAGTGCGACCCTGCGCCGGTTCTTCGACGACCTCGGCCCGGACCGGGCGGGCGCGTTGACCCATGTCAGCGCTGATGGCGCGGAGTTCATCCACACCGTGGTCACCGAACGCGCCCCGCAAGCCGTGCTGTGCCTGGATGCGTTCCATGTCGTGGCCTGGGCCACCAAAGCCCTCGACGAGGTCCGCCGCGCCCTGGCCACCGAGCTGCGCCGCACCGGACGCGCCGACCAAGCCACCACGATCAAAGGGACCCGGTGGGCACTGCTGAAAAACCCACCCGAGCTCACCGGCGAGCAGCGCACCACCCTGGCCGCCATCGCCAAGGACAACGGCGCGCTCTACCGAGCCTACCTGCTTAAAGAACAACTCCGCATGATCTTCCAAGCCGACCTACCCGAGGCCAAGGCACTGCTGGCCGGCTGGATCTCCTGGGCCAGCAGATGCCGCATCCCCGCCTTCGCCCGCCTCGCCAAGACCATCACCCGCTTCAAGATCTTGATACTCAACGCCGTCGAGCACGGCCTCTCCAACGCCAGATCCGAGGCCACCAACACCCACCTACGACTGCTCACCCGACGCGCCTACGGCTACCACAGCCCCGACTCACTCATCGCCATGGCCGACCTCACCCGCAGCGGCCTCTGCCCACCACTCCCCGGACGATCATGACAGCTACCCAAAGTAACCGAAAAGTTACCCACAGTAATATTAGTAGAGCCGCACTTAGCCGGCTGACCGGCGGGAGTGCCGTTGGGGGTTCGGCTATCGGGCGCCCGATCGATCTCGACGAGTCGCGTTCCGCTGCTGGTTTCCATGAGACAGAACAGCTCAGGCGGGAGCGAACGCGGACCCAGGACGGTGAAACCCACGCTAACGTGAGCCAAGTGATCGAAACGCGCGAAGTCGCCTACGACGTCGACGGTTTGACAATGGTTGCCCACCTGGCGCGTCCGGACGGCGACGGGCACTGGCCGGCCGTGCTGATGGGACACGATGGGGTCGGCCTCGAGGACTACCAACGCGGACGCGCCGATCACCTCGCCACCCACGGCTACGTGTGTCTCGCGCTGGATTACCACGGCGGTCAAACATTCTTCGGAAACCCGGAAGCAATGCTGGCTCGGGTCATGCCGTTGATCGCCGACCCCGCCCGGATGCAGGCCATCGGCCGCGCCGCGCTAGACGTCCTACTCGCGGTACCCGGTGTTAACCGCGATCGACTCGGCGCCGTCGGCTACGGCGCTGGCGGCAGCATCGTGCTGGAACTGGCCAGCGCTGGGGTGCCATTTAAGGCTCTGGCCGCGATCCATCCTGGGCTGCCGACCGCCCGCCCCCAGGATTGGATCAACGTGACCGGCCCGTTCCTTCTCTGCACGGGCTCCGAAGACCCACTGTGCACTCCTGACCAGGTCTTGGCGTTCACCCGTGCGCTCCAGGAAGCGGGGGTCGACTGGCGCGTACACGTTTACGGCGGAGCCGAGCACGCCTTCTGGGCGGCGCCGACCAATCCCGATGGCTCCCTCACCGGCGGGACGACCCACGTCAATGCCACCGTGCCGGGCGTGAGCTATCACCCGGCGCACGCGGCGCGGTCGTGGCGGGCAGTGCTCGACCTGTTCGACGAAACCATCGGGACTCCGCCGGTTCCGGCTTGAGCGATCCCGCAAAGCGCGCCGAACCGGATGCCCAAGAATCACCAGCGCACAGACATGGCGGCCACTCTGCGCACGCTCGTCGTGTTGGAGGACCGGCTCGGCGAATCCCAGTAGTCGATCGGCTTGCGGCACTGCTTGATCACGTGGCGCCAGCGGCCGGCTGGCGTAGGGGCCGGTGACCGGGCCTGTGATGCTGGTGAGCTCTCGTAATCGACTGGCCTGAGTGCTTCGTCCTGGCGGCGAGCGTCGTCACCGTTTGTGATCGTCACCGGGGGCGTAGCGGCTCCAGGTGCCGCCGGTCTCGGCGACGAGCCACGCGGTGTGTGTGTCGTGGTAGCCGAGCATGCTGGCGATGACCGGGGCTGGGGTCTGGAGCACGAGTTGGCGCAGGGCGGCGGTGCGGCCGGCTTG
>JBATXM010000056.1:0-19100 GCA_049673305.1 Pseudonocardiaceae bacterium | reverse complement strand
CTGCTCATCGTCTCGAAGCCATTTGAAAAACTGCTGCAACCCCTTGTGTTTATTCAAGGCGGTAGACGCCGAACGAGTCTGGATCATCCACGCCTGAAATGCCTCCACATGCGCCCGACTCACCTCAACCGGATCATCAGCAGCAGCCGCAGCCTCCGGGTCCGGCGAGCACTCCCCCAGGTAGCGGGCCAGCTGACCAGCCGCCAACACGTAGATGTAGCGAGTCGTCTCCGGATAATTCCCCGACCGCAACGACCGATCCCAATCACGTAAAAACCCTTGCCACCTCTTCGACAGGCCGGTGGTGATCTTGTTCAGGTCCAACAGGGGCATCGTGGTCTCCGTCGAGTCAAGGTGTCGGTGAGCGACATGCTCGACCTCGACGAACAAACCAAGATCATGAAAGAAGGGTCTCCACAGGTGGTGACCTGCAAAGACCCTTCAGACCGTCGGGACGACAGGATTTGAACCTGCGACCCCTTGACCCCCAGTCAAGTGCGCTACCAAGCTGCGCCACGTCCCGGCCACGCCCTCTCGGGCGCCTGCACAGTCTAGCGCAGTCACCACGGGCTACCGAAGTGCCACCGCGTCGGTGAGCAGCCGATGGAGCGCTTCGGCGGAGGGCACGCCTTCCAGCCGCCGCCCGTCGACGAGGAAGGTAGGCACGGTGGTGATCTCCAGCTCCCGCGCTCGGCGAAGTGCCTGCTGGTGTGTCTGGGCATAGCGACCGGAGTCCAGCGCCGCGCGGAAATCCCCGGCGTCGAGCCCGAGCTCCTCGGCGACGCCGGTCAGAACCTCCGGCCGACCGATGTCACGCTGCTTGACGAAGAATGCCGAGAACATCCGCTCCATGTAGCGCCGCCCAAGGCCATGGTCCTCGGCGTACGCGAAGCCCTCGAAGGCGAGCCGGCTGTAGGGTTGCGGCGACACCCGGGGCAGCACAATCGGGACGCCCATGCGCTCAGCCATCGGATATACCACCCGCTGCCAGGCCGACTGCAGGTCGTCGCCCTCGGGCCTCGGCACCGATGTGGATTCTGGACGCAACTCGAAGGGTCGCCAGGCGATCTGTACCTCAGCGCCCTCGACAGCGTCCGCTAGCGGTTGCTCCGCGATGTAGCAGAACGGACAAACGAAGTCAAAGAACACCTCGATCGTGGTGAGCACACCGCACCTTTCAGTCGCGACTCAGTCACCGCCTGGCCTTTTGTTCACTCTGCTCCTTCTCACACGGGCCGGTCCACAGTCGTGACCGACATCTCTGTCATCGAGAACACCCCAAGCCGGTCGCCCTAGCGCGACCGGCGCTCCCGGACCCGGACGGAGATGCGCACCGGGCTGCCGGTGAAGCCGAAAGTCTCCCGGAGCCGCCGCTCCAGGAACCGGCGGTATCCGGCCTCGAGGAAACCGCTGGTGAACAGCACGAAGGTAGGCGGCCGGGTACCAGCCTGGGTGGCGAAGAGCACCTTGGGTGCCCGGCCACCGCGCACCGGCGGTGGCGTCGCCGCGATCACTTCGGACAACCACGAGTTGAGCTGGCCGGTGGGCACCCGCCAGTCCCAGGATTCTAGGGCGGTGCGCAGGAACGGGGCGAGCTTGCCGACCGAGCGTCCGGTGTGCGCCGAGATGTTCACCCGCTCCGCCCAGAGCACCCGGGCCAGATCGCGGTCCAGTTCCCGGGTCAGCTCGCGGCGCCGGTCGTCGTCAACCAGGTCCCACTTGTTGAAGGCCAGCACCAGCGCTCGCCCGGATTCCATCACCGAGGTGATCACTCGCTGGTCCTGCTCACTGATCGGCTCGCTGGCGTCGATGAGGACTACCACCACCTCAGCGGCCTCGATCGCCGCCCGGGTGCGCAGCGAGGCAAAGTACTCGGTGCCACTCGCGGTCCGCACCCGCTTACGCAGGCCGGCGGTGTCCACGAACCGCCACGTCTCACCGTCGAGCTCCACCAGCGAGTCCACCGGGTCCACCGTGGTGCCGGCGACCTCGTGCACCACCGACCGCTGCTCGCCCACCAACCGGTTGAGCAGGCTCGACTTGCCCACATTGGGCCTGCCGACCAGCGCGACCCGGCGCGGTCCACCGGCGCGAGCGGCAAGGTCCCTCGGCGCGGAGGGCAACACCGCCAGTATGGCGTCGAGTAGATCCCCAGTACCCCGACCGTGCAACCCGCTCACCGGATACGGCTCGCCTAACCCCAACGACCACAGTGCCGCGGTGTCGGCGACCGCTCGCTCGTCATCCACCTTGGTCGCGGCCAGCAGCACCGGAGTGGACGAGCGACGCAGCAGCCGGGCCACCGCCTCCTCCGCCGCGGTGGCTCCCACCGTGGCGTCGACCACCAGCAGAACCGCGTCTGCGGTACGCATCGCCAGCTCCGCCTGCCCGGCCACCTCGGCCTGCAGGCCATGTGCGTCGGGCTGCCATCCTCCGGTGTCCACCACGGTGAACCGGCGCCCATTCCACAACGCGTCGTAGGCCACTCGGTCCCTGGTCACCCCTGGCACGTCCTGCACCACCGCCTCGCGACGTCCCAGGATCCGGTTGACCAGCGTGGACTTGCCCACGTTAGGACGGCCCACCACGGCGAGCACCGGCTGCTCGAGCGCCACATCCGCCCCGGCCCGCACCCCGTCGGCGTCATCATGCACCACCCAGTCGGCCTCATCGGAGGAGATCCCATCGCCAGGCGCCAGACTGCTCATCACGCTCTCTCCGGTCGCGCCGCGCCTGGCCGGCCCAGGCAGCGGATCTCATCCAGCTCGGTGACCAGTGCGGCCAACCGGTTGCGCATGTCGTTGGTCGCCGCGACCACTACCGCTCGTCCCTGGTCCGAGGGAACCGCGAACGGCTCACCAACCAGAACATCAACGCGCGGCCGGAACCGCCAGTTGCTCTCGGAGGGCCGGCGGGTCCCTCGGATCACCATGGGCAGTACCCTCGCCCCCCCGGTCCGGGCCAGCCACACGGCACCTTGCTGGGCGCTGGCCACATCGCCCTCGCCGCGGGTACCTTCCGGGAACACCACCACCATCCCACCACGGCGCAGCAGCCGGACGGCGGCGAGGAGTGGCGCGCGATCAACCCCGCCTCGGCGCACCGCCAGCTGCCCGATCCGGGGCAATACCCAGCCTAGCGGTCCTCGGAATATTTCCTGCTTGATCAGGAAAGAGCTGTGTCGTCCCACCAGCCCGTACAACAGCGGGCCGTCGACCATCGCACTGTGGTTGGCCACCACCACGAGAGGCCCGGTCGTGGGGATCCGCTCCCGATGCCAGACCCGCAGGCGATAACTGACGTGGAAGCACCAGGTCCCGATCCAACGCGTAAAGCCCTGCAACCACGGCCAGGTGCCCGGTGGCAACCCAGAACTCACGGCCGATCCCGAGCTGTCAGCACGACCAGTCCCCGCGCGACGACCAGCTCGTGCAGCCTACCCAGCACGGCGTCGACGTCCAACGCGGTGGTATCCAGCTCGATAGCGTCGGCGGCGGCGCACATCGGCGAGGTAGCCCGGCTGGAATCGAACCGGTCACGGCGCTCGACGGCGTGGCGCACCGCTGCCACATCGTCGACACCATCCTGAGCCGCTCGGCGTGCAGCCCGCGCTGCCGTGGTGGCGGTGAGAAAGACCTTCAGTGAGGCGTCAGGGGCCACCACGGTGCCGATATCGCGTCCTTCCACCACGATTCCGCCACCGGCGGCGGTAGCGGTGGCGATGATCCGGCGCTGCGCAGCGACGAGCAGCGCACGCACCGAGGACACCGCAGCGACCGGGCTGACCGCACCAGTCACCGCCGGGCCCCGGATCTCCCGGGAGACGTCTTCACCGTCCAACAGCACCCGGGGAAGATCAGGGTCAGTGCCCATCTCGATGTGGCACCGCGCCACCACCGCAGACACCGCGGCAGGCTCGGCGGGGTCAACGCCCCCTCGCAGGACGCCGAGCGCGGCGGCTCGATACATCCCACCGGTATCCAGGTATTGGGCACCTAGCGACGCGGCCAGCCGGCGGGCCACGGTGGACTTACCCGTGCCGGCAGGCCCGTCCACCGCCACGACGCCGCGCAACCCATCACCTTGCCGCACTACCGGCCGGCCGCGCGGTTGAGGGCACCTACCTCGGCCCGGGACAGCACCCGGACCGTGCCGGGGCGCTGCTCCCCCAGGCGAACATCGGCGATCGCGGTACGGACCAACCGCGCCACCGGGTGCCCGACTTCCGCGAGCAGCCGGCGCACAATGTGCTTGCGCCCCTCGTGCAGGACCACCTCGAGCAAAGCCTTGCCGGGCAGAACCTGCACGACCCGGAACCCCTCGACTGTCACCGGGCCATCATCGAACTCCACTCCGGCGCGCAAGGTCCGGCCCAACGACCGAGGTACCGGACCAGACACCTCGGCCAGGTAAGTTTTGAGTACCCGATAAGAGGGGTGCATCAACCGGTGCGCAAGTTCCCCGTCATTGGTGAGCAGCAGCAGACCTTCAGTGTCCGCGTCGAGGCGGCCGACGTGAAACAGGCGTTGGGACCGGCCGACCACGTAGTCGCCGACACAGGGCCGGCCGCGGTCATCGGACATCGTGGAGTGCACGCCGCGGGGCTTGTTCAGCGCCAGGTACTCAAGTCCGGAACGCAGTTCCAAGCGCATGCCATCGACATGGATGACCGCGTGCTCGGGGTCGACCCGCACCCCCATCTCGCGCACCACGGCTCCATCCACCTGAACCCGGCCACGAGCGATCATTTCTTCGGCGGCACGTCGAGAAGCCACCCCGGCCTGAGCGAGCACCTTGTGCAGCCGGGGCAGCGCGGACACCACATCAGGCTGGGTCATCGCTTGAGATTGGGTCATCACCGGGGTGCGTCGTCAATAGTGTCGATGTCGGGCAGCAGCGGGGCAATCGGGGGTAAATCCTCCAACGAGCAGAGCCCGAGCCGCTCCAGGAACAGCTCCGTCGTACAGTACAACACACCGTGGGTCTCCGGGTCAGTCCCGCCCTCCTCAATGAGACCGCGGGCCAACAGCGTGCGCATCACCCCGTCAACGTTCACCCCGCGCACCACGGCGACCCGTGAGCGGGTGACCGGCTGGCGATAGGCGACCACCGCCAGGGTCTCCAGGGCGGCGCGGGTGAGCTTGGCATGCTGCCCGTCCAGCAACAACCGCTCGACGAACGGTGCGTACACATCGCGGGTGTACAGCCGCCACCCCTGCCCCACCTGGCGCAGCTCGATTCCGCGCCCGGTGTCAGCGTAGCCATCCCGCAACCGGTGCAGCGCCGTTCGCACCCGCGTCACCGGTTGACCCAGTGCGCTGGCCAGGACGTCCTCGCCGACCGGGGAATCCACCACCAACAGCAACGCTTCCAGAGCTGCATCAAGATCATTATCACCGGACAATGCCGGCAGTGCCTCGGTCCCGGCTGGTGGTTCCCTGAGCGCGGTCTCGTTCACCGGTAATCCTCGTCTTCTTTCCCATCCTGATCCGACCCATCTTGGTCCGACCCATCTTGGTCCGACGCGGCTGCGGCGGTCTGTTCAGCGTCACCTGTCCACCGAACCCACAACTCGCCCAGCGGGTCGGGCTGATCGAAGACCACCACCGCGGCACGGTACAGATCCAGCAACGCCAGGAAGCGGGCGACCACCTCCCCAGTGTGTGCACAGTCGGCGACCAGACTGCGGAAACTCGCCTGGCCATCGCGAGCCAGCCGGCGGCGGAGCACAGCGGCGTGCTCCTGCACCGACACCCGGGGGGTGTGCAGATGCTCCAGCGACACCGACGGCGACTGTGGTGGTTTGGGCCGAAACACCGCCGCCGCGATCTCGGCGAACCGCGCAGCGTCGACGCCGAGCAACACCTCAGGCAGCAAACCAGCAAACCGCTCCTCGAGCACCACCGACCGCGGATACCGGCGCAGCGCCACCGATTCGAGCTCAGCGAACAGCGCCGCGACCTGCTTGTAGGCTCGGTACTGCAGCAGCCGCGCGAAGAGCAGATCCCGCGCCTCGAGCAACGCGAGATCAGCCTCGTCCTCGACATCGGCGCAGGGCAGTAACCGGGCCGCTTTGAGGTCCAGCAGGGTTGCCGCGACGACCAGGAACTCGGTGGTCTCGTCCAAGTCGAAAGACTCGCCCAGCACCCGGAGGTGGGCGATGAACTCGTCGGTCACCTGGTGCAAAGCCACCTCGGTCACATCCATCCGCTGCTGCGTGATGAGCTGCAACAGCAGGTCAAACGGACCCTCGAAGTTCGCCAACCGCACCGTGAAGCGGCCGGATGCCGCAGGGGCGGCAGGATCCGGTGATTGCACTCCGCAAGCAGGTCTCATCGCGCGATCACCTCGCGGGCCAGTGCACGGTAAGCCATCGCGCCAGATGATTTCGGCGCCCACCGAGTGATCGGCTCGCCAGCGACGGTGGTCTCCGGGAACCTGACCGTCCGGCTGATCACGGCATCGAACACGGTGTCACCGAAAGCCTCCACCACGCGGTCCATCACCTCGCGGGCATGCAGGGTGCGGGGGTCATACATCGTGGCGAGAATGCCAGTGATGGTCAGCTTCGGGTTGAGCCGCTCACGCACCTTGTCGATGGTGTCTATCAGCAGCGCCACCCCACGCAGGCTGAAGAACTCACACTCCAGCGGAATCAGCACGCCGTCCGCACAAGCCAACGCATTGATGGTGAGCAGGCCCAACGACGGCTGGCAGTCCACCAGGATGAAGTCATAGCGCGGCAGCAGCGGCAACAAGATTCGACCCAGCGTCTGCTCCCGACCCACCTCAGTGACTAATTGCACTTCCGCGGCGGACAGGTCGATGTTACTGGGCAGTAGATCCATGCCCGGCACCGACGTCGGCCGGAGGACCTCCTCCACGGAAACGCCCTGTTCCATGATCAGGTTGTAGATGGTGCGGTCAGGCTGGTGCGAGGCCACCCCGAGCCCGACCGAGAGCGCACCCTGGGGGTCGAAATCAACCAGCAGGACCCGCCGACCGTACTCGGTGAGCGCGGCCCCGAGGTTGATCGTCGAGGTGGTCTTGCCGACGCCACCCTTCTGGTTGCAGATGGCCACCACCCGGGCCGGCCCGTGCCGATCCAGTGGAGGTGGCTGCGGCGCCGCGCAGGTTGACATGGAAGCTGACATCCCCTTTCCCGCGCGGCCCGATCCCCGGGGAGCCTATTCCTCAACCCCGCGCCCTCGGATGGGCGGTCGCGTAGACCTCACGCAGGTTGTCCACTGTCACCAGGGTGTAGACCTGCGTCGTAGTCACCGAGGCATGCCCGAGTAACTCCTGCACCACCCGCACGTCCGCGCCACCCTCCAACAGGTGGGTGGCGAAGGAATGCCGCAGGGTGTGCGGTGACACCGCAGCGGCGATCTCTGTCTGTGCCGCGGCATCCCGCAGCACCGCCCAGGCGCTCTGCCGGGACAACCGGGCACCCCGGGCGTTGAGGAACACCGCGGCAATGCTCCGCCCTCGCGCGGCGAACGTGGGACGGCCGCGCACCAGGTAAGCATCCAACGCGGCCAGCGCCGGGCGGCCCACCGGCACCAGCCGCTGCTTGCCACCCTTGCCCCGCAGCAACACGGTGCGAGCCGGGGCATCGACATCGTCCCGGTCCAGCCCGACCACTTCGGAGATCCGCGCGCCGGTGGAGTACAGCAATTCCAACAGCGCCCGGTCGCGCAGGCAACGGGGTCCCCCGTCGGCGGGGAACACCTCGAGCAAGCGCAGCACCTCGTGCACCCCGAGGGCCTTGGGCAGTCGTTTCGGCGGACTCGGAGGATGCACATTAGCTGCGACATCGGCTGGTACCACTGCCTCCCGGAGCGCAAACCGGTGCAGCCCTCGGGCCGCAACCAGCGCCCGGGCCGCAGAGGACGGTGCCAGCGGCCGATAGCCACCTGCGCCATCACGCAACGCCGCGAGAAATCCGCACACCTGCTCCTCGCGCACCGCAGCGAGCTCCGTGAGCCCGGTCGATGCCAGGTAGGCGCCGTAGCGCCGCAGGTCGCGGGCGTAGGAGTCCAGGGTGTTGGCCGAGGTACCACGTTCCACCGCGAGGTGGTCCACGTAGCTAGCGATCACTGCGGCCAGCGCCGGAGGCAGCGCGTCATCGCGCTGGGCGACGCCCGGCGAGGCGGCGTCGAGCAGTGCACTCACCCGAGTGCCTCGGCCAGCGGCAGGTACTCGCGGTCGTGCGCCCTGGCGACCTCGGCGAGGACCACCGAGCCCCGCACCACGTTGACCCCTCGGGCCAGCGCCGGATCATCCCGCACCGCTTGGCGTAGTCCCTTGTCGGCCAGCGCGCAGATGTAGGGCAACGTGACGTTGGTCAGCGCATAGGTGGAGGTGTGCGGTACCGCGCCAGGCATGTTCGCCACGCAGTAGAACACTGAGTCGCGCACGGTGAACGTGGGGTCGGCATGCGTCGTCGGACGCGAGTCAGCGAAGCAGCCACCCTGGTCGATGGCGATGTCCACCAGAACCGATCCCGGGCGCATCCGGCAGATGAGATCGTGACTGACCAGGGTGGGCGCCTTGGCTCCGGGCACCAGCACAGCCCCGATCACCAGGTCCGCCCACATGCACGCCTTTTCCACCTCATAAGCGTTCGACGCAATGGTCTGCAGGTGGCCCCGATACCCAAAATCGATCTCCCGTAGCCGGTTGATGTTGGTGTCCAGCACCACCACCTCGGCCTGCATGCCCAGTGCGATAGTGGCCGCGTTCATTCCCGCCACCCCGGCCCCGAGCACCACAACCTTGCCGGCGGGCACTCCGGAGACACCCCCGAGCAGCACCCCGCGCCCGCCCTGCATGCGTTCCAAGCAGTGCGCTCCCACCTGGGGGGCCATTCGCCCGGCGACCTCGCTCATCGGCGCCAGCAGGGGCAGCGAGCCGTCGGACAGCTGCACGGTCTCATAGGCGATAGCGTCGATCCCGGCGTCGATCAGCGCAGCTGTGCACTGCGCCGACGCGGCCAGGTGCAAGTAGGTGAACAGGATCTGGCCCTTGCGCATCCGGTGGTACTCCTGCGGCACCGGTTCCTTCACCTTGAGCACCATCTCGGCCTGCGCCCACAGGTCGTCGGGCCCGTCCACGATGCGAGCGCCGGCGGCCAGATAGGCCTCGTCAGGAAATGCGCAGCCGACCCCGCCACCCCGTTCCACCAGCAGCTCATGACCCCGGCGGGTCAGCTCGAGCACCCCTGCGGGGGTGAGCGCGACCCGGTATTCGTGGATCGTCAGCTCACGCGGAACACCGATCTTCACCTCGGCGTGCCTCCTTAAACTCGTGCGGCACCCTCACCACGGACCGGCAACTCGACCGGCAGCCGGTCCGCGGCCCGATAGCTCAACGCCGCCGCGACGAACGCGACGAACAGCGGGTTCGGGCGGGTGGGCCGGCTGGTGAGCTCGGGATGGGCTTGAGTGCCGACGAAAAACGGGTGACTGCTGGCGGGCAGCTCGACGAACTCGATCAGATGGCCATCCGGGGACGTCCCACTGATCACCAAACCCGCGGCGACGAGCTTGTCCCGGTAGGCGTTGTTCACCTCGTAGCGGTGCCGGTGCCGCTCGCGGACCTCGGTGGCGCCGTATGCCCGAGCCACTACCGAGCCCGCCTGAAGCGACGCGGGATAACTACCCAGGCGCATCGTCCCACCCATGTCGCGCTGCCCTGTCACGACGGCGGTCTGATCGGCCATGGTGGAGATCACCGCGTGCGCAGTCGCAGCATCGAACTCCGTCGAGCCGGCTCCATCGAGCCCAGCCAGGTTCCGGGCAGTCTCGATCACCATGCACTGCAGGCCCAGGCACAAGCCCAACGCGGGGATTCCCCGGATACGGGCATGGCGAATGGCTCCGATCTTGCCCTCGATCCCGCGTACCCCGAACCCACCGGGTACCAGCACCCCGTCCACCCCCGCCAGCGCGGCCGCCGCACCCGCCGGGGTCTCGCAGGTGTCTGAGGGCACCCAGCGAATCTCGACCTTGGCCCGGTGCGCGAAACCCCCGGCGCGCAGAGCCTCGGTCACCGACAGGTAGGCGTCGGGCAAATCGACGTACTTGCCCACCAGAGCGATGCACACCACCTCCTTCGGAGCGTGCACCCGATCCAGCAGATCGCCCCACTGCGTCCAGTCCACATCGCGGAAGGGCAACCCAAGCCGGCGTACCACGTAGGCATCGAGGCCCTCGGAGTGCAGAACCTTGGGGATGTCGTAGATGGACGGCGAATCCGGCGCCGCGACCACCCCGTCGATCTCCACATCCGACATCAGAGCGATCTTGCGCTTCAGTCCGTCTGGGATCTCCCGGTCAGCGCGGCAGACCAGGGCGTCGGGCTGGATGCCGATGTTGCGCAGGGTGGCCACGGAGTGCTGGGTCGGCTTGGTCTTCAGCTCGCCGGATGGGGCAAGGTAGGGCACCAGGGAGACGTGCAGGAAAAAGCAGTTGTCCCGGCCGACGTCGTGGCGCACCTGGCGAGCCGCCTCCAGAAACGGCAGCGACTCGATGTCCCCCACCGTCCCGCCGATCTCGGTGATCACCACATCCGGTGCGCGGTCATCGTCTTCGGGATCGGACATGGCCAGGATCCGCGATTTAATCTCGTCGGTGATGTGCGGGATCACCTGCACGGTATCGCCGAGGTATTCCCCGCGTCGCTCTTTGGCGATCACCGCCGAGTAGATCTGGCCAGTAGTGACGTTGGCCTTGCGGCCGAGATTGCGGTCCAAAAATCGCTCGTAATGCCCGATATCCAGGTCGGTCTCCGCGCCGTCCTCGGTGACGAACACCTCACCATGTTGGAAAGGATTCATCGTGCCCGGATCGACGTTGAGGTAGGGGTCCAGCTTCTGCATCGTCACCCGCAACCTGCGGGCGGTCAGCAGCTGACCCAGGCTGGAAGCGGTGAGTCCCTTGCCCAATGAGGAGGCAACACCCCCCGTGACGAAGAGGTGCCTAGTTGGGCGGACGGGCTTGACCAAGACCTTCTCCCGTGGTCCAGACCGGCCCTTCGATTTTAGTGACCGGTTACGCTGTAGCTGACGGATGCCGCCGACCACGGAAGTTCACCGTAACACTGCCAGCGGTGGCATCGCGGCACCGCCTCGCGGTCAGCCCTGAGCGGTCAGCCCTGAAATAGCGGGAACCGCAGCCTGGGCGTTGCCGCCGGTACCGTACCGCCCAACTCGGCCTTGTGCCTGTTCGGCCAGTGCCAGGACAGTCACTACCCGCCCAGCCGCAGTACTGACGTCGTCAACGGTGGACAGCACAGCAGCCGCTGCGGTGTCTGCCCGCACGACGCCTATCGGGCCGTTGCCCTCGGCGGACCCGGGCCTACCCGCAAGAACAGCGCCAGAGCCAGCACGATCAAGCTGAGTAGCGAACCGGGCCAGGATCCCGGCCCGATCCCCACTACCGTTGCCGCGACCCGCGCCACCGGTGAGCACCACAACAAGCTGAGCCGCCGTCACCTGCGGACCGACCCGAACAAAACCACCGTCACCGAGTCCGGCGAGCACGGCAGTAGTCTCAGCTGGAGTGGCCTGGGCTTTCCCGTTGTGCGGGTTGATCAGCAGGAGTGCGCCAAGCAGCCCACCGGCCAGCGTCCCGGGGTCCGACGCGGTGGGTAACCGAAGCCCAGCCGGCAGCAAACGGGTGCACAGCTCGCTGAGCTGATCCGAGCGGGCGGGATCGGTGAACGCGTCGGTGAGCTGCAGCTCACCAGTGACGGCGGCACCAGCGCTGGTCAACAACCCGGTCAACGAATCCCGGTCGGCCGGATTGGCGTCCGCGGTGGTGACGAGCACCACTGTGCGACCGCGCAGTGCGCCACTCACGACCCGGGGGCCGACCGCCACGCCAAAAGTGTCGGCATCGGCCAATCGGGCCCGCAGCCCGTTGCGCTCAGCTTGCAGATCACTCACCTGACGGCCCAGTTCGTCCCGGTTGGAACTCAGCCCGGACAGCAGCCGGCCGCTGATCGCGGTGGACCCCAGCACCACTCCGAGCGCCAGGGCCAAAAAGACAGCGGCGATGGAGATCACGTGGTAGCGCAGTGAGATCACGGTCTATCCCCACCCCTTGACCCAGGAAACGACGTCATTCCAGCTATCGGTGACAAGGAAGCCGTACGCGCCACCGACATGAGAAACCAGCAACGCCGCAGCCACTGCGGCAACCGCAGCGAGCACGATGAGCAGCACAGCGGGCGCCGATACCCGGCTGCGATGCAGGATGGCGACGGCATGACCGTCGACAAGCTTGCTGCCCAACCTCAGCCGGGTGAGAAACGTTGACGGGTTGGACCCCGAGCGCCCCCGGTCGAGGAACTCGTGCAGGGTGGCCTGAAACCCGACGGCGATCACGAGTTCGGCGCCGTGCGCCTCAGCCAGCAGCAGAGCGAGATCCTCTGGATTGCTCACCGCGGGGAAGGTCACCGCGCCGATCCCCAGGTCCTGGATCCGCTCCAGGCCCGGGGCGAAGCCGTCGGGCTGAGCGGGCACGACGACCTCGTCAGCTGATTTGAGGGTGGCAGTTTCGATCTGGTAGGGGTCTCCGACGATGAGGTGCGGTCGATGCCCAGCGGCACGCAGCGCGTCGGCACCCGCCTCGACGCCGATCAGTACCGGGTGGTACTCCCGGATGAAGTGTTTGAGCGCGGCCAGCTCGGCGGTGTGGTTGTAGCCGGCGGCGACGACCAGCACCTGCCGGCCGCGAATCGGGACCTCGACATCGGGCACGCCCACCCGATCGATGATCAAGGAACGTTCGTGCCGAAGGAATTCGATGGTGTTCGCCGAAAACGACTCAAGCGCAGCAGACAGTCCGGACTTGGCCTCGATCATCAGATCAGCAATCGAGTTGGCAGTCTGCTCGACGCCGCAGGCAACCTCGGTGTCCCCCACGTGCACCCGACCCTCGTGCAGCCTCAGCCGGCTGCCATCCTTGATCCGCAACACCTCAGCACCGGCCCCGTCAACCAGCACGATGCCCGCAGCGACGAGGATCTCGGGACCCAGGTTCGGGAACCGGCCGGAGATCGACGGTGCGGCGTTGACCACCCCGGCCACCCCAGCGGCCACCAGCGCATCGGCGGTTCTGCGGTCCAGATCGACCTGGTCGAACACCGCGATGTCGCCGCGACCGACCCGCCGCGCCAGCGCCTCGGCATGTCGGTCCACTTTGGCCAGCCCGATCAGCCCGGGTAGCTCACGGCCGGACCGGCTGAGCAAGCCGGAGAGTTTCATGCTGGCGATGGTCGCAAAAGCCGCAGCGCTGGTCGGGGAGGCGCGCCGGGACTAAAGCCCGCGAGTGGCATTGAGCGCTACAACACTGTTTCGCACTCCTGATCTTTGCGAATTTTGCGAGTTTTGCGTGCTTTGTCCCTCGTGGCGGACAAGAGCAGCTCTTCGGCGTGTGCTCGTCCGGTGTCGGTGTCGTCCAGTCCAGCCAGCATCCGGGCCAACTCACCAACCCTGGCCGGCTCATCGAGCTCCCGAACCCCGCTTCGGGTCAACCCGGTGGCGTAGGTCGCCTTGTCGACCACCAGGTGCCGATCGGCATAGGCGGCAACTTGGGCCAGGTGGGTCACCACCACGACCTGGTGGCTGCGGGCAAGCTGGGCCAGACGCCGCCCGATCTCTACCGCGGCCCGCCCGCCCACCCCAGCGTCGACCTCGTCGAAGACCATCGTGGGTACCGGGTCCGCGTCGGCCAGCACCACCTCCAGCGCCAGCATCACCCGAGACAGCTCCCCGCCAGAAGCGCCTTTGTGAACCGGCAGCGACCCGGCGTCGGGGTGCGCCGACAGCCGCAGCTCCACCTCGTCGACGCCTTCCGGGCCGGCCCGGAGCCGGGTCCCACCGACGGTGAGCGCCGCATCGTCGCCCTCAGCGGCGAGGATCGGGGAGACCGACACGGACAGCTGCGCCTGGCCCATCGCCAACCCGGCGAGCTCAACGGTGGCGGCATTGCCGAGCTTCCGGGCAGCTGCGGTCCTGGCCACGGTGAGCGCGGTGGCATGCCGAGCCAGCTCGGTGGCCAGGTGATCACGCCGGCTCACCAACGCGGCGATGGCTTCCTCGGACGTGTCCAGGCCGGCCAGGCGCTGGTGGGCCTGCTGCGCCCAGGCCAGCACACCGTCGACGTCTGCACCGTACTTGCGAATCAGCCGCTTGAGATCGGCTTGGCGCCCCAGCACCTGCTCCAGCCGGGCCGGATCGGCGTTGAGCGTCTCGAGGTAGCCGCTGAGCTCGGCGGCGACGTCACCCAATACCGCAGCGGCCTCTCCCAGGCGTTCCCCGAGCGCCCGCAGCTCGGGGTCGCTCTGCCCTTGGAGCCGACGGCGAGCCTGCCCCACCAAGTCGATCGCACTCGGCTGGTCGTGATCGCCCTCCGGTGCGCCGCACACCGCGGATTGCGCGAGGGCGGCGGTCTCCCGGAGCTGGTCGACGTCAGCGAGCCGCCGAGCCTCGGCCAGCAGCGCGGAGTCCTCCCCTGGTTGCGGGTCGACAGCGGTGATCTCGGCGAGACTGTGGCCGAGCAGGTCGGCTTCCCTGGCTAGTTCCCGGGAGTTCTCCCGCCGGGTCGCCAGCTCAGCGCTGCAGCACAACCACTGTTCCCGAATCTCCTGGTAAGCGCTCAGCGTCCCGGACACCACATCGCCGGCGAAGCGGTCCAGCACAGCCCGCTGCTCGCCGGGGCGCAGCAGCCGGAGTTGGTCGTTCTGCCCGTGGACGGCGAGCATGCCGTCAGCCAGTTCAGCCAGCACTCCGGCCGGGACCGAACGACCACCCAGATGGGCACGGGACCGGCCGTCCACAGTGAGTGTGCGGCTGGCAATCAGGGTGCCATCCTCGTCGATACGGGCACCTACCTCACTGGCGAGTTCCACGGCTGGGCTGGCTGGGCTGCCCTCGGGTAGCCGGAAGCGGCCTTCCACGATGGCGCGGTCGACGCCATGCCGGACCCGGGAGGCGTCGGCCCGGCCGCCGGCGAGCAGCTGCAGGCCGGTCACCACCATGGTCTTGCCCGCGCCAGTCTCACCGGTCACCACGGTCAGGCCGGGGTGCAGGTCCAGGGTGGCCTCGTCGATCACACCGAGGCCTTCAATGCGCATCTCGGTGAGCACGGGCCGCACCCTAGCGCGCCGCGCGCACCCGGCGGCGCAGCCCGCCCTTTAGCCCGGCTGTGAACCCGGCGATGAACGCGGTCGGGGACCGCGCCAGCCCTGCACCGGCAGCTCGAACTTCCGCACCAGTCGATCGGTGAACGAGCAGTCGTGCAGGCGCACCAGCCGGATCGGGGTGACGCCACGGACCACCTCAATCCGGGCACCCGCCGGCAGCGCAAAGGTCCGGCGCCCATCGCAGCAGAGCACTGCGGCATGCCCCTGGGGATCGGTCTCCACCGCGACCACTGAATCCGGCGACACCACCAGTGGACGGGCGAACAGTGCATGCGCGTTGCTGGGGACCACGACGAGCGCGTCGACATCCGGCCATACGATGGGTCCACCTGCGGAGAAGGCATAGGCGGTGGACCCGGTGGGGGTGGCGCAGAGCACACCATCGCAGCCAAACCCGGAAACCGGCCTGCGGTCCACCTCGAGCACTACCTCGAGCACCTTCTCCCGTCTGCTTTTCTCGACGCTGGCCTCGTTGAGTGCCCAGGTGCGGGCCAGCGTGGACCCGTTGAGGCTGGCGGTGACGTCGACGGTCATCCGCTCGTCAACGAGGTAGTCGCCGTTGACAATGGCACGCACGGCAGCCTCGAGGGAGTCGAGATCGGCCTCGGCAAGAAAACCGATCCGGCCAAGGTTCACCCCCAGCAGCGGAACGCCACACGGACGCGCCAGGTCGGCGGCCCGCAACAGGGTGCCATCGCCACCGAGAACCACCACGAGATCCGCGCCCGCAGCGGCTTGCGGCCCGGTAGGCACCTCGTGCACACGCAGCGCGGGATTCAGGCGAGCAGTGTCCTTGGCGAGCACCCGCAGCCCGATCCCCGCCGTGGCCAGCCGGTGCGCGACCTGCTCGGCGGTGCGCAGATTCTCCGGGTGCCCAGCGTTCAACACCAACAAGACCTCACGTTCACCCCTCATTGCGGTCCTTTCCGCACGGCGGCGTGTACCAGCTCCTCAACCGGACGCGGCGGATCGGCTACACCCTGGCGCAGCCACAAGAAGTATTCGACGTTGCCAGACGGCCCTGGCAATGGACTCGCGGTGGCGTCGAGGAGGCAGAGCCCGAGAGTGGTCGCCACCGCCAGCACATCGAGCATGGCCTGTGCGCGCAGCAAGGGGTCACGGACCACGCCGCCAGCACCCAAGCGTTCACGACCAACTTCGAACTGGGGTTTGACCATGGGGAGCAGGTCGCCCTGCGGCTTAGTGCATCCGACCAAGGCCGGCAGCACCAGGCGCAGCGAGATGAACGACAAGTCAGCCACCGTCAGATCGACGACACCACCGATGGCCTCAGGGCGCAGCGTCCGCACGTTCGTGCGATCATGCACCCGGACCCGCTCATCAGTGCGCAAAGGCCAAGCCAGTTGCCCGTAACCGACATCGACCGCGACCACTTCTCGGGCTCCGCGATGCAGCAGCACGTCGGTGAAACCACCAGTCGAGGCACCCGCGTCTAGACAGCGCTGGCCCGCCACGGTCGGTCCCCCGGCGAGGAGGCTATCCAGCGCGCCGAGAATTTTTCGGGCGCCCCGCGATACCCAGTGGGGTTCGTTCTCCGTAGCCCGAACCAGCAGCGGTGTGTCTGCGTCTACTCCGGTGGCCGACTTCGTGGCCGTTACCCCACCGATCCGGACCCGATGCTGTGCGATGAGCTCGGCGGCGTGATCACGGGATCGGGCCAGACCGCGCCGCACCAGCTCCGCATCCAGCCGGGCTCTGCGCCCCATCGTAACCTCCGGGCCGCCTAAACCTCGTCGATACTGGATAGGGCCGCAAGAAGCGAGTCGTGCACAGCACTGAACCGCGCCACGTGATCCACCGTAGGAAGCTCGTCGAGATCCTCCAGCCCGGCGAGCGCGTCGGTGAGGCCAGCAGGGGTGGATGAAGGTAGCACCACGTCAACGCCATCCAAGCTACCGGAAGACTCAGCCAAGGCCCACCGCATCCAATGCTGTGGCGGCAATGTCGTCACACGCGTACACCTGCACTGGTCCGCTGTGCTCGACCCACCAGGTGGCGCACAACGCCCGCACCGCATCAAGAGGGTCACCCACGAACCCGCCGTGCAGGAGAGAACCGTCACCATGCAAGAGCAGGCCGCTGGCAGCCAACTCGACACGCCAGCCGGGCCGCGCCTGGATACGGGCCAACTCCAGGGAGCCGCGCAACGCCCGAAGGTCAGCGCCGAGATGACCGGGGCGCTGCTCTGGTGGCGCCGCAAGCAGCGTGCCAACATCGGCGACCCCGGACAGCACCAGCAGCGAATCTAGCCCAGCGGCCCGAGCTCCGGCGATGTCTGTGTCTAGCCGGTCGCCGACCACCAGAGGTTGCCGCGCGCCAATGCGGTCCACAGCCATATCGAGCAGCGGGCGCGCCGGCTTGCCCGCTACGGTGGGCTCCCGGTCAGTGGCGGCCCGCAAGGCCGCCACCATCGAGCCGTTGCCGGGCAGCAGGCCCCGCTCGGTAGGCAACGTAAGGTCAACGTTGCACGCGACCCATATCGCGCCATCGCGGATCGCCAGGCACGCTTCCGCCAGCCGGGTCCACCCGGTCTCCGGAGAGTGTCCCTGTACGACTGCAACCGGTTGTTGCGACACCGCGAACACCGGTCGGAGCCCCACCGACCGCACTTCAGCAATCAGCGCTTCGGCACCGACAACCAGGACAGCGCTACCAGCTGGAAGCTGGGCTGCCAGCAAAGCCACCGCAACCTGAGCGCTGGTGACGACTTCGTCCGCAGCGGTACGGACACCCAACGCGGTGAGCTGCTTAGCGACTTCATCGGGCGCCCGCGATGCGTTGTTGGTGATGAACTGCACCGCTCGTCCCGCTTGGCGCCACTCATTGATGACATCCGGCGCCTCCGGCACCGCCTCGGCTCCCCGAATCACCGTGCCATCCAAGTCGAGCAGCACCGCATCGTAGCCGTCCAGCAAAGCGCTCACTCAGATTCCGACCGCTCACTGAGCTCGACCGCGCGCTCGGCCGCGTCTGTCGCTTCCGCACCATCGACGTCAGCAGCAGCCAAAAACCAGGTGATCGCGTCCTGCTCTCGACCCGCGGCGAGCAAGTTGTCCGCGTAAGCGTAGCGCAATCTGGCCCGCCAGAGCTCCTCCCCTGGCGTATCCAGGTCGGGCCCCTGCAGCGCGACCACCGCAGCATCGAACTGACCGAGGTCACGCCGTGCCCCGGCGGCCACAATCCGCAGCTCGACAGCCTCATCGGTGCCGAGTTGCGCGGCCTCTGGACTTCGCGCGATCTCCAAGGCACGCTCCGGGCGTCCCAATGCGCGCTCGCAATCAGCCAACACTGCCAGCCGGCCCGGACCACAACCTAGTCGGCGCGCAGCACGCAAGTCAGCTAATGCCTCCGACCATTCCCCGGCATGATAGGCAGCAAGCCCTGCAGCCTCTCGAACGGACGGGACCCGGCCAGCCTTACTGCGCGCGAATCGCGCGTGGACAAGAGCCAGCTGCGGGTCTTCGTCTAGCAGACGCGCCACCATGACCAAATGACTCCCGACAAGTTCGGCCAAGCCCTTGGTGAGTGTGAGGAGTTCTTGGCGAACTTCCCGGTCCAACTCACTGGCATCTGCGTCTACGGGAAAACCCGGGGATGATGAATCAGCGTCTGGCGAGGGTACGCGTCGTCTCTGAGCTGTGCGTTGGCCTGCGACGGGTGCTACGGCGACCTTGTTCCCGTCCCCGGTCGGATTGGGTCCGGCTGACACGGTCGTAGATCCTCTCTTCGATCGCCAAGCTGGTGAAGGTGGTGTTTCGGCGGTGTCCTACTCTCCCACACCCTGGCGGGTGCAGTACCATCGGCGCTGGAGGGCTTAGCTTCCGGGTTCGGGATGGGTCCGGGCGTTTCCCCTCCGCTATGGCCGC
>JBATXM010000055.1:0-6669 GCA_049673305.1 Pseudonocardiaceae bacterium | reverse complement strand
GATCGGGGTGTCCGCGGACGGCCTGTTCGCTGGGGTGCTGGCCTGGGGGGTCGCGCTGCTCGCGCTGGGCGCGGCCCGGCCCCGGCTCGACATCGCGGCCGCGGCGGTGTCCCTGACTGGCGGGTTGCTACTCGGCGCGACCCTGTTCTTGTCTTACGGGCTGGTGCTGGCCGGGCTACTCCCGGTGGCCGTCGCGATCACCGCCCGCCGCCTTGCCTCGCTGCTGGTGGCCGGCGTCGGGGTTGCCGCCGTGGTGGCCGCCTTCGCCGCCGAGGGCTTCTGGTGGCTGACGGGGTACCAGCAGGTCACGATCCGGTACTACCAGCCGGGCGAGTACGGCCTGGTGCGTCCGTACAGCTACTGGGTGTGGGCTGACCTGGCGTGCCTGGCGGTGGTGCTCGGCCCGGCTGGGGTGGCCGGGCTGCGCCGGGTGTTCACCCTGGGGCGGGGTCACCCTCGCGGGTTGACGCTGCTGTGCGCGGCGGCGGTGCTGGCGGTGCTGGTCGCTGACCTCTGCGGGTTGTGCAAGGCGGAGGTGGAACGGATCTGGCTGCCCTTCGCGGTCTGGCTGATCGCCGCGACAGGGCTGCTCCCGGCGCGCCAGGCCCGCTGGTGGCTGGCTGCCCAGGCGGTACTCGCCCTGCTCGTCAACCACCTCCTGCTCACGACGTGGTGACCGACTCACGCAACGGGTCGGTGGCGA
This sequence comes from Pseudonocardiaceae bacterium, assembly GCA_049673305.1. Classification (GTDB taxonomy): domain Bacteria; phylum Actinomycetota; class Actinomycetes; order Mycobacteriales; family Pseudonocardiaceae. The sequence continues at coordinate 5,966 of JBATXM010000055.1, read as the reverse complement.
ACCGGGCGACACCCTCGGCGAAAGACACCCGCGCCCGGTAACTGAGCAGCTCGGCAGCCCGCCTGGGGTCGGCCGTCACATGCCGTACATCGCCTGGCCGGGCACCACCGACGACCTGCGGCGCTGGCCCGCCCATCGCGCTGGCCAGCTCGGTGGCCAGTTCGCCGACGGTGTGCGGCTGCCCGGAGCAGACGTTGACCGGCTCGCACCGCCCGAACGGCGGTTGCGCGGTCAGCGCCAGTGCGTTGGCCTGGGCGACGTCGGAGACGTGCACGAAATCCCGGCGCTGCCGCCCGTCCTCCATCACCTGCGGCGGCGCACCGGCGGCCAGCGCCGACCGGAAGATCGACGCCACCCCGGCGTAGGGGGTGTCCCGGGGCATCCGGGAGCCGTAGACGTTGTGATAGCGCAGCGCCCACACCCCCCCGCCGGTCTGCCGGGCCCACGCCGAGGCGAGATGCTCCTGGGACAGCTTGGTGGCGGCGTAGGTGCTGCGCGGATCCAGCGGGGCGTTCTCGCTCACCAGCAGCGGCTGCAGATCGGCGCCGCAGTGCGGGCACGCCACCTCGTAGCGCCCGGCCGCGATGTCGGGCGCTCGTCGTGGTGGCGCTGGGACGACGCCGTGATTCGGGCAGGCGTAGCGGCCCTCGCCGTAGACCACCATCGAGCTGGCCAGCACCAGCCGGCGCACTCCCGCCTTGTGCATCGCCGCCAGCAGGACCGCGGTCCCGAGGTCATTGTTGGCGGCATAGTCCGGAGCGTCGGCGGGATCCAGCCCGTGCCCGACCATCGCGGCCTGGTGACACACCGCGTCCACATCGGGCAGCAGGCGGGCCAGCAGCTCGGCGTCCCGGACGTCACCGCGGACCAGCTCGTGCCCCGCCACCCACTCTGGTGGCGCACCGCAGTGGTGGGCCTGGGGCAGGAACGCATCGAGCAGCAGCACCGAGTGCCCCTGCACGGCGAGCAGGTCGGCGACGTGCGAGCCGATGAAACCCGCGCCGCCGGTGATCAGGATTCGCATCCCGCGCACGTTACGTCACTGGCTCGATGATCTCCAGCACACCCTCGTCGGTCCCGGTCACGAACAGCCGGCCGGTGTCGCTGTCCACGGCGACGGTGTTCGGTTGACGGACGGTGGGGAGCGGGGTGGGGAGAACTGGCTCCTCGGCGCCGAGGTTGAGCCCGATCACCTCATTGCGGGCGGTCAGCGTCACCCACAGCCGGTCACGGACCGGGTCGTAGGCCACCCCGTAGGGGGTGCCGGGTAGCGTGACGTGCCCGATCTGCCGGATTGTGGGCTGGAGCTCGTAGAGCAGGACGGCCCCGCCGCGAGTGTCGATGACCGCCAGGTGCCCACGCTTATCGGCGACCACATGGGTAGGCCCAGCTCCTGCGGGCAGCTCAGCGACCCGTTGCAGTCGCTGCGCGTCGTACACCGTGAGGGTGTTCTTTCGGACGTCGACCAGGCCGACGAGGTTGCCGACGGCTGCCAACCCAGCCGGCTGGGCGACGTCGGTGAAGGTGTGCACGATCTGATCACCGCGCACCGCGACCACGCTGTGCCCGAGCTCGTTGGCCACGAACACGGTGCCGTTCCCGGCCGCAGTGCCGTCGTGCGGTGCCACGCCGGTGACCACCTGGGAGGTGATCTCGCCGCCGGGCAGTGCCACCCGCAACAGCCGGTTGGACCCCTCGTCCGGGACCAGCACCGGGCCACCGGGTGCGGCCAGCTGCAGGTGCCGCAGCCCGCCGGGCAGCGGCACCGTGCGCAGCACCGCGCCGCTGGTGGCGTCCAGCAGGGTCAGCGCGAACGGCTCCCGCACCCCGACGGCCACGATGTGCGTCCTGGGGTCGACCACGACGCCCTCCGGGGCGACGCCCACCGGCACCGTGTGCCCGGTCGGCGGCGCTGTGAGCACGGGGGCGGTGGCCGGCTCGGCCGCTGGCGGCAGTTCCGCTGTTGAGGTCGGCCCAGCTGAGCTCGGCCCAGTCGGCGGTCCAGCTGGTTGCGAGGCGCCGCACCCCGCAACCACAGCGGCAGCGAGGGCAGTCACGGCGATCCAACGACGGTTCACCCGCCGAGTGTCCCCGTCGGGCATCCGGCGCTGGCCACTGGATGCGTCTTCGGAGGCTTCTCGACGCTTCTCGGCAGTCCTCGACGAGGCCGAGCTTGGCGAGACAATCGTGGTGACCCGAGGGGGTCGTCGCGCTGCCGGCGGTGGTGCCGGTTGACCTATCTGACCGGGGTTGTCCTCGACTCCGACCCGGGCCGCCAGGCCGCCCAGCGGGCGTTTCTCGCCGAGTTGCTGACAGTCATGCCGGTCGAGGACTACCCCCCGTGGCCGAACACCACGCCGCCCTGCTGGCCCACGTGCGGCGCACCGGACGCCCTCGTGGCGTCCACGACTTAATCATCGCGGCGACCGCCAGGGCCACCGGCCGGCTGCTGGTCACCACCGACGGCCAAGCCGGGTTCGCCGAGCTGCCCGATGTGCAGGTTCGGGTGCTCATCTAGTGATCCTTCAGGGGCTGGGACGCCGCTGTTCCGGTGCCCCGTACTCGTAGGGCGCGCGGAGATCGTCGAACATCGGAAAGTGCCGGACGTTAATCGTCACCAAGTCAGCACGCACCGTAGATACGGTGCCCGCAAGCAGGTAGTCGACGACTCCGATCCCCGAATGGCTGCGCCGGTACGAGCGTGCGTACTCACCAGCGCGGCGCGCGACGTCTCCGGTCACTGGGATCCAGTCGACCACCGAAAAGAAGTTCTCAAGGTGATCGCGTTCGTCGGGACGGGCGCCCGCCAGGAGCTCGAAGCGGGTGAGTTCGCTGGCCACGATCGATTCGTGGGAACGAACAAAGTCTTCGAGCAGTGCCGTCGCCGGACTGTAGCCACGTAGGTGGTCCACCGCCACCGAGGTGTCGAGCAGCTTCAACGAAGGCTGACCTGTTCCCACCGCTGGTCGAGCTCGCTACGCAGCTTCTCGACGTAATCGGCGCCGGTGCCGGATCGATCGCGCCACGTACCGGCCGAGGCGCGCAGCGCACCAAGACGACCCTCGGGAGTATCGACCCCATACTGAGTGCGCACTGCCCGACGAATCAGCTCCGAGCGGGACGCGCCCGTGCGCGCCGACTCCTGGGTCAGCAGGGCCACTTCATGGTCGTCAAGATAGATCTGCGTCCGATGCACACCATCACCATACATCAGGGGACATCAACGACCGGCGGAGGTCTGGCGCGGGTCACAATGGTGCTCTACCTAGGTCGCAGGAGGATGAATTCATGGCGCGGGCCGCCGAGCCACCATCAGGAACCCGGGATTTTCTGGCTGAGGATGTGCGTCGCCGCAAGGCGGCGTTCGACACCATCGGGGCAGTGTTTGAGCGTTACGGTTTTGACCCGCTGGAGACCCCGGCGTTCGAGCGGCTGGAGGTCTTTACTGGCAAGCTCGGCGCGGAAGCCTCCGCGCTCATCTTCAAGATTCTCAAGCGGGGTGTGCATGAGGCCAGCGGCGAAGCTGACCTCGCGCTGCGCTACGACCACACGGTGCCCCTGGCGCGTGTTGTCGGAACCTACGGCAGCGCGCTGCCCTCGCCCTACAAGCGCTACGCCATCGGCCCGGTCTGGCGGGCTGACCGCGCCGCCAAGGGACGCTTCCGCGAGTTTGCCCAGTGCGACATCGACACGGTGGGCTCAGCTTCCCCGCTAGCCGACGCGGAGATCGTCTGGGCGGTGCACGACGGGCTGGAAGCCCTCGGCATCCACGACTTTCAGTTCCTCGTCAACTCCCGGCAGGCGCTGCGTGGGCTCCTGGAGGCCTACCACGTTAACCCCGAGCTGGGCGACACGGTGCTGGGCAGTCTCGACAAGCTGGACAAGGTGGCGCCGGAGGTGGTGTGTGCCGAGTTGGTCGAGCGGGGCCTGACCACGACCACCGCCGAGAACCTGGTCGCCGACCTGATCGCGCCGGACACCGGCGGGGTGCGCAAGCAACTCGACAGCACCGAGCGCGGCCGTCTCGGGCTCGCCGAGGTGGACCGCTTGCTGGAGCTCACCGCCGGCCTACCGGCCGTTCGGGTGGTGTTCACCCCCCGGATGGTCCGTGGGCTGGACTACTACACCGGCCCGATCTTCGAGGTCACCGCGAGTGGCTACCCCGGTTCGATCGCTTCCGGCGGACGCTACGACGGCCTGGTCGCCAAGCTCGGCGGCCCAGACCTGCCAGCCTGCGGCGGCTCGATCGGAATCGAACGCATTCTCGCGATCCAGGCCGCCGACGAGACCGACCAGCGCCGTCTCGACGTGGCGCTGACCGTGCTCGGCGCCGAGGACGACATCATCCGCCTGGCCGCCGAGATCCGCGCCCAGGGCCTGCGGGCCAGCGTCTACCTCGGTTCCTCAGGCAAGCTAGCGAAGCAGCTGAAATGGGCACACGACCAGCACGCCCGCATGGTCATGATCTACGGACCCGACGAGCAGCAGGCCCGCGAGGTCATCGTGCGGGACATGGACTCAGGCGAGCAGACTCGCGTCCCACTCACCGAGGTCGGCGCGTACCTACACCATCGCACCTGGTAATGGCAGTCACCAAGGTCCTCGGTCTATAGGCGGGCAATATATTCCCATCGTCGATGCCGCCGACCGATGGTCAGGAGCACTGTTCGAGAGCCAGCAAGACGTATTGCTGATCTCTCCGACTTGTGTGATTACGTACTGTTGGGGAACGCCAGGGTGGAAAGGCAGCGGGAGCATGGAAGACGTCGCCCTCGTCTGGACAGGAGTCTTTCCAGATGAGGCTGCGGAGTACCGCCACCATCGTTCGCGCCTTCGATGGCATGCGCTTGGCTAGCACGCTGGTGACACTGGGCAGTGCCCAATGCCGCTTCTTTAAGTGATCATTGTGGTTACGTCGGAGCCCGGGGCGTGAGTGAGTGCAGGACGATCTGGTAGGTGAGGGTCTGCACGGCGGGTGTGGTGGTCGGTCTCGGCCTTCCCACACCGCCGCCACCGCCCAGCCAACTGTGGGGTGCCCCGAGGTTCTCGGACCACGACCCGATAGGGTTGTATCCGAAAGGCGCCATCTAAAATGTCTCGGAAGTATCGGAAGTTCAGTCCTGAGTTTCGGGACGAAGCCGTTCGACTGGTGATTGAGGCGTCTCGCCCGATCGCACAGGTCGCACGTGAACTTGGCTTGAGTGAGGGGACCTTGGGAAACTGGGTAACGCGGTACCGGGCGGAGCATGGTGACGACGAGCCACCATTGACCGTCAGCAAGCGAGCGCGACTGAGCGAGACCGAGGGACTACTTCGAGAACTCCGAATGGAGAACGAATTCCTAAATTATGCCGACTTCCGGATTATGCCGATGTCTGCGTGACGGCCCTGGTCAGGGCGGTGGCTGGTCGGGATAGTTCAGCATAATTAGAAGGTCTCCAGGAAGGTGAGCAAGGGCGTGGCGGGTACGGTATCGCCCAGATTTGGTGTTCGGGAGGTCGTTCGGGCCAGGGACCGCCGTTCGGGGGCGAGGTCGACGTGCAGGTAGATCGGGGTGGCTGGTCTCGGCACCTCGTGACCAGCCACCGTTGTCGCCTCCCTCCGAGAGCGGGATCCGACGACAGAGGTCTCGCTCACACAGCCTGGATTATGCCGATCCAGGAGCCCTCGTCCATCCTTCTGACCAGGGCAAACGGTGGACGCTCTCTGTCGGATCGGCATAATCCGCAGGTCGGCATAATTTAAGTTATGCTGAGTTCGGCATAACTTAAAAAAAGCGGCAGCGTACTTCGCCCGGGATCCCCGGTAGCCGAGAAATACGAGTTCATCGACTCGTGCAGACTCGACGACACGAAGTACGCCTACCCCGTGAAGAAAATGTGCGCGTGGCTCTCTGTTTCATCGTCCGGGTTCTTCGACTGGCGAAAGCGACCCACGTCGGCGACGGCGCAACGGCGTGACCGATG
>JBATXM010000054.1:0-2159 GCA_049673305.1 Pseudonocardiaceae bacterium | reverse complement strand
CAGGAAGTCGGCGTGCTTTTCCAGCACGAGCACCTCGATACCTTGACGAGCCAGCAGCACGCCCAACATGATCCCCGCTGGGCCGCCGCCAACCACGCAACACTGAACGGTTTCCTGGCGCACGAACGGTACTCCTCACAGTGTATCTGGCGTCGGATTACCGGCTCTCCAACTTTGAGTGGGCACTGCCTTCTTCTCGCTGGTTACCGGCGTTATTGATGTGTGCAACGCACACCGTACTCGGTGGGACGCACGTACCCGGTGGTCAGCACCGGTGGGCTTCGAGCAAGCTCCACCGGAAGTATGAGCCGGGCCGGGGTGGGATGATTCGCTCCAGTCGGTAGCCGGCAGCCTCCAGCAGGGCTTGGTACTGCTCACAGGTGCGTGCGCGTCCCCTACCGGGGCGAGCATGAGTATCTTGATCAAGTGTAGTGGGGAGGGCTCGGGCTCGGTCGGCACGACGCTCTCGATCAACAGCAGAGTGGACGCGGGTCGGGCGGCCCGGTCGAAGAGCACGCCGGTCGTCTGCGGCGCCGCCTCCAGGAGGCCGGCGAGCAGGGCACCCTGGCCGCCACCGATGTCGACGATCCGGGCGAACCGGGTCAGGTCGTAGCAGGCTGCGATCTCGATGGCGATGCTGGCCGACGCATTCTTCACAGCCCCGGTGAAAGCCGCGCCTTCCTCGGGGTGTTCCCGATAGTAGTTCCAGAGCCTCATGCCCAGGGTGGTGTTGGCGGGGGAGTGGCCCATCGGGATCAGCACCGGTGGCCCCGGTCAACTCGGTACTGGACTGCGGTCCTGCGGCGAGCAGGTCGGCCAGACCCAGCCGTGCGACGGTGGCCACGATCTGGGTAACGTGATAACCCTGAATCAGCTGAATGAGCCGCGCGGCGGGCGGTGCCTCGGCCAGTGCGGTGGCGGAGGGGTTGTCTTAGCTGCTGGACATGAGGCTGCTCCCAGGGACACTAGCGCGTCGATTTATCAGTTGTCGATGTGTTCCGGGCGGACGCCTAGTCCGATGAAACGGCCCATGGCGTGGCGCAGTGGAGGGACCATTCGGAACGCGGTGAAGATTGGTGACGTATGATGGGCCGTGTTGTCGTGCAGATCCTTAGGGTAGAGATCGCGCAGCACCGCAACTTGGAACTTCTGAGTGATCCTGGTGGGGATTTCTCGGCGCGCCTGAACCCGGGGCAAGTCGCTGTCGTGCAGTGTGTTTAAGCGTAGCTTGGTTCCGAGGATATTCGTGGTGGCCACCGCGTCTTGGACGGCCAGGTTGATCCCGACACCCCCGGCTGGGGACATGGCGTGGGCGGCGTCACCGATGCAGAGCAGACCCGGTCGGTGCCAGGTCTTGAGTCGGTCCACGCGGACGGTGAGCTGGTGCACCTTGTCCCAAGTATCGATCTCGTGCATGCGGTCGCCCAGCGTAGGTGCCAGTGCAGTGATCCTGGCGTGAAATTCAGCCAGCCCAGCTGCGCGCACCTCCGCGAAGGCACGGGAAGGAATGACGTAGGCGATCTGCCAGTAGTCTCCGCGGTTGATCGCGATCAGAACACCCTTCCCGCTCTGGAAGAATTCGACTTTATCATTGTTTTTTCGTGACACGCGGAACCACAGCACGTCGATGAACGGAGCTTCAGCGATCGTCTCCAGTCCGCTCTGGGCGCGGCAGGTGGAGTCGCGGCCGTCGGCGGCGACGACCAAGTCCGCGCGCACCTCGAGGGGGCCGTCCACGGCGGTGGCGCGTACTCCGACCACACGGCCCTCCTCGGTGAGGAGGTCGTTCACTTCGGTGCTCCGCAACAGCCCGAAACTCGGAAACATCTTCCCCTTGGCGGCCAGGAAGTCCAGGAAGTCCCATTGTGGCATGAACGCGATGTAGGGACAGTGCACCTTCAGCTTGCGGAAATCCGCGAACGTAACAACTTTCCCGCCGATATCGATGGCAACGTGGTCCATTCTCGTATGAGGGATCTGCTGGAACTCATCGATCCAGCCCAGTTCGTACATTAGTTCCTGGGTTGACGGGTGGATGGTGTCACCCCGGAAGTCCCGCAGGAAGTCGGCGTGCTTTTCCAGCACGAGCACCTCGATACCTTGACGAGCCAGCAGCACGCCCAACATGATCCCCGCTGGGCCGCCGCCAACCACGCAAC
>JBATXM010000053.1:0-21795 GCA_049673305.1 Pseudonocardiaceae bacterium | reverse complement strand
CTACCTCCTCAGCGCCCACAACCACGGCGTTCGCGCCATCGACGCCATCCACAACGCCCTCAACGGCAACCCCTGGCTCCCCACACCCGCAACAGCCTGACATCACAGCCCAACCCGTGAATGGACACACGGTCATGGTGCCAGGTCCTTGCCCGAGCGTCGGGTGATCTCCGCATGCGGGACGGTCAGGAATGCGGTGGTGCGCGGTTGCGGCGTGGGGAGCGCGCCGATCACCGTGCACGCCCGGCACCCGAGGTGAGGCCCCGAATACGACCACCCTAGGTGATCTTTGATTACAGCTAGGTAGCTGGACCGCCCCGAAACTAGGTAGTCACGCCTGGGAGCCTACGTAGCGACCCCCTGAATCCTGCTCCAACCGCGCGGCCCACATCCGGTACTCACTTGCGCCGGAGGCAGCGTCCCAGCACCTGAGCGCTTGCTCAGCAGGGTCTCCCACCAGCAGCAACGTGGCTCTGGTGGCATCTCAGACAAGCCTTACCGAGCGTTCGGTCTAGGTGCTCGATCTCTGGAATCTCCGTAACTATTCAACCCCACCTAGGTAGCCGAAAAACGGCTTCACAGCTAGGTAATAGCGTCCAAAATTTAAGGGGACGAATGTAGATTGTCAAGCGTTTTTGGGGCTGCGCCAGCGTTATTGTTAGGTAGCTACCATCCTGGTGGTAGGTATACCGCTCCGGACCTTGGCGGCACGATTCCAGATGGCAGCACCTCGCATTGTGCGCCACTTCGTATGAAGGAGTACCTGTCATGACCGTGAAATCCGTTCATCGTGGCATGCTGATCACCGCCGTTGCCGGTGGACTGATGCTAGCTAGCCAGCCACTGGCCAGCGCGGCGATACAACCCGCAGTCATCCCCGCTCCCGCCAGCGTCGTCAAAGCCGCGCCCGCTATCCCCGGCGTCCCCAGCGGCGGTGCTGTCACCTCCGTTACGGGCATCGCAACGGGCGCTGTCGCCGGCGCCACTCCCGTCCTCGGCCTCCCCACCATCACCCCTTAAGAACCTCTAGAACCTAGAGCCCGACCGGCACGACCCAACCATGCCTGTGTGATCACCACCCGTGCTTCCCCTGCCGACACTGCCTCCAGCGCGCGAGTAACGACTGCGGGCGGCACTGCACGAGCGCAGCTGGGCGAATGTCGGTCTGCTGCTGGTGACCGATCTGGACGTCTCGGCCCTGGACGGCACGCGACCACGGCACCCCAACCTGCGGAGACCGGAGCACACTATCCGGTCTCCGCAGGTTGAGCGGCTCCATCGTGGCCGTATTTTGGCGCCAGCCTGATCAGCCTGGACCATACCGGGTGCGTCAATACGGGCCTCGACGACTGTTCGAGAGATCAGCGCCACCTATCGGATGTGGAAAGCCGCCGGAAAACCCCAGCGCACACCAGGCGCATCACCATCACACCACACGGCCAGCGAGCCGAACTTACGGGCTCTCAAATTAGCGAAATCTTGTAGTCTTTCAGGATTCGGTGCAAGTTGCTCCAGAGGAGTTGGTGGGATCGTCCTCCGCTGCGGGATTGAGGGCGGTGAGGTGAGCGTGGACGTCGTCGGCGTCGGGGACGCGGAGGTTGGTGTAGAGGGCTAGGGCGTGGCGCCAGTGATGGCGGGCCTGGCTCAGATCGCCGGCGACCTGGTAGGTGTGGGCGAGGCCGTTGTGGGCGCGGGCTTGCTCGTACCGCTCACCGATCTGGGTGGCCAGGGTGAGGGCGGCGGTGTGCTGGGTGCGGGCCTCGTGATGCTGGTGAATGGCAAGCAAGGTCTCCGCAATGCGGTTGAGGGCGCAGGCCTCGCCGTGTTGGTCACCCATCTCGCGGAATAGGGCCAGGGCCTGCTGGTGGTGGTCGGCGGCCTGCTGGTAGCAGCCCTGCCTGCGATAGAGGGTGCCGAGGTCGCGCAGCGTGTTGGCTTCCCCGTGCCGGTCGCCGATCTCGCGGGTGAGGTCCAAGGCCTGCTGGTGATGGTTGGTGGCCCGCTGGTAGTGGCCCTGCCGCTGGTAGATGGTGCCAAGGTTGTCCAGCGCGTTGGCTTCGCCGTGCTGGTCGCCGATCTCGCGGGCGAGGGCCAGGGCCTGCTGGTAGTGGTTGGCGGCCCGCTGATAATGGCCCTGCCGGCGATCGACGACACCGAGGTTGAGCAGCGCGTTGGTTTCACCGACGCGGTCGCCGGTCTCGCGGGCCAGGGTGAGAGCCCGCTGGTGGTGCTCGGCGGCCTGCAGGTAGTGGCCTTGCCGCTGATCGACGACACCGAGGTTGAGCAGCGCGTTGGTTTCACCGACGCGGTCGCCGGTCTCGCGGGCCAGGGTGAGAGCCCGCTGAAGGTGGTGGGCAGCCTGCTCGTAGTGGCCCTGCCGCCAGTAGATGCGGCCGAGGTTGAGCAGCGCGTCGGCTTCGGCGGTGGGCTCAGCGGTGTGGCGGGCGGCGTGCAGGGCATGGGTATGGATAGTCAGGCCGTCGGGAAAGTGACCCCCGGCATTGAGGTAACGGCAGAGGGTGGTGGACAGCCGAGTGGTGTGGCCAGGCCAGCCCCGAGCGGTGGTGTATGCGCTGACAGCGGTGAGGGTTAGCCGTTCGGTATCCAGCCAGACCCGCGCCTGAGCGTGGTCGGGCATCGGTGGGGTGGGTGTGGCCGGTGGGGGGACGCGTGGTCGGCGATGCTGCTCGGCGGGAATAAGGGTGTCCATCGCGGACGCTGCGGTGGCCAGGTAATGATCGAACAGGCGGGTCAACCCCGCCCGCCGCTCCGCTTCGGAGTCCTCGACATCGGCGAGGTAGGTGGCGTAAGTGCGCAGCAGGTCATGCATGCTGTAGCGGCCTGGACGAGGGGTCTGGACCAGGTGTGCACGTGCCAGCCGGTCCACTATCTGCTGGGCTTGGTCGCGGCTGGTGTCGGCCAGGGCGGCAACGGCGTAGGAATCGAAGTCCGGGCCGGGGTGCAGGCCGATCAGTCGAAACGCCCGCGCCACGATGGCGGGGAGGTGTTGGTAGGACCAGGAGAACGCTCCGCACACCGCTGTGCGGGCATCGCCACCGGCGTCCAGCAGCTCCAGCCGTCGCTGCTCATCAGCCAACTCACCGACCAGCTCCGCGAGGCTGATGGTCGGGCGGGCGGCGGCGAGTTCGGCGGCTACCCGCAACGCCAAGGGGAGCCGGGCGCACAGCCTGGCCAGCGTGGTGGCGGCCTCAGGTTCGGCCTGCACCCGCCTACCGATCAATGCCGCCAGCAGAGCGACCGCGTCATCGAGCGGGAGCAGGTCCAGGTCCAGGCGCCGGGCACTGTGCCGGGCCACTAACCCTGCCAAGGAGTCACGACTGGTCACCACCACCACACACGATGCAGCGCCGGGCAGCAGTGGACGGACCTGCTCAACCGATGAGGCGTTGTCCAGCACGATCAGCATTCGTCGCCCATCCAGCAGGCTGCGGTAGGTGGCGGCGCGTTCCTCCACCTCCACCGGGATGTTCTGCCCGGCCAGGCCCAACGCGCGCAGGAATCCCGCCAACGCGTCGGCTGCCGGGAGCGGCTGCTCAGGATCGAATCCGTGCAAGTTGACGTACAACTGCCCGTCCGGGAACTCGCTCCGGACCTGATGCGCCCATCGCAGCGCCAGCGCGGTCTTGCCTACCCCTGCGGTCCCGGACACTGCGGAGATCACCATTGCGGTCGAGCTCCCGCCTGTGACCCGGGCCGCAGTCGTCATCTCGGCGGTGCGGGCCAGGAGGCGGTCCAGCTCGGCCAGCTCCTGCGATCGTCCCGTGAAGACCTCGACGTCTGCCGGTAGCTGCGCGGGCACCACCCGCGCCATCTTCACCGGCCCGGGCAGCTCGGCCGGTCGTTGCTGGCGTTTGAGCTCTCGGTATACCGCGACGAGCACGTAGTGCCGGCGTCGCCAGATGCCGACCGCGCGTTCGTCGTTGCCAGTGCACGTCCGGACCAGCGGTTCGACCAGCCGGTTCCATTCCGGCGGCCGGCTGATCCGACCATCCAAGATCTCATACAGCTGGGAGCGGCTGTACCCCACTCGGCGGGCCAGCACCGTCCGGTCCACTCCGCAACCTTGCACGAGCCGCGTCAACCCGGCGCAGAACTCCGCAACGGGACCTCTGTTTGTCTGCCTTGTTACCAAGCTTTCCTCCAGGCGTCCGGACCCGTCCGGACATCACAACATCGCACACCCTGACGACCAGTGTCGATGCCTGCCGTGACCGGACCTGGGTTGATGTTGCCGGCAGCGCACCTATCGAGTTCGGTCGGTGCGGCAACCTAAGGGGTGGAGGGTCGGCCATGACATCAGGCCTGCGCATAGAGCGTGTGAGGCTACCTGAGGGAGATAGCGTGGCGCTGTATGCTGGGCCAGACCCAGCCGGTCTAGCTGACGAGCGGGTCGAGCGTCCGTCAGTTGGCGAGCTGCTGGACCGTGCTGCGAAGCGCCGGATCTGTGTGGTGATTGGGGCAGCTGGCTGGGGCAAGACCACGGCGGTGGCAGCGTGGTCGCGTAACCGTCCCACCGCGTGGCTGCGCTACGAGCACCCCGAGGACGACGCGGAACGCCTGCTGGCCGGCCTGTTCGGGGCATTGCGGGCGCACGTGCCGGCGCCGATTCAGGATATGGCGGCAGGGGACACGGAGCGGGTGGGGTCTTCGGTGGCGGCCATCTGCGCCTGGTTGCAGAGCGCACTGACCAAGGAGCTCATCCTGGTCCTCGATGACCTGCACGGGTTGCAGCCGGATAGCGACGCGGCGGGCATCGTGGAGAGTCTGTGCCAGCGAGCACCGGAGCGGTTGCGTCTGATCTTGATATCCCGACGTGATCTTCCATTCTCCCTGCAGCGGCTGCGGGGTCGTGGTCTTGTCACGGAGATCCACGCGCCGGATCTTGCCTTCCAGGTTGCTGATGTCGAGGCACTCCTGCGCAAGACCGTGGGGAAGGAGCCGCCCGGCTTGTCGAGGCGAGTGTGGGAGCACACCGGTGGTTGGGCTGCCGCCGTGCACTGCGTGGTGGAGATGTTGCGGGTGGTCGGGGTGGACCAGCGCCTGACTGCAGTGGAGCAGCTGTCCCACCCGGGACAGCGATTTCATAGCTATCTGGCTGAGGAGGTCATCGGCGCCGCGCCCGAGTGGGTTCAACAGCTGCTGCGCACGTTGGCGATCTTCGGCGAGGTCAGATCCACGACGGAGATCACGCGTGAGCTCCCTGCCAAGGATACGACGGCCCTCCTTGCCGAACTGAGCCGCCAGGGACTCGTCCAGCGCACCAGTGCGGGCACCGGTTGGGCGCTCGTGCGTCCGTTGGGTGACTACTTCGAGCACGAGGCGGCGCTGTCCTCCCGCGAGCGGAAAGCATTGCACGTGACGGCGGCCACCCAGTGTATCGAGCGGGGGGCACCGGCCGACGCTGTGCGGCATCTTCTTGCAGCGGGTGATCACGCCGGGTGCGCCTCGCTCCTCATCGATCACGGTGGCGCGATGGTGGCCCGCGGGCAACTTGATGACGTGTTGCAGGCTGCCGAGTTGCCGGCCGAGTACCTCGACGACCCGCGGATCCACCTAGTTCTCGGGCGGGCGCAGCAGGTGCGAGGGCAATGGGCACAGGCGCTGTGGCACTTTCAGCGCGCTGGCTCCGGCCAGGACGAGCTAGATCCTGCGTTGTCCTGGCTGGTCGGCTCGATCGCTTTCACCCAAGGCGAGTTCGCTGAGGTCCACGCGCTGACCCGGCGAACCCGGCTCGATCGGGAGGACTCGCTCAACGAGACGCGCGTGCTGGCGCTGTCGGCCAGCGCCTCCCGGATGACCGGTGACATCGCGGGTCTGCGAAAGAACGCTGATCGAGCTCGTGCCGCGGCCCACCGGTGCGACGATCCCCGCGCGTGGTCCCTTGTTCACCACGTCTACGCGCTCCTCGCCGCCGCGGAGGGCGACTGGCGGCAAGCCGATGCCCACTGCGCCGATGCCCTGCGCAGCGCCATGGCGGGCGACGACCTCATCCAAGTGATGTGGACTCGGGCTTACCAAGCGTTCCACCACTTCGAAGCGGGTGCGCCCCGGCATGCGCTGGCCGATGCCCAGATCGCGTTGAGTCTCGGCGAGCGATGCGAGAACCCGTTCATCATCGCGTATGCGTTGACCACCCGCGGCCGCGCCCGCGGGCGCCTGGGGATGCTGGAGGCGGCGGCGGCCGACTTCGCCACCGCAATCGACCTCTTTCAGCGCCTCGGGTCCCGGTTGCTGGCCTGGCCATTGTGCGGCCTCGGTGACCTCCATCGGACCAGGGGCCAGGTGGTGCGAGCCCAGGCGGCATACGAGGAGGCCCTCACCCTCGCCGAGCCGTGCCATGACGTGTTCGGCCTCAGCTCGGCGCTGATCGGTCTCGCGCGCATCGCCGCGGCTGACGACCCGAAGCGAGCTCGTGAGCGGGCAGACCAAGCCGTGGACCTGGGTGAAGGACTTCGCAAGGTTCCGGCATTCCTGACCCGCGGCTGGGTCGAGTTGATGGGTAGTGACCGGCAGAGCGCCTCAGCGGATGCTGACCGGGCTGCCCTGGCCGCGCGGCAGCGGCGGGACAACCCCGGACTGGCCGAGGCCATCACCCTGGGCGTGCTGGCCTCGGCCGATCCCGCTGTGGACGCCACCCCCTTGCGGGAGGCGATCGACATCTGGCAGGAGACGGGCTGTTGCCTTGAGGAAGCCGCGACCAGAGTCGTGGCCGCTCACATCGGCGCGCCCATTTCCAACCTCGACGACTACCACGCAGACCAGCTACTCCGGGACCACGGCGTCGACGTCGAGTCGCGGCGGGTCGCCGGACCGCTAGGCGTGCTGGTCCGGTCCACGCCCGCGGTGTCCATCCAGACGCTCGGGGTGTTCCGGGTGATCCGCGACGGGGTCCTAATTTCGAACAACGCATGGAAGTCGAAAAAAGCCCGGGACCTGTTGAAGATCCTGGTTGCCCGGCGCCGGCCGACCCCCCGTGACCAGCTGATGGAGCTGTTGTGGCCGGGGGTGGACCCGGCCGTGGCCGGCAACCGGCTCTCCGTGCTGCTCTCCACGGTCCGCGATGTGTTGCAACCTCAACCGGTAGGCGAGGGTCCCTTGGTCACTATCGACGGCGCGGTGTCGCTGAACCGTGCTCAGGTCAGCGTCGACCTTGAGGACTTCTTCACCCGAGCCACCGCCGCCCTCGACGCGGACCGGGCGAAAGAACCGGATGCGACCGCGCGACTCGAGGCCGCCGTCACCGCCCATACCGGCAATTTCCTCGAAGACGACCCTTACCAGGAGTGGGCTGGCGCGCTAGCCGAAGAGGTACGTGCCACCCATGTCGCTCTGCTTCGGGCGTTGGCTGCGCGGCTACGCGAGGTCGGCGACACCGATGCGGTCGTGCGCTACACGCTGCGCCTGCTTGAGCAGGACTACTACGACGAAGAAGCCCACTTCATCCTCATCGGGGCACTGCTCGACGCCAGACGTCTCGGCCAGGCACGCCGTCACTACCACAACTACGTCCGCCGGATGAAGGAAATCGACGTCCCACCCAGCCCGCTACCGAACATGATGTTCCGTGGGTTAGCTGCGGACTAGCGGTGTCCTCGGAGCTCACCTGTGGCCACGCTAAGCGCCGGTTAAGGTAGAGCTAAGATCATCTGTAGATCGTCCTCCTAGTCTTCTTTCTGATCCCTCGGGGGCCTTCTCACCCGGCCGCATCGCGCCAGTGGGAACAACCGTTGTGTGCAACTCCGGTGGCGGGTTATGTCTGAGAGACGTCCTTGGCGGAGAGCGTAGTGCCACGGAATCGAGTGAAGGACAGTACATGAGTTTGTGGGCGGCATTGCTTATCGCGCTGCGCGCGGTGCGCACTCACCGGTTGCGTTCCGCGCTGACCATGCTCGGCATCATCATCGGGGTCTCGGCGGTGATCCTGCTGGTCGCCATCGGCGACGGGGTACAGAAATCGGTTGATTCGCGCATCGAGCCGCTGGCTAATCTGATCACCATCGTGCCCACGGCCGGGGACGTCCCCGGAGATACCCCGAAAAACCTGATCGATGCCGACGTCGCGGCGCTGCAGAAAGCACCCGACATCCTCGCCGTCACCCCGGTGGTCACCGGCACATCACTGATCAAAGCCGATACCACCCAGTCAACCGCCCAGTCGCGGGTGACCGTCATCGGCTCCACCGAGCCCTGGCTCGAGGTGAACAACCGAGACATTCAGATCGGGTCGTTCTTTGACCAGGCCCAGGTCCGCTCCTCCGCCAGAGTCGTGGTGCTGGGACCCACCGCGGTGACCAACCTGTTCGGCGGCAACCCCGCCGCCGCCCTCAACCGCCATGTCCAGATCAACCATCAGACCTTCACCGTCATCGGGGTGATGCAGCCCGTCGGACTGCCCGGCGACAACGCCGTGGTCATGCCATTGAACACCGCACGCAGCTACGTCTTCGGCCACGGCGACGTCATTAACCAGGCCACGGTGCAAGCCGACTCCGTGGCCGCCGTGCCCTCCGCCGAGAGCGAGGTGGACAGCATCCTCGACACTCGGCACCGGATCAAAAACCCCGCAGACCGGGATTTTGAGGTCCAGACCCTAGCGGCCCGGGCCGCCCAGTTCACCCAAATCCTTGGCATCCTCACTTTGTTCACCGCCGCCGTCGCCACGGTCTCCCTGGTCGTTGGCTCGATCGGAGTCTTGAACATCATGCTCGTCTCGGTCACCGAACGAACCCGCGAGATCGGCATCCGCAAAGCGATCGGCGCCACCAGCCGCGCCATCCTGGAACAGTTCCTCATCGAGTCCATTGTCCTGGCCGGCCTCGGTGGGCTCGTCGGCGTCGGCGTCGGGGTCGGCCTGTCCCTGCTCCTGGGCATCCTCGCGCCTGCCTTCGCGTCCCGCCTTGGCCCTACCTTTGCCGGGTTCGCCCCCGTCGTGACCGCGCTACCCGTGGTGGTCTCTTTCGCGATCAGCATCGCGATCGGGCTCATCGCCGGCGGTTACCCCGCCTACCGCGCCGCCCGGCTACGCCCCATCGAAGCTCTCAGATACGAATAACACGCTGATACGAATAACGCACTTTCAACAAGTCGACCATTGGTATGGGATGATCTTCTTCACAACTTTTGTCATGCTTATTCGGCGACGACGGGAGGGGATGGAAAGCCGTCTGGGATCCCCTGCTCGGGTCGAGGGCCACACGGTCCGCCTGCCGATCGGGACGGAAGTGAAAATAGGTGACTACATAGGACATAACCTCAGCAACGGCGAGCCCCGAATGATGGTCGTGATCGACGTCATCCATCCGCACATGCCAGGCGCAAGTGTCGCTGACGATCACGTCGAAGTGACGTGCCTGCCCAAGGTGCGGGTAATCGGCTGGGATGCGGAGGGTTAAGTGACCGAGTCGTTCTCAGCGGCCGAGTTTTCCCAGTGGCCGACGAGATCCGCGTAGCGGGTGTTGGCCATGAGGAGGTCATGGTGGCTGCCCAGGACGGTGTCGGCGCCGTCCATCACCAGGATCCGCTCGGCGCGCATCGCGGAGCTGATCCGGTGAGCGATCACGATGAGCGTGCCATGGCGCTCGACGAAGGCATGCTCCGCCCGTGCTTCGGAGACCGGGTCGAGGTGGCAGGTCGCCTCGTCGAGGATGACGACGTCGGCCGGGGACAGGAAGACCCTGGCGAGAGCGATAAGCTGGCGTTCCCCCGAGGAGACAGCGCCACCGCCAGGAGGGATCTCGGCACCGTAGCCTCCCAGGCGAAAAATCATCTTTTCCAGGCCGACGGCCGCCACGGCGTTCGCGATATCGGTTTCGGTCGCCTCTGGCCGCAGGTAGGTGAGGTTCTCCCGGATCGTTCCGGCGAAAACGTAGGCCTCCTGGGGGATGAGTGCTATGCGGCGCCGTAGCTCGCGCTCGTTGATCTGCTCCAGAATGACACCGCCCAGCCGCACCTCGCCCTGCTGCGGCCTGACCAGTCCGGTGAGCAGGTTGGCCAGGGTGGACTTCCCCACCCCGCTGGGGCCTACTACCGCGAGGTGCTGGCCTGCGGGAACGTCGAGGGTGAGGTCGTGGACGATGGGCTCGGCCTGCGAGGAATAGGCGAATGTCACGTGCTGTACCGCGAGCTCGTGACCTCCGGGCAGCGGCCCCGGCGAAGCGACAGGCGACGGGGCAGTGGGCGAGGTCGGCTCGGCGCATACCTCGGCTAAGCGGCTGAGGATCACCCCGAGGCTCACCAGGAGTGTGCCTCCGGCGTTCACGAGGGCCTGGAAGGCAGGCTGCAACCCGCTGGCGAGATACACGACACTTCCCACGATCTGTCCCACGGTCAGCTGGCGGTGGGTGACCAGCCACGGTGACATCGCGAGGACGGCGAGTATCGGGAGGTGCACACCCACCGTCACAACGGGCAACCGCAACACCCGCGCCCTCGCGAAGGCCCGCAAGGCTTCGGCCTGGGCCTGGATGGCCGTCCCCACCTCCCGAGCTGCGCGTGCCTCCGCCGCGTGGGCGACGACGTCACGCATTCCCTCGACCACTCCAGCGGCGATGGTGCTGATCTCCTCCCCCCACAAGATGATCGTCCGGAAGCGCCCGACCATGATGCGCAGGATTCCGGCGAACAGGACGAGAGCCAGCACGACGAACGAGGCGACGACCAGGGCGAGCAACGGGGAGAGCATGGTGAGGCCGCCGAGGGCCGCTACGCCAGCCGACAGCAGCTGGCGCATGGTGCGCACCAAGGTCGAGAACAGCGCGCGCACCGCCTCCACCTGCTCGCTGGCTTGCGACACACTTGATCCACGTGCTGCCTTCTCATCCCTGAGCGCTCGACGGAGCGAGGCGGTGACGACGGCGGTGAGAAGCGAGTCGCGCAGCGGCTCGATGGTCGCGGCCAGCCATGGATAGACTTGGCGAGTGCCCATGGCGCCCATTGCCTGGAGCAGGGCCAGTGCGGTGAGCCACCCCACCCCCGCCCACGGCCGCCCCCCGAGAAAGCCGCGGTCGAGAGCGTTGGCGATGAGTAGTCCGGAGACGAACGGGGGCATGGCCTCAAGCGCTGACCATGCGGCCAGCCGCCATAGTGCTTGGCGCTGGGGTCGTAGGTGCCGGAGAAGCAGCCGTACGCCGGCTGCCTGCCTCATGGCTGGATCGCCACAGCGGGGACTGCGGTCGGCCCGTCCCCGAAGACCGCCCGGTAGCTTGGGTCCGACCACAGCACGTGGTGCGGAGCACACGCTCGAATGCGCCCGGCGTCGAGCCATGCCACGAGGTCGGCGCGGCCGGCGGTGGCGGCCCGATGGGCCACCACCACAGATGTTCGCCCCGTCAGCACCCGGTCCAACGCTTGCGCCACCTTCACCTCGGTAGCGGTGTCCAGACTGCTGGTGGCATCGTCGAGCACGATGACCCGAGCATCGGCCACGACAGCCCGAGCCAGCCCCAGACGCTGTAACTCGCCTCCCGACATAGGCGCTCGGGCCAGCGGGGTGTCATAACCTTCGGGCAGGGACCGGATGAACCGATCGGCCTGGGCTACTGCGGCGGCCGCAGCTACCTCAGCTCGCGATGCCTCCGGTCGAGCATAAGCGATCATGTCGTGCACCGTGACGCCGAGCAGGGCTGGGCGTTCGAAGGCATAGGTCACGGTCTGCCGCAGCGCGGTGAGCTCCAGATGGGAGACGGGAACCCCGTCGAGCAACACCTCGCCCTCGTCGGGGTCGAGCAGCCGCCCGATCAGGGAGGTGAGCACGGTCTTGCCCGTGCCCGATCCTCCGACGATGGCCACGCTCGTCCCCGAGGGCACCGAGAGGTCGAGGTGGTCCAGCACCGCTCGCTGCTCCATCCGCACGCTGACGTCGCGCAGTTCAACCTGGCCTGGCCCTGGTGGTATCGCCATGGGCCGCACAGGTGGTGGGATCGCGGGCGTGGTGTCGAGGACCTCGCCCACCCGTCCCGCTCCCACCTGACAGGTCACGAGAGCGACGAGGGCGTCGAACAGTCCGACGGAGCCCAGCGCCAAGCTGACGTAGGAGGCAGCCGCTACGAGTTGACCGGCGGTGATGCCGCCAGCGGCCAGGACGAATCCCCCCACCGACAGCACAAGCATCTGGAGTATCGGGCTGAGCAGCGACAGCTGCCAGCTCACCTGGCGTTGTACCGCCCACATCTGGCGTCCGGTGTGGTGCAGCTCAGGCAAGGGCAGCAGAATGCGGTCGATATCCCGTTCGATGGTTCCGCTGACCCGGATCGTGCGTATGCCCTGGTGAGCGTCGAGTAGCCGGGTGATGATTGCGGCCAGCAGCTGCTGGTAGCGCAGGAATGGTTGGCCCGCTTGGGTCACGAATCGGCGAAGCAGGGCCACGGCCGGTGCCACCCCGATGAGGAAGATGATCCCCAGCCGAAGGTCGATCAGCATCAAGGCCACGACCGCTCCGGCGGTGGTTAACAGAGTGGCGACCGTCGAGATGAGAAGGGGAAGGAAACTGGCGGGACTCGCGGCGTTCTCGGTAAGGCGGGAAAGTAGGTCGCCAGCCGGGAACCGCCGCTGGCCGGGGATCCCGAGCACGAGTGCACGGTCGAGGAGCCGGTGCCGGAGCCAGGCGGTGACGTGGCTGCCCCAGTAGGAGCTGATCAAGTCCTCGAGCGCGGTGGTGGCCGTGGTGACGGCGAACACCGCCGCCAACCACACCAGCGCGTGAGACAGATCCCCTCTGCCACCAGCGGCATCGATCGCCGCCCCCAGCGCGCTGGGCGCCAGCACGGTGGTGACGATGCCGATGAGGGTGACCACGCCCAACAGGACCACCATGACCCGGGATTGGCCCGCGCTCTGCCTGAGTACCTGGTTGCCCACCGCCCGGGGGGCAGCGGCGGGCACGTCCGTTCCCAGAAAGCGGAGTATCCGGCTCGTCGGCTCACCGGAGGACACGGTCACCTCACATCTCTCGTGCCTCGTTCGGTTATGCTCCCTTTGCGCCTGGGCACGGAGGCGGCGCCGTCGCCTCCGTGCCCAGGTTTCCTCGTCAGCCCCATCCTCGGGGCGCCCTGTTAGTTACAGCTGATGCCGACACAGACGCTGTTGAGGAGCGTCAGCAAGCCGACACACTGGCAAGTGCCGCCGAACTGGATGCCCTCAATCTCGATAGGGTCGGTCTCCGGCAGTGCCTGCAGTGAGGCGACCAGGTCGAAGCTCTCAAGGTCCACGATATTTCACCTCCTTTCGTCAATCGCGGTTGTCCGGATCATCTGCCTTGCTCCACCGTCATTGGTGACGATGGGTTGCCAGGTTCCTAGCCTGGCTGTGCGAGGCAGAAGCTCACTATTTTTCGACGGAGATCTTTCGGCCACGCCAGTGCCACCTCTTCGTGGTCACTGTCGGCCTCGAGGTACTCGAAGTCGATGCCGTCGGTCCGGCCCAGTTCGGACAGCCGCCGCCGCAGCAGCCGTGACTGCTCCACTGGTATTGTTTCGTCCTTGCTGCCGTGAATCAGCAGTAGTGGCGCGGAGAGCGAGGGGCAGACCCGCAGCACATCTCGAGGCCCGAAGGCGTCGTCGATTCGGGTGAGTCCGCCCAGCTGTTCGATCCGGTGTCGTACCGCGATATCAGCGCAGCGATGCAGGCTTGGTCCGGAGAGAAAAGGAGCCAGCGCGACGCATGCCGACCACAGCTCCGGTTCGTGGGAGGCCGCGAGGAGCGCCAGGAATGCGCCGTAGCTCGTGCCCAGCACCACTGGCTTGGGGAGTTGGCGGCGCCTTCGCTCGCGGTCGAGGCTTCGGCCCAGGTGAAGCACGTCTTGGAGGTCCGGCCCGCCCCAGTTGCCGACAACCGCCCACAGATGTTCGTCGCCGTAACCGGTGCTGCCCCGATAGTTGGGCGCCACCACGGCTGCACCTGCCTGATCCAGACTCTGGAAGAGCGGGTCGAACTCGAAGCGCCAGGAGGACAGCGGACCTCCGTGCAGCGCCACGACGAGGTGCGGGCAGTGTCGCCAGTCGGGGCCGCCGTAGGTGATCGCCTCGATCAGCCCTGCCGGGCCCGGGAGTTTGATCAGCTCGGCCTGCGCCCAGGCGGGCTGCCCACACCGAGAGTTCCCGCCGCGTTGGTCATCTGGGCTCACAGACCAGCGAGGCCTCGATTCGAGCCGCGCGGTCCCGAGCCGCACGGTGGCGAGTGTGGGAGGCTGGTCCGGAGCCGAGAACTGGAGCCGGATGAGGTCCCCAGCCCAGGACGCGGGAGCCGAGATGGTGCCTGGCGGGCTGGCCACGGGTGTGAGACGGTCATCAGCTGGGCGGTAGACGAGCAATCGGGATACCGCTCCCGCTACCTCGCGCACCAGCAACCGCTCGCCGGGCTCGTCGAGGGTCAGTGCTTGGCGCACGTAGCCCGCTCGGTGCAAAGTCTCGGGAAAGTGCACGGTGGAATTTCCGAGAATTCCCCAGCCGAGCCGTTCTTCGCCAGCGGAGTTGGTGGTGACAATGAGCAACTTCGACCGGTGGCTGGCGAGCACGATTCGATCAATGCTCGTGTCGGAAACCGACCAGATACGCCGCCACGACCGCTGTGGAAGGTCGACGACGATGCCGCTGGAACAGCAGTTGACGCCGGCCTGGTTGAGCGCCAGTACGCTCCTGTCACCGTCGAGCCACACGCCCCCGGACAGGGTGCCTGGTATCCGCAGGATCGGCTCGATATGTGGTGGCGAAGCCGACAACCGCCAGATCGTCGAATACTCTGGATCATCGAGCGTGACGAGGAACCCAAGCTGGTCGGAGTTGGGGCTCGGCACGAGGTAGCCCCCCAGCCCGGGAATGTCAGCGAGCCGTTGCCGGAGGATGCCGCGCCCACCCGGCTGCAGCAGCATGAGCGTGTGTCGTCCAGATGTGCTGGTCCCTTTGCTGCGGAGGAGAAGGATTCGGCCGTCGTCGAGGGGTAGTGGGTGCGTTCGTCGAGTGACCGCGATGTCGGGAATCGTCTGACACACCGCCTCTTCCGCGGCGAGCGTCCACTGCTCGAGGGCCAGATCCTCGTCATCGGCCCTCAGGCACGCGCCCCAGCGACCGTTGGCCGAGAAGGCGACGTTGACGCGGGCGAAGTGGACCATTCCGGCCGCTGGCAAGACTGTGATCATGACTGGTCGCTCCGTTCGAGCAGCGTGTCGACCATCCACAGCCGGGGCGAGCGGTGTCGTAGCCGCAGGAAGAAGGACAAGATCCCGCTTATACCGTCCCCCCACGTGGCGGAGAAGCCTTGGTGCTCGTTAGGAAATACGACCTGACTTTCTCGGTCGGCCCGAGTGGTGAAGATAGCCCTGGCCAGTTGGTGAGCTGAGGCCTCGTACCGCGTGTGGTCGGCGATCTGCGCCATGTCGAGGAGAAACTCGCCGTTGCCCGCGAGGCCGTGGCATTGCCCGAGTGATCCTCGCCATGAGTTCTCCATGACCGCCTGGGCGGACATCTGTGCCGCCTTGCCGAATCGGTCATCCCCAGTGGCGCGATGGAGCCGGGTGAGAAAGCTCCCGATACCGGAGGCGCCGTGGCACCAGTAAGGGGCAGTCGGGGCATCACCAGGGCCAGCGCCCCACTGAGCTGCGCCATGTGTCACGGTGGCATTGGTGAGGAGGGTGTCACCAGCGCGGCAGGCGAGCTCGAGACAGTCGGACCGGCCGGTAGCGAGTGCTGCGGTGAGCAGGAAATAGCCCACACCGGCGGTGCCATGGGCGAAGCCATAGTGACGCCGGCCGGCCAGCCGGGAGTCGAATTCGGCTGGTGGTTCCCAGATGAGCCCACCCGCTTCCTCGCTGACCGACGCAATCAAAGCGTCGGCGGATTTACCAGCGCGCTCGGCGAACTCGCCGTCGCCCGTGCGCAGCCAGAGATGAAGGAACGTGAGTCCGATCCCGGCGGTGCCCTGGATCACATCAGGGCTCGACCAGGAGACCGGCAGTGTGTTGGCCAGCGCAAGGCCCCGCGCGGCCAGCCAGTTATCATCGAGCACCCGTCCGGCTTCATACAACGCCCATGCTATTCCGGCATCTCCGAAATAGAGTCCGGGTGGTCGTTTCGCATCCGCTGACAGCCGCGCGGCGATCCACCGTCCCGCGGTAGCGATTGCCTCGGTCACCCGCTGGTCGTCGGTGAGCGCGAAGTATCGGGTAAGAACGCCGAGAACTCCGGTGGCGCCAAGCTGGAGACTGCACGGATCCGGTGCTCCAAAGGCACATGACACAGGCCACAGTCGCTCGCCGTCACTGGGAGTCATCGAAGTGAGGATGTAGTTCACCATGCCATCGACGGCGTGGCGCCACTGCTGCTCGCCCAGCCCGCCGGCACTGTTGTCGACATCACGCGCTCGCTCGACATGAGGTCGCGGTGATTGCTCGGTCGCCTTCCGCGCCACGGCGAGTGCATTTCTCGCCTCAGCCGGCGTCCATCGCTGCTCGGGCACGTCGTCCATCAAACCGAGGATCAGCATCTGGATGTCGGTCGGCATGTCCAGCGCTTTCCCGCGCACCATGAGCCACGCTGCCAGCCGCTCACGCAGGGGCCGGTCCCGGGGGACCTCCTCCAAGAAATAGGGAGTGTCGCCCGTGACGACGAAACAGATGGTGGCACCGAGGCTGTAGTAATCGGCCTGGACGGTTGGAGATGCCCCCTCCAGTTGCTCCGGAGCGGAGTAGCCCAGCGTGCCTACGTTGACCCGTTCCCCCTCCGGTTCCCCTACTGCCACGGCCAATTCCAGGTCGATGAGCCGAAGTTCCCCGCCGGGAAGCACCATGATGTTGTTCGGGTTGAAGTCTCGAAGGATCAGGCCGGACTGGTGGACCACATCCATCAGTTCCACCAGACGGCTAGCCTGATCCATGGCCTCTGGAACATGGCGGCACCACCCAGCATTGCGGATCAGGTCGGGAACCCACTCGCGAAGAGTCATCCCCGGCACGAGATCCTCGGCAAGGAATAGGTGCTGGCCTTGCTCGAAAAGCTTGAGCAGCCGGGGCGCCAAGCCGCGCGACCCAATCCTCTCGAGCGCACGGGATTCTACTCTGAGCAGGTCCCGCGCGTCTTTTCCGGTCTCATCCGCAGCCACATGGGCGCGTGCCTCTTTGATCACAACGTCGGCGCCACTGTGTGTGTCGACAGCCCGATAGACGCCGCCTTTATTGGAATGTCGGATCGCTTCACGTATCAAGAAACGATCTCCAATCAGCACGCCTTGTCCTTTTTTGTTCGCGCGAGAGGCACTGTTGCTCGTCGCCTGAGAAAACGGACATCGGACCCATTCCGGTGGTAAGTACTGGCCAATGCGTCGATCCTCCACGGGGTTGCCATCCGGGTCGAGAATCGTCCAGGCGTAGAAACCGTCGTTCGAGATTCTACGTTCTTCGACGAATGCACCGTATCGATAGTGAACGAGGCTCATCGGCGCGTAGGGCTGATCTGAGAGGATACGAGGACCGGCGAGGCCCTCTGTCACGTGGTGCAGCGCCTCCGCGAGCCGGACTGCTTCCTCGTCGCTGTGCGGGTAGACGGTGACGAATTTCCCGGAGTGCCCGCGAGGTGTGTGGCGAGTGTTCAGCATGGCAACGTGATCGATCGTCTTCGCGAACTTGAAGGGTGAACGACCGGCGAGCAATACCGGTAATGACCGGGAAAGCACCGTTTCGGCTGATGCCAGCGTCGCCGACACGTGCAGCTTCCACCCCTGCGTACGTCGAAGTTGTCCTTGTTGTGTGAGGTAATACCAGAAATCGTCTCCCTTCACCTCCCAACGATCTTTCTCACCGGTCGCATTCAGCGCGCTGTCCAGCACCCGGGTCAGCACGGAATCGTCCACTCCTACCCGTGGTACCGGAGTGAGGACACTGAAGTTGAAGTCCGCCATGTACTCATTTCTCCAAAGTAGCGATCTGCACCCGGCTCGGCCGGCGTAGGAACACCTGCGCTTCGCTCCCTGTCACGCCGTCTTGTCTTCGAGGT
This sequence comes from Pseudonocardiaceae bacterium, assembly GCA_049673305.1. GTDB lineage: Bacteria > Actinomycetota > Actinomycetes > Mycobacteriales > Pseudonocardiaceae. The sequence goes on along the minus strand of JBATXM010000053.1, from coordinate 3,796 downwards.
ATCTGCCTTGTCTGTGAGCAACAAGATGAAACACTAAGGGAACAGCCTACAGATGATCTTATATTTTCCTTACCTGACTCTTAGTTTCGATCTTCGGCTCCGGTATCCGGTCGCCGTGCCCCGAGAGCAACACGTCACGCAGTGTGCCGAGCGGAAACTCACCGTAAGAACTTGACGGAGGCGACCAGGGGAGTTGTTACGGAGACCCGGAGCGCGGCGATTAAAACAAGATGAACACAACCAGAAGCGGTGATGGACGCATGGTCGACGCGAAATATGCTCCTGCGGTGTTCATCCGGACACTGGGGGCATTCCAGGTGATCCGCGACGGCACGCCGGTTCCCAACACCGTGTGGCGATCAAAGGAGGCTCGAGACCTGTTGAAGATCCTCATCGCCCGGCGTGCGGCGACCTCCCGGGAGCAGCTGGTGGAACTGCTGTGGCCGGGGACGAGCCCGGCAACAGCAGGTAACAGGCTGTCGGTGCTGCTCCGGACGCTGCGTAACGTGCTGCAGCGTCACGCCAGCGCGGGGCCGCTGGCCAGTAACGGCAGGATGGTGTGGCTGGATCGTACCCAGGTCGATGTCGATGTCGAGGAGTTCCTCGCCGACGCCACTGACGCCCTTGCGGCTCACCGGGGCGGACGGCCGGACGCTGCGGAGCGAATGACGGCCACCCTAGCCGCCTACACCGGGGACTTCCTGGAAGATGATGCTCACCAGGACTGGGTCGCATCGCTGGCCGAGGAGGTTCGGGTCACCCACATCGCCTTGCTTCGAGCGCTAGCGGCGCGGCTGTGGCAGGCCGGTGATATCGAAGGGGCGGTACGATACCTGGTGAGGCTGCTCGAGCGGGACCCGTTCGACGAGCAGGCTCACTTGGACCTTGTCAACATGCAGTTCGATGCTGGCCATCTCGGTGAGGCACGCCGCCAGTATGATATCTACGTGCAACGAATGAAAGAGATCGACGTCCACCCGCAACCGCTACCCCAACGGCGGCGTAGGAAGTAAAGGGACTGAGTATCCCCCCATCGAAATGGCAGTAGGTCTGCAATCACTCTATCGTGGCGCATCGCTGTATTTACTTAGTGTACTTGACTTGCTACTCTTCGCCAAAAGCCGGCAGGTTGTGAGACAGGACGATGGGCAAGGACGAGCTGAGGCACATCGTTGTGGGTGATCCAGACCCGACACCGGGCTTACCGAGTAAGGTCAACGGGCGTCCCCACGACTATCGGTGCGGGTTCGAGTGGACTGATGAGGACTCACCGGGCCTCACGCTGCTGTGGGCCTGCACTCGAGAGCCCGGCCACCCGGGCCAGCACCTGGCTGGCACCGGTGAGTCGGTAGCGGCCGTGCACCCTGAAACGCACATTACCCGTGTCCATATCAAGGGGTTGACGTGAGTTGATCTTGTGATCAGGTGGTGGTGGGTGGCATCCAGGGGTGTGAGGGCGTGGTCGATGGCGCGGTGGCCGTGGTTGCAGGCGCTGGTGAGGTAGGAGCGCACGGTGCACAACCTGCTCAGGGTGTGCCAGTAGCCGGAGACTTTGCCGTCCCAGTCACGGTGGCGATTGGTGGCTTGGCCCCAGGTGATGGTCTTGTCGTAGCGAGCTCGGAGGTCGCCCAACAGTGCTGGGTCGAGTGCCTCGGTCTCGGCGGCCTTCGCGGCCGCCACAGCCGTGTGGGTCTCGCGCAGCACGTCGCGGGTCTCACCTGCCCAGGCCTGCTGATCGGGATGCAGGTCGAGAACGCTTTGCAGGTGGCGGAAAAGGTGCGATACGCACTGTTGGACCCCGGCGGCCCGTTCGTCGAACTGGTGCCAGCCCACGTAGTGAACCGCCCCGGGTTCGGTAGAGACTCGTTATTTCATTCGCTCGCCACAGATCACGATTCTCCCGCCGCAACTCATGAAACGACTCAGCATCGACAGACGTCGTCCCCGCCCGGCGACCCGCATCGATCTCAGCCTGACGAACCCACCGGCGTAACGACTCGGCCGACACCCCAACCTTACTCCGCGACCGACACGATCGCTTCCCACTGCGAACCATAATCCGACTGGTTCTCCAACACCAGCGCCACCGCACGCTCACGCACCTCACAAGGGTGCCTCGTAGATCGGGCCATCTCTCCATCCTCCACTTTTGAAGAGGTGGGAGTCGTGCGGGTGAGTGCTCGTTCCCTGATGTTCAGATCGGCGTGCAGGTAGGGTTGTGTGGAACCAACGTTGGTGTGCCCGGGCCAGAGAGCAGCGATGCGCTGTGCCTGGCGAGCCGACCACGATCGGGTTGGATGAGCCCGACGTTACCCGACAGGTAACATCGCCCGACGCTTTTCACCGAGTTCGAGCAATGAGCTGACGCCTGTGATCCTCGGCGCTGGATCTCATGGCCCGAGGGTGAGTGGACGCACTGAGGAGTGGGACATGTTGGCGGTGGGTAACGGGGTGCTTCCGGGCAGGGTGTACGACGTTGTTGTCGTGGGAGGGGGGCCTGCCGGTCTGAGTGCGGCAACTTGGCTGGCGCGTTACCGGCGTTCGGTGCTCGTGGTCGACAGCCGCGAGTACCGCAACCGGTGGGTGAAGCAGTCCCATGGCTATCTTGGCAGTGACCCGGCCAATCCCATGGCGCTGCTTGCCACGGCGAGAGCGCAGGTAGGCCGCTATCCCACCGTCGTGCTCTGTGACGACGAGGCGACGACGGCGCGGCGCGACAACCAGGGTCGCTTCGTCGTCGGCGTGGGCAACCAGGAGTTCGTCGCCCTGCGCATGATCATCGCCACTGGCGTGGTTGACCAGTTCCCCGACGTGACTGGTTTCTTCGACCACTACGGCATTAGCGTGTTTCATTGCCCGACTTGCGACGGTTACGAGGCGAAGGATCGCACGGTCGTCGTGTTGGGCTGGAGCAAGTCGGTCACCGGTTTCGCCTTGGAGCTGCTCGACTGGGCTGAGCGCCTGACGATCCTCACCCAAGGGCGGTGTTTTGAGGGCGATGAGTGTGATCGTCAGGTCCTCGAGGACCACGGCGTCGAGCTGATCGAAGACGATGCAGTCGAGCTGGTGGGTGAGCCCGGGCGGCTGCAGACGGTCCGTGTGCGCAGCGGGGCCAGCATCGACGCGGATCTGGTGTTCTTCTCCATCGCTCACCACCCCCGAGTGCATCTGGCCGAGCAACTCGGATGCGAGCTCACCGAAGACGGCTGCCTGCTGGTTGACAGCGATGGACAGACCACCATCGAGGGCCTTTATGCCGCCGGAGACATCACGCCGGGCATCCAGCTGGTCTCAGTCGCCGTTGGTAAAGGTGCGATCGCCGGGGTAGCCTGCGCAACATCACTTCGAGGACAGCAGGGGGCACCCAGCTCGCCGACTCCGGCTCCCGACCCGGAAACCGAGCTGCGCGCATGAAGTTGGCACCCGGTTCTAGGAATGCTCGGTCTTGAGTGCCCCAACTGCGGACCTCCGATTCTCGTTCTAGCCGCCCACAAGATGGTCTCACCCTGCACCAGATTTCGGCGGCGTGACAAAGATGTCCCCATCCAGCGCGATCGGTTTCGGGCACCTCGTCTGCGTCGGAATACGCCTCAGCGGACGCTGGCCTTTTGCCGCAGCCGGGGGTCCGGGTGGTGGCCCTCGGTTTCGAGGCGGTAGTCGTCACCGAACTTCTCGCGGTGCATGTCGATGACCCGCTCGGTGGGTGGCTTCTCGCCGCCGTGGATGTTCTCCTGCATGCGCTGGAAGCGTTCGTGTTGCTCGCGGACGTAGCCCGCGCCGAGCGTGGTCAGGTCCA
>JBATXM010000052.1:0-3375 GCA_049673305.1 Pseudonocardiaceae bacterium | reverse complement strand
GGAATCCCCGGCCACCCGGCCCGCTAGCCGGGACATTGTCATACCCAGACCCTAAAATCAAGATCCTTAACGAGGCCCAGCGCCCGCCCCAGACCACCCACCGATCAAGGCGAATGATCAAGGCTAGGTTGCTTAGCGGTGGGGATCGGTGCACGCTCGAAGAAGTCGGTCAGGACTAGCCGGCCTCCCGGCCGGAGTACTCGGTAGATCTGCGCGAGCACCTGTCCACGGTCGGGCATGTGCGGAATTGATTCAAGGGCGATGGCGGCGTCGAAGGACTGTGCCGGAAACGGCAGTTCCATCGACATCAAGGACTCGGCTTCCGGCTCCGATCTTCAACCTCTCGACCATAATATCGGTCAGCCGCACGATTATAAAGCTGGCCGACTTCCTCGGGCACGCGAGTGGGCTGCTGCGGCATGATGTCCCTTTCTCTAGCGTCTGGTGTTTCTCCGGGGCGGTGCTAGACATGTCGTTGTGTAGATCCTTGGGGTGGAGGTCGCACAATATCGCAACTTGGAAATTGGGGATGATCCTTAGTCTCTCACTGTACTTCAAGTTGGCATACACTTCAAGATGGCAATGACTTCGTAAGCGGGCCGCAGGTATTGATCCCTGGCAAGCTGGCCAGCTACGGTGTGGCCCACCGACGGCTGATACCCAGTGTGCGGCACCATCGCTGGAAGTATCTAAACAAGCGGGCCGAGAACTTCCACCAACCCCACCCGGCAACGCGAACGTGCCATGAAGGACTTTACCTATCCCGGTCGCGCGGAGCAGTTTCTGTCCGCCGCCACCGGGGCACTACCCGAGCAGCGCGGAGAAGCGCAGTCATTCGGTGGCGGTGTAGATGTGCGCACAGTGAGTCAAGTGACGGATAGCGCGCCGTCGATGGCGAACAGCGCGCCGTTTGCGTACTCGGCGTTGGGTTCGGTGAGGTGGACGATCCACCACGCGATCTCGCCCGGGGAGCCGATCCGTCCTGAGGGAATCTTGGTCAGCATGTCGGCCAGGAATTTCTCGTAGGTCTCGCGAGGCATTCCCGCCAACGCCTGCTGAGTCAAGAAGATCGGCGCCAGCAGATTGGTGTTGACCTGGGCGACGATGGCGGCACGGTCCAGCGCGCCCATCGCATTAGCAAGAGCGGAAACAGTGTCGTGGTCCTTGGCGGTCTCGGCCAGCGTGGACTCGGAGCGCCCCACCGCCAGGACCCGGGCACCACGGGCAGCGAACGCGTGCGCTGTCGCCCGTCCGATCCCGGTACCGCCTCCGGTAATTACGACGCCACGGCGGGCACTGCCCCCTCGACGACGCTCTCGCTCGTATCGACTAAGATCAATGGTAGCACTCGAAGTCCGGTGGGAGCGCGGCGGGGGACACTGTCATCCTTCGCTCGTAATCAGCGGCAGTCACGACCGGGTGTCTACAAGATCGGGTACGGTCCAGGCCGCGACGACACACTCCAGGTACCGTCCCTGCCGGGCAGGAGCACCGCGAACGGGGTATATGTGTGGTCGTGCCGGTGGCACAGGACGGCCCGTACGCAGGATCCGCTGTCTCTTTTCAGCGATATCTGGCTCAGGCTACTGGTAAAACAGGGCAAGGATTGCCACAATGGGCGCAGGGCCAAGGGAAGCAATGGGTGAAAGAAACCCCTAAGGCGTCCAGAAAACGCCGGAGGCCGGACTTGATCGCGGCCCCAGTAGGCTGACCAGACTGAGAGGTGATTGGTGTGGTGACAATGCACGAGTGTGTCCCGCGATCAACGGCCCAGCGACGGGCGGCTGCGCTCGAGATGCTCCAGAGCCGGGATCGGCTCTGGCTGTCCACGGGGAACAGCTCGGGCCCGCATCTCATCCCGGTCGGCTTCATCTGGAACGGCAGGCATATCACGATGGCGACTCGCGAGCGTAGCGTGACCACCTCGAACATTCGTGGCAACGGCGCCGCCCGGGTCGCGATCGGTGAGCCAGACGATGTCATCATCGTCGATGGCACCGTCTCGATCCTCAGCATAGCCGACATCGAACCCGAGATCATGAACGCCTTCGCCGGCATGAGGCGCAGCGACAAAGTCCTTCCCGGGCGCGTCTGCCTCCGTCTCAACCCCACGCGAATCCTTGTTTGGAACGGATTTCACGAGTACGCCAACCGAACCGTCATGCGCGATGGTCGCTGGCTGGAATGAAGCCGATTGTCAGTTGCTGATGTGTTCCTGGCGGACACCCAGTCCGATAAAACGGCCCATGGCGTGACGCAGCGGCGGAAACATCCGGAACGCGGTGAAGATCAGTGGTGTATGGCGGGCCGTATCGTCGTGCAGATCCTTGGGGTAGAGGTCGCGCAACATCGCAACCTGGAACTTCTGGGTGAGCCTGGTGGGGAATTCTCGGCGCGCCTGAATCCGTGGTAAGTCGCTGTCGTGCAGTGTGTTTAAGCGTAGCTTGGTTCCGAGGATGTTCGCGGTGGCCACCGCGTCTTGGACGGCCAGGTTGACCCCGACACCCCCGGCCGGGGACATGGCGTGGGCGGCGTCACCGATAAACAGCAGACCTGGCCGGTGCCAGGTCTTGAGCCGGTCCACGCGGACGGTAAGCTGGTGCACCTTGTCCCAGGCATCGATCTCGTGCATGCGGTCGCCCAGCGCGGGTGCCAGTGCAGTGATCTTGGCATGGAACTCAGCCAGTCCGGCTGCGCGCACTTCCCCGAAGGCGCGGGGAGGAACGACGTAGGCGATCTGCCAGTAGTCTCTGCGGTTGAGCGAGATCAGAACACTCTTCCCGCTCTGGAATAATTTGACCTTATCGGTGTCTTTTCGCGACACGCGGAACCACAACACGTCGATGAAAGGAGCGTTGGAAATCGTTTCCAGTCCGCTCTGCGCGCGGCAGGTGGAGTGGCGGCCGTCGGCGGCGACGACCAAGTCCGCGCGTACCTCAAGGGGGCCGTCCACAGCGGTGGCGCGTACTCCGACCACACGGCTCTCATCGGTGAGGAGGTCGTTCACCTCGGTGCTCTGCAACAGCCTGAAACTCGGAAATTTATTTCCCTTGGCGGCCAGGAAGTTCAGGAGGTCCCATTGTGGCATGAACGCGATGTAGGGACAGTGCACCTTCAGCTTGCGGAAATCCGCGAACGTAATAACCTTCCCGCCGATATCGATGGCAACGTGGTCTATTGTGGAATGGGGAATCTGCTGGAACTCATCGATCCAGCCCAGTTCGTACATCAGTTCCTGGGTTGACGGATGGATGGTGTCACCCCGGAAGTCCCGCAGGAAGTCGGCGTGCTTTTCCAGCACGAGCACCTCGATACCTTGACGAGCCAGCAGCACGCCCAACATGATCCCCGCTGGGCCGCCGCCAACCACGCAAC
>JBATXM010000051.1:0-7946 GCA_049673305.1 Pseudonocardiaceae bacterium | reverse complement strand
ACCGGGTTGCGGGGCACCCCCGATGTGGCAGGGAACTGCTCCGTCGGGCTGCTGGGCCGTGGCGGTGCAGATCAGGAGTTGATCACTTTGGGTGTGTTGCTCCCGGCGATTTCGATCTTGCGGGGTTTGGCCTTCTCAGCGATGGGCAGACGCAGGGTCAGGACCCCGGCGTCGTAGTGCGCCTCAATGCGGTCGGTGTCGAGGGTGTCACCGAGGAACAGCTGCCGGGAGAACACCCCGCGGGGCCGCTCGGCGACTTGGAGCTCGATGTCCTCCCCGTAGGTGGGGGTGCGCTCGGCTTTGACGGTGAGCACGTTGCGCTCGACGTCGAGGTCGATAGACGACGGGTCCACGCCGGGCAGGTCGAACTGCACGACGAACTGCTCGCCAGCCCGGTAGGCGTCCATGGGCATCACCGCCGGGCGGGTGGCGGTGCCGTTGGTGCCGAACAGTTGTTGGGTCAGGCGGTCAAGCTCCCGGAACGGGTCGGTACGCATCAGCATCGTGGGTTCTCTCCTTCCAGGGCGTCGACACGACGCGATAGGTACGCACCGCTGTCGCGGCACAGCGATAGTACTGCTAACAACGACGTTCGTAAAGTTCTTCTCGATCATAGACAGTTCTTGATAGATACCCACTCCAGGGTGGCGGTGGCGCGGAGGAACGCACTGGTTGCCACGCACAACAGTCGAGCGCACCCGTGGGTGACGCTGGGTAGCACCTGCCTGCCGCGAGTATCGAGTGGCGTCATGCGGGTCGACGCTCCGTAGCGGGAGTGGGGTGTCCGCCCTGGTTGCCCGGAACGGATTGCCGTCCCCGCTGGTCGGGTCACTCTGTGTTCCCAACTCTGCTTGCGCCGTGGCCTCGTCGCAGTTGGACTCGTGTGGTCGCGGCCGGCCAGCGTCAACCCTCACCGAAACTCCCCCAAAACAGGGGTAGACAACATGTGCTGCGCACTCTACTGTCTGCCATGTACGCAGTAAGAGGTTGTTCCTTCGTTGAGGGGGTGATAGCCGCGGACTGTGACACCCGGTGGCGATGGTGCGTTGCTCTCCCGCATCGCGATCACCAGGCTCGGGATTTCCCGGACCGTGCGGGCGATAAGCCTGTGGGGCTACCGCCCGGTTAAGGAGGGCACACCCCGCTGAAGGGGCCCTGGTAGCCGTTGTTTCGACACGGCTACCAGGGCCCCAGTTACGTCCCGGAGATCAGGTGACACAACCTCAAAGCGGTACCACGGACAAGCTCGACGATGTTGACTACCCGGTCTACACCATGGGCACCGCCGCGGAACTGCTCGGTGTGCAACCCGCCTTTTTACGCAGTCTGGATGCCGCTGGGCTGCTGAGCCCGGGGCGTTCCGCAGGTGGGCAACGCCGCTACAGCCGGGCCGACCTCACGCGGGCCGCTCGAGTCCGCGCACTCCTTGATGAGAACATGCCCCTGACCGCCGCCACCCGCATCGTCAGCCTCGAACACCAACTCGCGACCGCCCACCAACGCATCACCCACCTCGAACAAACCACCGGCCAGCGCAGCGGGAACCCGAGTGACCGCGGAGCCGACCACTCCCTTGCCACGCCCCAACGTCGCCGACGTGTTCGGGACATCGATCAGCTGTTGTCGTCCCCTGACGTATCGAGTACGGCGGTAGAGCACTAGCCCGTAATCCCGGGGGCTGCCGTCCCATCGAGCGTGGCCACCTGGGGACATCATCACCGCGATCCCGTGCCCGCTGGGCCGGGCTCGGGTGGGGTCTACCACCGGCGGCGCTGCGGTCGGGACAAGGGTCACGGGGTAGGTTTCGGGCACCGCGAAGAAGAACAGCAGTAGGGCACCAAACGCGATCGCGGCGATCGCCGGGGGGAAGATCACACCGACCACTCCGATCACCAGCGGCGCCGTGGTGACCACGAGAAAGCTGGGGGTGATGGTCACGATGAATGCCCCGACCGAGACCCCCACCGCAGCGCCAATAACCAAAGCCCGTTTGTGCCGGGTGCGGTCGATGAGGGCACCGACCGGGGTTTGAACGACCAGGCCCGCGACGCCGCCGATGGTCATCACCGCACCGATGCTCGCGGCGTTCCAGCCCGGTTTGGTCAGCAGGTAAATCCCCAGGAATGGACCCAGCCCAGACTGCACGTCGGCGAGGAAGAAGTTCACCTCGTCCAGGGCGGCCAGCGACCGTCCCTTTCTGGAGAGTCCGCGAGGGCGCCCGCCCTCGGCGAGCTGGTCAAGCTGTGAGCCCGGCGAGGCTTGCCTCTTTGAGGATCCGCTCGCGATCGCGCCACCAGGAGTAGTAAGCGCCCTTGTAGCCCAACGCGACCGCGTGCTTGAGAAATGGGTTGTCCGCGTAGTTGTTGTCGTCCTGGCCGTCTCCGGAAACTGTCGGCAGAGCAACGCGATAGTGCTCAGACTCGGGGACGTACTGTTGGATCCATCGGATCGTGTTCACCCATCTGCCATCAGGGCGTTCGATCGTTTCGGGATCTTCGGGTAGGTCCGGGGAGAAGTAGAAGACCGGGCGGATGCGTCCTGCTTCGTCGAACCAGAACTGACGCTCGTACTCGGTCATCGACTCGCACTGGTCGAGAGACTTCAGAAAGATCTGGCTCCTGGCCGTGTTGGACTGCAAGCCGCGGATAACGTTCTGGCCCGCCGACTCGGCAGCGAAACGGATGCCCAGCGGAGCATGCGGAAAAACCTGCAGCCCGAGCGTGTAGCCGACCACCGTCGTCGGCAGCTCCAGAGATTCGTCGATGGCTTGCTTGAGCGTGTCGATGGTCTCACCGGGCAGCCCGAGGAGCAGCTCGGTGGTGATGCTGATATTGCGATCGGACAGGAGCTTCGTCACCCGGCGGACGTCGTCGATCGTGTAGGCGAGGCCGACCCGGCCGCGTGGTGCGTCCCAGACTGCCAAGTTCTCCCGACACATGTGTTCGGCCGACAGCGAGACCCCGTGGCAGCCAGCCTCCGCCAGCAGGTCCACTAGCTCTTCGTCGAAGGGAACCGGGTGCGCGTAGATCCACAGCCGGAGCCTGCGCAGCGGGCCGTCGCTGCGACGCTGGCGAGTGATGATCTCGCGGAGGATCTCCTTGCCGTGGGTGGGCCTGATGTTGAACTCGCTGTCGGTGGTGTGAACGTCGTAGATTCCCTGTGAGACCAGTGACTCCAACTCGTCGACAACGGCGTCGGCGGTCCGCCGAGAGACGGCCGATCCCTTGGCGTCGGGCTCGACGCAGTGATTACACGCGAACGGGCAACCATTCTTGGTGAGCAGGTTGCCGAGTCCGCCCTTGTCGTAGTACTCGCGGTTGTCGACGCGATACGGCACGCCGGATCGCCGCTGGTAGCGCGCCACGATGTGCCGGCCGAGCGTACTGCCGGCCACCGGATGCCCAGCGCTGCCAGCTGGCTGGACGGTCCGCCCGTCGTACAGGAGCAGCCCCTGAATGGTCTCCGGCGGCCGTCCTGACGCCAGCGCGTCGGCCAGATCGCACAGGATCACTTCGCCTGGGCCCTTCACACCGTAGGGAACCTCGAAGTACTCCATCGCCGCGTACGGCATCGAAGAGAAACCCGCACCTCCAAGCACGATGGGAGCGCTGGTTTCCGCCCGGATCGCGTCGATCACCGCCAGGTGGTCGGGCAGGAAGACGCGCTGCTCCTGGGGTTGCACGCTCCCCGCGTTGCGCAGCGTCACCCCCACCAGCAGGGGATCATGAACGGCGAAGTATTCGGCGAGCCGCCAATCGGTCTCCCTGAACGTCAGGTCCAAGACCTCCACATCGAAGCCCGCGAGCTCCAGATGCGAGCACAGGATGTCCAGGGCATACGGCGTGACCCCCGGCTTGACGAAATTAGGATTGACCAAAGTGACCAGGCCTCTTGAGGTCAGCGGCGGGAGCGGCTGCATTGTTCCTCCGAGTGGAGATAGACGAACGCGTTCGCGAGCAGCTTGCCCACCCTCCCAGGATTCAGAACGGGTGTGGGGGTGTCAAGCGGCGACAGCTCGTCTTCGTTGCCCTCGCCGCCCTCTCCCAGCGCGGAAGATGTCCCGAGTTCCGTGAAATTTCGGTGGCGGTCCGGTGATCATCAGGCGGGTTGCCGACACTGTCACATCAATCATGATCATGATCATGATTAGCTTTGCTTCGACACCCATAAGGTGTAGTAGACCTACACGACGCACTGTAAGGCTCGTCTGGCTACACCGGGGCTTGCCAAGTGAGTTTGGTATTCGTGTAGATCTCACGGCATTTGGGGCATCGCCAGTAACGCGGTGCGTGTGAAATCCAGGTCGACACTTTCTGTGGTTTATGTTTGCAGCATGGAGTTACCCACATTTGTCCACTCCCCTGTGCCGCTGCCGGGCAGCGGAGGTTATGGGCCCTCGACTTGGGCCATCCGCTAAATAGAGTAGATGGGTGACACCCGTTTAGGGGTTCATTCTAACGGGGAGTGTACGTAAAGGAGTGCTCTGATCGCCGAACGGCGCCCCGAACACTCGACTGGGACGGCACCATGTCCTCCAACGTGAATTCGACGTCTCGAACCAACAACCCTATGATGAACAGGTACGTGCAGGTCGCTAGCCAGATCGACAACGACGTGCGCATCGGAATGTCCCGAAGGTGGGCCGCTGGCCTGCAAGAACGCAGGGTGACGCCTGGCGCTACGGCTTGTACCCGATTTGTACCGCACCTGACTGCGAACTCTCGCGACTCCACTCAGGGATCCCGCACCGAGCGGCTCACTTTTTATGTCATCACGTCTTCTGGCAGCCTGTGCTGAGCATACCGGCCTGACGGAGCAGCTCCGGATCCCTGTCGAACAGTGCATAGGTGCCAGTGCTGGCTACGAGGGAGCCACCCCGACAACTAGGTAGCGGCACGCAAAATTAGGTGGCGAATTCTTCTTGCCATACGAGGTTTTCCTGGTCATAATCTTGCGAAGGTACCGCGATACCGTTGATGAAGTGTTCTGCGCCGGCACACTCGGACCACTGTGAGAAGGACTGGGATGTCAGATACATTGAGCGAGATCGACGGTCAGCATGTGGAGCTGCTCCCCGCACGTACGGTCATGTCCCTGTTCACCGTCCAGGGTGGCGCCGTCGGAGGCGGTTTTGGCGGGAGCGCCACCCCCATCGCCCCCATCATGCCCGTCATGCCCCTCTCAGGTTTGCTCTCGGACTTGACCGGTGGCGGTTCCAGGGGCTTGTTCTCGGGCACGACCGGTGCCGTCGGCGGCGGTTCCGGGGGCTTGTTCTCGGGCACGACCGGTGCCGTCGGCGGCGGGTACAGAGGTTTGTTCTCGGGCTTGACCGGTGCCGTCGGTGGTTCAGGCAGTGGTCCCCTTGCTCCCGTCACGGGTTTGCTCCCGGGCGTGACAGAGCGGTAAGGGGTACCGGTACGTCTCGGGGTGTGAGCAACGTTTTGAGGTCTGAACAGCACTGATACCGCCCCGTGTGTGACCGGTACTGGCCAGCCGTCCTGATGTCGTCATTCGGCGATCTTGGGTGACGGGTGACGGTGCTGGGTGGCCACGCAGTTCTTTTCGGGGCAGGACCAGCATCGGCCGCTCCACGATTCACCGCATCATCCACCGGCCCGAGCCAGACAGCATCGTCAACTTGTTCGGTCGGATGAGCTAGGGAGATCACCCAGTGCCTGGTTGAGGCGGGGTAGTCGGTCCCGTCTCGGGTGTTCAGGCGGCCGTGGTCAGCCCGGTGATTTCGTTCCAGGTGCTGAAGCGGTCGGCCATCTCGGGGCGGTAGGCGTCGGCGCTGAGCCGGTGGCGGCGGGGTCGGGAATGCGGTGATATCCCGCTAAACACCGACAGAAACCACTGCGCGCCACCGGGTGAGGTAAACTTCTTCATCGCTCGTTCCCGCTGTCTGGTGGATTGATGGGAGTTCTTCGCCCGGTTGTTCAGATACTTCGATCGGCGATGCTCCGAAAGCTCAGCGAAAAGTGGAACCCCTTATACGACGGCGCACTGGTGCCCACCATCCCAGTCCCTTCGACGCTCCACGTAGACGATCCGCCGATCACCCCAGTCACCAGGCCGCCGCCCAAGTTGACGATGTCATCTATAGGCCGCATCGGTGTCTCCGAAAAGTCTTCGATGCGGCAACACCCCGCGTCAGGCGGGGTGTTGCCGTGGGATGCTGTCAGTCGCGGATGACGGCTTTGGTGCGCATGTGGTGGTTGGGCGCCGGCCAGAGCGGCCAACCGGACGCCGATGGATGCGGAGGTGCTCGGTCCGCCGCGACCTTGGTCCGGCGAACAGACCATCCGACAGCGGTCTGCGACTGTGGAATTCATCGCGCTGCCCACGAGTCCCGGGACCGCTACCGTTGGGTAGGGCACGCCGCACCCGGCGTGCCCTACCAGGGCGAGGGTGAACGGGAACAGGTGGTGACCCGGCGCGATGAACGACCCGAACGACACCAGCGACATCGACCGCGCCGCTGATCTGAACGATCCAGCGGGACTGCAGGTCGAGCGTGAGGTTACCGAGACCGCCGTAGTGATCCGTGCCCGCGCCGAGATCGATCTACGCACCGCGCCACTGCTCGCCAAACAGCTCCGAGCCGCCGAAGCCATTGGCGTTGCGCCCGCCCCGGTCATGGTCGACCTGCGGCAGGTCGGATTCCTGAAATCCACCGGACTGGCGGCGTTGGTCGAACCCCACCATCGCTGCCAGGCGCTCGGCTACGCTCACGGATCGTGGCAGCACAGCGCACGGTCGTGCGACCGATTCAGGTCACCGGCCTGGACAGATCCTTACGATCGTCTCGTCAGTCGACGACGCGGTGAGAATCACCGCCCCGTCGTGACCGTCGATTCGACCGGACGCGGAAACGACTCCTTGCTGCTGGCGAAGTGTCAGCAAGGCAACCCCATCGCGGCGGCATGCCCTGTGCGCATGATTACTACTGCCTGTGCAGCACGCGAGATTCGCCTGTGCTGGGTAAGTGGGTCGCTCCACGGCCAGGCCGAGCAGCCAACTGCGTGATCTCCCCCATCCATAGCGATCGTGACCGGTGGTGGCAGAGCTCCTCCGCCACCACTGATACCGTTACTCCTGGCAACTGATCATCGGGTCGTGTGCTGGGGGTCCGCGTCAACCTGGCCACGCCACGCTCCGCTCTCCCGGCCCTGCTGGTCGGCTTCGATGAAGTGCTTGAACCGGTTCAGGTCGCCCTGTAGGCGAGAGCCGACCGCTCCGACAGCACTGCCGATCGTTTCCACCACGCCTTCGGGCTCGAAGTCGAGCTGCAGGTGTACCCGGGTGCTGGTGTCGTTCAGACGGTGGAAGGTGACGACTCCGGCCTGGGTAGGGCCGCTGGTGGTCTTCCAGGCCACGCGCTCGTCGGGGCGCTGCTCGGTGATCTCGGCGTCGAACTCGCGAGTGACCCCGCCGATGCTGGTGATCCAGTGGGTATGGGTGTCGTCGATCTGCTGGATGCGGTCCACGCCGTCCATGAACTCCGGGAACGTCTCGAACTGGGTCCACTGGTTATAGGCGGTCGAGACGGGCACGTCCACGTCCACGGACCTCTCGAAAGTCGTCATGGTCGAACCACTCCTTTGTGCGGTATCGGTGAGGCGGTCTCGTATCAACTACCCGCAGGACGGCTGATCGACACTTCTCGGGGCGCCGTGATGACGATCATGGCATGGAATAAACAACAGGGCGTCCATCCGATCACGTTCTGCCGCATGACTCGCCATCCCGGTAGACGGTTGGCCTTTGTCGTGCGCGACGGGGCGTACTACGTCAGAGGTTGGCGTGTTGTCCTTGTTGTGGCTTCGGATGGCGGTGATGATCTGGGCGGCCCAGTCGGTGGGGTGTTGGTGTCCGAGGAGGTCGACGAGGTGTTTCAGGCGTGTGCGGCGTTGTGCGGGGGACAGTGTCAGGGCTTGCTGCAGGGT
>JBATXM010000050.1:0-3816 GCA_049673305.1 Pseudonocardiaceae bacterium | reverse complement strand
CGCCGGGAAGCGAAACCCCTTGTACGACGGCGCCTCGACCCCCACCAGCCCCAGCCCCTCCCACCTCACCGCGAGCAACCCAGGGATCCTCCCAGCCACGAGGCAGGCAACCAAGTTGACGATGCCCCACCGAGGTACCCGGATGAGCGATATTCACCCAATCGGATTACATTCGTCTCTTGACAGACTTTAGTTTTTCTATCTAGAAAAAAACAACAACACAACGTGGTGTACATCCTTCGGCGCGTCGCTTGGTAGATAGGCTACGTGCATGAGAGGATGCTCGCATGACAGCCGAACGTATCGCCGTCGCAGCTATGAAAGGCGGCGTAGGGAAATCTTTTACCAGCGTCAACCTCGCAACGGGGCTTGCTCGCGCATCATGGCGTTGCCTGCTCGTAGATTGTGACGCACAAAGCAATGCTACGTCGATGTTTTCTAACGAGGACACGGTTGAGTTCGACCTGTTCGACGTTATTAAGGGACATGTGGACGTTCGTAAGACTATTCTGTCGACACGAGTAGACGGGCTCGACTTGTTACCAAGCACGCTCGCAGTGGCATTACTTGATCACGAGCTGATCTCGATGCACCGCCGTGAGGACAAGGTGTTTGAAGCTGTGGAGCCGGTGCTAAATGACTACAGCGTCATTGTGTTTGACTTACCGCCAGCGCTCAACGCCGTGGTGATCTCTGCGCTCAGCGCCGCGACGTCGTTGGTAGTACCGACCGACGCGTCACGCTGGGGACGCAGAGGAGCGCAAATGTTCCTCGAGTGGGGTGAGGACTTACGGCGCGCCAAGGTTCTCAGCGCAGACTTGCTCGGCGTGTTGCTGACGAAGTACGAGAGCGGCACGAGAATTGGCCGGGAGATCAGGAGTGAGTTGCGGGAGTCGGGCTTGCCGGTGTTTCAGACCTACGTGCCAAAGCGGACTGCTGCCGAACGCATGGTCAACAACCGGCTGGTGATCGGAGACCCCAATGCCGATCCAGATCTGAGCGAGGCGTATGGCCAGTTCACCCTCGAGGTGATTCAGCGAGTCAACGAGTGCCGCGCGGTGCGTGGCCGTCACAGCCAGTAAGAGATTAAGGGAAGGGGGAGACGTGGGGAAGGTTGCAGAGATGGACGCGAAGAGACGATCTGCGGAGACAATCACCGCGCTGCTGAGCACCGCGCCGCCGTTGGTGGAGGAGCGGGGGAGCAAGCCCAAGCCGCCGGTGGTGGACCAGCCGCCGGCGCCTGACGATGGCGATCTGGATGACAGCGACCTCGAGGCGTTCGAGCTTCAGGCTGACGCGCCGCTGATCCGGCCGCGGCGCCGGCGACAGGTGGACTACCAGACCGTCCGCATTAACAGACCGACGGCACAGGTACTCCGGGCGCAGTGGCTCATTGCTCGCAGGCATGACCCGCTCCTGAGCTACACGGAGTTCAGCACGATCGCTGTCCAGTCGGGTCTCCGGGCACTCAAGGAGCAACGGGAGCGGGGGGAGTAGGAGGCAGCGTTGCGCACGATCCTGCTGCTCGGCGTCCCGGTGCTCACTAGCTGCAGTCACGACGGAGCCGTAGCAGTGGTATCGCGGTGGCTCCAGATCGCCCACCACCAGCGACAACACACGCGATCTTCCGACTCACACCGACAACAGCTCCAGGATCTACTGACAGTACTGGAGCTCTGAATCCGTCATCCGTTCATGCGGCGGCGGGTCCGATCGGCCAGCACTGCCTGAACGGTGGCGCGAGCAGCTTGCCGGGCCGCAGTGGTGGAGAATGACTGGCCCCGCTGAGTGATGTGCTGGGCATGGTTGCGCTCGGCGGTGGCGATGCGTTGGGCAACTCGGGCGGCTTGCTCGGTCTGGTAGTCGCCATGGTGGCCGACCAGTCCGGGGGGTAGCTGGTGGAGCTGGCCGACCCAAGGGCGTAGTCGGTGCCCGAGTACCCGCAGCGGGTCGGCCGCCCCGCGTAGCGCGTCACCGCGGGCGGTGCCGTCGGGGTAGTGGTCAATGGCCCAGAGTAGTCCGGCCACGCAGGCGCCCTCAGCCCACCATTGGTGCAGCAGAGCCCGGGCTCGCCAGAGGGGAACTCGGTCGTGTCCTAGCTCGATTCTGGCGAGCAGAGCCGTGACCGCGGCGGATCGCTCTGTGGAAGTCGAGGGGATTCGCCAGGCTGGCCATTCGGCGTGAGGTGTTGGGTGTTGATCTAGCCGTTCGGTGTTTGACAAGGGTTTACTACTTACATAAAAAAGGGGGAGGTCGCCATTTTCTTCCACAGGACCGTTGACCTGCGCCGATGATACGACCCCGACCGGTTGGACGGCGGCGTGTTCGTCGCTGTATCCGGGTTTCTGGATCGGGGGAGTGGGTGGGGCGACCAGGACGTAGGCCGGGGCCCGGTTTCGGTCGGTGCCGAGGAACGCGGCGGTGGCGCCGACCTCGACCACGACGAGCAGGTCGACGTCCTGGGCCCAGGCGATCAGTCGGGAGACCGTACGGGGGGAGCAATTGCCCACCTCGGCCAGCTGCGCAAGCGTCACGCCGCATACCAGACCTGTGGTCCAGTCCATCGAGCACATCAGTCGGCGCAGCATCCGTATCCAGCGAGTCCGCTTGTCGACGCGCCAGAGTTCGGCGTCGACAAGCTGTTCGATCCGGCGCAGCGCTGCGACCTGGTCTGTGAGCACCACCAGGTCGTCGTCCACCCGGTTACGCCACCCCGGGTGCGGATCCCACTGGCCCGACGCCACCCGCCGCCGAGCCCTCTCCCGGCCATAGGCCCGATCCCGGGCTCGGCCCACCGCCCGCGCCAGCGCACGCCGCGCCCGACGTGCGCCACGTCCGCGCCCAGGTCCCGTGGGATCTGGGCGCGCTGTCGGAGCGACACGCCTATCAACCGTTGACGACCGGACAGGGAACACACACCGCGAGGTGTCCGGCGCCGCCGCCACGAACTGATCGCACTCGGCACACCAGCGGGAAACAGGGTGTGCATCGAGTTCGTGAAGGACTGTTTCGCAAACTGCACCGCGCGCCTCTCGCGCAGGCGGCGGCCCAGGGACTACCGTGGACACACGTCAGCGACCCTTCGGCAGGGAGCTTGGCTACTGCCCCGGCGGGAACCGGGGTGTTGCTTCACGGATGGGTTGGCGCCCGTCCGTGAGCGGACTACGAGGCGACTCCCTAAGGGAGTCGCCTCGTTCGTTTATGACGCCTTCAAGGGCAGCTCCTCTTGATCAGACTTGCGTGTGGCTAGCTGCATCTGGTCAAGGTTGTCCAGCCCGACCGCCAGCAGGGCAGCCACGATGCGCGCCTTGGGCAGGCCGTGCTCGTCAGCCAGGTCGTCGATCGCGCTGCGGCACTCGACGGAGACCCGGCCCCACACCATCTCGGGTTGTCCGATGGACGGACGCCCGCGGGGATCCTTCCGGCGGCTCATGGGTGCTGATCGTTCCGCAGCTTTGGCGAAAAAACGCTCCGACACGCCGGACTCACCGCGAGTTCCGCAGCTTTAGCGAAAAAACGAGACCGTTCGGATCTGGGGGAGATCATCCAGCCGAGCGCCCGGTGATCCGTCCACACCGCCCGGTGTGGACCTGTGATGCTGGTGAGCTCTCGTAATCGACTGGCCTGAGTGCTTCGTCCTGGCGGTGAGCGTCGTCACTGTTTGTGATCGTCACCAGGGGCGTAGCGGTTCCAGGTGCCGCCGGTCTCGGCGACGAGCCACGCGGTGTGTGTGTCGTGGTAGCCGAGCATGCTGGCGATGACCGGGGCTGGGGTCTGGAGCACGAGTTGGCGCAGGGCGGCGGTGCGGCCGGCTTG
>JBATXM010000049.1:0-32390 GCA_049673305.1 Pseudonocardiaceae bacterium | reverse complement strand
TACGCCTCGGGCTTCCTTCCCACCCCGCCTCACGACGACGCAGTTGCCTCCGGCTCGGAGTTAGCACCACCTCTTCCTCCAGGGGACTCTCACCCCCAATCGATCACCCATGCCGGGCGTACTCAAGGCGCCGCCTGCGGCGGCGCTCCGCTGTTTGTAACTCGCTTGACCGCCTGGCCGGCCACGACACTGCGCGCGGCCCTTCGGGCCGTGCTCGGTCGCGCCCGGCCAGGCGGACCACGCGACCCCGGGAGGCGCCAACCGCAGGTAGCGTCTTGGACGGCAGCGGGCAGAAGCTGCACAGCAACTACATCAGCGCGGAAGGTCCGATAGGTCTCATCCTGGGTGGCATTTCCAGTTCGCTTGGCCCACGCACCGGATCATGCATCCGGGGGCTCCTCGGTCTTCGTCAGGTACAGGAAAGCGGGGTCTTCCCCGTTGTCTGGCTTAGCTGATCGGGTCGTCCAGCCCGGCGGCCACACAGTTGCCAGCGCAGCGGCCGAGGCCACCCGGGCACCCTCGAAGAAAGTCTTGTCGGTGAACTGGGTGTTCCTGAAGTAAGGCTTGCCGGCGAACTGGGCATTCTCGAAGTAGGCCCCGTCAGTGAACTGGGCATTCTCGAAGTAGGCCCCATCGGTGAACTGGGCGTCCCCGAAGTAGGTCTTGTCGGCGAACTGGGCGTACCCGAAGTCGGCCCCGCCGGTGAACTGGGCACCCGCGAAGTAGGCCATGTTGGTGAACCGGGCGGCCAAGAAGACGACCCCGCCGGTGAACTGCGCCTCCGAGAGGTAGGTCAAATGGGTGAACTGGGCGCGGGTGAAGTCGGCGAAATCGAGCTGACACTTCATCAGGGAGAACTTGTGAAGAAGCGCCCCGGTGAGATCCAGTCGGATGCCGGGCCAGGCCGGGGCTGCCGGTGGTGGTGTGCGATGCCACCAGCGTCGGCGGCGCTGCGTGGCGACGCGCAGGTTCCGCGACAGGATGTCCTGGGCAGTCAGCCGTACCTGTTGCTCCTGCTGGGCGTGTTCCTGCCGCGCCCCCGGGGGCGCGGCGTGCGGCGGCCGGTCGATGAGCATTCGGGCTCGGCGTCGCCGCGCTGGTCCCGGGCTGTGGTGGGACCGTCTGAGGGTGCTCGCCCAGGGTTGCAGCGGCGTGTAGGGCATACGCAGGTACGCGCAGATCACATTCACGATGGTCTGGCGGTGCTCGACGGCGCTGTGCGCCAGGCGCTCCAGAGCGTACAGGCCGGCCAGGCGCACCGGGGCCTGCTCGGAGCCGAGTTGGTCGGCGGCCTTGGTGTACAGCTCGGTGATGCGTCGCTCGGTGGCGTCGCGGTCGGTGTGCACCAGGGTCAGCTCGATGTAGCGCTGCCGACGGGCGGTCAGCAGCAGCGCCACCGCCCCACCGGTGCCGATCACCAGGGTCCCGGCGGTGCGGATCGCGTCGAGCTGAACCGTCGCCCTTTCGCTGCCGTAGCGACGCAGCAGCACAAACCAGATCACCACCGCAACGGCGAGCACAACCAGTGCCCCCGCCGCGATGATCCAGTTTGACAACGGTCGCGGCGTGGGCGAGTCGTGCCGGTTGTTGTGTGCGCTCACACTCGGATCATCGCCCACAGCCCGAAAGCCATCACAGGGTCTGTCCCAGCGGGCGACGCGCCATGACAGCGCGAAACCCCTGCCTCCGGCGGGCCTCGCTCCGGGATAGCCCCCCAGGACTGGACCCGGATAGTGGTGGGTCACCTGGGGGCGCGGGTATCCCGTCGCGTCGGCGCCGGAGGCGTAGCAGGCCAGGGGCAAGCGTCCAGGTCGTTCAGCGCAGGCGGTGCTCCACCTGGACGCCTGCCTCTGGCCCGCTCCGAGGCAAGCTCACCGGCGCGACGGGATACCCGCTTCCGCCCCTCCCGTCCTGCGGCGGGCCGAGACACACCACGCTGCCCACGTGCTGGTGAACACGGCCAATCACAGCCACGCCAGGACGGCTATCCGTACAGGCCGCGGGTCGTACACACGCACGGTAGCCAGATTCCCAAGCGCCTGACCAAGAATCAAGTGCTCGGCGACTGGACATCCAGCCGATCAGAGCCCAAAAACGAAGCGGCCCCCGGCCTACATCAATCACTACATCAACGGTTACGGACGACCGTGAGCACCCTCGGACCGGAACCCGAAGCTTAGGCTCGATCACGGACAACCTGCAGGTAGTGGCGAGGCATCGGCTGCAACTACGGATCAGAGGGTGTTCGTCGCCGTCCCCTATCCGGCCTGAGACACCACACCGATCAGGGCCGTGTTTTTCAGTGATCCACAGGCCTGCCACGAGGCGGCCAGGGTTCTGGCCGAGGTCGAGGTAAAGATCGAGAAATTCGAGGAGCGGCTGAACGCCTACATGCGGGAGCTGGGCATCGAGGAGTTGGACGAGTCCGAAATCGAGGCGCTGGGGCCGGCGGGGCCTTCAGGCTTCGCGACATGGTCGGCCCTGTTCGGCGCGGGCGAGTAGCGTGCGCACATGGTAGAGATCGCTGCCTCCGAGGCCGACCCGTTCCCAGCTCCGCAGCAGCGCAAGCGCGGCGGGTTCATCCGGTGGGCCGTCGGCATGCTGTCGCTGCACCGCAGCGATCCAAGATGTGGAACCACAGTCCGTCGTCCGGGTTGGGCGCCGGGAAGCGCCACGGTGCCGGTGCGCGCACGACGTTGTGTCCCGGCGGGAACCGGCGTCATGCCCCACAACGTCGGTTCGGCCGGTTCGCCGGTCACAGTGCCCATTCTGCCAGCCGCTATCGGTCGACCCGCATGGCAACGGCGGGGCGACCGCAGGCCGGGGAAGAGGCGCGGTGGTCAGTACGCACCGTCGACGCCGGGCGGTCAGGTCCAAAGGGTACGTTCCGCCGGTGAGTGAGCGTCCCAATCCCACCCCGGCGCCGCCAACGCCGAACAAGGGACGGAGGAGGCACCGGTCGCGCTGGCGAGAGCGGCTCTTCGAGGTGGCGCTTGGCGCTGTCGGCGCCGGAGTGCTGGCTTGGACGGGCCTTTCCGGCTTACCCGCGTGGGCGGTGGTCTCGTTCTCCATCGGAGTCGCCGCGGCCATCGCCCTCGTCGCTGCTGCGGCAGTCGGGCCCAAGTCCGAGCGCGTGCCCATACTGTGGGCGACGGTCGGCGTCCTCGTGACCCTGCTCGCAAGCACGCTGTTCTATTTGGCGGTGCAGGTGCCGTTTGTGAATTACGTCAACGACAAAGATGTCACCTTGTCGCCTGTCGCAGGGGCACCCCCTCGCAACGGGCCCACCGCCGCGCTCCTTCCCGCCGGTGAAGAGCACTCCGCCTACTGCTACGTGAATGTCAATGGCGCTCCTTGGCTATTTTTCAAAGGTAATTTGCAGGACGGCTGGGCACTGCGGTCAGCTTTCCACCTCCCTCCAGAAGGCCATCATGACCTCCCACAGCCCTGCTGAATCATGGGGGCTGGTATCGCCACGGCGCTGGTCGCAGCCGGTTTACGCCTTCTGAGAGGCTGTTGCGTATGGACGTCGCACTGGTTGCAAACATCGCCCAAGGGGTCGGTGGACTAGCGGGTCTCATCTCGTTGATCTGGCAGATCGTCGAGGCGGTGCAACGCCGAAGACGTGCTAGCTGGCCGCCGGAGCTCAGGCCAGTCTTGGTGGAGGTGCTCCGAGTGTCCAGCAAGGTCGACTCTTCGCCGCAAACTCGGAGTTGGACCGACGAAAATGTGCAACCGATCAGTGAGGCTCTGCAACGCGCCGCAGAACTCATTGACTGGAAGAAGCGCCGCGATCGCGCTGTCGTGGAGAGCGCACTGGAAAGAATCGCTACGGGCTTGGCCGGCATGGACGCCTTTGCGTCGAACATGCCGTACATAACCCGTACGGCGGAGGAAGCTGGGCGGCATTCAGTAGATCAGCGCAATTGCGCTCGCCAGGCCCGCGCCACGGCACAATTCCTTCTTGGCAAGATTGAGTAGCAGCAGCGTCATCGGGGTCGAGACGATCAGTCGGCCGCCGATGGGTTGGCGTGTGGAATCTGCGGCACCGGTCCTGTCGGCGGGTGGGTGTCGATACCGGTGGGCCGCTCCGCACCGGCTCGG
Organism: Pseudonocardiaceae bacterium; assembly: GCA_049673305.1. Taxonomy (GTDB): domain Bacteria; phylum Actinomycetota; class Actinomycetes; order Mycobacteriales; family Pseudonocardiaceae. The sequence continues at coordinate 28,286 of JBATXM010000049.1, read as the reverse complement.
ATGTCTTCGCATGCGTCGGCAAGTACGCCGACCAGACCGGGGCGTTTCGTCGAACCCCAGGATGCACCGACTGACAGGCCATGCCCTCGCCGGGTGGGCAGGTCTCCGGGATCGCCGGTCACGCGAACTGCTGCGGCTGGTTCGGCGGGCAGAGTGTGGCATCCCATCGACCTCCCCTAAGGGATCGGCTGCTACAGCTAGTCCCAGAGTGGCGGAGCGTGTTGGTGAGAGACGTTGTGATTGACGTTCAGCCAGACGCCGATGTGATCTATCTTCCGCGATACGGTCCGGGGGACGCCGTAGGCGCAGTGTTGAATAAGCCGTTTTCATCATGCGCGAGTTTGGCGCGCGCATTGCAGGTCGTACACCGAGACAGGGATCACCATCAATAACCTCTGCGATTGAAAAAAGCTGCGTCACGGGACAGTTGTACGTTGCGCAGCGGGGTCGGCCGTGGCGCCTCGTGCCACACGCGTGCCACAAGAGGGGTTCAGCAACGGTCAACTCGGGTCAGCCATGACCACGGCTGGCCGCAGGTCAGCGTCTGTACCAGGGCAGCATTGAGGGGTTCCCAAGCTCCCAACCAAGCACAAGCGCCTCCGGCGGGCCTCGCTCCGGGAATGGCTCCAGGGCCGGGCCCGGATAGTGGTGGGTCACCAGGGGAGCGGGTATCCCGTCACGCCGGCGCCGGAGGCGTAGCGGGTCGGGGGGTCGGAGTCAAGATCGTTCAGCCGTGGGGTGCTCCATCTTGACTCCGACCCCCCGACCCACTCCGAGACAAGCTCGCCGACGCGACGGGATACCCACTCCCCGCCCCTCCCGTCCTGCGGCAGGCCAACACTCTGCCAACACCCCCCGTGTGCCATTAGCGTGCCATTAACACCGGTCAACCACGGTCAACAACGGTGCCCCCTGACCCGGCCTGACCACTGATCGAGGCCCCTGACTGCGCGTTGGGCGCAGCCTTCCAAGCTGGGGCTCACAGGTGATCATCGTCTGCGAAAGCGGCACGACAGGTCCCTACGAGTCGATGACAGGCACGTACCTGCTGGTCGGCGGCACGCACCGACGCTCCTCTGCCAGCGGATGCAAGCTCGATCAGCATTCATCCCAACCCACGGGATCTCGGTCTCCTTCAACTGACACCTGATTCACCCGTCCAGTCCACGGATGTGGTCGTGCTCACCCAGATCCGCCAGGACAGCGGCGAGGCTGCGGGCCGAGATCAGGGTGTCAGGGTGGTCCTCACCCAGGACCCGACGGCAGCGGGTGAGGGTATCCTCGCCGAGCTGACGGGCTTTTTCACACTGTCCCAACTCTCGCAGGGTGGCGGCGAGGGTGGTGGCTGAGCGCAGGGTGAAGAGGTGGTCCTCGCCCAGGACCCGGCGGCAGCGGGTGAGAGTGTTCTCGCCGAGCTGACGGGCTTTTTCACACTGTCCCAACTCTCGCAGGGTGGCGGCGAGGGTGGTGGCCGAGAGCAGGGTGAAGAGGTGGTCCTCGCCCAGAACCCGGCGGCAGCGGGTGAGAGTGTCCTCGCCGAGCTGACGGGCCGGCTCATACCGCCCCAACCCCCCCAGGGCGAGGGCGAGGTTGGTGGCCGAGAGCAGGGTGTAGGGGTGGTCCTCGCCCAGGACCCGGCGGTATCGGGTCAGGGTGTCCTCGCCGAGCTGATGGGCCGGCTCATACCGCCCCAACCCCCACAGGGCGGCGGCGAGGATAGTGGCCGAGATCAGGGTGTCGAGGTGGTCCTCGCCCAGGACCCGGCGGCAGCGGGTGAGAGTGTCCTCGCCGAGCTGACGGGCCAGCTCATACCGCCCCAACCCCCCCAGGATGGCGGCGAGGATAGTGGCCAAGAACAGGGTGTTGGGGTGGTCCTCGCCCAGGACCCGGCGGCAGCGGGTCAGAGTGTCCTCGCCGAGCTGACGGGCCAGCTCATACCGCCCCAACCCGAACAAAGTGAAGGAAAGACCGCCAGCCGAACGCAGGGTGTCGGGGTGATCCTCGCCCAGGACCCGACGGCAACGGGTCAGGGTGTCCTCACCGAGCTGACGGGCCGGCTCATACCGCCCCAACCCCCACAGGGTGGCAGCGTGGGTGGTGGCCGAGCGCAGGCGCAGGGTATCGGGGTGGTCCTCGCCCAGGACCCGGCGGCAGCGGGTCAGGGTGTCCTCACCGAGCTGACGGGCCGGCTCATACCGCCCCAACCCGAACAAAGTGAAGGAAAGACCGCCAGCCGAACGCAGGGTGTCGGGGTGATCCTCGCCCAGGACCCGACGGCAACGGGTCAGAGTGTCCTCACCGAGCTGACGGGCCGGCTCATACCGACCCAACCCTCCGAGGATGGTGGCGAGGTAGGTGGCCGTGAGCAGGGTGTGGGGGTGGTCCTCGCCCAAGACCCGACGACAGCGGGTCAGGGTGTCCTCACCGAGCTGACGGGCCGGCCCATACCGCCCCAACTCAAACCAAGTGAAGGAGAGAATGCAGGCCGAGGCCAGAGTGTCGGGGTGCTCATCGCCCAGCATGAAGCGACGCAACTCCAAGGCGCGTTCAAATAGCGGTCGAGCGGTAGCGGGTTCCCCCCGGGTATCCAGATACTCGGCGGCGCGGTGAAGCAACCAGGCCACGTCCCGCTCCACCCCCGTGAGGGTGCGGTGGGGATCGGTGGCGATCAGGACGTGCGGCAGGAGCTGACGCCACGCTGGCCAGGCCTCCGGGTTTCTCCACGGCGCATCCGGGACCGCCGCACGCAACAACCCAACCACCAGGATGGGCAGGCCGGGTTGCTGGTGGGGCTGGCTACGCAGGATCGCGGCGAGCAGCCGATGCAGCTCCAAGGTGGCGGGCTCGACGCGAGCCAGCCCGTATTGGCGCAGCAGCCGGATCAGTTTGATGAACGCCAGCGGATCGGCGGCCACGGTCGCCAGGGGGTTGGGCAGTTGGGTGGGGTGGGTGCTGAACAGGGTCAGCGGGATCGGTTCCGGCCCCAGGTACGCGGCCAGGGTGAGCAGCTCCAACGCCACCGGGGACTGGCGGGCCAACCGGTCCAGGGCGATCTGGACACTGGCGGCCAGCGACACCGGGTACGTGGCGGAGACACCCTGGGCTAACAGGTCCCTGGTCCGCTCAGCCAGCAACGTCAGATAGCCCTCCACACCGAGGGCGGTGTCGGCCAAATGCGCCCCAGCCTGAGCCAGCGCCAACGGCAGATCCCCCACCGCCTCCGCGACCCGCCCCGCCCCACCCTCAGTCAACCCCGGGGCACGGCGACGCAACAACGCGATCGACTCACCCCGATCGAACACATCCACCCCCACCAGGCTGGCCAACTCATGCCAGCCGGGGTTCCGGGAGGTGATCACCACCTGCCCCCTACCCCCCGGCAGATAAGGGGCCAACGCCGCGGGATCCTCAGCGTTATCAAAGATCAACAGCCACCGGTCCCGGTCCCGCAAGACCCCCAACAGCCGGGCCACCGCCGCCGTGGTGGAGTCGGTGAGGCTCGCCACACCCAGAGCGTGCGCCAGCTCCGCCAACCGAGCCGGCACCAACGTGGGCTGCTCCGCCGGGACCCACCACACCACGTCATACTCCGCCCCATACCGGTGCGCGTACTCAATGACCAGCGCGGTTTTCCCGATCCCCCCCATCCCATGCAGCGCCCACACCACCGCCGCCAAACGCTCGCCCCCCAACGCGGCACGCAACGCGGTGAGCAACTCCTCCCGCCCGGTGAACACCGGATTCCGCGCCGGCACATTCCACACCCACCCCACCAACGCACCACCCGACCGGGCCTGCGGCAGATCCCGCAACCCCGCAAACAACACCTCGCTGAGCTCCTCCGGGGTCCTCACCATCGCCGTAGTCACCCCACTGTCGGCCAGTCGGGTTCGGAACGCTTCCTGCCGAGCGCCATAGCGTAGATCGACAAACAGATCTCTCGGTCCCTCGGCTTCCTCACCGAGCAGCACCACCAGTCGCGGTAATCCCGCCTCGCTGGCTACCTCGAATTCCCACTCCGTGTAGGACAGCTCCGGGCGATCAGCCACCGGCGAGCCATACCGAAACCCCACCACCGCCACATACACATCCGCCCCCAGCACCGCATCCCGACACACCCGCGCCGGCTGCTCATTTCGCGGTCCGAAATACGCCATCTCGGCAATCGCGTCCCCGGCCCGAGACACCGCCCGCTGCGCCGCCGCCACAAACGACCGACCCACTGGAAACCGCGCCAACTCCGAGGTATGACTCACAAACACCCGCCGCGGCCGCACCACACCACCCAGCATCCCACCCCCGAGGCCACCCGGATCTCACGGCGACGATGGGGTGGCTCATTGGTCACATGCGGGTGGAGTGAGTGACGAACTGAGTGACAACCACCGCGCACGTGCGGGAACTCTCCCGGACTCCTAGGGACACGTCAGCAGGTCGGCAGCGCAGCAGCCCACCGGTCACCGCCGCGCCTGAGTTGCTTCGGGACGAAGAAGCCACGACGTTCCTGTCACCTGCGGGAGTCCATGCGGCGGGCAGCGCTGACTGGTCCGCCCCCTATTCACGCCTGAGTAGGCACCGCTTGTGGGTGTGGGGGTGTTTCCCTGCTGGTCAGGGCATGTTTGTATCTTTGAGTGCCTGGCCACTTAAAAGGATCACAGTGTGATCAGGTCAGGTGGTAGGGGAGTAGCTGTTCGAAGGCGGTGGCCGCGCCGGCCGGGTCTCCGGCCCGTGACGGGGCGGTGGTCTCAGTTCTGGTCTCATTCACGAGCGTGCGCGATGAGTCGCCAACGTGCTGACAACGCGTTGACAAGCGGCGCGGCGCCCAGCGACTTACTGTGAACGCTGCGACACGGAACTTACAAGCGAGAGGCCGCAGGTTCGAGCCCTGCTGCGCCCACCCCGGTGAGCAACAAACCAGAGGCCGGCCGGTAACTACCCCAACCGGGTCATCCCTCCAGCGAGCCGTCCAGCGCGCGCCCACTGGTGAAGTAGGGAGCGATTTTGTTGTCGAACATGCTCAACGCGGATCCGATTGCCATGTGCATATCTAGATACTGGTAGGTTCCCAGCCGTCCACCGAACAGCACATTATTTACCTTGGCTTCGTTCTTGGCCAGTTCGCGGTAGCGCTCCAGCTTTGCGCGGTCTTCCGGCGTGTTGATCGGGTAGTACGGCTCGTCGTCCTTCTCGGCAAACCGGGAGTACTCACGCACGATAACCGTTTTGTCCGCCGGGTAGTCTCGCTCGGGGTGGAAGTGTCGGAACTCGTGGATCCGAGTGTAGGGCACGTCCTCGTCGGCGTAGTTCATCACCGAAGTGCCCTGGAAGTCACCAATCGGCATGACTACCTGCTCGAAGTCCAAGGTTCGCCAGCCTAGCCAACCCTCAGAATGGTCGAAGTAGCGGTCCAGCGGCCCGGTATAGACGACCGGGGTGCCCTCGGGAATCTCGTCGCGCACCTCGAAGAAGTCCGTGTCCAAGCGCACCTCGATGGTCGGGTGATCAGCCATCGTCTCCAGCCATGCGGTGTAGCCGTTGACCGGCAGACCCTCGTAGGTGTCCTTGAAGTACCGGTTGTTGAACGTGTATCGCACCGGAAGGCGGGTGACCATCGCACCGGGAAGGTTTTTTGGGTCGGTCTGCCACTGCTTGGCTGTGTAGCCTTTGAAGAACGCCTCATACAGTGGGCGGCCTACCAGGGCGATTGCCCTGTCCTCGAAGCTGTCGACGTCAGTGTCATCCGCCTCGCTGGCTTGCTCGGCGATCAGCTTATGAGCCTCGGCCGGGGTTAGGTACCGGCCGAAGAACTGTGACATCGATCCCAGGTTCGGTGGGAATGAGTACACCTGCCCCCGGTAGATGCTGAACACCCGGTGCTGGTAGTCGGTGAACTCGGTGAACTGGTTGACGTAGTCCCACACGCGCTTGTTGGAAGTGTGGAATAGGTGAGCGCCGTACTTGTGGATTTCGATGCCGGTCTCCGGCTCCTCTTCTGAGTACGCGTTGCCTCCGATGTGGGAGCGACGCTCCAGCACCAGAACCCGCTTGTCCAACTGGCTGGTCGCGCGCTCGGCGACCGTCAGCCCGAAGAACCCTGAGCCGACAATGATGAGATCGTATCCAGCGAAGTTCACAGCGGCGCAGCCTACCCGGTTCAAGCCCGGCAATTACGGCGGTGTTCCCCAAGTGTCGTCGGACGCGACGGCCCGTGAGGTCGGGGAGATATTCGGTTGAATCGGCGGCGTCGCGGCAGCACAGAGTCTCAGCGCACCCGGCTTGGTAGGGCTCCATATACCGTGTCAGGTCCTGGTGAGGGCACGAATCCGGGATGCCACGTGCGGCCAGCCCGCGAGCAGCTCGGCGCGCCGACCGAGTCGAAAGGCCGACCACTCGAACGGTGGCGCCATGGTGGTGCCGGCTAGGGTCCACTCGCCCAGCGGGCTGGAGCCCTGCCACACCCCGGCGGGCACCACGATCTGCGGCCTGGATCCGGTGGCGAAGTCCGGTCCCAGGACCGGCTGTTCGATCTGCCCTTCCGGGTGGAGTAGCAACATCCGCAGCGGCGATCCGGCGTACCAGTGGTAGGTCTCCACGCCGTGGAGTGCGTGCAGTGCCGAAAAGTCCGGGGTGAGCAGCATGAAGTAGATCACCGAGCTGTGCGCGTCGGCGTAGGTCCGGCGGAAAAGACCACCTTCCCCAGGCAGCCGCTCCAAGCCGAGCAGTTGCGCGATCCGCTCTCCCGCTGCACAGATGCTCATGGTGAGCGAGCAATCCGGAGCACCGAGTGGCCGGCCACAAGGTGCACCAGCTCGGCAGCCATCGCCTTGACAGTGCGCGACACCGCCACAATCCTCGGCATCAGCCCACAACGCGTCTCCCAGCTCACCGGCGCCGTCAGAAATGGCATACCCGCGATGCTGTCTTAGCGCAACGCGGCCGGCGGGATCGACAGTGCTCATGGCGTCGTGGGTCATGGCGGCACCGTAATCCAGGTGCGGTCGCCGGTAGTATGGGCTCGTGGTCGCGACAAGCTGATGTGCTGCTGACTCCGCGCGCTGCGGCGCGTGGGGAACTGACCCCTGCCGGCGACCACCTTTGGAGTCACTTCACCGTGATCACAGCTACCGAGCTTGAACTGCGCGCTGGATCCCGAATCCTGCTCTCCGGAGCCACCACTCTGCGGGTGCAGCCCGGCGACCGGATCGGCCTGGTCGGCCGCAACGGTGCTGGCAAAACCACCACGCTACGGGTGCTGGCCGGCCAGTGCCCGCCCTACGCGGGCCAGGTCCGCCGCACCGGGGAACTGGGTTACCTACCACAGGATCCCCGCGAGGGTGACCTGTCGGTCTCGGCCCGCGACCGAGTGCTCTCCGCTCGCGGGCTCGACCAGCTACTGCACGAAATGGAGAAGTCTCAGTCGGAGATGGCGGAGCTGGCTGACCGCGACGAGCAGAGCCGGGCGGTGCGTCGCTACAGCCACCTGGAAGATCGGTTCTCCGCGCTGGGCGGCTACGCTGCCGAGAGCGAGGCGGCGCGGATCTGCGCCAGCCTGGGGTTACCCGACCGGGTGCTGGCCCAACCGCTGCACACGCTCTCCGGTGGCCAGCGTCGCCGGGTCGAGCTGGCCCGGATCCTGTTCGGCGCCTCGGACGGCTCGGGCGGACGCTCACGCACCACGCTGCTGCTTGATGAGCCGACCAACCACCTCGACGCCGATTCGGTCACCTGGTTGCGCGATTTCTTGACGACGCACGACGGCGGTCTTGTCGTGATCAGCCACGACACCGATCTGCTCGCCGCCGTGGTGAACAAAGTCTGGTTCATCGACGCGGTACGTGGCGAGGCCGACGTCTACAACCTGGGCTGGCAACGCTACCTGGACGCCCGCGCCGCCGACGAGAAGCGGCGGCACCGGGAACGCGCCAATGCGGAGAAGAAGGCCACTGCCCTGATTGCCCAGGCCGACCGGATGCGGGCCAAGGCCACCAAGGCCGTCGCCGCGCAGAACATGGAGCGGCGCGCCGCCAGGTTGCTGGCCAGCGCGGAGACCGAGCAACGCGCCGAGCGGGTGGCTCGGATCCGCTTCCCACAACCCGCCGCCTGTGGGCGAACCCCGCTGACCGCGACCGGGTTGAGCAAGTACTACGGCTCGTTGGAGGTCTTCAGCGGGGTGGACCTCGCGGTCGACCGGGGTAGCCGAGTGGTGATCCTCGGTTTCAACGGTGCCGGGAAAACCACCCTTCTGCGGCTACTTGGCGGAATGGAGGTTCCTGATGCCGGCCAGGTCGAGGCTGGGCACGGACTGCGAGTGGGGTACTTCGCCCAGGAGCACGACACGCTGGACCTCAATGCCACGGTGTGGGAGAATCTCCGGCACGCCGCGCCGGACGCCGTCGAGCAGCAGCTGCGCACTCTGCTGGGGGCCTTCCTGTTCCGTGGTGAGCAGCTGGACCAGCTGGCAGGCACCCTGTCCGGTGGTGAGAAGACCCGACTGGCGTTGGCTGCGCTGGTGTCTTCCGCAGCCAACGTGCTGCTGCTTGACGAGCCGACCAACAACCTCGACCCGGTGTCCCGGGAGCGGGTGCTTGATGCGTTGCACCACTACTCCGGCGCGGTGGTATTAGTGACCCACGATCCTGGAGCCGTGCAGGCGCTGAGGCCCGAACGGGTGATTCTTCTGCCGGATGGTACTGAGGATCACTGGAGCGCGGACTACCTCGATCTGGTGCAGCTTGCCTGATCAGCAACGGTCTTCTCACGCAGCGTACCCGGGCGGCAACTGCTTGATCACATTGCCGTGACCCACGTATGGTGCACGTGGTCCCATCATAGATACCGTTCACAGATCCACCCGGAGATCGTCTAGCGGAGATCGCTAACCTGGTCGATCATTGCCGCAAGGGCCGTGACCGGCTCTTCTAGTGTCAGAAGGAAGGCGTTTCGAGGTGGCCGACTTGAAGAAGGGCAGCCGGATCACCGGCGTTGCCCGGGACAAGCTTGCAGCGGAGCTGAAGAAGAAGTATGAGAAGGGCGCCAGCATTCGGGCGCTCGCGGAGTCAACCGGGCGGTCGTACGGCTTCGTGCACCGGGTGCTCTCGGAGTCCGGTGTGACGTTGCGTGGTCGCGGCGGCGCCACTCGCACGAAGAAGAAGTAGACCCGCCACAGGCAGGCAGGCCAGGTTCGGGACGCGGTCGCCCGACCGCGTCCCGGCGCGCAACGGCCAGCTAGCTTCCCCGTGAGGTTCTTCGGCGTGGCCAATACCGGTGTTCATGCCCTGAGCATCGCCAGCGCTCGGCCCGTCGTTCAAGCGTAACTCCGGGTATTCGTACCCGGTACTGAGCGTGTAACAGTCCGTGCCCGCCGAGCGATTCTTCGGCGGAGTGATCCGCCCCGCCGCGCATCCACAGCAGCACCTGCTACGGGGACCTCACCCAGTGCCGCGATCCTGCGGCTTGTCCGGCCGTCGGAGGCCCGCAGCAATCAACGAGAGGCCGAAAGGTACGTTTTCATGAGCAAATATGGCGGGGTGGGGGCAGGACAGCACACCGGTCAAGCTATGCCGGGCGGACACCCGGGCCGGCTGCGGTGGGCCGGTCGCAGAACGTGTCGCCTGTCACTGTGCGTAGTAACTCTTGCCAGCGTGGTTGCCGCAGTGCTCACAGCCACCGCTTCGACGGCGGCTGCTAACCCGCGCACAGTCTCGGGTGGAAGCAACAAGCACGCAAACGAGGCGCCGTTGCGCTATGCGGTGGACTACGCCGCCTTGGGCGACTCCTACTCCTCCGGGGTCGGCGCGCCGCCCTACGACCTCGACCCGGTCTGCCAGCGCAGCTCGCGGGGCTACCCGCCGCTGTGGGCAGCGGCCCACCACCCCGCCAGCTTCGAATTCGCGGCCTGCTCCGGGGCCAAGACCGCCGACGTGATCGCCACTCAGATCGCGGTCCTGCAGCCCAGCACCGGCCTGGTGACGATCACCATCGGCGGCAACGACGCGGGGTTCGCGCCCGTGCTGCAGACCTGCACATTCGCGACGAGTGACCGCAGCTGCGCCACTGCGGTCGACATTGCGGAAGCCTTCGAGCAGTTCGTGCTGCCTGAGCGGTTGGACCGTACCTACGCCGCGATCCGCCGCGCCGCGCCGCAGGCACGGGTGATCGTGCTGGGCTACCCTCGGTTGTTCGACCTCGCGCCGAGCTGCACCGACCCGTATGCGCCAAACCTGACCCGTCGAAGGAAAATCAACCACGGCGCCGATGTGCTCAACGAGGTCATCTATCAGGCTGTCAGCCGGCAGCCCGGGTTCAGCTTCTCTGATGTGCGGGGCCGGTTCACCGGCCACGGAGTGTGCTCGGCCGATCCATGGATTAACGGCCCAAGCGTGCCCCCACTCGTCGGGCCGTACCACCCAACTGAGACGGGCTACCGCGACGGCTACCTGCCTGCGCTCAACGCTGCGACTGCTCGTGGCGCCGCCGCAGCCTGATGGATTTACGGACGATCTTCGATGAGGATCCGGAACGCTACGATCGAGCTCGCCCCGGGTATCCGGCCGAGCTGTTCGGTGACCTCGGCAAGCTCGCCGACATTGACCCAGGAGCCCGGGTGGCCGAGGCCGCCCCGGGAACGGGGCAGGCGACTGTCATCCTGGTCGCGTCCGGGGATCATGTCGTCGCTGTCGAGCTGGGGGCCGGACTTGCGGCCGTTCTGCGACGACGACTCGCGGGTACCTCGGTTGAGGTCGTGGTCTCGGCCTTTGAGGACTGGGCCACTACCAGCAGGACATCAGCTATTCGACGCGCGGATATCTCGAGCTGCTTGCCACCTACTCCGGCCACCGTGCCCTGACGACGCGGCGGCGGCAGGGCTTGTTCTCCTGTATCGCCGCCCTCATTGAGGGCACCTACGGTGGGGTCATCACCAAGCGCTACCTGTACGAGCTTCGTGTCGCTCGGCGCTAACCCATCCTTATTTACTGACATTACTGACCGCGTAATAGTACGGGTGTCGGGGTAACTGGGTAGCGTGGCGTGGGTTCGTCAGACTCGCGGGAGGTGGAGCATGACGATCATCGAGCTGGGCGCCGCCGCCCTGCGCGACCATCTAGCCGCCGAGCTCGCCCGCTCCCGCGCCCGCAGCGCGGCGCTGGCCGATGCGGTCGATGATGGTGAGCTGGTCCGCCAGCACTCCCGCATCATGTCCCCGCTGGTATGGGATTACGCCCACATCGGCAACCAGGAGGAACTCTGGCTGGTCCGCGAGGTGGGTGGGCTCGACCCCGTCCGGGCCGACATCGACCACCTCTACGACGCGTTCAAGCACCCCCGGGCGAACCGGCCCACGCTGCCACTGCTTGACCCGACCGAGACCCGACGGTATCTGGGTGAAGTCCGCGGCAAGGTCCTCGACGTGCTGGACCGCGTCCCGCTGCGGGGTCGCAAGCTGGTCGAGCACGGATTCGCCTTCGGGATGACCGTGCAGCACGAGCAGCAGCACGCCGAGACGATGCTGGCTACCCACCAGCTTCGGGCCGGGCCGGCCGCGCTGTACGCCCCCGCTCCCCACCCGGAGCGCTCCACGGACCTGCCCGCCGAAGTGCTGGTGCCCGCTGGCGAGTTCACCATGGGCACGTCTACCGAGCCGTGGGCTTTGGACAACGAGCGTCCAGCGCATCGAGCATTCACCGGCGCGTACTGGTTGGACACCACTCCGGTGACCAACCACGACTACCAGCGATTCCTGGACGACGGTGGCTACCACGACCCGCGATGGTGGAGCGAACGGGGCTGGGCGCACCGCTGCGAAGCAGCTCTGGTGGCCCCGCGGTTCTGGTACCTCGACGGTGGGTCCTGGTGGCGTGGCCGGTTCGGCAGCATTGAGCCGGTTGCGCCAGACGAGCCGGTCGTGCATGTCAGCTTCTTCGAGGCGCAGGCCTATGCGGCGTGGGCCGGCAAGCGCCTGCCCACCGAGGTGGAGTGGGAGAAGGCCGCCCGGTTCGATCCCGCCACCGGACGCTCCCGGCGCTTTCCCTGGGGTGATGAGGATCCCACCCCGGCGCACGCCAACCTGGGCCAGCGACACCTACAGCCCGCTGCGGCGGGCAGCTACCCGGCTGGCGCATCCCTGCTGGGCGTGCACCAGCTGATCGGCGACGTCTGGGAGTGGACGTCCTCGGAGTTCTCCGGCTACCCGGGTTTCGTGCCGTTCCCGTACCGGGAGTACTCCGCAGAGTTCTTTGGCGGGGACTACCGGATGCTGCGCGGCGGCTCCTTCGGCACCGATGCCGCTGCCTGCCGGGGGACCTTCCGCAACTGGGACCACCCGGTGCGTCGACAGATCTTCACCGGTTTCCGCTGCGCCCGAGACGCCAACCCAGGCGAGCTGGGTTGACCGTGTGCCGACACCTGAGCTACCTTGGGCCACCGCGCGACCTCGCGAGCCTGCTGCTGGACCCGCCACACTCGCTGCTGCGGCAGAGTTATGCGCCGGCCGACATGCGCGGCGGCGGCATGATCAACGCTGACGGGTTCGGCGCGGGCTGGTACCCCGAGGGCGCAACCACACCGATCCGGTACCGGCGGGCGGTCCCGCTCTGGACTGACCCGACGTTTCTCGCGCTGGCTCGTGAGGTACGCAGCGGCGCGGTGCTTGCCGCCGTGCGATCGGCCACGGTCGGGATGCCGGTGGTGGAAATCGCCTGTGCCCCGTTTGCCACCGGACGTTGGCTGTTCAGCCACAACGGGAAGGTCGCCGGGTGGCCGGGCAGCGTGGCGGCGCTGGCCGCTCGCCTGCCGGTGACCGACCTGCTCAGTCTCGAGGCCCCCACCGATTCGGCGCTGCTGTGGGCGCTGGTCCGCCATCGACTGGCGGCCGGTGCTTCGCTCGGTTGCGCGCTGGGCGCGGTGACGGCGCACGTGCGTGCCTGCGCTCCGGGATCGCGGCTGAACCTGCTGGTCACCGATGGCATCCAGCTTGCCGCGACCGCCGTGCACCATGCGCTGGCGGTACGGGTGGGTGATGGGGGAGTGGTGGTCTGCTCCGAGCCCACCGACCAGTCACCAGGCTGGGAACCGGTCCCTGAAGGTCATCTGCTCACCGCGACACCATCCACGGTGGATGTCGTGCCGATCCCTACGAGAACTTCCGAGGGGCCATGACCGCACCTGTGCTTGAGATCCACCTGTCCGACTCTGATGCCACCGACGCGCTGCACCACGATGTGCGGATCGGACTGTCCGCCAAGCCCAAGTGGCTGCCTCCCCAGTGGTTCTACGATGCCCGAGGCAGCGAGCTGTTCGAGCAGATCACCACGCTGCCTGAGTATTACCCCACCCGCACCGAGCGAGAGTTGTTGCGGCGCAGCGTGCGAGAGATCGCGGCACGGGCAGCCGTCGACACCCTTGTCGAGCTCGGTTCGGGCTCCTCGGAGAAGACCCGGTTGCTGCTTGACGCCCTCACCGCGAACGGATCGCTGCGACGCTTCGTGCCGCTGGATGTCTCGGAGTCAGCGTTGCGCGGCGCGATGGTGGCGGTGGCCCGGGAGTACCCGGAACTCGCGGTGCACGGCGTGGTCGGCGACTTCACTCAGCATCTGAAGCTGCTGCCGGCCAACCAGGGTGGTGGGTGCCGACTGGTGGCTTTCCTGGGCGGCACAATCGGCAATCTGCTGCCGGATGAGCGGGCCAGTTTTTTCACCGCGCTACGCGCCGCACTGGATCCCGGCGAGTTGCTACTGCTCGGCGCCGGGCTGGTCACCGACCCAGCGGTGATGGTGTCTGCCTACAACGACGCCGCCGGAGTGACTGCCGAGTTCAACCGCAATGTGCTGCGCGTGCTCAATCGCGAGCTCGGCGCTGACTTCGAGGTCGATGACTTCGATCACGTCGCGGTGTGGGATGCCACCCATGAGTGGATCGAGATGCGCCTGCGGGCACGCCGCACCATGACCGTGCGATTACCCGCGGTGGACATGACAGTGCACTATGCCAAGGGCGAGGAGATGCGCACTGAGGTCTCGGGCAAATTCCGGCGCGAGGGACTCGGGGCCGAGCTGGCCGATGCTGGATTCGTTGATCATGCGTGGTGGACCGATCCTGGCGACCGGTTCGCATTGATCCTCGCCGGGGCCGTCTGATGGTGCCCAGCACCGTCACGGTATTCACGACGCGGCAACCGGGAGCGCAACCGATTGGATGAGCGCCTCGGGGCCGTGCACGAAGTCCGGGTCGACCTGATCAGCCAGATCACACCCGGTCCGGTCGTTGGCCCAGGCAGCGGCGTTGCGCAGGTGGAACTCGACGGCGTGGCGCTGGTAGGTCTCCCAGTCCTTGACGGCGTTGTCCACTACGTCGCGCATCGCGTCCACAGTGGCCACGTTGGCCGGCTCCAGCGCGCTGATCGGGCGAATCTCACCGCGCTCGGCGGCACGGACGTGGGCGGAGCGGCTGATCCAGCCCACCAGGTCAGCGCCGACCTGCGCGCGGAGAAACGCGGTGTCCTCCTCATCGGCGACCTTGTTGCCAACGACCACAACCCGCACTCCGAAGTCACGGGCGTAGTCGCGGTACTGGCGGTACACCCCGACGCTGCGCAGGGTGGGCTCGCAGACCAGGAACGTGACGTCGAAGCGGGTGAACAACCCAGAGGCGAAGGAGTCAGCGCCGGCGGTCATGTCCACCACCACATATTCCTTGACATCGTCGACAAGATGGTTGAGCAGCAGTTCCACCGCCCCGACCTTGGAGTGGTAGCACGCCACCCCCAGATCACCCTCAGCGAAGGGGCCGGTCACCGCGAGACGCGCCCCGCCGACCTCTCGCACGCACGCGTCGTAGATCGGGTTGCGCTCCACGACACGCACCAGCCGAGAACCCGCACCCGGCGGGGTGGTCTTGACCATCACCTCGGCCGAGGCGATCCGCGGATTAACTCCCCGCAGGTAGTCCTTGATCAGCGGTAGATGTGCGGCCAGGGTGGGCAGCGCAACCGCATCGGCCTCGGTTGCGCCGAGCGCGACGGCTAGGTGTTGGTTGATGTCGGCATCCACCGCCAGCACTGGGCAGCCGATGGCCACCAGGCGGCGGACGAGCAACGCGGACAGCGTGGTCTTGCCACTACCGCCCTTGCCGACCAGAGCGATCTTCAAACGCGTCCTCCGATGGGAGTTGAGTCAGGGAGCCGAGAGCTTATCGATAACAGTTGTCATGTCCTCCGGGGGCTCGCCATCCAGCTACCGGCGGTTACGCCCTGGCGCTCTACGGCAGCTCTACGTCAGCTAGACGTCAGTAGACGTCACGGACGTAGCGCTTGTCTGCGGCTAACGTTTTCACGAAGGTTTTCGCGTCGTCGTCGGTGAGATGTCCGTGTTCTGTGGCGATCTGGTGCAAGCTCCGGTCCACGTGCTTGGCCATCCCGCTCGCGTCTCCACAGACATAGAAGTGCGCTCCCTCTTGGAGCCAGCGCCACAGCTGGGCTCCCCGTTCGCGCATCCGGTCCTGAACGTAGATCTTCCGTGGTTGGTCACGCGAGAATGCCAGGTCGAGCTCGGTGAGGAAGCCGTCACGGTGCATCGACTCGATTTCGTCCTGGTAGCAGTAGTCGGTCGCGGCGTGCTGTTCGCCGAAGAACAGCCAATTGGGCCCGGTGTGTCCCTGGGCGCGCCGGTCGTTGAGGAAAGCGCGGAAGGGGGCGATCCCGGTGCCGGGGCCGACCATGATCATTGGCGTTTCCGACCGGTTCGGTGGCCGGAAATGACTCGATTTCTGCACGTAGATACGGGCATTGGTGTTCTGGCAGCGATCGGCGAGATAGGTTGAGCACACCCCGTGGCGGAGAGTTCCAGCGTAGGAATAACGCACTGCCGAGACGGTCAACTGGACTTCCCTCGGGTTGTCCTTCGGGCTGGATGAGATCGAATACAGCCGCGGTGTCAAGGGTTTGAGCACCGCAAGCCACTCGTCCGCGCTGGCCGGTGTGGGCAGGGCGGTGAGGAGATCGACTGATTGCCGACCCCACATCTCCTGAGCGAGCACCGCCTTGTTCTCTGGTCTCAGCAGTGTCGCGAGGTCCTCGTCGTGCGTGCGGTCGAGCACGAACTGGAGAAGGTCCGGGGTGATCCGGGCTATCTCGAGATGATCGAGTAGGGCAGAACGCAACGACATTGACCCGTGTTCCGGGAGATCGACGGGCGTTGAGCCGTCCAATCCGGTGGCGCCCAGCCATTCGTCGACCAGTTGGGGGCTGTTGCGCGGCCACACGCCCAGGGCATCGCCGGCTTCGTAGGTGAAGCTGGCATCGGAAAGGTGGAAGGCGAACTGGCGCACGTCTTTCGCTGAGCCTGGCTTGCTGAGTCTGATGTTCTTCGTCAAACAGGTCGTGAGCGGGGATTTCCTCCCGTGGCGCGTGATCTGCCCAGTGTTTGTGGTTGCTGGGTATGTGATCGTGGGTGCCGGCCCCACCGTGGATGCACTGACCGCGACAGGCACTGTGTCGTGGGTATCGACGTGCGCGTCGGCGGCTAAAGCCTTCTGAACCGTGGTGAGCCAGCCAAGGGCGGTGTTCTCGTCGTCGGGTTCACAGTCGACTCGGGGAGCGAGCCGAGTGGCACCAAGATCCACCATCCGCGCGTCGAGTCTACGGCCGTGTCCGCAGAAGTCGTCGTAGTTCGAATCCCCGAAGGCCAGGACCGAGTATCGCGTGTCGGGCAGCCGGGGTGCGTCATTGGCGTTGAGCGCATCCCAGAACGCGCTGCCGTTGTCGGGTGGATCGCCGTCTCCTGTGGTGCTGGTGATGAGCAGTAGCTCGCGCACCGTCAATAGAGCGGTGAGGTCGTAGTCGTCCATATTGTGGAGTTGGGTCCGATGGCTGGAGTCGGTCAACTGCTTCGCGCAGCGGGCCGCGAACTCCTCGGCGTTTCCGGTCTGTGACGCCCAGAGGATCACAACCGGGTCATGCTCGGGCATCGGCGCTGGTGCCGGAGTCGGAGTGGGGCAAGCGGGTATCGGGCTGCGGGAGAACATTCCCGCCAGCAGACCGTCCACCCACAGACGTGTGCCGGGTTCGAAGGGCGCGCTGGCGGGCAGGACCGGTACCCCCGGTGCGCTGCGGGGCGTATCAGATTTCAGGGCGGTGAGGAAGCCTGCGAGGTATCGCCGCTCGCGAGCATCGAACTCCGCCGCGGGTTCCTCGTCCAGACCGAGGATGCGCGTGAGAACGGCTACCTGGGTCACGGCTGTTTCTCCTGTGGTGGACGCGGCGCGAACATCGGAACGTTCAGGGGCCGCAGCGGCCTCGGTGAGATCACGTCGGCCACCGCTTGAGTTGCTGATGATACGGCTGAGGGTGACGGCGCAGGCCTTGAACTCGGGCTGCTGGGAAAGAGGATCGATCGCATCGTTGGTAACGGCGTTGATGCTGAGATATTCGCCGAACGCATCGTTCCAATGAAATGGCGCAAAGCAGTTGCCCGGCCGGACCCTATCGGTCACCACAGCGGGAAGAACCGCGCGACCACGGCGCGAGGCAACCTCGACCTGGTCCTTCTCGGTGATCCCCAACCGGGCCGCATCCTCGGGATGGATCTCGACGAATGGTCTGGGGTTGATCTTGGTGAGCTTGGCGACCTTGCCGGTCTTGGTCATCGTGTGCCACTGGTGGGGTAGCCGACCGGTATTGAGGAGCATGGGGAAATCGTCGTCAGGCAGTTCCGCGGGGTCCAGGTGGGGACGGGCGAAAAAGACCGCCCGGCCGGTCGTGGTGGGGAACGCGATACGCGGCGTCGTCCCGTCCTCCCGCACCAGCAACCGCTGGCTGACTCCGTCGTTGAGGTACCGGATCGGGTTGCGGTCATCATCACGCTCGGGCGGGTTGGGCCACTGCACCGGGGTCCGACGCAAGCGCTCATAGGTGATGCCGCGCAGGTCGTATCCTGTCGCGGGGTTCCAGAATTGTTTGATCTCCTCGAAAATATCTTCGGCGTTCTGATATCTGAACGACTTGCCGAAACCCATCTCACCGGCAACGCGCGCGATGATCTGCCAGTCCGGCATCGCCTGCCCGACCGGGTCGCTCGCCTGCTGACACAGCGTCAGGTTACGTTCAGAATTGACCATCACTCCGTCCGCTTCGGCCCAGAGGGCTGCGGGAAGCATGATGTCGGCGTAACCGTTGGTCTCGGTCTCAAGGAACGCGTCCTGGGTGATGATCAGCTCGGCGGCCTCCAACCCCTCGATGACGGTCTTGCGGTTCGGGACCGTGGCGACGGGATTGGTGCAGATGATCCAGCACGCCTTGATCGCACCCGATGCCATCCTTGCGAACATGTCGATGGCGCCACCGCCGAGATCGGTGCGCAGGGCGCCGCGGGGAAGTGTCCACCGGTCTTCGACAAACTCGCGGTCGCCAGCGGTGGCGACGGAACGTTGCCCCGGTAGCCCGGGGCCCATGTAACCCATTTCGCGGCCGCCCATAGCATTGGGTTGACCAGTCAGCGAGAACGGGCCGCTCCCAAGTTTGCAGATCGCGCCGGTTGCCAGATGAAGGTTGCAGACCGCATTGGTGTTCCACGTGCCATGAGTACTCTGGTTCAATCCCATGGTCCAGCAGCTCATCCAATTCCCCGCCGCACCAATCCACTGAGCCGCTTGACGAATATCCGTCTCAGGTACTCCGGTGATGTCGCTGACCTTGTCCGGCGGGTAATCCTCCAGAAAACTTGGCATTACCTCCCAGCCCTCGGTGAACTCGGCGATGAACCCCGGATCGGTATGGCCGTTGCGCACCACCAGGTGCAGCAGACCATTGAGCAGGGCGAGGTCAGTGCCCGGTTTGACCTGCAGGAACAAATTAGCTTTGGCGGCCGTCGCGGTGCGACGAGGATCGACAACGATCAACTTCGCCCCGGCCTTGACCCGATCCAGCAAGCGCAAGAACAAGATGGGGTGACAGTCGGCCATGTTGGCGCCGATCACGAAGAAGACGTCCGCATGGTCAAAGTCCTGATACGATCCCGGAGGCCCGTCAGCACCGAGCGACAGCTTGTAGCCACTGCTGGCACTGGCCATGCACAACCGTGAGTTGGACTCGATCTGATTGGTACCAACGAAACCTTTCGCCAGCTTGTTGGCCAGGTACTGCGCTTCCACCGACATCTGGCCTGAGATATAGAAGGCCAGCGCATCCGGTCCGTGCTCATCGAGGATCGAACGCAGCCTGCCCGCGGTCGCGGAAATCGCGCCGGCCATATCACACGGCTGGGCTGATTCACCGCGGCTCGGGCGCACATAGGCGGTCTCCATCCGCCCCGGCGCGGACAGCATGTCCGCGCTCGTAGCTCCCTTGGTACACAACCGCCCAAAATTCGCCGGGTGCGACTTGTCACCAATTGCTTTGACCACTCGGCGGAGCCCGGTGTCTGAGTCCTGAGCGACCTCGAGCACCATCCCACACCCCACCCCGCAGTACGAGCACACAGTTTTCACCGTCGCGCGCTCGTGCCCTCCGTCCGCCAACAGTGCCCGCCCCTTCCGCTCCCCCACCCGGCTTCCCCCACACCACCCATGAGAGCGGTGCACAGTCCACCTTGAGACGCGGATATTTCGATTCCCCTACTTCACTGTTGCGGACCTGTGAACGACTTCTCACCCCGGTCTGTCACGTGAACGGTTCGATTATCCAACCGTGAATGCAACAGTGCCGGCGCCCGTCATGCTCGCGCGCTGTAGGAATGGGCGCCGGCACCGGCGAGCTTGCCGCCGGCGACGATGAGGTATTCGTCACGGATGGCGCGGCCGTGTAGGTAGCTTTCCAGGATCTCTCGGGTGCCAGCCGCGTAGCGTGCCTGCGCTGAGAGTGAAGAGCCGGAGATGTGTGGAGTCATGCCGTGGTGCGGGGCGGTCCGCCAGGGGTGATCTGAGGGTGCTGGCTGGGGATACCAGACATCGCCAGCGTAGCCGGCCAGTTGGCCGGTGCGCAGGGCACGCACGATGGCGTCGCGGTCGCAGATCTTCGCGCGGGCGGTGTTGATCAGATACGCGCCGCGCTTCATGCTGGCCAGCAGGGTGTCGTCGAAGAGGTTCTCAGTCTCCGGGTGCAGCGGGGCGTTGATGGTCACGACATCGCACGCCGGCACCAGGTCCTGCGTGGTGGAGTGAAACGTCAGGTTGAGCTCGCGCTCCACCTCGGCCGGCAGACGGTGCCGGTCGGTGTAGTGCAGCCGCACGTCGAACGGCGCGAGGCGGCGTAGTACAGCGAGCCCGATCCGGCCGGCTGCGACACTGCCAACGTGCATGCCCTCCAGGTCATAGGAGCGGGCCACGCAGTCGGCGATGTTCCACCCTCCGTCGCGCACGGTCTGGTGAGCGGGCAGATAGTTTCGCACCAGTGCGAGGATCATCATCACCACATGCTCGGCGACGCTGATGCTGTTGCTGTAGGTCACTTCGGCGACAGTGATGCCGTGAGCGATGGCGGCGTCCAGGTCGACGTGGTCGGACCCGATTCCGGCGGTGATCGCGAGCTTGAGGTGGGGCGCCGCCGCGATACGTTCAGCGGTCAGGTACGCGGGCCAGAACGGCTGGGAGATGACGATCTCGGCGTCGGGGAGGTGTCGGTCGAATTCTGACCCCGCGCCATCCTTGTCCGAGGTCACCACCAACTCATGGCCCTGGCCTTCCAGGAAGGACCGCAAGCCCAGGGCTCCGGACACACTGCCGAGCAGCTGACCGGGGGTGAAGTCGATGGCGTGCGGCGTGGGCACGGTCTGTCCGCCCGGGTAGCGCTCGATGCGAGGGATGTCCTCGCGAGCGTACGGGGGCGGGTAACCATCGACCGGGTCGTCATAGAGAACGCACAGCACTTTCACCATGAAAGATCACCCTTGTCGAGAGAGACGCCCATTTCTAGTGAGTTTGGCCACGCTGAGGCGCCACCGTCAATCAGACCAGGTCGGGCGTGTCCGAGACTTTGTCCAGCGTGTTGATACTGACGTGCGGCCAGATGATGCGTCCGGGCAGGCCGTCACCGCGCGGGAAGAATTCCAGGTTCACTATTTGCAGATACTGCAGACGGAACGTCGGACTGTCCCCGCCAAGCTTCTGGATCCAGAACGTGGATTTCATGGCTGCGGCATCGGCTTGCTTCTTGATGAACGGGATATTGTTGATGCCGCCTGACTCGGTTGTCGTGTCCATCTCCAGGACGGTGCTCGCTTGTACGTTGACACCCTGGTTGGCCAGGGTCAACAGCAGATGCGGCGCTACCGGGTCGAAGCCTGGGAAGTCCGGAGCGGTGACCGTCCCGACGAAGGGATTCGCATGGAAGTGCTGGTAGGGCTCCAGATAAGGGTTGGCTAAATCCTGGTTTACACCGATTGGCAGGCCGTTAACCGGTGGTATCTGCGCGACTCCGTCCACCTCGGAGTTAGTCCCCAGGGCCAGGGCCGAGCTGCCATGCGGAATACTGGCCAGCCGGGCCACGGCTATCCCGCCGGTGGTTAGGTTGACCATGTTGAGGAACAGTCCGGGTTCATGGTGAATCGCGAGACCAGGCGCCCCGGCCACGTCACTCGGCGGGCGATCGGTCACGGCAACCTGGTGGATCACCTGCTCATAGTCCAGTGTCACAACGAACTGGTCGGTCTGTTGGTTATGGGTGTTGTCAACGCCTCGGTTCGGCACGCCCTTGTCCACGAGGGTGAAATTGAGAGTCTCGTCGTACTGGTTGAGCAGCAACCGGTAGTCGAGGGCGTCTGGCCGGGTCCGGGCGAACGGTAGAGCGATCATGTTCCAGCCGTGACCCTTGCTCTCCCACTTCCCGGGCAGATCCTTAAGCGGCCCCAGGTCGTCGGCGCCAGACTCGGCAACCCTGATGACGCGTTCCATCGTTTGGAACCTCTGCAAACGTCCGTCATCTGATATGGCGGTTGACATGGCGGTAGCGTTCCTTTCCTCGTCAGACCCGAACCTGGACCCTGATTTCGGTCACCGACCGGCCAAGCACGTCAGTGTCCGCTCTTCGCGGACTGCGAGGGATCGACCCCACCCGTTCAGCCCGACTAGGACTTAACCTGTCACCTGGGGCAGAGTCAAGGAGATTATCAGTCACTGTGTGTAGCTGTACCACCGCTTCCCGCTGAGCTTCCGTGGGGTCGCGGAGATGATGAACGCAGTCCGGCCAACGCTCCGCTGCCTCCCAGCACGGCTTCGTGACCTCCGGGGCACCCGCCCCGGTATGGGTAGAGTAGAGTTGTGGTATGGCTAAGACGGTGAAAGTCACGGTGAGTATGCCGGCCGAGGACGTCGAACGGCTCAAAACTCTTGACGCCGCCGGCGCGATCGAGTCGGTCTCGGGCTATGTCGCCCAAGCCGTCCACGACCGGCTTGACCGCCAGGCTTGGCTTGAGCGCTGGCGGGCCCGGGTCGGGGATCCGCATCCCGAGGCGAGCGTCTGGGCCGATGAGGTGATCGACCGCCACTTCGGGACGGCGGCCCGTTGAGCCTCGTGAGCATCGACGACACTCTCGGCGGTTTCGTCCTGGACCCCTCCGCGCTGGCCGCTCTCGGTGGCGGGGAGAATATCTACGCCATCACGTGGGCCGATCAGGCTGCCGTACGCGGGATCGTGCTGCTTATTCCCGCTGCGGCGCTATCCGAGGCGTGGCAGCAGATCCTGCGCCGCGGCCCCGGTCATGTCGAGCAGATGCGGGACCTGCTGGCCTCGCCCATGGTCCTCATCGAGGCACTCGAGGAGACTGAGGCCGCTCATGCCGGGGAGCTGGTCGACGGCCGCGACCTCGACCCGGATGTGGCCGCCGCACAGGTGGCGACCTGTGCCCGAGCCCGGGACTGGCCAGTGCTGGCGGCGCAGGCAGCTCGCCTGCACGTCATCGACCCAGAGCTGACAGTGGAAACCCTGCCGGGGATGTCCTGACCGGGACCGGCATCCGCTGGTGCCCTAGCTTGAGCAGGTCGACAACGCTTCTCACCTGGTATGGCGGGCCATGGTGCGCAGCACGTACTGCAGGATTCCGCCGTTGCGGTAGTACTCGGCCTTTCCGGGGGTGTCGATTCTCAGCACGGCGTCGAACTCCACCGGGTCCGCTCCTTCTCGGGTGGCCTTGATGTGCACAGTGGCCGGGATGAAGCCGTTGTTCAGCGCGGTGACGCCGGAGATGTCGAAGGTCTCGGTGCCCGGCGTATCCTGTATCGCCGCAAGGAGGACGATGAACGCCCGGTATGGCGACTCGCTCGGTCCCGATCCGTTGTTCCCCACCTCGGGTCTGTGGCCGCTGACAGAATGCGGCGGCGGGTACCAGCCGATGGTCAACATCCCCGGCTCGCTGCGGCCGTATTCGGCCACGCTGGGGGTCGCGCCGGTCGAATGCGGCAAACATGACACCATCGCCACCAGGTGGACCCAGGAGAAGGCGACTGAAGAGTCTAGGGACGGCCAAGTGGTCCCTGACACGGTGCCCATCGTGCACACCGACTGGCTTGACCATCCCAACAACAAACTCGGCAACCTCACCGTGCTCGCCTAACTAACCACCGCCCGCAGGGAAGGCCACCCAGGGCCGGGGCGGGTCCGTCCTAGAGCAGCGCGCGGCTCGGGGGATCGGTGCCCGCCGGCTGCGTGAGCCTGCGCTGAACGGGGGTTGGAGAGCGCAAGGCCACACCGGCAAGAGAGCACCCGCCGTGCGCTGGGGTAGCCCGTGCATCCCGGCCCTGGGGGCCTTGCGCCATACAGTGCCCGCCATCCTCCTGGCCACCTACCCTGAGCAATCACGATTTCTGATCACCCAGTGGTCCTGACCGGGTGCGGAACTTGCTCACTGAATTGGGTGAGAGTCGCACTGAGCCGGTAGCGTCCATCTGCCACCTGTGAGAGCCGTCTAGGGAGTGCGGCTGCGCGATGTCGGGGGAGTGCTATGGGTAAGGCATGCAGTCGCACGCAGCAGCGCGAGCGGTTGGTGTGCTCACTGCGTGCCTCGGGAGCGTCCTGGGTCGAGGTGGCCGCAGTGCTCCAGCGGCGCTACCGGTTCAACTCCCGGGTCGCGTTGCGCTACGCCCATGGCTGGAGTCAGCGCAGGCTTGCCGACGAGTGGAACCGGCGCTGGCCTGATGAGCTGAAGACTTTCAAGATCTTTTCGTTGTGGGAGCAGTGGTCGAGCAGCACCGGGCATGCCCCGTCGCTGGGTACCCTTAGCAAGCTGGCGGAGTTGTATGAGTGCGCCGTCAGTGACCTGCTCAGTGACTTGCCCAACTTTCGCCACCTCGATACCGCCACCGGCCCGAGTTTGGGTCATGCGGTCCAGCGGACACCAGCCACCAGCCCCGGTGAGAGTGCGGCGACGGCGACGGCTGAGCATGATCGAGACGAATGGGATATCCTGTCCCCGCTGGTCATGCCACGTGACGCCGCTCCGCTCGTGCGGCGGCTGGAAGAGGTTGATTTCGCTGAATTGGTTCGGGTGATCGTGGTGTGGATGCAGGAGCTCAATCCCTGCGCCAGCCGCCGTGACCTCCTGTCCAAGCTGAGTGCGGCCTGTGCGGTCGCTGCCGTCGCGCCCCTGTTTGATGTGCTCAACCCTGAGGAACGCGAGCGGCTGGCAGGTGTCTTGCAGCACCCGGAGAACTTTGACCTGGCGGTTCTTCGCTACTGCGAGCGCATGATTACCAGCCTACGGCGGCAAGACCATGTACTCGGTCCGCAACTCACTCTGCACAGCGTCATCGGGCACCGGCAGATGGCGCAGCGGCTGGCCCAGGCGGCACCTACGGAATTTCAGCAACGCGCGGTGTCCGCCTACGCCGAGCTGACCCAGCTCGTCGGCTGGTTGTCCTTCAACATGGGTGACTACTCCAGTGCCCAGCACTACTACGACGATGCCCGGGGCGCCGCCCACGACGCCCAGAACGTCGAGCTGGTCACGTACACCTTGTGCCACATGAGCCAACTTGCCACTTGGCGGGGCAAGCCACGCGTCGGCATCGATCACGCTGTGGCCGCCGCCGACCGGGCCGAGCAGGCACACAGCCCGTTGGCCCGGGCCTACGCCGCCGACGTGGCCGTCCGGGCCTACGCGGCCGACAACCAGCCGGACAAGTGCCGGGTGACCCTTGATCAGGAATACACTGCCCTCCAAGCGGCGCCGGCAGACGAACCGCGTGCTCCCTGGTGGTTTTTCTATGACGAGTCCTACTATTGGACTACCGAAGCCGAGTGTGCTGTGAAGCTCCACCGTCCCGAGGCCGCGATGACCGCACTCGACAAGTCACTGGCACTGGTTGACCCGGCGGATTTGCACAACCGCACCTTCGGGTTGCTCTTTCGGGCCGAGGCGCGCATCCAGCAGGCCGAGGTCACCGAAGCCAGCAGCATTGTTGCCGACGTTGCCCAGCTCACCGCCGGAAATGGCTCACAGCGCATTGCCCAGCGCATCACGAACGTGCGCGGCTTGCTCACCCCATGGGAGCGAACCAAGCCGGTGCGCGAGCTGGATCAACAGTTGTCCATCTACCGCCCGGCCGTGGTGAGCGGCAGTGGCAACACGAAACGCGCATACTCGCTGTAGTACGCACCCGGCTTGTCGGGCACGATGCCCATTTTCCGCCAACCCCAACGCTCATACAGCGCATGCGTCCCGGTGGCGTGTACGTTGCTGGCGAGCGTTGCCCGCGCCTCGGCGCGCCGCGACAGGAACGCGTCGTGCACCGTCCGGCCCAAGCCTCTGCCTTGCCAGGCACGGCGTACCTCGATCTCAGGCAGGACCACCGTGCGCGAGCCGGTCTCCTCAGTGAACCCCTCCGGCGGTGGCGGCTGCAGCCCGTCCCACCACCCTCGCTCTGGCCACAAGCTGTAGCCAAAGGCGAGACCCACCAGCTGATCACCAATGCGCGCGGTGACCAGCGAGTAGTTGACCCCGTGCAGCGCCGCGCTTGCCCGCTCCCGGAACGCGCTGGACTTCACGCGCGTGTCCTCACCCGGTACCGCGCCATATGCATCGGCATAGACATCACATAGCTCATCCATGAGCTCGGTTGTTTCGGCACTGGTGTGGTAAGCGAGGTCCAGGTCGTGGGCGAGAGGCATGGAGACGAGCCTAGAGTCGCGTAACTACTTGTCACTCTAGCTGGCGGAAGGAAGGACCAGCTAACTATCGTGAGTGCTTGTCTGTACGCTGCTACGTATGCAGCGAGAGCGACTTACGGTGAGCATGCACCCGCAGACGGCGGCGCGAGTGCGGCAGTGCGGGGCCCGCACCAACGGCGGAGCTTCCGCCTACCTGGAGCACCTGGTCCGCCAGGACGCGGTGCGGGAGGCAGCGGCAGCAGCGGCCAACTGGTACGCAGCGCACCCCAGCTACGCGGCAGCCAGCGAGGCCGAGACCCTGGCGGCGCTGGACGAGACAGCGTGAGGCGAGGGGACCTCTACCGCTACGAACCCGTGATGGCCAGGGCCGGCCAGTCCACCACCCGGCTCATCGTCTCCGCCGACGCCGTCAACGCCAACGACGAGTTGCCCACGGTCTATGCGATGCACGTCGTGAGTACCGACCCCGGCTCGCTGCTGGCCGTGCGGGTCGGAGAACTCGGTTGGGCATTCGCTCTGGAGATCGACCGCCCACCACGTCGCCGCCTCGTCGAGCACCTGGGCCGCGCTACCCCCGAAGAGCTTGAACAGGTCGACAACGCCATCCGGGCGGTCTTCGAGGTGTAGTGGCGCCCAACCCCCTCCCCCTGACACCATGGGCAAGCTACGGTCCTGATAGATCAATTTATAGGCTTCTGACCTAGGGAAATGCTCCGGACCTTCGCTTGATGACAGTTATCTTCACGTTTCGCATACCCAGCTCGGGGTGTTGTCGTCAGCGACGCGACTGCGTTCAGCTGTCCGCCCGCCCGTCTTCTGGGTGAACAGCTGGCAGCCGGCCTCGCCTACATGCTGGACATGGTATCGGTGGCCTCACTGCTATGGCCGCCGATGGGCGCGGGGCAGAGGTAGCGCCCTGGTCCAATAGCTTGCTTCGAGGGAGGCTTGAGCCCTCAGCAACTCCGCGCGGCTGCTGGGCCTGGCGCCGCGTAGCACGAGACGGAGTCGTCGAGTGCGTTCCCTGTCTCGCCGAAGGAGGACGTATGACCGTACGCAGAGCCCCATGAAGGTGACCATGGCCATCCCTGCTCCCACCATGACCTTGGCCCACGACCCAGGTGTGTTGAGCGCAGCCAGCAGCAGCACGTGGTACCTCCTCCAGTCGCAGTGCTGTGTCGACACGAGCTTCGTCAGCACGGGAGTTATCCGCTATCGTCGGGAAACTCAGGAAAACTCAATCGGCCGAGAGGACTACCGATGGCGGGCGGACGGCCTCCCGAGGGTAAGCAGCAGCCGCGCTCTTGGCTTGAGGAGATTGCGTCCTGGTTTCAGGCAGGACTTGATTCGCGGGGAATATCGCGTCGCGCTTTCGCTAACAGTCATGGACTTGACTACAAAGTTCTGTGCCGCCTTGCAGCTGCGGAACGCCTTCCGACTGAAGACACTATACGACTGGTGGCGCACGCGTTTGGTTGTGCGTGGTCGGATTTTGAGCCTATTTGGCACCGGGCAAAACAGGGTGAACGACAAGCGGAGTATGCAAAATACACACAGCACACTACGCCGCTGCGGTCGTGGGATGTAGAGACCTGCCTTAACAGGCGAAATCGAAGACTTGTTGGATGCTCAATGTGAAGCGACAGAAGCATTGCCCTATGATTTACTCGGCGTTCGCAAGCCAACTTTAACTGAAGTCTACGTACGTCAGAGTGTACGGCGATCAACGGGTGATCGTGACCAAGATTCATTGGAGAACCGTGACCGGAACTCAATTCTTCGTGAACCGAAGAGTCATACGGGAGAATTTTCCCGCGAGAGAACGCTGTCGGTGGCCGATGCTCTTAACGGTAATCAGCACCTGTTGATTACCGGTGAGCCGGGAGCGGGGAAGTCCACCCTTGGCTATATCTACGTTCAGCGCCTTTCGCGATACTGGCTCGAAGGTCAGGCCACGGAAGCTCCAGTTGACGTGCCAGTTCTACCTTTACGAATTCCCGCCCGGGCATTAGCCAGGACTGATGCGTGGAGTGAGCTACTAGCTGCTGGGGCCAGTGAAGCCATCGGACGACTCTTGGCCACTAGTACTACAGGGCTAGATCTGTTCTCTGGGTGTCATTGTCGCAGGTAGAGGGCGTTGTTGACAGGCGGACCGATGGGCGTGCGGACGTGGGGAGCGGACGGCTGATTGTGCGGACTTGGT
>JBATXM010000048.1:0-4460 GCA_049673305.1 Pseudonocardiaceae bacterium | reverse complement strand
CTACTACAACCGTCGTCGCCGACACTCCACCCTCGGCTACTTGACACCCATCGAATACGAGCTAGGATATAGGAAACTAACCGACCTGGCAGCCTAAACCGGTGTCAATAAAATCGGGAACACTCTACTTGAGCCGGCGGCGAATTTGTCGAACGCAGGTCCGTTGTCAAGCGTGACACTGCCCGGGGAGACCCAGCCGTTCTTGAGCGCGTCGACCTCAAACTGCAGGGCCCGGTAGCCGGCCGAGCCAGGGTCGGCAAACAGGGGCTTGAAGTCTTTGTCGAAAAGCTGGCCGCCCATCGCCAGAGTGAGCAAATACCACGGCGTGACACCGCCTTCCGTAGCGGCCATCGGTATGCCGAGCGGATAGCGCACACCCGAGGCCTTCAGCTTGGTCATCACAGGGCCGAGCTCAGCGAACGTCTTCGGGAACTCGCTCAGGCTGGCCGCCGTGAACATCGTGGCGTTGTACAGCGACAGGCGATAGTCGTTCGAGTAGCAGGCCGCATAGGTGTGGCCGCCCACGGTGAAGGCGGCGTCGGCCTGGGAAAGATCGGTCACCAGCGCCGGATCGAGCACCTTCTCAACCGGCTCGTACCACCCCGCGGCGGCGAAATGACCCGTGAAAGACCAGTCGAACTCCGTCACGTCAGCGACGTAGGTCTTCGCCGTGTTGGCCACGATCAACTTGGCGCGCACCGCGTCCCAGCCGGCGACGTTGACACTCACCGTCACGCCGGTCTCGCGCGTGAACTCGGCCAGAAGCCGCCCAGGAACCTTGTACGGCAGCAGGACGTTGATCTCCTGACCCTTGATCGACACCATGTCGCGCGGCGCGAATCCGGAGCTTCCACCGCCGCCGCACGCCGCGATAATCAACACGGCCGCGCAGGCCACCGTCGAGACAACGCCACGCTTCGCGCGCTTCATCACCCACCCGCCCTGTGCCTAGCGTAGACGCGCACCCGCGTGCCCGGCAGCGTGCCCGGCAGCGTGCCCGCCGCAGCAAGGCGGCCACGATGACACCTGATCTGAGCACCCAGCGCTAGTTTGTTCGTGTCATCGATCGCAATTCCGGCGAGGTGAGCGGCGTGAGGTTGCCAGTGCTCGGGGGGTTGCTGCCGATCGGGAGATCCCGGCTGGGTTCCGACGCTGTGGCTGGCATGACGTTGGCGGCGCTGGCGGTTCCCGAGGTCCTGGGTTATGCCCGCATTGCTGGCATGCCGGTGGTCACCGGCCTGTACACGATGCTGGTTCCGATGGTGGTATTCGCGCTGCTGGGGTCTTCCCGGCATCTGGTGGTTGCCGCGGACTCGGCCACCGCGGCGATCCTGGCCGCCGGGCTCGTCGGCGTGGCCAGAGTCGGCTCGGCGCGTTACGTGCAGCTCGCCGGAACAGCGGCGCTGCTGGTCGGTGGGCTACTGCTACTAGCGCGGTTAGCGCGGCTGGGCTTTCTGGCCAACTTCCTATCCCAAACGGTGCTGGTGGGATTCCTGACCGGGGTCGGGATTCAGGTCGCCTCCGGGCAGCTAGCCGAGATGCTCGGGGTCAGCGCCGAGGGCAGCCATACCGCAGCCAAGATCATCAATACGCTGTGGGCGATTCCGCACACCCACGTGGCTGCTGCGCTGGTCTCGCTCGGAGTGATCATGCTGGTCATCGGCATCCGGCGGCTGACCCGCCGAATGCCCAGCGCACTGATCGCCGTCGTCGGCGCGATCGCCCTCAGCCAGATCGTGAACCTGGCCGGGCACGGGATACGCGTGCTGGACGTGGTCCCATCCGGGCTTCCGCACGTGACCGTCCCGAGCTTTGCGCTACCCGACCTCAGCGCATTGCTGCCCACGGCGGCGTCGATGTTCGTGGTGATCGTGGCGCAGAGCGCTGCGACATCGCGGGCCTACGCGGCCAACTACGACGAGGTCGTCAGCGAGGATCGCGACCTAACCGGCCTGGCCGGCGCCAACCTCGCTGCCGCGTTCACCGGCACCTTCGTAGTCAACGGCAGCCCCACCAAAACACAAATGGTCGAGGGCGCTGGCGGCCGCAGCCAGCTCTCCCAGCTGACCGCCGCCGTCGTCGTACTGCTGGTCGTACTAGTACTCACCGGGCCACTGGCATACCTGCCGATTGCCGCGTTGGCCACCGTGGTGTTCCTCATCGGCATCGAGCTGATCGACGTAGCCGGGATGCGCCGCGTCTACGCGGTGCGCCGCGAGGAGTTCCTCGTCGCGCTGCTCACCGCAGCCGCGGTGGTGTTCATCGGCGTCGAGCAAGGTGTGCTGCTGGCCATCGTAGCTTCCATCGTCGACCACCTGCGCCACAGCTATCACCCGCGCAGCAGCGTGCTAGCGAAATCAACGGCAGGCCATTGGCAGTCAGTGCCCGTTGCCGCAGGGACACGCACCGCCGATGGACTGGTCATCTACCGATTCGGTACCAGCCTCTACTTCGCCAACGCCTCCAGGCTGGCCGCCGACATCACCACCCTCACCCAGCACGGGGACCCGCCGACCTGGCTGTGCCTGGACGGCGCGGCCATCGGCGACGTGGACTACACCGCCGCCGCCGTCCTGATCCGCATGCACCAACAACAGCACGCCCACGGCACCCGCCTGGTCCTGTCCAACATCATCGAACCGGTCCACGCTCAACTGGACCGCTACGGGATCACCACCGCAATCGGCACAGACGCCTACTTCGACACCGCCGGACAGGCCCTCGACACCTTCAACCACCACCACGACGCCCCAGGGCGCGACGATCAACCCCCGCAATGAGGCTTCGCCCGGGGCGCGACGCGTTGCAGTAGACCGAGAAGTTCGTTCCGCGGCAGATCACTAATGTCCTCGTTGGTGAGCGCCCGAAGTTGTACGGGACGGGTGAGAATATTCGAGAATGGACCCATACGGACGATCCCGATGCCACCGTACACTCGATCTTGACCAAGAGCGGGATTGGCGAGACGTATCTGGTCCGAAAATTACAGCCTCCACGGCCGGCACCATCCTGGGCCAGCGCCGAAGCGCCCTCGCGGTAGCGGGCGGCTGCCCACGAACGAAGGCGAATGAGACGGAAATAGAGACGACTCGGGCGCCACGTCCAGCAGTTCGGTGAACCGATTTTGTGTCCGCGAAGCTGATCGTGCGACACCGCGCGTAGCCGCCCAGCTCGTCACCGACGCGCACGGCCAGCCGCGTGCCGCCGCCGTGGGCGGAATGACTTCACGTCGACCACGATTGTCTGCTCGGCGTTCGTGAAGAGTTCGTCACCTTGATCCCAGCTGCGTGACGGCCGCAGATGCCGTCGACGGAGCCCTTTGCCGTCTGCGTCCGGTGCCCGACTCCGCTAGGCCGCGGTCGGTTCCACTTCGAGGAAGGGGCGGACTGCTATGACCTCGGTCGCCAACATCTGCGTGAGAAGCGCATCCAGGCGCAGCGCCACTGGTTCGGCGAGCCAGATCTCCCCACAGGCCGGACACTCCTCAACCGGGACACTCGTCACAACAGCGACCCGGTTGCCCCGCTCCTCGACGTACGGACGTCGGGCCGGGCGCCTCTCACCGTTGTCACAGACAGCACAGCGCATCATCGCCTCCACCGGTAGTCGGCCGTCCACACAGATGGGTCGGGCTCGTACACAGTGACTAGTCTCTCCTCTTGGCGCGCGGAGTCAACCACAGTCACCACATGCAGAGGCCTCGACCACTCGACGAGTAGCACGATCTCACGCAACTCCGCAGGGCCGTCCTCGGCCTCAGCGATGACCTCACCGTGACCGAGTAGCTGCTGGAACTCGGCGAGGACCAGGTCCAGAGCACGCAGCTTGTCGAAGACATGTCGACGGTACTGGTAGCCGTACCGCTTGACATACGGGCGAGACGTGGCCAGGTAGGAAGCACCCTCGCTCATCGCCACGCCCCAGCCGCTACGCACACGATTAGCTGATGAGGTGCCACGGCCCAGGACCCTACTGGCAGGTGGACACAGGTGGTCCTGGCATCCAGGGCCGACCCAACAGTACATCTGCGCGCTACCAGCACCCCAGACTTTGGCGGCGACATTACGCACCAAGTCGACGAGCCGCTCTGGACGGCAGATGAGTCCACAGAGCGACGTGATCCAGTTCCCCTGGTCAAAGGTGGTGGCCAGGGACGGGGTCGAACCGTCGACCTTCCGATTTTCAGTCGGACGCTCGTACCAACTGAGCTACCTGGCCGAGCGGACCAGACTCGGTCCGCTGTGTATCGGGGCGACCCAGACGGGACTCGAACCCGCGACCTTCGCCGTGACAGGGCGACGCGCTAACCAACTGCGCCACTGGGCCTTGCTCCTTCGTGCCCCCAACGGGATTCGAACCCGCGCTGCCGCCTTGAAAGGGCGGAGTCCTAGGCCGCTAGACGATGGGGACTTGGTCGTCCAGACCTGCCCGCGGCGGTTGCCCGTCGTGAGCAACGCCAG
>JBATXM010000047.1:0-3116 GCA_049673305.1 Pseudonocardiaceae bacterium | reverse complement strand
GTCCTCAACGACACCCTCACCAACGACTACCGGCGCTGGTATCCCGGCTTCACCCACACCTCCGAAGCGGACACGCTGAACGATCAACTGGTGGCGGCATAGCTCCCACGGAATGTTCCGCTCTCGCTCGCTACCGGGATCGGTTGGGCGTGTCGGGGGCCAAAAGCGACGCCGCGGAGGCGCACATGCTCGCCGATATGGTCCCATACCGACTCCCACCAGCTGCGCCCGGTGGCCGGAGACAGCCCACGGGCGCAGGCAATCAAGGTGGTGGCGCGGGCGCCGGCGGCGTTGAGGTTACTCAAGCTGTACAGGCAGTTATCAGACCGCTAGCGTCTGGTGATGTTCGAGGTCAGCGATGTTGCGGTCGCGGATGTTCCTCCCGGTCACCGTCTTCCTCCCTGGAGGTAACAGTGCTTGATTCCGCAGGCGATGACCCGCTGGACACCCCGTTGTCCTCGATTGTGATCCGCTCCCGGCGAGGCAGTGTCACCGCCAGCGCCAGTGAGGGCGCGGCGGCGGCCGGTTCGCTTGCGTTGCGGGTACTGCATCCAGCCCCAGACCGGCACATTCCGGCGTACGTGTACGACCCTCGGCGGCAGATCGCCATTACCGCCGAGAGTGAGGATGACGATGAGCTCGTGCCGGTGGAACCGGATCTGACGAAAGACTGGACCACCGTCGAGGGCACCCACACCGACGGCGACGGTGGCGACAATGAGCTGTGGGGGTGGGAAGAAATCACATGACAGTGCTCGTCCTCGCCCGCAACTTCGACCCCACCGCCGATGCCGTGGTGTCTGCCCTGGCTGACCGGCGGGTGCCGGTGTTCCGGACCGACCTGGCTGCTTTCCCTCGCCACCTGCGCCTGGACGCGCGGTGGCAGTCCGGGCGGTGGACCGGGCGCCTGAGCAACGAGCATCACTCGGTGGCGTTGGAGGACATTCGGTCGATCTGGCAGCGCAACCCTGGCCGCTACGTCTTCGACGAGTCACTGCCCGCCGAGCAGCAGGAGTTCTGTTACACCGAAGCGAGGCTCGGGTTGGGTGGGGTGCTCGCGTCGCTGGAGGTGTTGTGGGCCAATCATCCGAACCGGTGCGCGGATGCGATTTTCAAGCCCTACCAATGGACGCTGGCTGCCGAGTGCGGCCTGTCGGTGGTGGATACCGTGATCACCAACGACTGGCAGGCCGCGCGGTGCTTTGTCGGTGACACCCCGGGTGAGGTGATTACCAAGACGTTGGGGCCCAGTGGGATCACCGACCATGACCAAGTCAAAGTCGCCTACACTCGTCGACTGTCCGCTGAGGATCTGGCCGGGCCGACGGGCGTGTCGGCTACCGCAACGACCCTGCAGCGGTTTGTTCCCAAGGCTTTCGAGGTCAGGCTGACCGTGATCGGGCAGCAGATGTTCCCGATCACGATCCACGCGAGCACCGAGGCCGCTCGCACCGATTGGCGCTGTGATCCGGCTGCGCTGCGCTACGAACTGGTGACAGTGCCCGATGCCGTGGCCGAGGGCGTGTGGAGGTACATGCACCGGACGACTCTCGCCTACGCGGGTTTCGACTTCGTGGTGACTCCCGATGGGCAGTGGGTGATGCTGGAAGCCAACACTGGTCCCCAGATCGGCTGGCTGGAAGCGGCGACCGGTGCGCCGATGGTGGAGGCGATGGCCACCATGCTGGCGAAAGGCACCCTATGACAGTCCAGGTGGAGGGCAGCGATTGGGCCAGCCGTGCCGCTGCGTTAGCCGAGGAGCTGGTCGCGGCCGACAAGTTGAGTTCCCCTGAGTGGCACAAAGCCGTGCTCGAGGTGCCGCGACACGTATTCGTGCCCGACTACTACGTTCACCGCGACGGGGGCATGGTCACCACTGGCGCCACCGACGGGCAAGGCCGCGCGCAGTGGCTGGAGATGGTGTACTCCAACACCGCGCTCATCACCAAGATCGCCCCCAACACCGACGGCACACCGCCGGTGTTTCTGTCCTCTTCCAGCACACCGGGGCTGATGACCCGCATGCTGGAAGCCCTCGACGTGCACGACGGACAGCGGGTGCTAGAGATCGGCACTGGAACCGGCTACAACGCGGCACTACTGTCCCACCGGCTCGGCGCGGCCAATGTGTTCTCCATCGACATCGAACCCGACCTGATCGACCTAGCCCGTACCCGGCTGGCTGAACTCGGCTACTACCCCACCCTGATGGCCGGCGACGGTGCGGCTGGGCTGCCCGAGCACACCCCGTTCGACCGGATCATCGCCACCTGCTCGGTACCCGCAATCCCCTGGGCCTGGGTCGAACAAACCACGCTAGGCGGGATCATCCTCACCGACATCAAACTCGGCCTCAACGCTGGCAACCTCATCCTCCTCACGCGTACCGGCCCCAATAGGGCCGAGGGCCGCTTCGACGCGGGCCAAGCCGCATTCATGCACCTGCGCCATATCCCGGGATTCGACGGGCGGGTCCCCTACACGCGAGCACCCCACGACAACCCGGCCACCGAACACACCACCACACTGGACCCGCGCACCCCCTGGACCAACCCGGTAGTGTGGTTCCTCACCGCGCTCCGCATCGGCCCCCATTACCGGCTGGGCTACACCGGCAGCAACCCCCGCAACGGCCCGGAGGCGGTGTGCCTGTCGACCCCGGACGGCTCGCGCAGCGAGATCGCTCTCGCCCCCAACACCGACGGCAGCCACACCGTGCGCAACACTGGGCATACCCGGCTATGGTCCCACCTCGAAGACGCCCACCACCTATGGGACGCAGCCGGGCGGCCTGACTGGCCACGCCTCGGCCTGGCCGTTACCCCCCACACCCAAACCCTTTACGCCGACGAACCCGACAACACCATCGCCACCCTGAGCAGCGGAAACCAAAAGCTCCGGAAGGAGAGCGGGAAAAACCGTGGTTGCGACGTGAGGTCGCACGTGGCGAGTGACGACGTCGAGGGGGTCGGCTGATGTTGAGGACGTTGTCCGGGTCAGTGTTCAAGACCTGTCCCCACCCTGACATGCGTGGCTGGGTCTGGCTCAGTCGGGTGTGAAGCTCAGGGGCAAGTCCAAGGGTCCTCGTTCCGTCCGGGGGCTACAGGCGAGGGGAA
>JBATXM010000046.1:0-4169 GCA_049673305.1 Pseudonocardiaceae bacterium | reverse complement strand
GCCGGGAAGCGAAACCCCTTGTACGACGGCGCCTCGACCCCCACCAGCCCCAGCCCCTCCCACCTCACCGCGAGCAACCCAGGGATCCTCCCAGCCACGAGGCAGGCAACCAAGTTGACGATGCCGCTCCTCCTGCTGGCTCTTGCTCGTTGGCTGGCAGTAGTCCGGTGCGGGCCGGCCGAGGCTCTCAGCGACCATCCGCGTCACCACGTCAGTGATCCAGATTCCGTCCCGCTTGGCGATCTGCTCGACCGCCTCGTAGAACTCAGTGGGTAAGCGAACCGGCACCTGGACACGGGGGCCCTTGGATTTGCGCCCCGGCTTGCGACGCTCCGGACGAGTCTGCATGAGGGTGTTTTCTACCGTGTTGCCATCCAAGACTCGCGCAGGCGCGCCGATGTGATTCGGAATCGTGTGACGACGCGCTGCTACCCGTGCACTCAGGGTGCCGGTCGGTTCTCGCCGCATCACGGGGTGCCCGTAGCCCCGAAGAAATTTTGGTCGTATATGCCTCTGAGCTGTGGTGACGCGGTAGCCGACGCCGGGCCGTGAGGTCAACTTCCGCTAGGTTCTGTCCGTGTTGGCGTGGTGTGGTGTGTCGCTGGAGTGTTGGAGGTCGGCGAAGTCGGAGTGGGCCTGGGCGACGGCTTCCGGATAGGCCTCGGTCTTGGCGTGTTTGGCCAGGGTCCGGTAGATGCTGGCCAGGCTCGGCCCTTGAGGAACAACGGAACGAAAAGTGGCAGTAAGCGGTGTTACCGCTGGTCACAGGGGTGCGCTCGAGGTGGGCGTTCCGGTAGTTTTCGCGCGGCAGGCAACGTTTTAGGGTCTGAGCTGCTGTTATATGGGCCCGGTGATCGCGCCGGGTGATTGTTTGGGGATGATGTCGCCCGTTCGCGTGTTGTGTGTTCGGGGTGATGGGGTCGGGTGGCGACGCAGTTCTTTTCCATGGCGGAGATCCGCAAGCTGGAGTCGTGGCCGGCTGAGGTTGGCCGTGACGAGCTGGTCCAGTACTTCACGTTGACCTCGGAGGACGTGGTCTGGGTCAACAAGTCCGCGCGGGGTACTTCGGCGAAACTCGGGCTTGCTGTGCAGCTGTGCGCGTTGCCCTGGTTGGGGTTCGTGCCTGAGGACGTGCCTGCCGCGCCGCCAGCGGTCGCGTCCCGGCTGGCCGTGCAACTGGGCCTGCCGGTCGGTTCCCTGGTCTCCTACGGGTCACGGGCGCAGACCCGCACCGACCATTTGAAGTTGTCAGCAAAGCGGCTGGGCTGGACCACCGCGGAGGCCGACGAACGGACTGGTTGGAAGCGGCTGCGGGAGTTCCTGGTCGAGCGTGCTTTGGAGCACGACGTGCCCAGCGTGCTGTTCCGGCTGGCCGCCCAGTGGCTGGCCTCCGACGAGGTGCGCATGGTCCGGCCGGGCGTGGTCGCGCTGATGCGGGAGATCGCCACCGCTCGCGGTGACGCCGACGGGGAGTTGTTCCGGCTGGTCGGGCCGATCCTGGCCGCGAACCCGGCGTTGTCTGACGAGCTGGACGGGCTGCTGGTGGTGCCCGAGGAGATGTCGGTGTCGCGGATGGTGTGGCTGCACCGGGGTTCCACCACCTACTCCCCATCGGGAATCAAGGGTGAGCTGGACAAGGTCGGGTTCCTGCGCGGCATGGGCGTGGACAGCCTGGACGTGTCGGTGATCCCGGAGGCCCGGCGCCGCCAGTTGGCCGCGGTCGGCCGCCGGCTGCGAGCACAGGCGATCCAGCGTCGGGACCCGGACAAGCGGTATCCGTTGCTGCTGGCCACCGTGGTGGAGTGCTACGTCGAGGTGCTCGACGAGGTGGTGCAGATGTTCGACCAGGCTCTGTCGGGTATGGAGAACCGCGCCAAGCGCAAGGTGCAGGAGAAGCTGGCCGCGCGGGCGAAGAACGACGTGAACAAGATGGATTTGCTGGAGGAGATGCTCGCGGTCACCACCGACCTGGCCGTTCCCGATGCCGAGGTCGGCGGGCTGCTGCGCGGCGGGATCGGGTTGGACCGGATGCGGCGGGCACGACGCGACCCCAAGGACCGGTTCTACCGGGACCACGGGCACCTGGACACCGTGGAGGACTCATTCACCTACCTGCGGCAGTTCGCGCCCGAAGTGATCAAGATGCTGGAGTTCCGGGGCGGCGACGGCGCGGTCGAGCTGCTCAGGGCGGTGGGCATCCTGCGGGAGTTGTACGTGCGCGGCGGGCGCAACGTGCCGGCCGGGGCGCCGACCTCGTTCGTCCCGGCCCGGTGGAAGGGCTACCTCTCGGCGGCCGAGGAAGACAAGAACACCATCGCCTACCGGCACTACTGGGAGCTGTGCGTGCTGCTCGCGCTGCGCGACGGGCTGCGCTCCGGTGACGTGTGGGTGCCCGGCTCCCGCCGCTACGCCGACCCGACCACGATCCTGATGCCCGTCGAGGAGTGGGAGCAGGTCCGCGCCGAGTACTGCGCCTTGGTCGGCATGCCCGCGACCGCCGATGAGGCCCTGGCGCAGGCCGAGGAGCAGTTGCGTGCGGCGCTGGTGGGCCTGGAGCCGCTGCTGGAACGCGGCGACGGCCCGGTGCGGGTCTCCGAACAGGGCGAACTGGTCATCAGCAAGCTGACCGCCGAGGATGTGCCCGATGAGGTCGAGACGGTCCGGATGGGGCTGGTCGAGCTGCTGCCAAGGTTGCCGATCACCGAACTGCTCATCGAGGTCGACCGGTGGACCGGGTTCTCCGACAAGCTCACCCACGCTGGCGGGAAGTCCACCCGTGACGACGCGCTGCTGCGGCAGATCTACGCCGCCGTTTTGGCGCAGTCGTGCAATTTCGGGATCACCGCGATGGCCGAGTCCACCGGCCTGACCTACGACAAGCTCGCCTGGACAACCCAGTGGTACCTGCGGGAGGAGACCCTGCGCGAGGCCGGCGCGGCGGTCGTGAACTACCACCACACGCTGCCGATGGCTGGCGCATGGGGCGGGGGCACCATGTCCTCCAGCGATGGGCAACGGTTCCCGATGAAGGGCAAGTCGCTGACCGCGCGGGCGATGAGCCGCTACTTCGTCAACGAGGGCATCTCCGCCTACACCCACGTCTCCGACCAGCACTCCACCTACGGCACGAAGGTGATCCCGGTGACCGACCGGGAGGCCGTGCACGTGCTGGACGAGATCTTCGGTAACGCCACCGACCTGCTGCACACCATCACCGAGCACGCTACCGATACCGCTGGCCAGACCTTGACCGTGTTTTCGCTGTTCAAGCTCACGGGGCTGATCCTCTCGCCCCGTATTCGCGATCTCGGGTCGATCACCCTGCACCGGCTGGGTTCTCGCCAGCGGGTGGCGGCCACGTTTCCCAACGCCGCGAAGCTGCTGACCGGCACGATCGATACCCGGCTGATCCGGGAGCAGTGGGACGAGATGCTGCGGCTGTCGGCGTCGCTGAAGTACGGGCACGCCACCGCCTCACTGGTAGTCGGCAAACTCCACGCCTCCTCGCGCCGCTCGGCGCTGGCCCAGGCCCTGGTGGAGTACGGCTCGATTCAACGTACGGTGTTCGCTCTGCGGTACCTGGCGGACGAGGCGTATCGGCGGCGGATCACCAGGCAGCTGAACAAGGGCGAGACGCTGCACTCGCTGCGGCGGGACCTGAGCTTCGCGCACGAGGGGGCGATCCGGCGTCGGCACCTGGATCAGCAGACCGAGCAGGCGTTGTGCTTGTCGCTGGTGGTCAACGCGATCATCACGTTCAACACGGTGTATCTGGAGCTGGCGCTGGGCGAGTACGTGCAGCGGCACGGCCCGGTGTCGCCGGAGGTGTTGGCGCACCTGTCGCCCGCGCTGATGGAGCACGTCAACCCGTACGGGACCTACACCTTCCCCATCGAGGAGATGCGGGAGCTGGTCGGATACCGGCCGCTGCGGCAGGCCGAGCCAACTGAGGCGGCCTCGACATGAACCGCCCACGACGCGCTCACAGGTCCGGGGCGTGCCGATCTCCGTCGATCAGCGTGTCGATCTCGTCGTCGCGTACTGTCGCTCGCCAGTTGATCTGAGGCATTGAACCGTCGTTGTCCTGCGGTGCCTCAGATCAACTGGCCGACGCTCATGGTTCGGTTTGCCGCTTAACCTGAGGCAACCGGGTGTGCGGTTGGTGGGCG
>JBATXM010000045.1:0-18119 GCA_049673305.1 Pseudonocardiaceae bacterium | reverse complement strand
CCCAAACCGCGATCTTAAGTCCCCGACCTCCCCCGGCTAGCACCTCCTGCACCACGCGCCTCGCGGGCACCACCCGGTCCTTCGCCGGCCTATGATATTCGCAAGATTTTCCTGCAAACGCCTCACGGGTGCCCCAGGTCAGCGCTTGATATGCAACAGCCGTTCGCGATCCGGCCACGACAGGCCGTCGAACTTCTTCAACACGAGGTAGCAGTGCTCACAATCATAGTTGCATCCAAGATTGAGTTCGTAGGAGGCGCGGCCGTAGCCGAACGGAGATTCCGGTCTGACCAGGACCGTTCCTGCGACGCGCCTCCCCGAGAGGTCGAGATCCCAGGCTCGACGCGCGGCCTCGGCCAACCACACCGGGATAATGTCACCGGGAATGGCCGGCGTGAGTTCCTGGTACTTGGCGTAAAGGATCTTCATCCCGTTGCGACGGCCCGGCCGTACCACGATGTAGTTACCCAGGAAAGGACTAACAATCAGTTCGTGCATCGGCCCTCCTCGGGCTGGCCTACTACGTGAGGATGACAGCGAGTGATAGCTGGTTGTTCACGAACTGTGAACCTGACGTGATCGCTATGGATCATTGACTTGGGTGGAGACCGACGATAATGCAGGCGTGGTCCCAGCATGGTGGGCAGGTGGGCCAGAGCCATTCTGCGTCGCCGACGGGGCGGCGTGGGTGGGTGGCGCCGCAGAGGCAGTGCATGATTTCCCCTAGCCAGATGGTGCGATCCTGTTTCTTGATGGCGTGGCGCTGGCCAGCGAGGGGATACCAGATAAACGGTCGGTCTGATTGCCGGAGCATCGACAGCTACCGGGTGATCCTGGTGTTGTCCTGAATCACTGTGCGCCCCTATCTGCATGGGTTGTGTTGGGATGCACCTGGTCTCGGGGAGCCGGGAGGTGATGGCGGTGACCCGACACCAGGTGCACAACGGACGATGGGCGCTGTGCTGGCGGTGACGGCAGGGGTCCTGGTATCAGGTTGTGGATCTGTCACCTCTACCTGCTTGTCACCCCTCTAGAGTTTATGGCCGTGACCGTAGACGTGAGCGATGATGCCGGGGGCTTGGCGGCTGATCAGGCCATGGTGGAGGCCTTACGGCGCAGCCTGGGTGCGCAACTGGCTACTTATCGCACGGCGGCCGGAATCTCCCAACCCCAGCTAGGCCACGCCCTCGGGAGAACCCGCAGCATGATCTCGAAGATCGAGCACGGCACTCGCGCGTTGCCCGCCAGGTTGTGGAGGATCGCCGATGACCTGTGCGGCGCCCAGGGTGTTTTGGTGGCCGAACACAGCGTGCTTGCGCAAGCTGAGCGGGACTATTGTGACCAGCGCCGTACTCACCACCGTCGCACGCAGGCACAGCGGACAGGGGCACAGACACGGACACCGGCCCTATTAGCACCCGTTTCGCCTGCTGTGCTGCTGAGGAACAGCGATGATGTGTGGTCACAGACCACGCTGGTTAGTATCAGTGGTGGATGCGGGAAGTTAGCGCAGGAGTTGATGCAGGTGGTGACCAGGTTGGTGCGGGCGCTGGGTCGTCGCGACGCGATACAACTGGCCGGGTCAGTGCTGGCCGCCGCCGGGCTCTCTGGTCTGGACGCCGAGGAGTACACCCGGCTAGCCCAGGCTGTGGATTCGCCCCGTCGGGTTGATGCGCAGGTCGTGCAGAACCTAGCGGCAATGCTGGCCCACAGCAAACGCCTTGAAGACAAACTCGGCCCGTGCCTGGTGCTCGATACGGTTGTGGCGCAGCATAGGCTCGTACACCGCCTCCTCAACAAGGGTGGCTGCCCCGACCAACTGCGTAGACCGCTGAGTCTAATCGACAGCAATATGGCCTCAGCCATCGGTGGCTATTTGGTTGAGATGGGCCACCCTGACGAGGGAAAAGACTACTTCCAGCACGCCCGCAAAGCCGCTCACGACGCCCGCAACACCGTCTACGCTGCCTACGCTGCAGCCAATATTAGCTCTGCCGCATTTGAGCTCGCCGACACGCCCGCCGCGCTAGACAGTGCCGCTGCCGCGCGTAGCTTGGCTGCTCGCACCGACGACCCTCGCCTGAAAGCTTTCGCTGAGCGGATGGCCGGCGATGCGTACGCCCTTGATGGCCAATACGGGCCCTCGATGCTCGCCTATGACCGTGCCCACAACTTTCTCACCACCGTGAACGGGAACACCCCAGACTCACCGGCCTACTGGATGCACCACGGCAGCATCGACAGCCGACGTAGCCTCTTACTCTCCCGACTAGACAATCCCCAGGAAGCCCTCGACGCCGCCACCAGCGCCCTAGCGCAGTTCGACCCGACCTATGTGAGCAGATACACATTATGCCAAGTACGGCTCGGTCATGCCCTTGTCCTGTCTAAAGACATCACCGAAGCCGCACGGGTCCTCGGTGACGCCGCACCCCATGCGTACCTGTACCCACGACTCACAGCAGAACTACACACCGCCCGAGTGTTGATGCAACCCTGGGAAAACACCCACGCTGTCACAGCACTGGATGCCCAACTACACGCCTGCGGACTCCTGCCCGCAGGAACATCGACCGGGTCGGAATCCCATTAATCTCGGAAGGACACCTGCCTTGCTGACCGAAGACGCCGCGCTGTTGGCCGGTGAGTACCTCCGGCGGACTGCCAACGGTTCCTGAGAGTTGATCAATGCTGCTGATTCCTGTGGTACTTGAGGACCCCACCGCGAACGGTCCGACCACTGGGGCGAGACCACCGTGAGTTCAGGTGGTTTCGGGGATGGGCACCCAGGTGAATTCTGGGCAGAAACCGTGAAGTCCTCGTTGGTCAGCGCGCTCAGGTTCACCTCGAGCCCCTTGATGGTGAACGCGAACACTAGTCGCGTAGTGGAGAACCGGGTCTTACGCTCGCCCTTAAACACAGTGTGCGGGCACAGCACAGTGATCAGCGTATCTCGCTGATCAACCGGGTAGCCGATGCCCAAGTCGAGGTCGCTGGTCTCCAGGTTGAGTCGTAGCCTGAACGCCCCGACGTCCCGCGGCTGGCGTCCGGTCCAGTCGTGGATCAGGTCTGCGGCCTTCGCCCGGACCACGAGAAGTTCGTCGTCGCGGGTCCGCCGCGCTCGCCAGGACGCCTCAGCACGGGTGAACTCTGCCGCCGGGAACACGTGCGGATCTGCTCATCGCGGCAGGCTACTGGCCGCCCGCTACTTGGCTGGGGTTAGCGTGGTCGGCCATGGCGCTGCGTTCGTGCTTCAGGGGTTTGGCCAAGGGCTTTCAGGTGCACCTGGCCGAGGGTAGTGAGTCCCGGCAGTTATTCGAGTACCATCGTGGCCGGATCGCGGCAGTTTTCGCCAGCCAGCCGGACCTGCCGCTGCACCAGGACACCGTGGCTGGGTTCGTGCAAGGTTTCCTGGTCACCTGCGCGTACTTCGTGGCCGATGACAGCGTCGAGCAGGAGTCGTTGTTTCCGGTGCTGGGCGGTGCGTTGCTGCTGGGTCAGGACCTGCCCATCAAGGCCGACCCCGTCGATGTCACGGCCGGGCTCGGCTTCTTCGAGCGGGCCGCCAAGGCACTGGGTGACACCGATCCTGCGGACGTGATCTATGAGCTGGTGGAGCAAGCGTTCACCCTGGCCCCCGATGTGCCGATGACCTGCGCATCGCTGGGCGGGTTCTGCCTCGGAGTGCTTTACGCCACTCCTTACCTGACCGGGTCCGATGCTGGCCCGGTGGCGATGCTCACTGCCGCCTCAGAACTCGCCCGAGACCTGACTCCCTGAGCCGCCATTGCGGCGACTCGTGAGGCCTTGAGAGTGATCATCATGTCACCGGTGTTTCGGTGTCGCGGAGCTCGCGAGCGGTGATCACGGACTCGATTCGCTCCCGGGCGCCGACAAGGTGCCGCTCGCAGACTGTGGCGAGCTGCTCGCCACGTTCCCACAGCGTCAGTGAGTCCTCCAGACTCAGCCCGCCGGCCTCCAGCTTGCGCACCACCTCAGCCAGCTCGTCCCGGGCGGCCTCGTAGCCCAACGTAGCTGGGTCGTCGCTATCAGCCACTGGTCACCGCCGCATGCAGGGCCCCGTCGGATAGCCGCACCCGCAGTTCGGTGCCCTCGGGGGCGTCGGCGACCGATCGAAGCACCAGCACAGGACTGTTGACTCGCTGGACCACGGCGTACCCACGGGCCAGGGTGGCCGCCGGTCCAAGGGTCGTCAAGCGGGCCGCAGTGTGCTCGAGCCCTTCGCGTGCCGCTCGTAGTCCGCCGAGCATGGCGCGGTCGGCGCGGGCGCGCAAGTCGGTCACGATCTGGCCACGCTCGGCCAGTGGACGCATCGGGTTGGCCAGCACCGGGCGAGTGCGCAGCGAGTTCAGCAGCCGCCGCTCCCGGTCCACCCAGCCGTGCAGGGCACGATGGCAGCGGTTGCGCAGCTGGTGCAGTGCGGCGGTCTCCGTGCAGACATCGGGTACCACGCATTTGCCAGCGTCGGTCGGGGTGGAGCAGCGCTTGTCCGCGATGTGGTCCACCAGCGGGGTATCTGGCTCGTGGCCGATCGCCGAGACCACCGGGGTGAGGCACCGCGATACCGCGCGGCACAGTGCCTCGTCAGAAAATGGCAACAGGTCCTCCACGCTACCGCCACCCCGGGCCAGCACGATGACGTCCACTGCGGGGTCGGCGTCGAGTACGGTCAGCGCGTCGATGATCTGGCCCACCGCGAGCGGGCCTTGCACCGCCACGTTGTGCACGTGAAAACGTACTGCGGGCCAGCGGGCTGTGGCGTTGCTGAGCACGTCGCGCTCGGCCGCGC
The DNA here is from genome assembly GCA_049673305.1 of Pseudonocardiaceae bacterium. Taxonomy (GTDB): domain Bacteria; phylum Actinomycetota; class Actinomycetes; order Mycobacteriales; family Pseudonocardiaceae. The sequence continues at coordinate 13,309 of JBATXM010000045.1, read as the reverse complement.
TGGCCCGGCCGGTGATCAGGCCGACGCAGCCGGGGAGCAACGGCAGCCGGCGCTTTCGTCGGGGATCGAACAGGCCCTCGGCATCCAGGATCCGTCGGAGCCGCTCGATGCGGGCGAGCAGCTCTCCGATGCCAACCGCGCGGATCTCATCGACGCGCAGGCTCAGCGTGCCTCGGCTCAGGTGCAAGGATGGCTTGCCGCGCACCACGACCCGGCAGCCATCCGCCAGCGGTGGCTGCCGGTCGCGCACCAGGTTGATCGGGCAGGTCAGAGTCACTGACACGTCGGCTGCTGGATCGCGCAGCGTGAGAAACGCTGTTCCGGTGCCCGCCTTGGCACTGATCTGGGTGATCTGCCCTTCGACCCAGACCGTGCCCAACCGATCGATCCAGGCCGCAATCTTGCGGGCGACGGTGCGGACCGGCCAGGGCGCCTCCGGGGTGGTGGCGGGTTCAGTCACGAGGATTCGGTCATGTGCGAGCGGACCGTGGTGATCCGGTTGGACAGCATCCTGACGAACGCGGGCCGATCCTGGTGGTCGCGCTCGTACTCCAGAAGTTCCGCAAGCTGGGGCAGTGACAACTCCCGCAGCATGCTCCTCAGCTGGGCTGGCGACAGTTCATCGTATGCGGGCAGCGCCACGGGGGCCGGGCTGGCCTGCTCAGGTCTGGAGTCTTCGGGTCTGGTGTCTTCGGGTCTGGGGTCGGTAGTGGGTGAGCGCGGGGACGTGTGGGTGGCGGCTGCATCGCCCTCGTCCTCATCGAATCTGGCCCACGCCGGGGTGTCCTCGAACTCGCGCAACAGCGAGAACATCTGATCACCCTTGATCGCCAGCTCGGTGACCCGCTGCTGCACCCGCATCCCGGCCTGGACGGCATGGCTGGCGGCCGCGACAGGGAGACCGGCGAGCTGCTCAGGCAGCTTGGAGGCCTGTTCCATGGCAGTGACCAGCAGTCCCATGGCGACCCGGACCGGCAAGGGTACATGGCTCATGGTTGTCAAGCCTGCCGCAACTACCGGGCTTGTGCCTACCCGGGTGTGCGACCTGTTTGCCGCACAGGGACCACCCGGCCGGTGCCGACGCTCGCCCGTAGGGTGGGGCAATGACTAAGCGTGTGCTGCTCGCCAAGCCCCGCGGCTATTGCGCCGGGGTCGACCGCGCCGTGGTCACCGTCGAGAAGGCCCTCGAGGCGCATGGGGCGCCGGTGTATGTGCGCAAGCAGATCGTGCACAACCGGCACGTGGTGGAGACTCTGGAGAGCCGTGGGGTGATCTTTGTCGACGAGGCCGACGACGTTCCCCCAGGCGCTATCGTGGTCTTCTCCGCGCATGGAGTGTCCCCGGCGGTGCACCAGCAGGCTGCAGCGCGGGGCCTGCGCACTATTGACGCCACCTGCCCGTTGGTGACCAAAGTGCATCAGGAGGTCAAGCGGTTCGCTCGCGACGGCTACGACATCTTGCTGGTCGGTCACCAGGGGCATGAGGAGGTCGAGGGCACCGCTGGCGAGGCACCCGGGCAAGTGCAGCTCGTCGACGGGCCGGACGCGGTGGATTCGGTGACCGTGCGAGACCCGTCGCGGGTGGTATGGCTGTCCCAGACGACGCTATCGGTGGAGGAAACTATGCGCACCGTGGCCCGCCTGCGGGAACGGTTCCCGGAGCTGGCTGACCCACCCAGCGACGACATCTGCTACGCCACCCAGAACCGGCAAGTGGCCGTGCAGGCGATGGCGGCCGAGTGCGATCTGGTTCTCGTCGTGGGGTCGCGGAATTCGTCAAACTCGGTGCGGTTGGTGGAGGTTGCACTGGGCTCTGGCGCCCGGTCGGCCTACCTGGTGGATTACGCGCGGGAGATCGACCCGGCCTGGCTGGACGGGGTGCACACCGTGGGCGTCACCAGCGGCGCTTCGGTGCCCGAGGTGCTGGTCCGTGGTGTCCTGGACTTTCTCGCCGAGCGGGGATACGCCGATGTGCAGGAGGTCATCACGGCGGAGGAGACGCTGGTGTTCTCCCTACCGCGCGAACTCAAAAACTCGATCTCCGGTGCTGTGCCATCTGGTGTTGGGCCAGTCGGAGTTGGTTAGTGCTCAGCGATCATGGCGTGGGGTGGGCCGTCGCTGGGTGATCAGCCGGAAGATGCCGATCAGAAGAGTGCACCCGGTGGTGATCGCCATGGTGGGAAAACTAGCGATCACGAGAGTCCCGACGGCGAGCGCGGTGGCGACCATCCCCCCGCCGGTGGGAGGCGCGCCAGCCGCCAGGATAACGCCTGGCACTGCCACCACTAGGATCAGCGGAGGCGACACCATCGGCCCGAACAGTCCCTTGCGCCGCACCACCAGCACGGCAAGCAGGCAACCGAGAAAATAGCAAGCCTGAAACACGATACCCAGTTGGTTGAGCCACTCGACATCCACGAGCGCGCCGGTTGCGGCGAAGGCGAGCGCACAGAGCACCGCTGCCCACCCCGGCATTCCGGGACGATCAGACACCATTGCATGCTCGCCCCAAGATCCGCGCTGCGCGGTGCTTCGGGATCGGGTGCCCGTCACTCGTTCACAGTAGACCGCTCCTGATGGCCGCCTCCCGCCTGGTGCAGCGCCCCGGTGACCCAGCTCCAGTCCTCATCGCAGCACTCGGAGTCCAGCTCCCGGCCCGAGTCCACTCTGCGCTGTTCCGGATCGAGCGCGATGAGCGAGTCCGTCGCGGACGCGAGGAGTTCCACCGCTTGCACGGCGCGGGGGCTGCGCTCCACTTGTTCGGGTGTGTCGAGCTGCTCGGCGACCACGCCGAGCTCACCGAACCGGCGGGCGGTGACCAGTACCCGCGATTCCAGCGACGTAACCGTGCGGTTGTAAGCCTCGACTGCACCACCGAGTTGCTTGCCCAGGCGTGCCACATGGCCACCCATCGTGGCCAGTCGGGAGTGCAGCTCGCGGCCCAGCTCGTGGACCCGCGCGGCGTTGCGCGCCAGTGCCTCCTGCCGCCAGGCGTAGGCCACTGTCCGCAACAGCGCGATCAGCGTGGTCGGAGTGGAGATCACGACGTTGCGCTCGAAGGCGTGCTCGAGCAAGGCGGGGTCGGATTGCAGCGCTGCTTCCAGAAACGGGTCGCCGGGGACGAACAACACCACGAACTCGGGAGTGGTGTCGAATCGCTGCCAGTACGACTTGTGTGCCAGCGAATCGACGTGCGCGCGCAGGTGCCGGGCGTGCGCGGCCAGCCGGTCGGCCCGACGCTCCGGGTCGGTGGCGTCGACGGCTTCCAGGTAGGCCCCGAAGGGGACCTTGGCGTCTAGCACGATGTGCTTGCCACCGGCCAGGTGCACCACCAGGTCGGGGCGGACCAGGGCGTCGTCGTCGCCGCTGGCGTCTGTGGCGGTGAGCTGCCGGGAGAAGTCGCAGTGCTCGACCATGCCGGCCAGCTCCACGACCCGTTCCAGTTGCAGCTCGCCCCACCGGCCGCGGACCTGCGGGGCGCGCAGCGCGGTGACCAGCTGCCGGGTCTCGCTCTGCAGCTGTTCGGACGTGCGGTGCATCGCTGAAACCTGCTCGCGTAACCCCGCGTAGGCGGCCTCGCGCTCCTTTTCCACCGTGCGCAGTTGACCATCGAGCCGGTGCAGGCTCTGGGTGATCGGGTTGAGCAGCGCCTCAATGGCCTGTTGGCGCTGGGTGGCGTCACCGTCTGACTTCGCTGAGATGGCCGCTGTGACCTTGGCCAGCCGTGCCTCGGCGAGCTGGACGAACGCCTCGTTGTTGCGCGACAGGGCTTGGGCCGACAGTGCCTGGAAGCTGTCCTTCAGCTCGGCCTCGCGGTGGGTGAGCAGCCGTTGTCGGTCGGCCGCGGCGCCGCGCTCGGTGTCGAGCACGGCGCGCAGGCCAGCCAGCTCTGCCCGCACAGCCGAGAGCCGCTCGCCGGCTTCCTCGGCACGCTGGTGGCACTGCTGCGCCCGGGCCGTCTCGGCGTCCCTGGCCGCTGCGGCACTTTCGCCCTCCCGGCGGGCGGCGATGAGCTCGGCGTCGATGGCGCCCCTGGCGGCGTCCGCCCTCCGGCCGGCCTCAGCCATCCCAGCACGGTGGAGCGCAGTGGCCACCAACCAGCTGACCAGAGCCCCCACCCCCACCCCAGCGAGCAAGGCAATCAACACCGAGTAATCCATGCCGCACACTCTGCAACACCCCCCCGACAAAATCGCCCAGCCACGCCGCCCCCAGCGCATCGCACAGGCTCAGCGGGGTGAAGCAGTACTCGATAGCCCCGCTGAGCCTGCTCGAGGCGAAAGCCGGGCGTGCGTTTAGACTTGGCGTCCTGTGAGCCTCACCATCGGGATCGTCGGGCTGCCCAACGTGGGCAAGTCCACCTTGTTCAACGCGCTGACCCGCAACAACGTCCTGGTGGCGAACTACGCCTTCGCCACCATCGAGCCCAACGTCGGGGTGGTGCCGTTACCCGATGCGAGGTTGACGGTGCTGGCGAGGATGTTCGACAGCACCAAGGTGGTGCCGGCGACAGTGTCGTTCGTCGACATCGCGGGCATCGTCGCTGGCGCCTGGCAGGGCGCTGGGCTGGGCAACAAGTTCCTCGCCAACATCCGCGAGGCCAACGCGATCTGTCAGGTTGTGCGGGCTTTCGACGATCCCGACGTGCTGCACGTCGATGGGCAGGTCGACCCGGCTGACGACATCACCACTGTCGAGACCGAGCTGGTGCTGGCCGACTTGCAGACCCTGGACCGCGCACTGCCCCGGTTGGAGAAGGAGGCCCGCACCCATCCCAAGGAACGCCGCGCCGCGTTGGTCGCCGCGCAGGCCGCCCGGGAGGTGCTGGACACTGGGCGGACCCTGTTCTCCGCGCGCGCGGAGCTGGACGTCACCGCACTCGCCGAGCTCAGCCTGCTGACCAGCAAGCCGTTCGTGTACGTGTTCAATGCCGACGAGGGCGTGCTCACCGATCCGCAGCGCCAAGCCGAGCTGCGCAAGCTGGTCGCCCCCGCAGATGCGGTGTTCCTGGACGCCAAAGTGGAGTCCGAGCTGCTCGAACTCGACGAGGAGTCCGCCCGGGAGCTGCTGGACTCGATCGGGCAGCCCGAGCCGGGGTTGCACGCGCTGGCCCGCGTCGGATTCCACACCCTGGGGTTGCGGACGTACCTGACGGCCGGCCCCAAAGAGGCCAGGGCGTGGACGATCCGGGCCGGAGCCACCGCGCCGGAAGCCGCTGGAGTGATCCACAGTGATTTCCAGCGGGGGTTCATCAAAGCTGAGATCGTGTCCTACGAGGATCTGGTCGCGGCCGGGTCGATGGCGCAGGCCCGGGCCGCCGGGAAGGTCCGGATGGAGGGCAAGGACTACGTGATGGCCGACGGTGATGTGGTCGAGTTCCGCACCGGACTAACCTCTAGTTCTAACAAGTAGCTGCGCCCTGAGGTGCTGGAAGGGTTTTGGCGAAGTTCTGGATCCTGCTGGCTAATTCGGTTGAGTGTTGAGCGCAGGCCCGGCGTGGCTCCGGCTTGTTGACCTTGTGTGTGTTCATGATCGTTCGCAGTCGAGTCTTGTCGTCCCTCGGCCGTGGATGGAGCACAGTGATGTCGATGCGTCCCCGGCCCTGGCCCGAGCCGAGTGAGGAGATCGTCGCGGCGGTGCGGGCGATGTATCCCGGGCGGAAGGTTCCGTTGCCAGTGGCGATTCATGATCAGCTTGGTGAGTTATTCGCCGACGAGGTTTTCGATGCCGCATTCGCCGCGCGGGGCAAGCCGGGCTGGTCACCGGGACGACTGGCGCTGGTCACAGTGTTGCAGATGGCCGAGAACCTGACCGACCGGCAAGCCGTGGAAGCGGTCCGGGAGAAGATCTCGTGGAAGTATGCACTGGGGATGACGCTGAGTGATCCCGGGTTCGACGCTTCGGTGTTGTCCTAGTTCCGGGCCCGGTTGATCGCCCATGGCCTAGAGGAGCAGGTCCTGGATACGCTGCTGACCTGGCTGAGGGAGTTGGGGCTGGTCAAGGCCGGCGGCAAGCAGCGCACCGATTCCACCCACGTCGTCTCCGCGGTGCGCGATCTGAACCGGCTGGAGCTGGCCGGGGAATCGGTACGGGCGGCGCTGGAGGCCCTCGCGGTCGCCGCACCGGGCTGGCTGCCCACAGTGATCGACGTACCCGACTGGGCGCAGCGGTATGGCGCACGGGTCGATTCCTGGCGCCTGCCCACCTCCCAGGCCAAACGCACGCAGCTGGCCCAGACCTAGGGCAGTGACGCCCTCGCGCTGCTGCGCGCGGTATATGGCCCCCAGGCGCCGGAGTGGCTGGGCCAGCTGCCTGCGGTGGAGGTCCTGCGGCAGGTGCTGGTGCAGAACTACTCCCTCCGCACCGACACCCACGGGCGGGAGGTGATCACGTGGCGGTAGGCGGACACAGACGGTCTCCCGCCGGGCAAACTGCGGATCAGCTCCCCCTATGACACCGACACCCGCTGGGCCGCCAAGGGCGAGGACCTGCACTGGAACGGCTACAAGGTCCACCTCAGCGAAACCCGCCACACCCCCGACACCGAAGCCCCCGACACCACCGAGACCCACGAGGGCACGCAAGCCGGGCAGCAGCGAGATGCCCCGGCCAGGCCCGTGCCTGACGAGGTGCCCAATCTGATCACGAACGTGGCGACCACCGACGCGACGGTCCCCGATGTAGCTATGACCGAGTCAATCCACCGGATGCTCGAGCGCCGGGGTCTGCTGCCTGGGCAGCATTACCTGGACTCTGGCTATCCCTCCGCCGAGCTGATGACCAGATCACGCACCGAGTGCGGCGTTGAGCTGATCACACCCCTACTTGGCGACCATTCACCGCAAGCCAGAGCCGGCGCCGGGTACGACCGCGCCAGCGTCACCATCGACTTCGACCGCCAGCAGGCCACCTGCCCGCAAGGACAGATCAGCTCCTCGTGGAACCCGGTACGCCAACGCGGCACCGACACCATCGTGATCAGCTTCCCGAAAGCCACCTGCGGACCCTGTCCAGTACGCCAGCAGTGCACCACCTCCCGCACCCGGCGCCGTCAGCTCACCGTGCACCCCCGTGAGGTGCACACCGCCCAACACCAGGCCCGCGAACTCCAAGACACGAAACCCTGGCAAGCCACCTACGCTCTGCGCGCCGGTGTCGAGGGCACCATCCACCAAGCCCTCACGGTCTGCGACATCCGCCACGCCCGCTACCGCAGCCTGCGCAAAGTCCACCTCCAACACGTCTTCTCCGCGGTCGCCCTCAACCTCATCCGCCTGCACGCCTACTGGAACGACCACCCCATGGACCACACCCTCACCAGCCACCTCGCCCAGCTCGAACTTGCCCTCGCAGCGTGACCTGGAATTAGTCAGCAGGATCCGGGTTGTCGATCAGCGCGGTGTCCGGGCCGAGGTCGGCGCCGTAGTGGCACAGCCAGTCTATGCCGTGGTGCGCGGTGAGGTATTTGAACACGTTTTCGATGCGCCACCGGCAGCGCAGCCAGGCCAGCAAGGCCGCTGCCGGGGCGCCCAGGTCGCTGGTGAGTACCTGCAGCACCGGTTGGTCGTGTTCGTAGAGGGTGAGCTGCCGCGCTGGGCCGTAGTCGTTGATGGTCACCATCTCATCAGCGAGGGTCACAGCCTCGGCGCGACCGCCGGCGTCGACGCGCCAGTACCGGCGCGGTGGCGCGGTGGTGGCGGCCAGCCCGCCGCGGCGGTAGGTGACCCAGTCCACGCCCGCGTCACGGCAGTGGGCGAACACCGAGGCGTAAGCCCCGCCGCAGTCGAACCCGAGCATGATCTTCGTTGGGCCGGTGACCTTGCGCAGCTCGGTTAACGCGGCGGGCAAGGTCTTGGTCAGCCCCGAGGGCTGCCCGGACACGAAGCACACCGCCCGGCCGTGGTAGTCGGTGACCAGGGTGTCGGCCAGGCCTTTCTGGGCGTGCCGACGTTTGGTGTTGTAGCCCTTGCCCACCGGCTTGGCGCCCTCGTAGGGCATGAAATGATCGTCAACAAAGTACAGGCCCAACAAGGGCGCCTCCGCGGCGATCATCGCGGTGGCCAGATCGGCTTGGAGCCGCAGCGGATCACACGCCTGGGCCAGCTCGCCGAGGCGGGGCCGCAAGGTGCGCAACTCGGGCAGCCGGTCGCACCCGGCCAGCGGCCCAATCTGGTCGCGGAGGAGGTGCTTGGTGGCCTCCACCGAGGCGACTCCCAACGCGAACGCCATGGTGGTGGCGGTCAGCAACGCCACATCATCGAACCGCCGCGACCGACACGACACCCGGCCCGCGCCGGTGAGCGGGGCGAACACCGCCTGCGCCCCGACCCGGTCGAAAAACGCATGCAACACCATCGCGCCCGCGTAGCGGCTCTCCACGGTGGCCTCGGCCAGCCGCGAGGACCCCACCACCGCTCCGGCCGGCGCATCCTCGTGCTCGACGACGACCGGCTCGGCCGGCGCGTCCGCGGGTTCGGGCACGACCGGCTCAGCCACCACGGGGTCAGCGACGATCGGCCCGGGGTCGATGTCGACATCGGTGTCGGATTGCTCGGTGCCGGGCAGCTCGTCCTGCACCGGCTCGGGCATCCGCCGACCACCTACCAGCCGGCTGATCATGGTGTCGGACACCTGCAGCCGCCCCGCGATCTCCTGGCCAGTCATGCCCTGCTCGGCCCACCGGTGCGCCCGCGCCAGCTACGCCGGGGTCAACTTCGCCGGCCGGCCCATCGCCTTGACCAGCCCTTTCAAGCCCTGCTCGCGGGCGGTCTTGCGCAGCGTCGACAGATAGTTCGGGTGCACCCCGAACACCTCGGCCACCGTCTTCACCGCGTGCCCGGCCTCGGTCAACGCCACCATCGCCAGCCTGCGTATCCCGGTATCGGCAACCGCGAACCGGAACAACACCCAACGCCCCACCAGCACCACCGCCTCGCCCTCATGGGTCAACAGCCGCAGCGACTCAGGCTCGGGCATCCCCTCCAGCACCGGTTCCATCGTCGTCGGGGACACGAACAGAACCTACCGCAAACCGACATTAAGTCTCAGCTAGTTTCGGGAACGATTCGATTACGAAAAGTCCACCTCAATGGAGATGTCCCTCGGCTACTTCCGGAGGTCTGGGCCTGGAACGAGTTCATCCCATTCCTGGACTACCCGGTCGAGCTGCGCCAAGTTGTCTACACCGCGAATGCCATCGAGTCTATCAACTTCCAACTCCGGAAGGTGACGAAGACCCGAGGGCATTTCCCATCCGACGAGGCGGCCATGAAACTACTGTATCTTGGTTTGCGCAACATTTCAAGTAAGCGAGGAGACGAATCTGGAACCGGAACGTCGGGCTGGAAAATGGTCCTGAACACGCTGGCCGTTCTCTTCCCAGGACGACTTCCTCTGTGATAAGGTAATGCCATCAGTCATCCGTGGTTTACACGGAAAAATGACAGGAGCGGTGTGGAGCACCGTCGATCGAAGTATCTGAACAATCGGGCCGAGAATTCCCATCAACCGACCCGGCAGCGGGAACGGGCGAGGAAGAAGTTCACCTCACCCGGACACGCGCAGCGGTTCTTGTCCGCGTTCAGCGGGATATCACCGCACTTCCGGCCCCGCCGCCACCGACTCACCGCGACCCAGTACCACCATGAGATGACCACCCGATTCACCACCTGGCACCAGGTCACCGGACTGGCCCCAGCAGCCGCCTGACCACCGCGCCACAGCCACCCCATCCTGATCCAAGACTGCCCCGGAAACCCTCATCAGCAAACAACTTGACAATGCCGGATGAGGACACCGACCAGCAGCACCGCTATCACGCCCGCCCCTTGGCGAGCACGCCTTCGCATCGCGATACTCGTCATTGGCCGGTCAGAAAATGTTCTGGATGATCTCGTCCCCGATGCCGAAGCCGGCGCCGGTAGCGATCGCCCGCCCGAAGCCGCCGCCGAGGAATCGTTGCAGCATGCCACCGCCACCGCCGGGGTAACCGGCTGGCGCGGAATACGGCTGCTGGTAGCTCGACTGCTGGTAATTCGGCTGGTAGCTTGGTGGTGCGGTGGCGACCTGTTGGACATGGTTGTCGACCATCGCGTGGATCGAGCTCAGCAGTGTCGAGGTCTGCCCCTCCTCATCGCGCACCGCGAGCGCGATCTCCTTGAGGTCAAGTTGCCATTCGCGGGCGTTGTGGTCTCCCGCAGCTGCGGCGGCCTGGAGCTTGCTGGCCAGCGTCTGGATCAACTGCATGGTTTGCTGGCCCTGCTGCTGCAGCTGGGCGTAGTTCTGATCGATCGTTTGCGCGTCCATCACTCACTGGCCTCCCGGATCGGACAATGTCGGCGGGTGCGCCGACCTAGTGCTACTTTGCCGCATCCGATCGTGGCGGGCTCGTGAGGCCGCCCCCGGACGGGCGAGGCCCACCTCCTGAAACTCGGCGCGCACCTCGCCGATGTACGGGTTCACCACCTAGCGCGGTGCGCTCGCACATGCCTGCGTTCGGTAGGGCAGCCGGAGAACGCGGCGACGGCGTTCATTGACGCACTGCGTTTGCTGCCTGCTTCGTGCGAGCGTCGCGATGCGGAGATCCAGATGGGGTTTGCGGCCGCGCGGTTGGCGTCAGGGGAGGGTGGAGGAGGCGCAACGGTTGACGCTGGCCTCGCTGGCGACCTTCGCCGCTCGGGGTTCGGTTGCCGGCTTGGGTCGGGTCCAGGAGTTGCGTGGGATGTTCCGGGCCATGGGTCACCTCAGCGCCGCCACGGTCATTGATGAGCGAGCGCGGGCGTTGGGGGCTGTGCCAGTGTGACGGGACCCGCGCTCCGAGGGGATGTTCCCTCCGTGGATGTCGTGCAGTGCGCCGGGGGACAGGTGTACTGGATCGAGGGGCGGCCCAGCGGTGATGCGCTGGTCCGCTCTCGCGGGGCACTGTCAAGTTGTTTGCTGATGAGGGTTTCCGGGGCAGTCTTGGGTCAGGATGGGGTGGTACTGGGTCGCGGTGAGTCGGTGGCGGCGGGGCCGGAAGTGCGGTGATATCCCGCTGAACGCGGACAAGAACCGCTGCGCGTGTCCGGGGAGCCGTAAAAAATTAACGTGTTCTTTTCTGGGTTGGTGTTCGTTGATCTGGTATGCCCGTTGCGATCGAGGTCCGTGGCCAGCTTGCCGTGAGGTTCGAGGCCGCCCTCCTCGGCTCTGTGACACCGCCGAACGACCCCCCGGAAACCAGCCAAACCACCATGTTGATTTTTTACGGTTCCCGGGTGAGGTGAACTTCTTCCTCGCCCGTTCCCGCTGCCGGGTCGGTTGATGGGAATTCTCGGCCCGGTTGTTCAGATACTTCGATCGACGGTGCTCCACACCGCGTATCAACCGGCGGTGGGCCACGCCGTAGCTGGCCAGCTTGTCGATGACCAGTACCGGCACGGACCGCAACCCCCGCAGCAACTTCCGAAAGAACCTGGTAGCTGCCTTGGCGTCACGACAAGAGGTGACCACAACGTCCAGCACGACACCGTCCTGGTCCACCGCCCGCCACAAGTATTAGGTCTTGCCACCGATCTTGATGAACACCTCGTCAAGATGCCACTTGTCGCCCGACTGGGGCCCTCGACGGCGCAGCCCGTTCGCGGAGGTCTGCCCGAACATGCGGCACCACGCCCGGATCGTCTCGTAGCTGACCACGACACCCCGCGCGCGCATCATCTCCTCGACCTCACGGAGACTGAGCGGGAAGCGGTGATACAGCCACACACAGTGACTGATGATCTCCACTGGGTAACGATAGCCCTTGGACAACAACGACACGGCCCCCATCAAGCAATCCCTCCCCGACCATCTATCGGAAGCCCATCCCACCACACCCCAACAACTTGACAGTCCCCGACTGAAATCCTGGCTACGGCCGATGCGCGGTCTGAAACAGCTCCGCTGCGCACAGGTAATCAGCACCGGGCACGCGTTCGTGCAGAACCTCCGCCGCGGCCACTACGAACTCGGAGTCGAAAAACCCACAACACTGCGGGTGGCAGCTGCCTTCACTGAGCTGACAGTGGCGATCTGATCACACCACGGGAACGGGACTCAGCCTGCCATCGCTTCACGCAACGCAACTGCCCCGGGCCGGGTCATGCGGTGGCGCGGACCCGGTTGATCAGGGCGGTATGGCGCATCACAGATCGTATCGGCGTTTTGCGCTCATCAAGGCCTTGACGAACATGGCAATCCGTGCATCAGCTTAGACTCTTGTGACCCAAAGTTTGGAACCTGCACCACCGCTCGCACCACAAACTGGCAGCTCAGGGCCGCTTTATGGCTCTGGCTTGGCGCCTCCGGCAGGATTCGAACCTGCGCCACTCGGTTTAGGAGAGCTGCGACCCCGGCCCATAAGCCTGTTACCGGCGACTATAGTTCACCATGCGTCGCACCATGGTCCTCCTGAGGCATAGTTCTGGTTCATTTCGCACCACGATCCGCACCACGCCGACGGGCCCGCGCATCTCGGTAGGTCGACTTCGGCAGCGCCGCTTGCCAGTAGAGACACCCCCTCCAGGCCCACTGTGGGCATGGCTGTTTCTGGGTGGTGGGCGCTGGTCTGTCTTGGCGGGATGGCTGCCTGTTCGCAGGTCGGTGGTAGGGCAGGGACCGCCGGGCGTGAAATCCAGACGGTGCCGCCGGCACTCGGTGACGGGATCTCCAGGACCTTGAAATCGATGAAATTTGGGGAAGTGATCATTTCGCAGCAGGGGATCGGTGTGCGTTACGCCACGCCGCACCAGCTCGCCCGCGTCAACCTGCTCGGCGCAACCCGGACTGACACCCGTGCATCCGGCAGAACGCGCTCTCAACGCGGCATGAGCGTATGTTCGCCTTTGAACGAACTGATTCGACCGCCTTGGTTTCGTTGGCGGATGATGAATCCTCGTCAAGGTTGAAGCATCGTACCTGCCGCAGGGCCACGCCGAGATTGTCCGAGATTGCCTAGGGCCGCTGGTTGCGTCACGTCAGCAGCAGCTACTGATTCGCCAGCGGATTCTCATCCGTCGCGTCCGTGGTGGCTGCAACCGGCTCAGTAGTCCGGTCGTGAGCTCGCAGGTGCTGGCTAATACGCACGGTGCGTCCATCGGGATCACGCACTTCGATCGTGGTGGTGTGGCCATTGGTCGTGGTGGTGTCGAGGCCGAGGCGGCGTGCCGTCTGATGGGCCCCGCGATTTCCGGACAGCTCTCTTGGTGGCTATTTCACGCTGTGTGCTGCCGGTTCAGGAACTCGTCGTGGACCTCGCGTGGGGTTTTGTATCCGAGTCCTGAGTGGAGACGTTG
>JBATXM010000044.1:0-6496 GCA_049673305.1 Pseudonocardiaceae bacterium | reverse complement strand
GCCGCCGGGCGCGCCGGCAGCCGTGACATCGCCCGGTGCGGGTGCGGATCTGGTACTCGAAGAGCAGGTACCCGACGGTGGTGAGGATGTCGGGGGGGTGCCCGGCCCGCTCCAGCTCAGCGAGCTCATCCAAGATCGCGCGGACGAACGTGCGGGTGTGGGGTCGGTCGGTCAGCCAGGCCCGTGTTCGAGCGCAGAGCCGCCAGGGCACCGTGACCGGCGTCCGGACGGTTGACGCCGCCGGGTCAGTCCCGCGCTGGGGGTCGGTCCCGTCCTGGGGGTCAGTCCCGCGCTGAGGTGTGATCGGCGTGGTGATGGTCATCAGCCACCGTCCGTGGTGAGGACGCGCACGAGGTCGGGTCGCAGGACGGCTATTTGTTCGTCGCGGTCGAAGCGGAGGCACACCAGCTCATAGTCCCGGCCGAGGACCTGGCCCTGTTCGTGCAGCCGGAGGGCTTGTGCCCCGTGTTCGGCGTCCACCGCGATCTGCTCGACCCGAGCGCCGAAGTGAATGGGGGTGCCGTCGATGTCGCGCAAGTCGGGAATACCGTCGCCGCGCTCTGGTGGTGGGCTCATCGTGGATGTTCTCCTCGAGTGGGGTGCTGCCCGCCCAGGGCCTGGTCCAGGACTGGGGAGTTGGTGGGATCGGTGGCCGTCGGGAGCCGAAGCGGTGGTGGGGCAGGCTGCACCGGCGGCCAGCCGGAGATTCATTCATCTTGTGGGTTCCAGGCGTTGGAGTCCACCAGGAAGATCATTTGATAGTCCGCGCATGTCAGGCCCGGTGGTGGCTGATCGTGGCGCGGGGCGCCCGACAGCATCAGGGCACCGCAGCGAGCCTTGAGCACACCCGGGAGGTGATCACCCTCGGACAGCAGAAGGTGCGTGTGATAGTCCAGTGGGGATCGCGCCCAGCGCGCCGGGCTCCTCACCGGGTGCCCCTCGCGCGCACCGGACACGGTGGCCGGTTGATCACTCATCGGCGCAGCCACGTCCGGAGAACCTCGAACAGCGCCGTCACGGCGTCCTCATCAAGGATGATCACGCACGCGCCGGTCACATGCGGATCGAGCACGATCTCACCGTCGCGCTTGCGCTCCACCACCAGGTTGGCGAAACCCCTCGGACCCCGATGCAGCGCGCAGCTAACGGGGATTGCCTTGCGGTTTTCGCGAGAAGCTTTCGCGGTCGCGCCTTCAGTCGTGGGGATCGTTCGACGGTTGCCGCTGGCCGGCTGCATCGCTGATACGTCATTGGTGTCGTTGGTCACGATTGACGACTGTGGACGATCGACAGGCGCGGGTGGCTCGCAGCAGAGACGCCCCCCGGATGGGCTACACCGGCAGGCCGGCCCGGGAAGCCATGTCGCGCAGCTCCTGGCCGACCGCGTCGCGGCGTGCGCCCGGGAGCAAAACAGCGATCGTGTCCCGAACAAACGGGTCACGCCGAACCCGAAGGGGATAGATCGTCTCCGCGCGCCGCAGCGCCCGCACCGCGTCATCGCGGCGTCCCCGCAGCTGCCCTAGCGCCCGCCCGTACCCCACCCAGTGGAAGACGCGATTCGTCGGAAAGGGGTTGCGTTCGGGGTGCAGCCCTTCGGCGATGCTCACCGCACGGTCCGGTTCGCCCGCCTCCAGGGCCAGACGCACTCGGCGGAACCCGACGTTGGTCGGTCCGAACTCGAACCCCAGCGGATCGGTCTCGCCGAGCTCGCCGAATCGACCGGCCAGGTCAGCGGCTGCGTCCATCGCGGCGGCCGCCTCGCCCGGACGGCCGTTCAGCGCGGCGGCCGCAGCGTGGGACGTGGTGAGCAGACCCACCAAACCGGCGGTAGCGACGGTAGCCGGCGGCAGGGTCAGCGAGTCGAGCTCGGTCTTCGCTAGCTCGAAGGCCCCACCGGCGAGCAGCGTGTCGGCCACGCCGAACCCGGCCACGCCGAGTGTGGTGACCTCATCGCGCTCCTGGGCCAGGCGCCGTGCCAGGAAAACCACCCGGCGCAGCAGGTCATCGGGCGCGGCAGCGTGGACGAGCCACTGTCGGGTGACGTGTACATGCAGGTACACGGCCAAGTCGATCAACTCGCCGTGGTCGGCGCCAGTAGTCAGCGTGGTGTGCACATCCCGGACCAGCCCAGGCAGATCGGCAGCGAACTCGGGGAGCCGGCACGTCCGCTTGTGCTGGAGGAATCGGGTCACCCGGTCCCGCAGCACCGCAACGGGGACCACCAGCCCACCGGGGTGGCCGACCTCGATCGCGTCCAGCGCGAGCCCGATCGCTTTGGTGGTGCTGTCGGTATGCCCGTTAGCGGGTGCGGGCACCGGCAGCCTGGTCAGCTCCGACATCGAGATCTGGAGCGCGTCGGCGAGGGCGACCAGCTCATTCAGGGTCGGGGAACGCTCACCGCGCTCGATCCGACTCAGGGTCGTCTTGTCCATCCCGGCCAGCCCGGCGATCACCCGCAGCGACTTACCCCGCTCGTCACGGACACGCCGAAGCCGCCATCCGATCGTCCGCGCGTCCTCAACGTCCACGAAAACCCTCTCCTTGCCCAGGCCCCCTGCCGATGCCCCGGGACCGTCGCCCCGGGGCGAAACACCTCGGCAAGGAGGTAGCGACACCCTACGCCCGGCACCACCTGGTGAACACTGAGCGGCGTGGACCGCGAGGGCACGGTCACACTGCTCAGTGTGATCCTGGCCGGTATCCCGTAGCTGAACGGCGCTGCTTGTGTCGGGCGCCACCAGCTTTATGACGAGATCCCCGGCCGGGGCCAGAGCGATCAGCGGCGGCAGCGCTGTCAGGCCGCTGCCGGGGTTTGCTCGCGGTGTCCGGTACGGGTGTTGTGCCCGAGTCTTCGGGCTTGATCCGCTGATTCCGCGACCTGCGAAAACAAGTTGATCGATCGCAGGGCAACCTCAGCTCAGAGCCACTATTTTGCAAGATCACCGGTAGTAGGCAAATCGGACATCGAGTGGCGGCGAGTTCGATTGGACCGACCACCGGCGAGCGGCCCCCTCGGTTGTTGGTAGGGGTGGGTCCGCTCGTGGTCAGTCGAGAACGTCCTGTTCGGCGTCCTGCTCGGCTGCGGCGGCGAGGTCATCTAGGAATTGGCTCGGCGACCCTGTAGGACCGTGAAATCGATGCAACCTCACGATGTGACCGACCTCCTCACCGCCGCAGAACATGTCCGGCACCGTGAAGCATTGAGCCTGATCAAGACGCACCAACCGCAGGTCATCATCAGGTAGCTGCGCGACGTACTCAGCGGCGTCCAGTAGTGCCAGCCCGGATTGCGTGTTGCGGTCGTCGTCGTACTCGTCAGCCTTGTCGCTGCGCCAGCGGGCTTGCTCCCGCAGGTAATCAGCTAGTCGGGTAGCTCTATCCACGGCGGATCGTGATCCTCTCCTTCGCCGGTTCTCCTCGCCGATGCCCCGGGACCGTCGCCCCGGGGCGTGTGTGCCTCGGCGAAGAGGTAGCGACAGGTTACGCGGCCCGCACCCCTGTCCGCCGGAACGAGCGGTGGTCACGGTCGCGACCAGCTCGGCGACCCCCAGCGGCAGCGGCAGTACGCGGTGGCCCTCTACATCTACCAGGGTTGCCCAGCACGGCCCTCGCGTACCCGCAGTCACCGCCGGTGGAAAACCACCGGGCAAGCGGTGGTTAACCGACCTGAGGGACGAAGATCTCGATTGTAGAATCATCGCAGTCCAGGGGTCACTTTTCACAAGATCACCGGTAGTTGGCAAGTCGGACATCTCAACTACCGGTCTGCCGGGCACGGGTGATCACTTCGGCAATGTTCGCCACGGTGTGCGCCTCGAATCTGGCTAGCCAAGCGAGGGAGGCCCGCTCGCCGTCGGAGATCGCCACGTCGTCGAGCGCGTCGAGCAGCACGGCGAGCTTGTTGGCTTGCCGGGGGACGGTGAGGCGGTTGGTACGTCGCTCATAGCCCTACCTCTCCCCGGCCAAGGCCCCCGGTGCTGGGTGTTTCTGCACCGCCTGGAGCCGCCTGTAGGGGCCGTCTGGTGCTGGGTCAGTAGGCGGCGCACGGGCACCGATCGGTCTACTGAGTATGCGTCCACAAAGGATAGTTCTCGCGTCTACTGGGGACGGTGAAAATGATCTCCAACTGTCCGCAGATTGTCCGCAAGACGTCCACAAAAGGCCAACGGCGACCAACGCTGCCAAACGGGTGACGATGCAGCTCAGATGGGGTGCGGCAACGTTAGCGCAGGTCGGCCCGGTACAGGCCGCGCTTGCTGATGTAGCGCGGCTGGGAGAACACCGGCCAGGACCTTGGTTGTCGGGACAGCCGGTGGCCTGCGGAAATGTTGGTCGACGTTGGGTGGCACGGCTTGTACCCGATTTGTACCGGGTTCGCTCCGGGACCTGGCACGATCTCTTCGACATGAACGTTGATCGGCCGCGTCGAGTAGCCCGAGAGTAACGCTGTGTGCTGGTGGCCTCCGGCTACGTATCGTCGTGAACTCGGGAAGGTGGGGCCGGGCTGCTTCGGCTCTTCGGCGCTGGCGCGCCGGGTGTGCGGGCGGCGTTGTCACGAAACGGTCAGCTCCACCGCGTGGTGGGTTAGGGTGGGCTGCGGTGGTGCCGATGACGTGGACATCGATTCCGGGGTTGTACACAGATCGTCGTTCTTCGGCCGTGATGCCATGTCGGCATCTCCTGCGGCTGCGGGCACGGCACCGTGTGACCAATCCTCGGGAAATCGGGACTTTGGACACGAGTTAGGGGATCGAGTGGCACGTGGGACCTTGGGATATGACGCGTTTATCTCCTATAGTCACGTGTTAGATGGTGCCCTCGCACGCGCTCTGCAGACTGGGTTGGAACAGTTCGCCAAACCCTGGTATCGACCGCGGGCCCTGCGGATTTTCCGGGACACCGCTAGCCTGTCCGCCAACCCAGACCTGTGGTCCTCCGTCGAAACGGCGTTAGCTTCCTCTGCCTGGCTAGTCTTGATGGCCTCGCCGGATGCGGCGCGGTCAGAGTGGGTTAATCGCGAGATTGTGTGGTGGCGGCAGAACAAGTCGCCGCAACGGTTGCTCGTGGTGATCACAGAGGGCGAGTTCGCCTGGGACGACGATGTCGGACGTGGTGACGGGTCGAGCGCGGCCCTGCCACCGGCTCTGCGTGGTGCTTTTGCCGGGGAGCCTCGGTGGGTGGATCTGCGTTGGTTGCACGACGTGGACCAAGTGGACCAGTCCAACCCGCGGCTGCGGGAGTGCGTGGCCGACGTCGCCGCAGCCGTGCGCGAAGTGCCCAAGGACGAACTGGTCGGTGAGCACATCCGCCAGCACCGCCGCACAATGCGGTTGGCTCGTGGTGGCGTCACCGCCCTGGCAGTACTACTGATCGGGGCGGTGATCGCCGCAGTGGTTGCGGTGGCCCAGCGCAACCAGGCTGTTTCAGCTCAACACACCGTGATCGCCCGCGGCATGGTGGCTCAGGCCGACGGGATCCGCGACCGCAACCCGCGTCGGGCCCTCCAACTCGGCGTCGCAGCCAATCAGCTTGACCCCGGTCCGCTGACCCAAGCAAGCCTGATGCAGACCCTTATGTTCAGCCGGTACCGCCGTACGATCGCCGGCCACATTGGATCGGTGGATGCGGTGGCGTTTTCCCCCGACGGGCACACCCTGGCCACCGCCAGCGACGACCAGACCGTCATCCTGTGGGATCTGACCGACCGCGCCCAACCCCACCCGCTCGGTGCACCCCTCACCGGCCACACCGGCTGGGTGGACTCGGTGGCGTTTTCCCCCGACGGGCACACCCTCGCCACCGCCAGCCACGACCAGACCGTCATCCTGTGGGATCTGACCGACCGCGCCCAACCCCACCCGCTCGGTGCACCCCTCACCGGCCACACCAGTTGGGTAAGCTCGGTGGCGTTTTCCCCCGACGGGCACACCCTGGCCACCGCCAGCCTCGACCAGACCGTCATCTTGTGGGATCTGACCGACCGCGCCCAACCCCACCCGCTCGGCGCACCCCTCACCGGCCACACCGGCTCGGTGGACTCGGTGGCGTTTTCCCCCGACGGGCACACCCTCGCCACCGCCAGTCAAGACAAGACCGTCATCCTGTGGGATCTGACCGACCGCGCCCAACCCCGCCCGCTCGGCGCACCCCTCACCGGCCACACTAGCGGGGTGCTTTCCGTGGCGTTTTCCCCCGACGGGCACACCCTCGCCACCGCCAGCCTCGACCAGACCGTCATCCTGTGGGATCTGCCTCCGATTGAGGAGCTTCGCCAGAATGCGGTACGGGAGGCATGCACTCGCGCCGGCGGATCGCTCGACGAGGCGACGTGGACCCTTTATGCCCCCGGCGTCAGTTATCAGGACACATGCGCAGGCCGCTGATCCATCAAGCCGACCGTTTACAGGAGGCGATGAAGCCACCGGACGCGCTGCCGTTGTGCCCGCCCACCGCCGCCCGCCGGGCCGGCCCGCGCGAGCACGGCCGCCAGGCCGCG
>JBATXM010000043.1:0-3293 GCA_049673305.1 Pseudonocardiaceae bacterium | reverse complement strand
GATGAACAACTCCGGGCGGTCATGCTGAGGGCCCGCGATGATGAGCAGGAGGTGGGCCCGTGACTGGGGCAACCGGCAGGGTGGCATTGGTGACAGGGGCCAGCAGCGGAATCGGTGCGGCCACCGCGCGCCTTCTGGCCGCGCGAGGGATGCGCGTGGTGGTCGACTACCTCCGCAGCGGCACGGCAGCCGAGGAGGTCGTGGCCGGCATCGAGGCCGCGGGCGGCCAGGCCATGGCCGTGCAGGCCGACGTGCGCGAGGCAGCGGCGGTCGAGAGCATGATCGAGCAGGTCCAGGCGGCATGGGGCGGCATCGACGTGCTCGTGCACAACGCGCTCACCCCGTATGTGATCAAGCCGTTCCAGGACATGA
Organism: Pseudonocardiaceae bacterium; assembly: GCA_049673305.1. Taxonomy (GTDB): domain Bacteria; phylum Actinomycetota; class Actinomycetes; order Mycobacteriales; family Pseudonocardiaceae. The sequence continues at coordinate 2,921 of JBATXM010000043.1, read as the reverse complement.
CGTGGGAAGAACTGGGCGGCAAGCTCGACGACGAGATGCGTGCGGCGTTCGCGGTCACCAAAGCCGTCCTGCCCGCCATGACCGAACAGGGCTGGGGACGCATCATCTATCTCGGTACCGGCCTCAGCCGCCGGCCCCGGGAGGGCATGATCGCACTGGGCACGGCCAAGGCCGCACTGGCGCAGTTCGCCCGGTACCTCGCCCAGGAACTGGGCCCGCTGGGCATCACGGTCAACGTCGTCGAGCCCGGCCCGGTGGAGGACACTCGCATGGCGGATGTGTTCGACGAGGAGCACAAGCAGCGGCAGGTGGCCGCTACCCCCCTGGGCCGCCTGGCACACCCGGGCGACGTCGCTCAAGCGGTCGACTTCTACGCCAGCGAGGACAACGCCTTCATGACCGGCACCACGGCCGCGGTCAACGGCGGGATGTCCATGTACTGACGCCCCGCTGTCCTGCGCACACGGGGCCATACCGTCCCGGTCCGGTCGACGGCCGGACCGCATCCGGCACACCGTCACCTCAGCACCATGGGCCGCAGCGGCCGGGCCCGCGGCACGCGCGGGCGCATGGCGGTGACACGATCAAGGAAGAACGTTCATGTACACGATCGATCTCGCCTACGTCGGGCGGGGCCTGCACGAGGAACTGGTCGCCTACATCGCCGACCAGCAGGGCTACTACGCCGACGAGGGCGTCTGGTTCCTCGCCCGCCCCGGCCTGACCTCCCTGGCCGACCTGGCCGGCCGACGGCTGGCGGTACACGCCCCCCACACCGCACCCGGGTGCTTCGCCCGGATCGTGCTGCGCCAGGCCGGCCTCGACCCGGACCGCGACATCCACACCATCGTCCGCCCGCCCGGCGACTACGGCATGGACCTGCGCTGGCTGCACGACGGCAGGATCGACGCCGCCCTGGTCGGCAGCACCATGGCACCGGAGGCGATAGCCGCCGAGCACGGCTGGCAGGTGCTGGCCTGGGTCGGCGACCACTTCCAGATCCCCACCGTAGGCGTGGCCGTCGACCTCACCTACATCCACCCGGACGACCCCGCGGTCCAGGCCGTCGTACGAGCCCACCGGCGCGCCCTGCAGGTGATCCACAACGAACCCGACACCACGGTGCGGCACATCCAGACGTTCCTCGGCCGACACACCGCAGACGAAGCCCGAGCCCACTACGAGACGTTCATCGCACCGTATTTCACCACCGACGGCCAAGCCGACCTCGCCGTCGGCGCCACCGCGATCACCGCGGTCGCCGCCGAACTCGGCGTCCCCGCCACCGTCACCGCAGCCGAGTTCTACCGCACCGCAACCACCACACCCTAGGAGCCCGGCGACGCCGGCGCTGCCGAAGCGCAGGCAGTACCTCAAGACCGCCCACGCAGAGACGCCCGCGGCCGCTGGGTCGGCCTCCTGCTCCACGCGCTCCCTCAGCGATCAGCCGGGTGATCTCCCGTGCCACGGGCAACGTCAGGTCCGATGCGAAGGCGAAGTCCTCGATCTGCTTCTCGATGCTGTCCATGCCGGTCCAAGGCCCCGCTGACAACTGTGGAGCGACAGAAAAACGACAGTGACTCGGCGCCACGAAAATGACAGTGACGCTGTCGGCTCTCGGTCGCCGGCCGGCCGCCCATCCGGGTCAAGAGCGAGGTGCCGGCGGACAGGCCGCTGTCAGCCTTCACTGCCGCGACGGTGGCGCGTGGCCGGGGTCCCACAAGGCAGCGAGCCGCGTACCGACAGTACCGGCACGCTGATTGCGAACGGAGTTCCGCGACGCGCTGACCTGCGGATGCGTGGCGCTCCTCGGGTGTTCGTCAGCGGTGTCGGAAGGGCTCGGTTTCGGGACGAACGCTTGTTGTCGGCTCCCTCCAACTGAGCCGTTGGTCGCACTCGGTCGCCGACTTGGCCCCGCTTCCGCTCGCCTGCGACCCCGGTCGAGCCCTCTTCCTAGATCCACTTTCACTGTCATTTTCGTGGCACCGACCACTGTCATCTGCTGTCGCTACCGCTGTCATTTTCGTGGCGCTCCACAAAACGGTCCATTTCCAGAGCAAGATCAACGGATGGTCGCCGGAGACTGGCGGAGCCCGGATTTCTTCTCAGAACCTATTCTCACTCAAGCAGTGCGTCGATGGTGTTCTGAGAATTGACTTGTGCGAAAATCCGGGGGTGAGTAGCGCACCGGAACCCGTCGCCCTGTCCGATGCCGATGAGGTCGAGCGGCACCCGTGCCCGCGCTGTCTGGTCGAGCCGGGCTCGCCGTGCCGGTCGCGCTCCGGAGCGGTCGCCTCGACCTACCACACCGGCCGGTTCACCAAGGTGCCCCGGCTGTCCAAGGAGTTGCGCGTGCCGACGCCGGCCGACCGGGGGCCGGGGCAGCCATGGCGGCCGGGCACCCCGCCGCCGGCGCCGATCCCGGCGGACACACCGAGCGCGGACATCCGCGTCGGCTACGCGCGCTGCTCGCACCTGACCCAGGAACTCCAGTCCCAGCTCGACGCCCTGGCCGGGCACGGTATCCCGCGCGACAAGATCTTCGCCGAGAAGGTGTCCACCCGCGTGCGGGTCCGGCCGAAGTTCGAAGCCGCGCTGGACGCCTGCCGCGAGATCAAGGCGCACGCCCCGCACTGCCGGGTGATCCTCACCGTGTACGAGATGAAGCGGCTCGGGCGGGACTCGGCCGAGCTGACCGCGCTGGCCGACCACCTCACCACGCACGGCATCGCCCTGGAGATGCTCGCCGGCCCGTTGACCGGGATCTACGACCCCAGCGGTACCGGGCGGGTGTTGTTCGCGTTCTTCGCCGCGATGGCCGAGACCGAACGAGAGAACATCCGCGAGGCCACCCTGGAGGGCTTGAATGCCGCCGCCCGCAAGGGAAACCACGGCGGCCGGCCGCCGGTGATCACCGACGA
>JBATXM010000042.1:0-9800 GCA_049673305.1 Pseudonocardiaceae bacterium | reverse complement strand
CGGTCACTTAATAACACCCGGACAACACACAACGACCACAGACGTCCAGCACTCGTGAGCCCAGTAATTCGAGGTCATCGCATCTATCCACAACCAACCGAAACAGAGATCCGAGAATCAGCGGGTTTGGGGTCGCCGCTCCCTTCATTGTGCTGTCGCAAGCGCCACCGTTGAATGGCGCTACCGGCCGCTGTCAGTCACTACAGCCAGTGTTGATCCTGCCACCGAGATGGGGAGTGGCCAACGTGGTCGTCCGTGTCGTGATGGCTTGGTGCATCAGCTACATGAACAGTCGGTACGGGTAGACGGAGTCAGGTAGAGCGAAGGCATGGCTAATGACGCGAGCGAGTGTTTGGGAGTATTTGATGGTGACAGGTAGCGGGTCGTAGAGTGCGTCGTTGTTCCAGTCCATCTTTGTCAGCGCGAGTGTGTCTGCTGCTGCGCGTTCGAGTGGGCCAGATCCCGCGTCTCGGGTAATGAGCAGTGGCCGCGGGATGCTCTTACCGCCCTGGTAGAAGTTGCCATTACCGGAGGCAAGGCCGGCTGCGGTGCCGTTGGCCCAGAGCAGTGCATCGCGTCCTGAGAGGTGTTGGACCGTGCCACGACGCACGGGCCAGTTGTCGGGCTGGCTTTTGCCTTGCGCGGGTGCGGAGGCGACGAGCTGAACGGCCCGCCATGGCGTGTTGGATTGGATCCGTACGCATTCGATTTCTGGGCAGGCTGCCCACGCGTCGAGAACCGCGTCGGCTTCGTCGTCCCGGAAGGTACTGGTCTTGTGAATGACGACTCGGCGTGGAAGGTTGCCGGCGTGGCGGTCTTGGTATAAGCGCACGCTGCGGGCCATGACGGTGCGCATCTGGTCACGGGTTAGGTGCGGGTTGTCGAGGTCGATGCCAGCGCCGACGTCGTAGGCGACGAAGTCCATGCCGCCGCCGTCTGCGTCGAAGACCTGGGAGCAGCAGGTGACGAATCCGTCGACCGTTCCACCCCTGATCGCGTAGGCGAGACCGACGTAGGCGATGTCGGCGTCGTTGTCCCGGTGGAGACGCCAGGGCGTGCCACCGGCCTTGGCATAGAGGGCTATGGAGAGCCGCCATGCCAGGCTGCATCGGTATCGGAACGTGAGGGCGCTGTCTTCCCAGAGCAGCTGGGTCGGTACGCCAAGGGGAGCAGCGATCGCTTTGAGTTGATCGTGGAGGTCACGCGCACCGTCGGGCGAGGTCTTCCAGCCTTGCCATGCGGCGGGAAGAAGCACCACGATCACATCCCAGCTCGACCGGACGGCGTGAAGTGCTCGGACTGCGCCGCTGAGCGCAGCCTCGATTTGATAGTGCCCGGATGGGCCGTGCGCCAGTGCACGATCGAGCAGGATCGTCGCTGTTTGTCCTGCGGGTATGAGGTCGACCCCGAAGAGCTGCTTGAACCCAGGATAGGTGGGCACGTACTTGCGGCGGTCGGTGGGGTCATGTTTATTGCGGAGATCGCCGAGGAAGCTGCGAAGGCGCGTATCGAGGTCGCCGGTAGTGATGATTGCAACCCGGATTGGTGTGTCTCCGAATGCTGCACGACTGTAGGGGCCGTGACAGAGCAGGCCACGCAAGGGGTGCGTGGCGGTGCCTGCCGACGGGCCTGGACCGAACTGTAGAAGAGGTTCCGGCAGTACTCGATGTGGCGGAAGACGACTTGTGGCGGATACGACGGCGTCGGCTGTGGTCATCGCGCGACCCTGCTGTAGGCGGTGATCTTGGAAAGGATGAACTGGCCGCCCGTCAAATCTCGGCGGGCGTCGCTCGCCGAGAGTACCGGTATGACGGTTTGCTTGGCAGGAGCGAGCAGCTGCGCCCAAGTGGACAGGATGGCCGCCCACTTCTCGTTGCGGCGGTTGACCCATCGCTCCTTGCACCATGCCGACGCGGGGTCACCATGCCCACGTCGAGTGTCCGTTTTGGTCTGCGGAGGAGACACCCACGTGTGCGGGACGAACAACAGCCACAGCAGTCCAAGCCGCCACTCAACGCCGAGCCGTACAGCCTCGGCATAGACGCGTGGCTGGCCGTCAGGACCGAGACCCAGGCGGGGCGGGGCGGTCCCGGTCAGGTCCTGGCCGTAGGCGTCGACGAGCGCTGCGCGCGCTGTGGCGTCTGACGCGCTGTCCGATCGGTCGTGACTTGTGGGGCGAACGATGAGGCGGTGCCCGCGATCGCGCACCATCGACCGGACAGGAAGTCGGCGGGCGAGCGCGCGGGTCAGCGCCTCGTATCCGAGCGCTCGGTCGAGAATCGTCGCATCCTGGCTCAGGCAATCGAGGGGGACTTCGGTGGGCGGAGAGGGGAGGCCCAGCGCCTCGGCCAGCTGGCCGGCGCTGCCCAGGGCAATGACTCGTGTTCCGGATGCGACGGCCGCCCCTCGCCAGCCTGCCGCCCGCAGCGCATCCCGCATCGCTGGGATGTCGAGGCCGTCCGGCAGCCGTGTCTGTAGGGCGCGCCGGGGTGCCTCAAGCACGGGCAGGGCATTGAGCCGCAGAGCGGGTAGTTCACCGGCCTCCATGGTGGGCATGGCAGCGTCGGTGACGCGCGCTCGACTACGCAACGTGTCGATGTGAGCGCGCAGCGGCGCGTCGAGTGTTGCTTGCCCTGCCAGCGCCGCCAGTAGCTCATCGAAATTGTCGATCTGGACGAGCTTCGTCGGTACTCCCACCGCGACGGCAGCGCTGAGCAACTCGGTCACGGCAGGCAAGACGGTCTGCGGGTCCCGTGTCATCCACCACAGACCTGCTGGCAGAGCCCCAGCCGTGCGAACGGCCGCATGCAGGGTCTCCATGACGCTGGAGTCGCGGCCGCTGTAGCCGACTACCGCGAGACCGAAGCGACGGCTCGAGTCGAGAACCACCTGACGCAGCGTGCCATCTTGTTCGCGCAGTTCCACGTCAAGGTTGCGCAGTTCGACTTCCCGAAAGTCCCCGTGCAGTTTGATCAGAAGCGGAAAGTCGTCATCGCTCAACGCGACGGCGGCCCGCTGAGGATTACCAAGCGCGGCGATCCCGAGTCGCGGCCTGCTCGGCGTACCGAGAGCCGCACGTGCCTGATCGGCCGCTTGCTCTATGAGGTCGTCAAAGTTCGTCGTGATCACGAGATCAGCGAGACCCTGGGCCAGGAAGGCGCCCAGCACCTTCTGCCCGTAGCAGGGGCTCCGGCCAGACAGCAGCTGTCGCAGATACTGCCGACGCGGCCCCTCATCGGGAAACGCGAGCCGAAACGCCGCGCTGTAATCACCCGGATCTCCAGACCTCGGCATCCCGTTCATGCCGTCGTAGTAGCTCAGAATCTGGTCTCGCTGGGCGGGGTCAGCCAACTTGACCTCCTGCAAAACGAGTCTGTGAGCATCCGCATACAGGCGGGCGAGAAGATCGACTACGATCTGGCTGGCGGTCGGCACACCGGCAGCGACGCTTGCGCCAGCGCCCAGCAGCCAGCCAACGCGCCGCCCTTCCACGGCCCACTGCCGCGCAAAGGAACCAAGGTCCACAACTTCCACGCTCACACGCTGTTCATACCCCTTCGTGTAGTCCACTCGTGCGAAGCTCGGCGGACCAGACTCGGGACCCTACGCAAGGATCTCCGTGCCAGACAGTTGGACGGCCCATCTGACCGCAGTTGTGACCGCAACGAGCAGCATCGGGCTGCCCCCGCACGCCACCCAGCGCACCCTGCATGCCCACGTCGCGGGATCCAAGCAGGGGGCTGCCCGCATCTGTTAATCGCAGGGTGTTTCCGTTACCACGGTCGTGCCATCCTCGTGCCACAACTAGGGGTCACAAGCGTGAGCAACATTGCCGCAGCTCTGCGACACCACGCACGAGACCAGGCAGACCCGTGGCGATACTCCTGACTACCCTGAACACGACTTTGCCGGAGTTCTGCTAATGCTGTACCTCGACTATCGATGTGTCAAGAACAGTAATATCAGTACAAATGGGAATTGGATTGGGCCATGCCACCTCTAACATGAAACCTACCCCATGGTTCGGGTCCGTAGGCGGCCCGTGGGGCGCGATGCCATGAACAGTAACCGTAGCGCCCCCAACGAAGCGCTTGTCGTTATTCGGATTATATTCAGCGGCAGTAACAAGTACGACCGAGTCTGCGTTGATTGCATCCCAGTTGAAATTCATCGAATTGGTTCCATTTCTGGGTGACCAAAACTTGCGAACGGTCTGCGACATGGCGACCAGCTCCTCAATGACCTCGTATTCTCGTGGCAGGGATCAACAATCTCCCTCTGCTAATACTTCGTCCCACCCGCAGCCTCGGGTCTCGATGTCCTCCTCCGGCCGCCGGTGCAAACCCAACCACCCAAGGAAGAGGACGAGCACTGCCCGATAAATACATCATGCTCAACCCTTGATCGGGTGAACTTATGCCGCGAACGGAGACGAATCGGCGGTGACCAAACACCACCGATTCGTCGCGCTGATCACTGCACTGCTCGGCGTCCGGGGGGGTGCCGTCAGGTCCGGGTTCACGGGGTCTCGTTGAGCTGGACCGAGCGGCGTACCCGGCCGCCCACCCAGCAAGATCAACCAATGCACACCAATCACCCAACGCCTTAGCCGAGCACGTGCCCCCCACGTGCCCCTTCTCAGGGTCGGGAGGGGTCAACAGCGGTCACTCACGTCACCTTTCGCCGGGTACCCGCAGGTCAGTATTAGCGCAAATCAACCCCTTGATCACCGCCCGATCTTCCAAGCTGGCCATGCCGGTTCGATCCCGGTCGCCCGCTTTGCCATGTACAGCGGCGGGCGAGCCAGCGTGTCGTGCCATATGATCTCTGGATCCTCGGTGTCCTACCCTCACGCGGCCATGTCGGCCGCACGGAGCTGGCTGATGGCCTCTTCGATGCTCAGGTCTCCGCACGAGACGCGGATCGCGAGAGGGCGATGGTTCGGACGGACCTTGCCGTACCAAAGCGGTGCCATGGCAGTGGCCGGGTCGATACCCGCGTCACGGAATCCCGCCGCGACTGATGGCACGGCGTTCGGCCACTCACGCAGCCACGCACTGACCTCGTTCGGCTCGAACCAATGACCGGCCCACTGGTGCGCCTTTTCCTGCGCAGTCTTTGCCTCGTCGGGCCAGGGCGGAAGATCAGGACGTAGATACCGGGGATCGCCGTAGTCCGGATTGGGTACGAACAGCTTCGCCATCGGCGACAGCTCGCCCCGCCACCGTCGGCGTGCTGCACGCGGTGGTCCGGCGGACGGCCAGAACGGCTCCATGACACCTCCACGGTGTTGAGAACTGGCCAACGGTTCGCCCAAGTCGGCTTCGAAGCAAGGCGACACGCCGAGGGAAGAACACCGCCATCAAGTCGCCCACGGAGCCCGTGGCTGAAAACCCTGGTAGGCAGCTGACGACAACGGTGATGACAACGCTGACGGGGAATCCGGCACCTCTTCGACGGGGACGCCGGGGCGGCGATGATCTCTTCAGGGCACGGCGAGACGCCTGCCGGGCCGCGAGGAGATCACCACCGAGTTCGGACCACGCGACAAAGCGTAAGATCGACGCCTGGGCCGTCACTGGGCCGTTGGACGTCGGGGAGCATTGAGAAGCCTGGAGAAACAGCGAGAGCATTCTTCCTGGTCAACCCGGATGCATCCCCCTTTGGCGCAGGTAGCGAAGTGCGGGGCGGACGAGCTGGCCTGTAAGCCGGATATAGGCGACGAGCGTTGGCAGTTAGCTCGATCCACGAGCGATGAGGACAGTGGTCTGAGAATCCTGGGGTTCGGATCACCGCTCCCCCGACCTGGAGATCGTCCACGCTGTGCCGGTATGCGGCAGGGGACCAGCACGATCACGGTGTCACCCGGCGGGAGGCATGCACCGACCGTTGAGCCATGAGTTCGGCCTGGGTGTCGACCCACCTGCCGCCGTCCTGACCGGCGGCAGGTGGGTCGGAACAGCCGCTGCCGAACACTGCACAACGTGGCCGGGATTGCGGTTGCGGTCTCGGTCCGGCGCGGTTTAGCCCGTAGTCAGGTCGGTGAGCAGGTCACCCCAGAGCGGGTCCGCTTGGGGGGTGGTGTCCAGAAAAGTGGTGAGGGCCGCGGCGAGGGAATCAAGGTCGGCTGGGGAGAGCGGACGGAACGGTCCGGGAGGCCGCGGAATGACCTGGAAGCTGAACGTGATCATGCCAGCGGCGTCGTGCACGGTGCCAGCGGTGTCGATACCCAGCCCGAGGTGTCCAACGATCGCGCCACCGGCGTCTTTGCTGATGCTAGCGAAGCTGGCTTGTTCGAAGCGGTTGGACGCGGTGGTTCCGAGCGTGCGCGCCAGGAGCTCAACGAATGCGCGCAGCGCGGCTAGGTCTAGCTTCTGGTCCGTGGGGGGGTTGTCCAGTTCGTCTTGGAGGGCGTCGAGCAGGGCGGACAACTGGCGGGGGTTGAGGATCTCCACGATGGTCGGGGCTACGTCGCCGGGCTTGCCGGGGGCGAATCTGAGGGTGAACTGTCCCTCGCTGTAGGTGATGATGTCGATCAAACTACTGTCACCGCGCGGGCGGCCGATGACAGTGGCCGACATCTCGGCCTGCGTGGCATGGAAAGTGGCGAAACCGTTGGCGCGGTCACCGGCCACAGTTGTATCGGTCATCTCGAAGTCCTCCTGCTCCTTGTCCTTCTGCGTGACTGCTTGCTGAGTACTAGGAGCCCCAGGAGCGCTGCGCTGATACCCGAAAAGTTGCCAACCAGCTACGGCTATGGTGTCGGTCAGGTCACTATTTTACGCGTCGGCGCCGTGGACAGGGTACGCGGCCGCGTGAACTGAGACGGACGTAGTTGACCAAGGCAAGAACTCGTCAGCTCAGTCTGCCCAAGCTAGTGATTCGTCAGCGCAACAGCGCCTTCTTCCAGTCGGCGGGCCTGCCCGTGTTCACCCAGCTCGGCCAGGTGTGATCTCGGGTGGCGCCTGGCCGGGGTCACGGAGGGACGGCCAAGCAGTGTTCACGCAGAAGAGCACAACCGGATGAGATCACCGTGCCTCCAGCGGGCCTCGCTCCGGGATGGCCCCAGAACGGGGCACGAGAGTGGTGAGGCACCAAACTGGCGCGGGTATCCCGTCGTGTCGACGCCGAACGGTAGCAGGTCGGTTACAGGGGTCGAGATCTTTCCGCCGTCGGGTGCTCCATCTCGACCCCTGTAACCGACCTGCCTTAATGACGAGGCCGCCGACGCGACGGGTAACCCGCTCCAGCTCCACCTGTTGTGCGAGCAGAACAACCACCGTTGTGCTGTCCACGTGCTGTAACGAGAGGTCAGTAGCGGTCACTCACGGTGCGCTGAGGTGCAGGCCATCCGCAGCCCAGCGGATATCACCTGGCACGGTAGCGAGATTCCCAAGCTCCCAACCAAATACAGGCGCCTCCGGCGGACCTCGCTCCGGGATGACTCCACGACCAGCCCCGGATAGTGGGAGGTCACCAGGGGAGCGGGTATCCCGCCACGTCGGCGCCGGAGGCGTAGCGGGCCGACGCGACGGGATACCCGCTCCCCGCCCCCGTCCTGCGGCAGGCCAACACCCCGTGTGCCATTAGCGTGCCATTAACACCGGTCAACCACGGTCCTCAGTGGGGCACTGTGACCCGGCCTGACCACCGATCGAGACCTCTGACGGCGCAGTGGGCGCAGCCTTCCAAGCTGGGATCGCACTCGTACTTCCGCACCAAGATCATGCCGTCTCCATGCCGTGAGACGTCGGCGAGGCGTGACTATCACTGACAAACACTGAGCACTGTCCGCGCAGGTCAACGGGGTTGCGGCCGATCCACGCCGAGGCCGGCGAGGCTCGGCCGTCAGAAGCGGTAGCACAGGAACGGGCTGAGAGTCAGTGTCGCTACGCACCAACTGCCGGCACGACGGGCCGATCCTCATCGACGAGCGAGGACCTTGCGAGCATCCAGATTTGTGCGGCACGCTCGCCGATGAAGCAGTACATCCGTCGGAATCTGGCTGGAGCGAAGGAGCGCCATGCACGCGACCGTTGGCGACAGGGTCCACATCAAGGGCCGCAACGTCGGCATGCAAGAACACGTCGGGGAAATCCTGGAAGTGCGCGGTCTGGAAGGAGAGCCGCCGTACCTGGTGCGGTTCAATGACGGCCACGAGTCGCTCGTTTACCCAGGGCCCGACTGCATGATCGAACAGCGAGGTCCCGCAGATTGATGTTCAACATCTGCCGCCTGCACGATCCGCAGCGCCTAAGCTTGATTTTTAACCTGTGGTGGCCCTGCTGGGTTCGTGGGTGGCGTTCTTGCCGACGTCGTGTCGGTGGGCGTGCTGCTTGTTTTTGGATCCGGGTGGGCGCCCTGGGCCGGGGTGTGAGGGTTTTGGTGCGCTGGCCGGAAGGGTGGTCTTCGCCCGGAGGTTCCGAAACCCGTGACGGATGCGGGCTGGGGTGAGCCGGTGGGGTTCGGTGACTGGTTTTTCCCAGGGTCGGCGGAGGTCGTCGGTGAGGTGGCGGGCCAGCCGGAGTTGGGTGTGGGCGTTGATGATGAGCCAGGTCCAGCGGTCGCCTTGGGCGGGGGTGCGGACGCGGGGTCGGGTCCAGCCGAGGGTTTGTTTGAGGAACCGGAAGGTGTGTTCCAGGTCGAAGCGGCGCAGGAATGCTTGCCAGAGCCGGTTCATCTCGGATTCGGTGAGGTTGGGGCGGGAGGACCAGAGCCAGAGTGGTTTAGGGTTGCGGTCGCCGGGCAGGTGCTGGACGGCAAGTCGGATGATGCTGCCGGTGATGGTGGGCAGCGGTCCGTCGTGAGTGGCCCAGGCGCCTCGGTGGGTCAGCCGGGGGTGCAGCCGGTTGAAGCAGCGGGCTTCGGCGGTGCCGTAGCGGCTGGTGTCGGTGACGGTGAGCGTGTCGGGCTCGGGTTGGGTGGCCGGATCGGCGAGTTTGAATTCTCGCCCGTGCCGGGGCGGGCGGCCGAGGGTGGTGGGTGTTCGTGGTGGTGGCGGGGAGCAGAACACGCGGTCAGAGCGCAGGCGCCCCAGCAATTCCACGGGCAGCTCGGCCCACAGGTGTGCCAGGCGGGTCACGTCGTAGCCGGCGTCGAACACGATGAGGATGTCGGGATCCCCGGGCTTGTGCCATCCGGCTTGCTGGAGCCGCCCGACTACCTCGCGCAGTTGGGTGGCGGTCACCGTGGTCGCATCATCGTGGGGACCCAGGCGCACCGCGTCGAGCAGCGCGGTCCAGGAGGTGCGGCCCGGCTCCAGCGCCGCCACGAAGGAATAGGGCCAGCCCGGGATCATCTGGGCCTGACCCTTGCCCCGCCCGTAGACGTGACAAAACGACCGATCGGGGCTGGTCGCCGCGTCCGGGCGCAGCCACGGGCTGACATCCACCGCCAGCGTGATCCGCCCGTGCACATCGCGCGGTACCGGCAGACTCGCCAGTGATCTGCGCAACCGTCCGACCTCGATCCGGCCGCTGCCCAGACCGTCGTAGAGGGCACCATGCCCACGCCGGTGTTCGGCGGTTAACGTCAGCCCGACCAGCGTGCTGACCGGTCCCTCGGCGCATAACACGGCATCCGCCAGCTCAAACAACGCATCCGCCCGCAGGGTGAGGCACTCATAGAACGCACAACGAAACCCGGCAAGATCACCCAAGTTCGTCGGGCACGCCTGCTCGCGTCCACGACTCACCTGCTGCACACTGACACCCACGGCCACCGCCTCGTCTTCAAGCTCTGTGGAAGGAACCTGAAGATGATCAAGCGGTGGCCGCGCTATGTCACGGCGACACGCCGCC
>JBATXM010000041.1:0-2619 GCA_049673305.1 Pseudonocardiaceae bacterium | reverse complement strand
GGGACAGCGGGCGAGCAGCGCCGCGATGGCCTCGACCTTTTGCACCGGGGCCTTGATGTAGTCCAGGCGTTCGACGGAGAGCACCAGCGGTCCGCTGACCGGTCGGTGGTGGGGTTTGCGGGTGCGGACCAGTCGCGAGCATCTCCTCCAGCAGGTCCAGCTTGTCCACCGCGTCCTTGCCACTCTGGGCGAGCTTCTCCTCGACCTTGTTCTTCGCGCGGTTCTCGATTCCAGACAGGGCCTGGTCGAACATGCCCACGATCTCGTCGAGGACCTCGACGTAGCACTCGGTGAGGGTGGACAGCAGGATCGGGTACTTCGTGATCGGCTTGCGGTCCTTGAGCGCCTGATTGCGCAGCCGACGGCCCAGCCCGGATCGATGAGGGCGAGTAGCTGGTGCAACTGCGGTGCAGCCAGGTGATCCGGCTGATCACCATCTCGGGTTCGACCTCCAGAACCCCGTCCAGATCGGCAACGCGCTGGCCGGTCAGCAATGGCTGGGCAAGACGGTTGATCTGGTGGTCGGCTTCACGACGAGCCGAGGAGATCTCGTCCATCAGCGGCCACACACCCGTCCGGATGATCCGCACCTCGTTCGAGGACAGGTGCTCAACGGCCAGGCGGAACAAGACACTGGGCACGTTCTGCTCGATCGCCCGGTCGACCAGGAACTCCCGGCACTGGCCTGCCTTATGTCGCCGGATCAGCTGCTCCAGGCGTTGTGGGTCCGGTGTGGCCTGCACAAGCACGGTGACCTCATCGTCCGCATAGACACAGCCGGCTGCGCGTCATCGTTGGATCAGCGCGGTGCGCTCCGGCGGTGGCCGTGCGCCTGGTGGCCGGTCGCTCACCGGCGGCGCCAGTTTCTTGAGTTGGCTTGCGTGCGGTTCGCCCGAAAGCTTCGGACCTACGGCGCCTGGTAGAGGTAGCGGTGCCGCGATGTTTGTGGGACGTCGGGGCGGTGGTCATAGGATGGCCGGTCATGAGGGTGCTCGTCACCGGCGGGGCCGGGTTCATCGGCGCGAACTTCGTCCACCACGCCGCGAAGAACCACCCCGGCTATGAGATGTGCGTGCTCGACGCGCTGACCTACGCCGGCAACCGCGACAGCCTCGCCCCGGTTGCCGATCAGGTCCGGTTCGTTCACGGCGACATCTGTGACGCCGCGCTGGTCAACCGTCTGGTGGCTGAGACCGACGTGGTGGTGCACTTCGCGGCCGAGTCGCACGTGGACAACTCGCTGCACGACCCGGAGCCGTTCATCCGCACCAACATCCTCGGCACTTACACGATTTTGGAGGCGGTGCGCCGCCACGACAGGCGGTTGCACCACATCTCCACCGACGAGGTCTTCGGCGAGCTGTCCCTCGACACGGTCGATAAGTTCACCGAGGAGACCCGCTACGACCCGTCGAGCCCGTACTCGGCGGCCAAGGCCAGCTCAGACATGCTGGTGCGGGCGTGGGCCCGGTCGTTCGGAGTGGCCGCCACGTTGTCGAATTGCGCCAACAACTATGGCCCGTACCAGCACGTGGAGAAGTTCGTCCCGCGCCAGATCACCAACGTGCTGGTCGGCGAGCGGCCCAAGCTGTACGGGGCCGGGAAGAACGTACGCGAGTGGACCCACGTCGATGACCACAACGAGGCGGTCCACCTGATCCTGGCCAAGGGTCGCGTCGGTGAGTCGTACCTGATTGGATCGGGCGACGAGCGTTCCAACGCGCAGATCCTGGCCCTGGTGCTGGAGCTGATGGGCGAGGCCACCGACGCCTACGACCACGTGCCAGACCGGCCTGGCCACGACCTGCGCTATTCGAATGATTCTACGAAGATACGCACCCAGCTGGGGTGGGAGCCCCGCTACGGCGACTTCCGGGTTGGGCTCGCCGCGACCATCGACTGGTACCGGCACAACGACTGGTGGTGGAAGCCGAGGAAAGACGCCACTGAGGCCAAGTACGCGGTTCTGGGCCGGTAGCCAGGGTCGGTTCCTGCCAGCCCTGGCGTTGTGCCTGCTACCCGAGATGGACTCGAACCATCAACCCTGTGATTAACAGATGCGGGCAGACGCCTGATCGGATCGCGCCGCCTGGGCATCCGATGTTGGCCGGGTGGTGTCCGAGTGCAGCAGCGTGCTGCTCGTTGTGGTCAAAACTCTGGTCACGCGATGGCAACCGACCCTCTGCGCAGCGGCGGGTTACAGGGGGTAGCCGTAGTAACCGCCGAAAATCGGGCGGATATGGCTGACCAGCGATGATGCGGCCGTTGGCCGTGCCGATCAGGTGCTGGCCTGGAGCACGGTGAAGTCGGTGCGGGCCTGGTCGACGGCCTCGGGGTACGCTCGCCGCTTCTCGTGCTCGGCTAGCGCCCGGTAGATGCTGGCTAGGCTTGGGTTGCGGCCCTTGCGCTTGCCGGTGGGGATGAACAGGTCCGGTCGGATGTCCTCGACCGACTCGCCGCTGGCCCGGCGGCGCAGCACGGTGTGCAGCATGTCGTCGGTGATCACCGGCGGCCGGCCGCCGTGGTTTCCCTTGCGGGCGGCGGCATTCAAGCCCTCCAGGGTGGCCTCGCGGATGTTCTCTCGTTCGGTCTCGGCCATCGCGGCGAAGAACGCGAACA
>JBATXM010000040.1:0-7246 GCA_049673305.1 Pseudonocardiaceae bacterium | reverse complement strand
GGAATCCCCGGCCACCCGGCCCGCTAGCCGGGACATTGTCATACCCAGACCCTAAAATCAAGATCCTTAACGAGGCCCAGCGCCCGCCCCAGACCACCCACCGATCAAGGCGAATGATCAAGGTTAGGGCGTGGCCGAGAGTCCAATGGAGCAAGCGGCCCTTCCTCGTCGAACACGGCGCAGCCTGGAAAACCCCTTTCGCGGAGATTGTCATGGATACCGCAGGCGAAGTCCGCGCCCAGGTTCGGGCACGGCCGCCCTGCGGGCTTGTCGATCGCGAAGTCGGCCGACGCCGCGAAAGCCGGCGCGACACAACCGCGACGCAACACAGCCCCGCGCAGCGGCCGCAGTCCACCCGTAACTCCTGACGCCGGTCGGGGTTCTCGGCTCCCTCAGACATGAATCAGCCTTCCGCGGATCGTTGTGTCTCGGAACACCGTCCACAATCCTTCGTTTCGGGACGGCTTCAGGCACGATGGGGTTACCTGGACGGATGCGATCCGATCTTGACTGTCCCGATGCGGGGACGCCTGTCCAGATGGCGAGGACGTGTCGTGCGTGCCCCGGCCGTACAGCACGTATACCGGCAAAGCGGCCGGTTCACCCTGGCGCTGGCGCATCACGTGGCATCCCACGACGGAGCCCAGACCCGAGGAGGAACACCGGTGATGCGGGCGAGCAGCGATGAGCTGGAGCGGCTGCGTGGGCTCAAACAGCGGGCTCTGGATCTGGCTTCGAGCCACCTGGAGGCCTTGGACGTCTTCTATCTGGCCGGCGACGTGCAGCCCCTCGGGTCACTCGCTCGCGGCCCCGCCATGGTCGGCGGGTTCGCCAGCGTGGTGCCGGCGGCCGACCAACAGCGGGACGGTACCGCTCGGGCCAGCCTGGCGAGCACGGCGGCGTGTGTCCGGTCTTTTCTCGTGTGCCCGCAGGTGAAACCTGGCAACGCCGACTTCACTGAACTGGTCGACAACATCGTCGAGCGCCATCGAAGCGGCGACCTGTCCACCTACGGGCTCGAGCATCTGAACATTTTCACCTTGGGCCAACTCCTGCCCGCGATGGCCGACATGGTGGGTTCATTCCAAGAGCCGGCCCTTGATGACCTCATCGGCGACGCCGTGGCTCGATTGCAAACAGAAGTCGCCCATGAGGGTGTCATCATCGCGATGAAGAGCGATCCCGACCGCGCCGAGCCCGGGGTGCTCCCCCACGGTTATCTCACCTACTGGGCGCTGTCCGTGCTGGCCACCTGTGACCAGCACGAAGGGGAGTACGCCAGACCCAGCCTTCGGTGGTCCGAGACGGAGTTGTACCGCCAGATTGCCCTGTTCCAGACAGGCCACGATGAGCGCAGCGACGCCTACCAGCTCGGCTACGACCTGTTGATTCAGTACCGGTTCAACAGGTTCAGTCTCGGCGACAGCCTGGTGGAGCTGGGGCTGCGGATGCTCTTCTCAGCGCAGCTTGAGCGGGGAGTGTGGGAGAAACGGGATCCGATCTTTCGCTGGGAGCACGGCGAGGCGTACTGCTTCTCCTTCCAACTGTTGTCGTCGCTGCTGCGGGAGTTGCGTGAGGACTGGTCGCTGCTCGTCCCCTACGAGGAGCACTTGGCGCGGGCCATGGAGTGGGCCGGGGGCAACGCGCTGCGCCACCACGGGCCGCCGTTGTGGCGCAGCGCCCATCTCGTCGAGGACAAGATGCCCGAGTCATGGGCGAGCGCCGAGGTGTACACCTTCGTCCAGCTCTACGCCTCGTATCTGTCGTGGCGGATCCAGCGCATCGTGCGCCACGAGTTCCGCAGCCACCTCGGTCGCGACCCCAACCCGGCCGCCTTCGACGGGCTCTACCAGCCGGAAGTGCGCGGCGCGGGCGGAGAGCCGCCTACGTCCAACGGGTGGCGGAGTACCTGGGGTGGCCGCTCGTCGTGTTCGCCGAGGAGGGACTGCCGCTCATCGCCACCGTGGCCTCGCGGGTGTTCGCCAAACTGCTCGAGCTCGAGGACACGGTCATCTTCTTCGACGAGATGGAAGCCCTCATGCACACCCGCGCCGACGTCGGAGTCAGCTTCGAGCAGAAGTTCCTCACCACCAGCCTGCTGCCGAAACTCCAGGAGCTGGCCGACCGGGCCGCGTGCCTGTTCTTCGTGGCCACCAACCACTTCGAAACCATCGACCGGGCCACCCAGCGGCCTGGGCACTTCGACTTCAGGCTCCAGATCATGCCGCCCTCCTACGAGGAGAAGCTGCGCCTGGCGCGGGAGCGATTAGGTCCTGACGCCTATCGGCTCCTGGAAGCCGATCTGCGCCGCCAGCCGTACCGCGAGAACATCCGCCTGGCGTCCCGCAATGAGATGGTGTCGTTTGTCGACGGCACGTGAAAACTGACCCCGGCGTGGCATCCGAATTTTGACCCCCTGTGCCGCGATCCTGGCTCGCGCCGTCGAGTTGGGGAGGGATGAAGGGGTGTTGTGCGTGGAGGATTGGGCGGAGATCCGTCGGTTGTACCGGGCGGAGCGGATGCCGATCAAGGTGATCGCTCGGGTGATGGGGTGTTCGAAGAACACGGTCAAGAGTGCGCTGGCCTCGGAGGGGCCGCCGCGGTACGAGCGATCACCGAGGGGTTCCATCGTGGATGAGGTGGAGCCGCGGATCCGGGAGTTGCTGGCGGCGTGGCCGACGATGCCGGCGACGGTGATCGTGGAGCGGATCGGGTGGACGCGGTCGATTCGGGTGCTCTCAGCTCGGGTGGCGGAGTTGCGGGGCGGTGTATCTGCCTCCGGATCCGGCTAGCCGCACGAGCTATGTGGCTGGGGAGATCGGCCAGCATGATTTCTGGTTTCCCGATATTGAGCTGCCGGTGGGCTTCGGGCAGACCCGCACAGCCAAACAGTTGCCGGTGTTGACCATGGTGACGGGCTGTTCCCGTTGGTTGTCGGCGGTGTTGATCCCCACGCGGGCCGCCGAGGATGTGTTCGCCAGGTGGTGGCAGCTGATCACCGGGTTGGGTGCGGTGCCGCGGGTGTTGGTTTGGGATGGTGAGGGCGCGATCGGCCGGTGGCGGGGCGGGCGCGGCGAGCTCACCAAGGAATGTCAGGCCTTTCGCGGCACTCTGGGCGCCAAGGTGCGGATGTGCCGGCCGGCGGATCCTTCAGGCGAAAGGGTTGATCGAGCGGGCGCACGATTACCTGGAGCGTTCGTTTCTTCCCGGTCGAACGTTTGTCTCGCCAGCGGATTTCACCACGCGATCGCGGGCGTGGCTGGCCGTGGTGAACACTCGGGTCCGGCGGGCGTGGGGATGCGCGCCGGTTGAGCGGATCGCCGCCGATCGGGCCGCGATGCTCACCGTGGCGCCGGTGGCCCCGGTGACGGGGTGGCGCTCGGCCACCCGGCTGGCGCGCGATCACTACCTCCGCCTGGACTCCAACGACTACTCGGTCCACCCCAGCGTGATCGGGCGTCGGGTCGAGATCATCGGCGACCTGGCCCGAGTTCGAGTGTTCTGCGAGGGCACACTCGTCGCTGACCACGACCGGCTCTGGGCACGACACCAGACGATCTCCGACCCCGAGCACGTGGCCGCGGCCACGCTGCTGCGCCGGGAACGGATCGGCGTGGTCCGGCCCGTACGTGAGCCCGAGGTCGAGACCCGCTGCCTGGCCGAGGACGACACCGCTCTGGGCCTGGACGATGTCGAGGGCGCGCAAGGCGGGGTGGCCTGATGGCAACCAAGACCACATCCCGGGATCTGGCCGCGGAACTCGCGTTTGTGACCCGGGCGCTCACAGCGCCGACACTGCGCGAGTCGGTTGACCGGCTCGCGCAGCGAGCCCGGGCCGAGGCCTGGTCGCATGAGGAGTTTGTGGTGGCCTGCCCGCGACGGGAGGTCTGCGCGCGGGAGTCCCACGGCGGTGAGGGACGTATCCGCGCCGCTCGTTTCCCCGCCCGCAAAAGTCTGGAGGAATTCGACTCCAGACCACGCCCGCGGCCTGAAACGCGACGTGATCGCCCACCTCGGCACGCTGGATTTCGTGAGCGCGAAAGAAAATGTCGTGTTCCTCGGCCCACCCGGGACCGGCAAGACGCATCTCGCCATCGGCCTGGCCATCCGAGCCTGCCAGGCCGGGCACCGGGTGCACTTCGCCACCGCCGCCGAATGGGTCACCCGGCTCGCCGAGGCCCACCACGCCGGACGACTCCAACACGAACTCACCAAACTCGGCCGCTACCCCCTGCTCGTCGTCGACCTATGCCGACACCGCGACTATGCCGAGGCGCAGGCCGTCAGCGCCTGCTGACGCAGGAGATCGGCGTCCTGTGTCTCGGCATAGTCACAGGCTTTCGAGGAACGTGAGGACCTTGTCTGGCGGGCGGTAGCGGCCGGGCCGCGCCGACGCGGGTGTGGTCAGGGCGAGGGCCTTCTCCTTGATGGTGATGTCGGCGTGTAGATAGGCGTCGGTGGACCGGACGCTGGCGTGGCCGAGCCACAGGGCGATCACGGAGGTGTCGACTCCGGCTTGGAGCAGTGACATCGCGCAGCTGTGGCGAAGGACGTGCGGATGGATGCGCTTGCCCAGCAGTGAGGGGCATCGTTGCACGGCGGTGGCGGCGTGGGTGCTGACCCGCAGCGCGATCGCGTCGCGGCTGAGCCGCCGTCCGGTGCGGGTGGGGAACAGCGGATCACCCGAGTGTCCGGCTCGCTCTGTGAGCCAGATCCGCAACAGCGCCTCGACCGGGCTGGTGAGAGGGACAGCGCGTTGCTTGCGTCCCTTGCCTTCGCAGCGGACGTTGGAGCCGGTGCCCAGGATGACGTCGCCGCAGTTCAGGCCGGTGAGTTCGGAGACCCGCAGGCCGGTCTGGACGGCCAGCAACATGAGGGTGCGGTCGCGTCGGCCTTCCCACCGGGTTTGGTCCGGAGCGTCTATCAGGGCGTCGACCTCCGCGGCGGTCAGGAACGTCACGATCCGCTTGTCGAACCGCTTCGGAGGGATGGCCAAGACGCGTTGGATGAGCAGTGCGTGCTCGGGATGACGCAACGCGGCGTAGGAGAACAGCGAGCGGATCGCGGTCAGGCGCACGTTGCGGGTCCTGGTCGAGTTGTGCCGTTCGTTTTCCAGGTGGGTGAGGAACGCGGAGATCAACGTGGCGTTCAGGTCGTCCCAGTCCAGCCCGGAGGGCAGCTTGCCGGTCTGCTGGTGGGCGAACCCGAGCAGCAGCCGCAGGGTGTCGCGGTAGGCCGCGATGGTGCGGGGGCTGGCCTGGCGTTGTTGGGCGAGCCGGTCGGTGAAGAAGACTTGCAGCGTCGCCGCGATCAGGGTCATGATCGGGCCGCCGACCACGCGGTGTCTTGGCGGGCGGCGGCCAGGGCGAGCAGCTCGGGAGCAGCCGAGAGGTACCAGTAGGTGGAGCTCGGTTCGTGGTGCCCGAGGTAGGTCGACAGCGACGGGATCTTGGCCTGCACGTCCTCGCCCGCGCGATACCAGCCGAGCAGGGTAGCGACCGCGAAACTGTGTCTCTTATGGGGAATTCCCCATAAACGCCATTAGGTGGACGGCGGGGTTATGCGCCCTGTTGGCGTGTTTGTGCTGGTGGGGGCCGCGCCGGTAGTGTTTTCGTCCGCATAATCCTGGTGGTCGGTGTTACCGGGCCAGCGAGTCGAGCCAGCCGATCAGGGAGGTGTCCGAGGTCCAGTCGGGCAGGACGTCTGGGGTGAGTGGCTGGTAGGCATTTTCGATCGCTTTGCGTTTGGTCTCCGCGTCTGCGCGGGCGTAGATCTCGGTGGTGGACACGTCGGCGTGGCCGAGCAGGTCGCGGATGTAGATCAGGTTGACGCCGGCCTGGATCAGGTGCATCGCTCGGGTGCGCCGGAGGGTGTGGGGCGTGACCGGCAGTCCAGGGGCCCAGCCGGGGTCGCGGGCCCGGACGGCTCGCACGTGGCGTGCCAGGAGTTTGGCCATCCCGGACCGTGTCAACCTGGAGTGGTTCGGTCCGTGGAACAGCGGGTCCGCGTCGGCGCCGAGGCCGGGGTGCGGGTCACGGTGTTGCAGGTAGTCGGCGACGAGTCGGGCGGTCTGGTCCATCACGGGTACGTATCGGATTTTGGATCCCTTCCCTCGGATTACCGCCGTCATCGTTTTGGAGCGGCGGATGTCGGCGACGTTGAGGTCGCAGAGCTCTTGGACACGGGCGGCGGTGTCGTAGGCCAGGGCGAGCAGGACGGTGTCTCTGACAGCGCGTGCGCTGGCCGTGCCGGGTTCGGCGAGCAGCGCCTTGACCTCGTCTCCAGTCAGGTGCCCCAGATCCGGGGCCGGGGTGTTCTTCTGCCGGATCGCGAGGACCTGGGTGACCTGGTCGAGCTTTTCGGGCTGCTCAACGGCGGTGTAGCGGCAAAACGACTTGATCACCGCGAGGCGCTGGTTGCGGGTGGCCACCGAGCAGCACCGCTCGGTTTCCAGCCAGTCCAGGAACCGCAGGACCCGGGGCCGGTCGATGTCGGCCAAGCGCAGCTTCTCGGGCGGTATGCGTTCGGCGTCTTTGAACCAGGTGAGCAGCAGTTTCATCGCGTCTCGGTAGGCGGCGACGGTCCTGGGAGAGGCTGCGCGTTCCCCGGCCAGGTGGTCGGTGAAGAACTTCGTCAGCCAGCGCCCGGCCAGATCCGGGGGCGGCGCGGGCCGCGGGCTCACAGCTGGTCCTCGGGTGGGGCGGGGATGACGTAGCCGAACCGGATTTGGGCTTTGGTCATCACCTCGGGGTAGGCGTCCGCGGTCAGCCTCAGGTAGTACTGGGTGCCGCGAAGGTCAGCGTGGCCCATGTAGCAGGCCAGATAGGGCAGCACCGCGGCCAGGTCCGCGTTGTCCGCGGCCCATCGTCGCAGGTTGGC
Organism: Pseudonocardiaceae bacterium; assembly: GCA_049673305.1. Taxonomy (GTDB): domain Bacteria; phylum Actinomycetota; class Actinomycetes; order Mycobacteriales; family Pseudonocardiaceae. The sequence continues at coordinate 367 of JBATXM010000040.1, read as the reverse complement.
GACGGCGAAGCCATGGCGCAGCGAGTGCGGGTGCGGGCCGCCGGTGAAGTGGGGGATGCCGGCGTCGGTGAGGTAGCCGCGGAATCGGGTGTATACGGTCGCCTGGTTGATCGGTCTGCCCGCAGCCCCGCTGTAGAACACGTAATCGTTGTGCTCGGGGGCGGGGTGCGCGGCCGCGGTGTAGGCCTCCAGGGTCGCGGCAAGTCGGCCGGTGATCGGGGTGGTCCTGCTCTCACCGTTGGGCGTGTCATTACAAGTGTGTAAGCCACGGATGGACCAAGATCGGTCGGTGTGATCACCACTCGGCCGGGAAGGGAACCATCTGTGAGTCAGGACACCAGTGTCGAGGATCGTGAGGTCGAGGCGT
>JBATXM010000039.1:0-57465 GCA_049673305.1 Pseudonocardiaceae bacterium | reverse complement strand
ACCCACGACACGAACGACGCACAAACCCACCGCCCTCAAAGGACCGAGACCCGACCTGGGGGCACCCTCGGCATAGTCGCGGTGTCGGCATAGGTCGATCTATGCGGACATCCGCATAGATCGACGAGGTGGGCTACATCCCTTTCGAAGCCGAGGCCGCGAACCTGTTCTTCCAACTCGTCTCCGCCCGATATGAAAGGGCCAGCTTAATCGTCACCAGCAACAAGGTCTTCGGACGATGGGGCGAGGTCTTCGGCGACGACGTGGTCGCCGCCGCCATGATCGACCGCCTCGTCCACCACGCCGAAGTCATCGCCCTCAAAGGCGACAGCTACCGGCTCAAGGACCGTGACCTTGGTCGCGTGCCCGCGGCCACCACCACAGAAGAATAAGATCAACTAATCGCGGGGGGTCAAAATTCAACTGCCGTCAGGGGGTCAGTTTTCGGCTGCCGTTGACATCATTGTGCGATGAGCTGAAACGCCGTCCCCAGCAAGTCGAGCAGATCCTCAGTCACTTTCGAGCCGAGCTGATGGATGACGACAGCTTCAAAGAAGACGACGCGATCTCCCTCGTGTGACGTCGGTGGTCACCGCTCACATCAGGGGAAGACTTGGTCGGGCACGTCATCCACGCTGGGCGACCATGTCACTACGTCGAGATCTGTCTGCGGGAAGTCGTCCCCGGTGCACAGCAGTGGGCGTCCAGCGAGCCGACAGGTTGCGTAGGTCAGGCAGTCCCCGAAATTCAGCGCGGCCGAGTGGCGTCCCTTGCCGTAACGAGTGAATGCATCGACCGCGATGGGCCAGTGCGCAGCGGTGCAGGCGATGGTCTCTGCGGCGGCCTCCTGCAGCAGCCGCGCGAGCAAAGACTTGCCTGCGACACCAAGCCGGGCTGTGAGCACGATCCCGGTCTCGGCCAGTGTGGGTGCACCAACTCCGACGATGGCCGCCCTCGCCATGTGGTCCACGAGCACCTGGTGACCCCGCTCGGCCAGCAGAATCGCCACTAGCGCCGAACTGTCGACGATCATACGCCCTCCGGACCGTAGCCCAGCATGGTCTCGCGTTCCCGCTTGGTCAGGCCACCACGCAGCTCCACTGGCACCTGTGGCCACGCCTCGTCCACCAGGAAGCGGTGCAACCGCTCGACCGGCTCCGACGCGCGAAGCCGGTCGAGCCGCTCTCGCAGCGCAACCCGGACCGCCGCAGTCTTGGTCTCGCCGGCCAGCGCCGCTACCTCGGTGGCGAGCCGTTCAGCCTCAGGATCCTTGATGTTTAGCGCCATGTCCACCATGGTACCAAAAATGATCCATGGTGGAAATCCAGAGTCTCTCGATCCGATAAGCGACATTATGACAACTAGACGCGGAACCATCGTCGCAGCGCGGGCTCCGGTGATGAGTCCGGGCCGGCGCCGGTCCAGCAGACGTGGCCGTCGGGCCGAACCAACACCCGGTTGACGCCTGGGGACGCGCCCAGGGTGGTGCCCACGGGCGAATCGATGACCTGCGCGACAATCCGATCGACACCGTCGGGCACTGGCGCTGGGTGCAACGGTGGCCTGCCGAGTTCCAGCAGCAGCCCGCGTCCGGACCGCAGCAGCGTGTTGACCGTGGTCGGGCCGTCTTCGGTCTCCAGCGACAGGTCGACCATCCGAGCGCCGACCAGCGGATCACTGTCGCCGAGGTCGTAGCGCAGGTCCAACCCGCACATCAGCCCGGCCAGGTAGCGGTTCGCGTCGGGCAGTCGCGCCAGGTCGATGACGATCTCGCGCAGTGCCCGCACGTCGTCGGCATCCGGCGGCGGGCTCATCGGCACGCATTGAGCGCGCGTTGTCGCGAGTACCCGGGCGGCCACCGGATGCCGTTCGGTGTGGTAGCTGTCGAGCAAACCGGCCGGGGCGCGCCACTGGACGTGCGCGGCGAGTTTCCAGCCGAGGTTCACCGCGTCCTGGATACCCAGGTTGAGACCTTGTCCCCCGATGGGTGAATGAATGTGCGCGGCGTCGCCGGCGAACAGAATCCGGCTGCACCGGTAGGCGGTGACCTGCCGGGTCGCGTCGCTGAACCGGCTGCCCCACAACAGTCTCTTCAGCTCGGTCGGCGGGCCGTGAACTGCGGTCAAGGCCCGCGCCACCTCCGCTGCGCTGACCGCCGTCTGGCGGGACAACGTCTCCTGTTCTGGACCACCGAACACCACCCGGTGCAACCCGGTGCGTTCGCCGGCCTTCTCAAGTGGGTGCATCAGCATCCAGTAATCCCCGCCGGTGCGGGTAAGCGTACTGATGTGTGACAACGACAGCGGCACCGTCGCCGACATCGCGGCCAGCTGGATATCCGCGCTGGCCGCGGCCAGCGTCCCAGCCCGTCCCGGGAAGGCCACGCCGGTCAGCTTCCGAACCGTACTGTGTGCACCATCACATGCCACGAGATGGCGGGCCCGCAGCGCACCCACACCACCGGGGCCTGACACGACGACCTCGACGCCGGCCTCGTCGCTGGTCAAGCCGGTCGGCTCGGTGCTGCGGCGCACCGTGATGCCCAGTACCCGCAGGTAAGCCTCGAGAACCTCCTCGAGTCGGTCCTGCGGGATGACGAGACCGTCCGGGTAGCGGGTGCGCCAGGGACGAGCGTTGAGCGGCACCGGCAGGCCGGCGAAATGACCACCGGCTGACTCCGTCGGGATAGCGCGTTCGGTCACCGCGTCGAGCAACCCCCGCATCGCCAGCACTTCCGACGTGCGCGGATTGACTCCCCCGCCGTGGGACTGACCGCTCGGTGTGGCATGGCGCTCAACCACCGCGATGGTCACCCCGGCCAAGGCCAGCTCACCGGCAACCATCAGCCCGGTCGGGCCCGCGCCGACGACGACTACATCAAGCTGCGTCACGCCACCAGAGTCTTTCCCCACCCTCACGCCACGTCAAATGAGTAGGTACTCAAGTACGTACTTACGTCGCCGTCGACAGGTTGTGTGGTGGAATATCGTGCAATATCGGAGGAGTAACTGCGGTTGATTTTCTTGCATTCCAGTCAACGCATCAGTGCCCTTTTAGACTCCCCCGGTCCGTCCCAATTCCGAAAATTGCTGCCCGTCTGCGAGCAGATGCACGTGCTTCGAATTGTCGATCTCGCGTGGGCATGAGAAAAACGCGAGCTGATCCTCAGGGCGTCTGCGTCGAAGCGGCTGGGGTAGGAGCCCGGGTCGAGGATGGTGGTCGCTCAATGGATTTGTCCCCTCTCGTAGCTGGTGCTCGGCCACCGCGGCGACAGCCGGTGTGTCCTCACTCCCGTCTTCACCTCAGGCGCCGGACCAGGTCCGGGCTGGGTCAACGTCCCGTTCGGGATGACGCCGGAGGTATTGTGGCGGGTCGTGTGGAGATGCTCGAGTTCGCGGAGCAAATCTGTCTCGGAAAGGTTCTCGGGGGGCACACCTGGCACGTCGTCCTCCTGCGACCGGGTAGTGCATGACATACCGGGCAGCCCGTAGCTGCGCAAGCTGGCGCCGTGGATGGCCGGATTGAGCCGCCCCATCGAGACCGTGGCCGCCGGATAGCGCCCTGCTGGTGCGCGTCTAGCCCGCCCCGCTGCAAGAATGTCGAACATGGCTGAGACACCTGCGGGTTCCGCCGATACATCTCCGCCGTGCCTTCCTCGCCCGTCCAACCCTTCCGAGCTCGGGTTCGTGCGCAGGCCCATGGTGCGCTGGCTCGACCCCCACCAGCTCATCGACACCGCTGTGCGCGTTCTGCTCTCAGGCATCTTCAGCTCCTACGCCGACAGCCGGGAGTTGCAGGCGCTGGAGCCAGCGGAAGTTCCGGACCGCTCCAGGGCAGCCGATCTGTGGCTGGACTACGTGGCCGACGTTGGTGACGGGTGGAACTCGACCTACACGGTGGCCAGGCTCCTGGCCACCGAAGAACTCAAACTCGACTGGGACGGCGAGACCCACACCACCGAGCGGGGACGGATCCTTGTCATGGGCGGCGACCAGGTGTATCCGGTGCCCACGGCCGTGGAGTACGAGAACCGCCTGCTCGGTCCGTATCGGGCGGCGTTGCCGTGTGTCCCGGGCGAGGCTCCTGAGCTCTTCGCCATTCCGGGAAGCCACGACTGGTACGACGGGCTGGTCAACTTCACCAGCATCTTCTGCCGCAACCGCTGGATCGGCGGATGGAGAACGCGCCAGCGTCGGAGCTACTTCGCGCTCAGGCTCCCGAACGGCTGGTGGCTCTGGGGCATCGACATCCAGTTCGGTTCCTACATCGACGAGGCTCAACTGCGGTACTTCGCCGACGTCGCCCTCGACCAGGTACGGCCTGGGGACCGCATCATCCTGTGCATGGCCAAGGAGGTCGAGAGCGGCCGGAAGGAGGACGAGGTCCATTCCGATCGGGATGTGGAGTACCTCGAGCGCGAGGTCATCGAGCCCAGTGGCGCCCGGCTGGTGCTGTCCCTCAAGAGTGGAAAGCACTACTACGCCCGCTATGAGGAGGAGGATGGCTTTCGCCAGCACATCGCCTCGGGCGGCGGCGGCGCCTTCTTGCACCCCACCCACAACCTCCCCGAGCGCATGGACCTCCCTGGCGTGAAAGGACCCAGCGCCTACCGCAGAGTCGGCACCTATCCCTCACCGACGGTATCGAGACGACTGAGGAAGCGGATCTGGCTGCTTGCTCCCTACAATCTTCCCCTGGCTGGGGTGTTCGGCGCCGTCCAAGTGCTGTTGACGTTCATGCTGGGACTGCATCTAGGAGACCGCCACGTCTCACTCGGCCTCGGCGAGTTGCGTCACGCTGTGTGGGAGAGCCCGACGTTCTTCCTCCTCATCCTGCTCATGATCGTGTCCTTGGCCGGGATGGTGCGCTTCGCCCACGACGCCCGCGGCATCCGCCGATTCCTGGTGGGGGTGGTCCATTCGACGCTGCAACTCGCGGGCGCGGCCGGGGTCATGATTGCCGCATCCTGGCTGTCGTCTGACTTCGTGCCTCGGGGCGTGTGGTCCTTGGTCGCTTTCCTCAGCCTGGTCGGCCTGGTGGGGGGCATCGGGGGAATGGTGGGGATGTCGGGCTACCTCTGGGTTGCCAACTGCTTTGGCCTGCATGGAACCGAGGGATACGCAGCCCAGCACCATCAGGACCTCAAGCATTTTCTCCGTCTCCACATCGAGGCCGACGGTGCCCTGACGGTGTACCCGATAGGCATCGACCAAGTCGGCCGGAAGTGGACACTGTGCCCGGACGCGCCTGCGCATGCTCCTTGGTTCGCCCCACATGGCTCTGAGCCCGAACCTCATCTTATTGAAAAACCAATCACGATTAGTGACCAACCAAATCCAGAAAGCTCCGAGAATGATTCACAGCATATAACGTCATCATAAAGCAATCTCGCGCCCATGAGATCACGAACGAACCTAGGCCCTGAGACCGCCGCCCCTACCCTGACGTGTCTGCTCGGCCAGTGTCCTGCCCGTTCGCCCGAATTTCGGTCGCTGACGGGGTGATCGACGTGCAGACTGTCGGGTGCGGGGGTTAGCGGAGTTTGTCGTGGATGTCTTGATCGCAGGCGCGGGCCTCGGTGGGCTGTCTGCGGTGTTGAGCCTGCACGCGGCGGGCTGTGGCGGGGAGCTGTGGGGGGCTGCCGGGTTTGCCTAGCAATCGATCTCACGCAGAGTATACGAATGAATGGACTCGGTTGAAGCCTGGTCTCAACGTGCGCTGTAGGTACCCGGTGTCGGGGATCTACGTTGATTTTGCGCTCGGCTAAGTATTCGAAAAACAACTTCCGGCTACGTAACTGGCCTGGCGGATTTACGTGCGACTACTGATTGCCCGTGGTGGTACATCTGGGCAAGGTATGGGAAGCTGAATCGACAATGCCACCGATTCGGTTTTTTTGCCCCGGGTACCACCGGGACCGCTTTCCCGAGGAGGATGTGATGCGCTGTTCAGTGCCGGCGGCGGCCGGGGCGGCAACGGCGGTCCTGGCGAAGCCGTGCGCAGCTGATAAGTTGCGGCGGTGCCGCTGGATGACCGCATGCGGTGCCGTTTGCTGGGGAGGGGTGGGTACAGACAAGTACGGACGCGGCCACCCCTCCCGTCATCGTCGGGTTTCAGGGAGTAGCGGCATGCGGTGATCGTTAATGGGTGATTGTTAATTCCGCTTAAACTAACTTATGGTGCACCGGCGCGTGCCAGGTGCTCACCCGAGGCCTGGGAGTTGTTTCATGATGCAAGTCTCGTCTCATGATCTGGAAGCACTCCGCACGGTGCTGGCCGGTAAGGTGATCACGCCAGAGGACGCCGACTATGACACCGTGCGCATCCAGTGGAACAACGACATTGATCGACGCCCGGTGGCGATCGCCCGCTGCGTATCACCAGCCGACATCGCGGCGGCCCTCACCTTCGCCCGGGAACAAGGCTTGGAGATCTCCGTGCGCGGCGGGGGCCATGCGTTCTCCGGGGCTGGTGTCTGTGACGACGGACTGATGATCGATCTCAGCGCCATGCGCCATGTTTCAATCTGTGCTGACGCCAGGCTGGCCCAGGTGGGTGGTGGCACCATCGTGGCGGAGTTGGACGCGGCAACCCAGGTACATGGCTTGGCGGTGCCCGCCGGGGTGGTCAGCCACACTGGTGTCGGTGGCCTGACACTCGGTGGCGGCACCGGATGGTTGACGCACAAGGCGGGATTGACCATTGACAACCTGGTCTCGGCCGATGTGGTGCTTGCTGACGGCCATTATGTGCATGCCTCGCCTGATGAGCACGCCGATCTGTTTTGGGCGATCCGCGGCGGGGGTGGCAACTTTGGCGTCGTCACGACGTTCGAGTTCCAGCTGCACCCGGTCGGGCCAGAGGTGCACCTGGGGCTGTTTTTCTGGGGTATGGACAGTGGCGAACAGGTGCTGCGGCTGGCCCGCGAGGTCGTGCCCACCTTGCCGGTCGAGGCAGGCGCCCAGATCGCGATCGGGCTCAACGCCCCGCCCGCACCATTCGTACCTCCAGAATACCATTTTACTTCCGGATATCTGCTCATCGTGGTTGGGTTCTCCTCCGCGGCGGAACATGCCCGGCTCGTTGCGCCAATTCGTGAGGCGCTGCCGCCGCTGTTCGAGCTCGTCACCCCAATCCCGTTTGTCGCGTTACAGCGAACCCTTGATGAGACCGCTCCCTGGGGACTCCTCGGTTACCAAGAAGTGATCTACCTCGACGAAATTACTGACGAAGTGATCGCGGTGATCGTCGATCATATGCCTGCTAAGCGTTCGCCGATGAGCTTCTGCCTGGTTTTCCGCCTGGATGGAGCGTATTGTGCAATCGGCGATGACGAGACGGCCTTCGGTGGCCGGCGGGCACCACGCTACGTCATCAACATCGCCGGCATTGGCGCCACCCCCGAGGTACTGAACGCCGACCGGGACTGGGTCCGGTCGTTGTGGAGCGCGCTGCGGCCGTTCGCCCAAGACTCGGGTGGTTACGTAAACTCCATGACCGACAACGACGAAGATCGCGTGCGGGCGTCTTACGGCCCGACCAAGTACGAGCGGTTGGCTCGGATCAAGGCCAAGTACGACCCAGGCAATGTCTTCCACCTCAACGCCAACATCAAACCTGCCTGAACCACCCAGATCCGGTACCGTGCAGCCAGAGGTGACACTGCGATGAGTTCCGACGACCGGGAGCGCGCCGTCGCCGATGCCGTTCCCAACGAGCTGTTCATCAACGGCCGGTGGCGACCCAGCGGTGGCGGGAAGTTTTTTGATGTCGAGGACCCGTCCACTGGCAAGGTGCTGCGCGCGGTCGCCGATGCCACTCCCGAGGACGGGATGGCCGCGCTGGACGCCGCCGTCGCCGCACAGGCCGGGTGGGCCCAGTACCCGCCTCGGGAACGTAGCGACATTTTGCGCCGCGCCTACGAGCTGATGATGGCGCGCCAGGAAGACCTGGCCCTGCTGATGACACTGGAGATGGGCAAGCCGGTGGCTGAATCCCGGGGCGAGATCGCCTATGCCGCCGAGTTCTTCCGGTGGTTCGCTGAGGAAGCTGTGCGGGTCGACGGCGGCTTCGCCACCGCGCCCAACGGTTCAGGTCGAGTCCTCGTGATGCGCCAGCCGGTTGGGCCGTCGCTGCTGATCACCCCCTGGAACTTCCCCGCCGCGATGGGCACCCGCAAGATCGGCCCAGCGGTGGCGGCGGGCTGCACGATGGTGCTGAAGCCAGCCAGCCTGACCCCGCTGTCGATGCTCGCGGTCACTGGCATCCTGGCTGAGTGCGGGCTGCCCAATGGTGTGCTCAACGTCGTGCCCAGCTCCAGATCGGGTCCGCTGATGGAGCCACTGATCCGGGACGGCCGGGCCCGCAAGCTGTCCTTCACCGGCTCCACGGAGGTGGGCCGCCTGCTGCTGGAGCAGTGCGCCGAGCACATCATGCGGACCTCGATGGAACTCGGCGGCAATGCACCGTTTCTCGTCTTCGCCGACGCCAAACTCGACGCCGCGGTCAGCGGGGCGATGATCGCGAAGATGCGCAACGTCGGCGAGGCCTGCACCGCGGCCAATCGCTTTTACGTGCATGCCGATGTTGTTGACGAGTTCTCCCACCGGCTGGCCGAACAGATGAGCTCGCTGCGCATCGGACGAGGTAGCGACGAGGGCGTGCAGGTCGGCCCGCTGATTGAGGCCAAGGCTCGGGAGAAGGTGCAGCACCTGGTCGATGGCGCGGTCGCGCGTGGCGCCCAGGTGCTCACCGGTGGCGAGCCGGTGGAAGGTCCGGGGTACTTCTACCGCCCCACTGTGCTCGTCGATGTGGCATTGGATGCTGAGCTGACCAGCACGGAGATCTTTGGACCGGTCGCGCCGATCATCACGTTCACCGACGAGCACGAGGCGGTGGCGGCAGCCAACAACACCCCCTTCGGGCTGGTCAGCTACGTCTATACCAGTGACCTGGACCGCGCCCTGCGGGTCTGCGAGCGGCTCGAAGCCGGCATGGTGGGGCTGAACCAGGGCCTGGTGTCCAACCCGTCGGCGCCCTTCGGAGGCATCAAACACTCGGGGTTGGGCCGCGAGGGTGGCACCGTGGGAATCGAGGAGTTCCTGGAGACCAAGTACGTGGCAGTCGCGACCTGACCGCTCTGCTTGACGGTTGGGGGCTGACGGTTCAGGATCGGCTGGAGTCTGCCGGCCCAGCGCCCGGCGACCGTTGCTGAGAAGTTTCCCGCTCATCGGGTGGGCGGGTCGATGACACCGAGGGGGGGATCATTCCCACCTCAGGCCCTGGCACCTCCTTGCGGGCCACCTCTTCGGCGGCCCGAACCAAAGCCGCGATATGCGGATCTCCGGAGGTGTCAAACCACCCGGCGACGGCCTCATCGTCATCTTCGGGACGGCTGGCGGCAACGTAGTCCCGGCTTGGCTCGTACCGGAACACCCCGTCGTCTCCCGGCGCACCGAGCATCTTGGTGAATCCTTCGAGGGCCTTGTTGAAGTCGCTGGGAACAATCCAGACCTTGTTCGCGTCGCCCTGGGCCATCTGTGGCAGCGTCTGAAGGTACTGGTAGGCCAGCAACTCCGGGGTCGGCTGGCCTTCCTTGATCGCGGCGAACACCTTCTCGATCGCCTTGGCCTGGCCCTGCGCCTGCAGGTAACGCGCGGCCCGTTCACCCTTGGCGCGCAGGATGCGCGACTGCCGATCAGCCTCCGCGGTGAGGATCGCAGCTTGCTTGGCGCCCTCAGCGGAGAGGATCGAGGCCTGCTTCTGGCCCTCTGCGGTCTTGATCGCCGATTCACGCTGGCCTTCGGCAGTCAGGATGGTGGCGCGTTTCTCACGGTCGGCTCGCATCTGCTTTTCCATCGAGTCCTGGATGGACAGCGGCGGATCGATTGCCTTGAGCTCGACCCGACCGACCCGGATTCCCCAGCGCCCGGTCGCCTCGTCGAGCACTCCCGACAGCTGACCGTTGATGAAATCTCGGGAGGTCAAGGTGTCTTCCAAGCTCATCCCGCCCACGACGTTACGCAGCGTCGTCGTGGCCAACTGCTCAACAGCGGCAATGTAGTTGGAGATCTCGTACACCGCATCCTTCGGGTTGGTCACCTGGAAATACACGACGGTGTCGATGGATACCGTCAGGTTGTCCTTGGTGATGACCGGCTGGGGCGGGAAGGAGACCACCTGCTCCCGCAGGTCGATCCGGTCCCGGACCGAGTCAATGAAGGGCACCAGAAAGTTCAGTCCAGGGGTAAACGTCGTGCGGTAGCGACCGAGTCGCTCGACGACTGCGGCGGAAGCCTGCGGGATCACCACCACAGCCTTGAGGACTGTGACGACGATCGCCAGCAAGATGACCGCCAAGACCACAATCAGGGCGACACTCATGAAGGCTCCCCCCAAACGACAGCGGTGGCACCGGATATGGTCATCACCCTAACGGCTCTGCCGGGCTCCAGTACCTCAGTCTCGTCGAACGCACGCGCAGACCAGAACTCCCCACGTAACTTGATCCTTCCACCATGCGCGTCGACGGTGTTCACGACAATCGCCTTATCGCCGACCAACGCCTCAACGTTAGTGGGCACATGGTCGGTGTGCAGCCGACGCTTGAGCACCGGACGGGCCAGCGTAGTCAGGGCCAGTGCCGTGCCGGCAAAGACGGCGAGCTGCAGCCCTGGGCCGGGGCTCACCGCCGCGACTCCCGCAGCCGCCAGCGCAGCCACCCCAAGCATGATCAACACGAAACTGCGGGTAAGGACTTCGGCAACGATCAGCGCAAACCCGGCAATGAGCCACACTACAGGCGCCATGTGTCCATTGTGGCAGATCTTCGGGCGGGAGTCTGCTGTGATCGTGACTGGGTCACCGTGACCCAGTGGTGACGAAGTCGATGAGCTTCTCGACGGCACCCAGCAGGGCCGGTTCAAGGTCGCGGAAGCTCGCTACCGCCCCCAGCACCCGAGACCAGCCCTGCGCCGGATCCGCAATCCCGCTCCGGTCCACCCACCCCAGCGCCTGGCACACGCCGTCTTTCCACGACACCCCACGTGGCACGTCCGGCCAGCCTGGAATGCCTAGCACCGAGGGCCGCACAGCTTGCCAGATGTCGACGTAGGGATGGCCGGTTACCAGCACGTGCGGCGTGCGCACCGCCGCCACGAGACGGCTCTCCTTGCTGCCCGGGATCAGGTGATCGACCAGCACGCCAAGCCGCCGCTCCGGGTTGGGGCAGAACTGCGCAACCCGGTCAGCCAGGTAGTCCACACCGTCGAGTGGTTCCACCACCACGCCGTCCACCCGCAGATCATGCCCCCAGACCCGTTCCACGAGCTCAGCGTCGTGCTTGCCCTCCACCCAGATCCGGCTGGCCTGGGCAACCCGGGCGCACGTCCTCGCCACCCGGACCGACCCGGATGCCGATCGGGGCACTCCAGCGGCGGCCAGCTGGACCGGGCGGACAAGCGTGACCGGATCGCCGTCGATCAGGAACGCCGCAGGTCGAAGCGGGAACATCCGGACCCGACCCTGAGCATCCTGAAGCTCCACCGAATCGCGTTCGCAATGGAGCACCGCGCCACAGAAGCCGCTTGCGGCATCCTCCACGACCAAGCCTACCTCGGCCGGCAACTGTGGTAACTCGCGGCGCCGGGATGGCTGGCGCAGCACGTCCGGTCCATAGCCCACGCTGGGGCCCGGTGAGCTGCGCTGGAGGTCCCTCGAAGGCATGGCTCCGACGGTAGCCGGACGACCGAATTCCACGGTGCAGCCACGCCGGATGTGCATGGTGCGCGTCCGGGTTCTATTCTCCTACTCCGTGCCATGCCCTAGCGCGACATTGACCGTGTGGGCCTCGGCCTGGCTGCACGGCTGCGCCGCCCCTGACGCTGTGATCGATGGCCTGCATACCTGGGCCGGCCGCCACGACGTCGTGGCCCTTGACGAGGCCACCGCGCGGCAGCTTGACCTGCCAGCACCCGACGAGCCGCCGACCTCTGTGGTCGGCCTGCTGGCCGCTGCCCGACGAGCCGGGGCTGACGGTGGCCAGCTGTTGTTACCAGTGCCCGGAGACGTGCGGGGTTTGCCACCTGAAAGCCCGCTCGCCGCGGCGGCGCTGGAGCGTGGCGAGGTCGCTGTGTTCACCGGCGCTGAACTGGCCGTCGTGCCCGAGGCGGTCGCGGACGGCGTGCTGAGCTGGACGGTGTTCGTTGGCGGCCCGCTCCCCCCAGCTCCCGAACCCGCGCTGGCCGATGCTGAGCATGGTCTGCGGGGCGCGGTTCGCCAAGCGGCGACGACGCTGGTGGAGCTCGGTGTCGCCCGGCACCGTCCCGGCGTCCGCGCCGAGATCGCCGAAACTCTGGAGCGCCGGATCCGGCCGCCCTGGCCCGAGGGCACACCGGCCCGTACGTTGCGGGTACTCGAGCAGGCCGACGAGGTGGAGGCCATCCTCCGTGCCGCGGACACCGACAACCTCGGTGGTGCGTTGTCCGCGTCGGTGGCGGCAGCCCGTTCCTCGGCGCTGAGACCGCTGTTCACCGCAGTGCGGGAGGCCCGGCGTTCAGCGGTTGCTGAGGCGGTGCGGGCCCTAACACCGCGTGCTGGACGGCGTTAACCGCCACTGCCCGGCGTTAAACGGCGTCAACCGGCACTGCCTGGCCGCACCTGTTCACAACAGTTCGCCGCGCAGGGGTTTCCGTTGACGCCCGCACCGGCGGCGGGGATCTGCGAACACCGGCGGGCGGGTGCGCCGCGCAGCTGCTCGGCGATGAGTTCCACCACCATCTCAGCCAAGCGTGGATCGGTTCCCGGGGTAGCGGCTCGCGCAAAGTCCATCCCGAGGGTGGCGGCCCGCTGCCGGGCCTCGTGATCGAGGTCCCAGACAACCTCGAGATGATCAGAGACGAAACCGATGGGTGCCACCACAACGCCGGGCACACCCTGAGCGTGCAGCGCATCGAGGTGGTCGATCACGTCCGGCTCCAGCCAGGGTACCTGCGGGGGCCCGGATCGGGATTGCCACCCGACGTCGTAGCTGTCCACTCCCACCGCCGCAGCAACCAGCCGGGCGGTCGCGGCGACCTGCCGGGAGTAACGGTGACCGCCCTGGGCGGCCAGCCCGGCCGTGGTGTCTGCGGCCAGCGGCACCGAGTGCGCCGTGAACACCACCCGGGCGGTGGGGTCAACCAGCTCACGGGCCGTACGCAGCGCGTCGGCGCACGCCGCGACGAACAGCGGGTGATCGAAGAAGTGCCGCAGCTTCATCAGGTCCGGCGCCCCAGGCCCGACGGCGTGCCGGGCTCGTGCGATGTCCTCGTGGTACTGCCGGCAACCCGAGTACCCACCCCATGCCGACGTGGCGAACACCCACGCGCTGCGCACTCCATCGGCGGCCATCGCAGCGACGGTGTCCTCCACCATCGGGTGCCAGTTGCGGTTACCGAAGTACACCGGCAGGTCAAGTCCGGCGGTGGCGAGCGCCTGCTCGATCGCAATGATCAGAGCACGGTTGCACTGGTTGATCGGTGACACTCCCCCGAAGTGCAGGTAGTGCCGCGCCACCTCCTCCAACCGCTGCGGCGGTACGCCTCTGCCGCGAGTGACATTCTCCAGGAATGGGCGCACCTGCTCGGGACCTTCAGGCCCTCCGAAAGAGAGCAAGAGCAGCGCGTCGCTCAATGGCCCATGCCCAGGCCGCCGTCGATGGGCAGCACGGCACCGGTGATGTATCCGGCTGCCTCGGATGCGAGGAAGGTCACGACTGCGGCGACCTCCTCGGGAGTGGCTTGGCGGCGCAGTGGGATCGAGCTCAGGATCTCGTCCCGGCGTGCCTGGCTGATGTCTGCGGTCATCTCGGTGTCCACGTAGCCGGGCGCGACCACGTTGGCGGTGATCGAGCGGGATCCCAGCTCACGCGCGATAGACCGGGCGATGCCGATCAGCCCGGCCTTGCTGGCCGCGTAGTTCACCTGGCCTGGCGCACCGGACAGCGCCACGACCGAGGAGATGAACACCATCCGGCCCCAACGGGCCCGCAGCATGCTTTTGGTGGCGCGCTTGGCCACCCGGTAAGCGCCGGTGAGGTTGGTGTCGAGGACTCGCGAGAACTGCTCTTCGGTCATTCTGAGCAGCAGCGTGTCGTCGGTGATCCCAGCATTGGAGACGAGCACCTCGATCGGCCCATGCGCCTGCTCCGCCACGGCGAACGCCGCCTCCACGGCCGCGCCGTCGGTGACGTCGCAGCGTACTCCGAGCACGTCCTCGGGCACGCCAGAACCGCGGTGTGTCACGGCAACCCGATCACCTTGTTTGGCGAAGGCGCGGGCGATGGCCAGCCCAATACCACGGTTACCGCCGGTGACCAGGACGGATCGGGCCACGGTGCCCCCTTCGGCCGCACTCACGATTTTTTCTCGCACTTTATCCAACACCTCCCGACCAGCGGCGCTTACGGGCGACCGCGAAGCGCACCATGTCGGACACCCAGTCGGAGTCGGTGCGCAGGGTCAGCTGCGCGCCACCACATCGCCGCAGCGTCGCGGCCACCTCGGCGCGATGAGCGGCCGCCGCGGCGGCGAACTCGCGGCGCAGCAGCGGCGTGGTCACGACCTCCTTCTGTCGCCCGGTCTCCGGATCGGCGAGCACCACCGTGCCCATGTCGGGAAGTTCGAGATCGCGCGGGTCAAGCACTTCGATAGCGATCAGGTCGTGCCGGGCGGACAGCCCACGCAGCGGCCGCTCCCAGTCGAAGGCTTCTCCCGACCGGGGTCCGAGAAAATCCGAGATGACCGCGACCAGCCCGCGCCGACGCGGTGGGCGGCGCAGCTGTTCGAGTACCCCAGCGAGATCGCCGCGGACACCTTCGGCGGCGCGCGGCATCTCGGCGATCCGGCGAATCATCCCGCGAGCATGCGGCTGACCGCCCCGTGCCGGTAGCCGAAGCACGTCCGCCCCGGTGCTGACCACGGCGCCGATCCGGTTCCCGCCGCCCCGGGTCAGATGCGTCACGGCGGCGCAGGCGGCCACCGCAAGCTCCCGCTTGTCGCACTCCGCGGTACCGAAGTCGAGGCTGGCAGACAGGTCCACAGCCAGCCAGGTCTCCAACTCCCGGTCCGCGACGGTGTCCCGGATATGCGGTTCGGTGGTGCGCGCGGTGACCGCCCAGTCCATCCGCCGCACGTCGTCGCCAGGCTGGTAACGCCTGGCTTCGCCCGGCTCAGTACCCGGCCCCGGCACCAACCCGAGGTGATTGCCCTGCAGTAGACCGTCCAGCCGACGCCGCACCGTGAGCTCCAACGCGCGCAGCGCAGCCTCCATACGACCCTCGCGCAACGCCGGCGGCGCCCAATGGTGCCGCTCCCCTCGCGTTGTCATTCGGTCAGACCACTCACAACCGGGTCCGTGCTCTGGGAGCGGGCGGACACCTGGGGCATCGGCACGGTTTGCAACACTCGGGTAACAATGTGCTCCACCGGCACACCGTCGGCCAGCGCGTCATAGGAAAGCACCAGGCGGTGTCTTAGCACATCGGCTGAGACGTCCACCACATCCTGCGGCAGCACGTAATCCCGGCCGCGAATCAACGCCAACGCGCGGGCCGCCGCGACGATACCCAGGCTGGCTCGGGGGGAGGCGCCGTAAGCTACCCAGCCGGCGACGTCGGACAGGCCATGCTCGGCGGGCGTGCGGGTGGCGAGTACCAGCCGCACCACGTAGTCGACCAGGGCGTGGTGCACGAACACTCGCGTGGCAACCTCTTGTAGCCTGATCAACTCGCCGGCCTTGAGCACCTGGCGCGGCTCGGGAGGATGCCCGCCCATCCGGTAAATGATCTCCCGCTCTTCCTCGACCGTGGGGTACTCCACCTGGATCTTGAACAGAAACCGGTCACGTTGGGCCTCGGGAAGTGGGTAGACGCCCTCGTTTTCGATGGGGTTCTGAGTGGCCAGTACGAGGAACGGCTGGGGTGTTGGGTAAGTGGTCCCGCCGATCGACACGTGTCGTTCGGCCATCACCTCCAGCAACGCCGACTGTACCTTGGCCGGCGCCCGGTTGATCTCGTCGGCGAGCACGAAGTTAGCCATCACCGGTCCCAGTTCAACGTCGAACTGCTCGCGTCCCTGCCGGTAGATGCGGGTACCGAGAATGTCGGCGGGAACCAGGTCGGGAGTGAACTGGATGCGGGAGAACGAGCCGCCCACCACTCGGGCGATGGTCTCCACCGCGAGGGTTTTGGCCACCCCTGGCACGCCCTCGAGCAGAAGGTGCCCTCGGGCAAGTAGACCAACAAGCATCCGCTCGACTAGGCGATCTTGCCCCACGATCACCCGTTGGACCTCGAAAACGGTCTGCTCGATCAGCTGGGCGTCCCGGGCTGGAGTCGCTAGCCGACCGGGGTTGCTGGGCGGGCTGGATGCTGGCGGGGGTGCCCCGACGTCGGCGTCACTCACGGGTCCTCCTCGCATGGGGTCCGGCTCGCATGGGTCCGGCTCGGGGGCACACCGCCTTGGGCGGTTAGCCAGACCCAACTCCCGCGCCAGTGTGCCGGCTGTGAAGGGGGTTCAGGTCCCGATCACCCGGATGGCGTAGGGCATGATCTCCGTGTAGCGGACCGCCGTGACACGGACTGCGGCTCCTGAGTAGGGGGCCTCAATCATCTGCTCGCCGCCGATGTAGAGCGCCACATGGTGGATGTCCCCGCCGGTGCCCCAGAACAGCATGTCACCCGGACGCTTCTCGACCAACGGCACCTTGCGACCGGCGTTGTATTGATAGCCGGTGTAGTGCGGTAGCGCGTAACCGAGAGCGTGGGAGAAAGCATAGATCATCAGGCCGGAGCAATCGAAGCCGACCTTGCGGTAGTCGCCATAGGTGTCCGCTACGCCACCGTCCCGAACGCCGGCCGTGGGTCCTTGAGCATTTCCGCCGCCCCACGAATAGCGGACACCAAGCTGGGCCATCGCTCGGTTGATCACTGACCGGGCGTCCCCAGCAATAAGTCGGGGCACACCACCAGTAACCGGGGTACTTCGCTCCGCAGCCTCTGCCGCTGCTGCTGCGGCAGCCGCTGCCGCCGCAGCAGCAGCCTGTTCACGATCTCGTTCGGCGCGCCATTCCTCGTAGCGTTGGCGCTGCCCGCGCAGCCCGGCAACAGCGTTCTGCGCCTCGTAGAGCTGGTGTTCAAGGTCCGCCTTATGCTCCTGGAGGGCTTTGGATTCCGCAGATTGCGCTGCCTCGGTGTCGATGGCCACCCGATAGGCGCCCTCGAGCGCAGTCTTGGCCTCGGCGGCGGCCCGCTCGGCGGCCTGGGCCTTCGCCAGCGCCGCCCGGGTCTGGGAATCCTTGTTGGCTGCATCAACGCGGGCCCGCCGCATGTTTTCCACCGCGTGCAGCTGGGTACCTCCCACCGCATCCAGCAGCTCGGCCCTGGCGAGCAGATCTTTCGGGCTTCTCGACCCGAGAAAGGCCGAGATTGATCCGACCGTGCTGCCCTGCCGGTAACTCGCGGCAGCGAATTGGTCGAGATCCTGGTGTGCCACCGCGATCTGCTTAGCGGCCGCGTCAGCTTCCGCACGGGCGTTGCTCGCCGCGAGCGTCGCGGCACTCGCGACGGTGTCCGCCGTTTGCTGGTTGATCAGTGCCTTGTTGGCCTGTTCGTGCCTAAGCTCAACCTGGGACTCAAGAGCCAGCAGGGCGGCATCGGCCTGAGCGACCTGGTTGGCCAATTGCCCAACCCGGGTCGCGGTGGCATCGACGTGAGTCTGGCCGGCCTTGAGGTCGTCATCGCTGGGATTGGGTGGGGGTGGCGGCACCGCTTGCGCAATGGCGGGTTGTCCCACCAGCGCCAACACGGCGAGCAACACGGGGACCAACGCGCGGCCGGTGATGTGACGCTGAGTCCGGACGCTCACACCGCACTCCTTCCTCGGTCCCTCACGTAGGCGCCGGTTCTCCCTGACGTCTCTCAGATCTTGGTGAACAGGCACATGCATGCACTGTCCCATGTCACCCTCAGAGATACCAAGGATCCCGTGAGTAACTATCACAACATCCACCACATGTGTTACACGCTACCAAGCATCGTCACGCTATGTAGTCGACCATGGAATGTTGATCTTTTTAGCGTCGTGTGGCTGGTGTTGTCGGTTTGCGGGCAGCGAGCCGTTCGACGATCCCCGCCGCGAACCGGTCGTGGCGCTCAATCCGCAACCCCGAGGCGCGGACGTGCTCAAGAGGTCGGCGCAGGAAATGCTCACCACCCAGCGGTATTGTCGCCAACTCGAGGAGACGCTGGGTGGCCCGTATCGTCCGGACCGAACTGGCCACGTGGTCGGCAAGCAGTAACACTCCTCCGGGTCGCAGCACCCGTATCATCTCGGCCAAAGCCTTGCGGTGGTCAGGGATGGCGCACAGCGAGAAGGTGCAGACCACCGTGTCAAAGGTGGCGCTGGGGAAGGCGAGCGTTTCCGCATCGCCCACCTGAAACTTGACATGACAGTCGAGGTTGTCCGCACGTCGCCGCGCGATCGCTAGCATGTTCGGGCTGAGCTCGATACCGGTCAACCGGACATCGGGCGGGTAGTGCTCCAGGTTCAGTCCGGTGCCGATGGCGACCTCGAGCACCTCGCCACTCACCTGCTGGCAGACCCAGCTCCGGGTGTCACGGATCAGCACCCGGTCGAAGAAGGCCATCTCGCGGTCGTAGGTCTTCGAATGCCTGTCCCAGTACCGGCGCCACCGCGCACGGCGCACGCTCTCGGCCACCATGCCATCATCCCGGATGCCGCCTGCGCCGTGGATGTGTCCTGCGCCGTGGATGTGTAGGGACACCAGGAAGTGGGCATCCACCAGTCATGGGATTTCAGGACGACGATGGTGTCCTCACGCAGAGCGAAACACTCGATGAGGATGAGCTGGGCGTTGACCCCTTGGAGGGGGGGATGGATCCCGCCAATGCTTGGTCGGCAGCCAACCGCTATGGGACCACACCAAGCGAGCAGGCCACCGACCGCCCACTGGACGAGCGGCTGGACGAGGAGCGCCCAGACGTCAGCATCAAACCGGTGCCGGACTGCCCGTTGCCGCTGGCTCCGCTAGAAGAGCTCGACGAATCGATTGACGATGAACTGGTTCCGTGGGAGCCCGTAAGTGAGCAAGGGCAGGTACTGATGGGCGACGAGGTGGACAATACCGCTCAAAAACGTCATTGACGTTGAGTTTACGGACAACGCTGACCGTGCACTGGCCGCGCTGTCACCGCACCCACGCAAGGGGCGGGCGGTGCGCTGCTCACGCGGGCTTGAGCGGGTCATGACCGAGTGACATCAGGCGATGACGCCAACCAGCCCGGCCGGCGACAGACGTCCGATTGCCTCGGCGCTCGACGTGTACCTGCCGGATTACCCTGCGCATCACCTGGAGATCGTCAGGGGTGAGATCCGTGCGACGCTTGTTCAGCATCTGCAGGACCTGCTCGCCAGTCGGGGTACCCGCCTGGGTGGGGATGTTTCCGGCGTTCGAGCTCACCGAGTGGGCGCGCAACCAGCTAGCCAGTTCCTCCGATGACATGTTCACCACCCGGTGGAACTCCAGCCACAGTTCACCTTCGTGCAGCGCGGTGTCCACCATCGTCCGGCCTCCTTAGCTGAGGATAGCTGATGATGTATATGATATGTAGTTCCCTTGCTGCGGCGCGCACAAACCTTGGGGTGTTCTGAGGCTGCTATGGTGACCCCTCAACTCGTGGCGATACCGATGGTCAGCAGCGTGACGCCGAGGAGCAGCCAGACCACGTAATCACCGAGGTGACCCGAATGCGCGGCCCGCAGCGTGCGTAGCGGCAGGCTCAGCACGGGCAAGACCCAACGCAACCGCTGCAGCTGTCGGTCGCTGTAGAGGGCGACGGTGGCGATGAGCAGTGCCAGCAGGGCTGACCCGATGCCCAGGAGCAGGCCAGCGGAGTTCCACGTCACGACCTGCGGGGTGGGCGGGGGCACGGCGCGGACGCCGTCCAAGGCAGCGGCGGCGTAACCAGCGGAGTCAAGCAATTGATGGGCCGCGTCCTGAGCGAGCGTGGCCAGCCCCGGAAAGAGTCCCAGGATGAGCCCCCCGGCAAGCAGCGCCACTGCAGCGGCAAGCATGGTGACAGGGGCGTCGCGGACGCCTTTGTCGGTCTCTCGGTGCTCGCCGGTGCCCCGGGTGTCACCTTTGACGTTCGGCGGGGTCCCCATACCGAGAAAGACGCGCATTCCGGCTCGGAGCACAGCTCCGCCGGTGAGCGCGGAGACACCCATGAACAGGACGCCGGCCCAGCCGAATCCGGCGTCGGACAGGCCGTCTTCGGCCAGTGTCTTGCCCAGCCACGTGCCGAATGGCGGAAGCGCGGCCAGCGCGAGGCCCCCGGCGAGGAAGCAAACTCGGGTAACCGGCAGGTCACGACCTCGGCCGTGCAGTTGCGCCTCGTCGACACTGCCCCGGGTATTGAGCAGGATCCCGGTGCAGAGGAACAACGCGCCCTTTACTGCGGCATGCCCGAGAACGTAGACAGCCAGGCCACCAACCGCCGCCGGCTCGAACGCGCCGAGTGCGACGAGAAACAGGCCGACGTGGCCGACTGTGGAAAAGGCGAGCAACCGTTTGAGGTGGGATTGGACCTGGCACATCAGCGCACCGACCACCGCGGTGACCACACCGGCGACCATCAGCACCGGCCGGAGGCGCTCGGCCGGCAGCGTTGAGGAGAACGCGGCGGACCAGGTTCGGGCCACCCCATAGACGCCCAGCTCGACCATCACCCCAGAGAACAGCACGCACACCGGCGAGGGCGCGACAGCGTGCGCGTCGGCCAACCAGAAGTGAAACGGCACTGCGGCACCTTTGACCAGAAACCCGGTGAACACCAGCGCAACGGCGACCAGCACCAACCAGTCGGTGTGGTGCCCAGCCAAAGCCCGCTGCACTGGGGCGAAGCCCAGCTCCCCGGTCCGCCCGTAGATCAACCCGATGCCCAGCAGCGAGCAGTAGGCGCCCAGCGAATTGATCACCGCGAAATTGAGTGCGCCTTGCAGTGGCTTCGCTTCCTCGATCTTGTAGCCGGTCAGCGCATAGGCCACCGCACCCATCAACTCGAAGAACACGAAGGCATTGAACAAGTCGCCGGTGAGGGCAAAGCCGACCATGCCCACCAGAAACAGCAGAATCAGGGCGTGGAAGTAGCTCTCGACCTCGTCGAAGTAACGCCAGGTGTAGGTCAGCGCCGCGGTGACCAGTGCGGCGATCAGCGCGGCCAGCCCGGCGCCTATCCGGTCGACGACGAAGACCACCCCGACGCTGACCCCGTGGTCAGGTGAGTAGCCCCCTAGCCAACTGACCACCCGCCGCGAACCGGTGGCAACGAGCAGCACCGCCGATCCGGCGAGCACCAGCAGGCAGGTGAGCATCGATATCGCGTCGATCATCAGACGAGGCAGCAGCCGGCCGACGGCGGCCAGCATCGCCGCCACCAGGAGCGGAAGCGCCACCATCAGCGGGGGCAGCGCCTCGACCGTGAACGGCACCGCTCAGCCCCGCAGCGCGCGCAGCTCGTCGGGGTTCACCGTGCCGTGCCGCTTGTGGATCTGGATGGTCAGCGCGAGCAGCACAGCGGTGACCGTGGCGGAGACCACCACGTCGGTGAGAGTCAGGGCCTGCACCACCGGGTCGACGACCCGGCTGCTGACCGGGATGTCGCTGAACACCGGTGCGGTGGCCCCGGCCCGGAAGCCGACGGCGAGCAGCAGGACGTAGGTGGCGGACTGGCTGACAGTCAGGCAGGCCACCGCGTGCACCAGGTTGCGGCTGGTCACCAAGCCGTAGCAGCCCACCAGAAACAGCCAGCCAGCCACCAGGTAGGGCAGCGTGCTCACCGCTGATCCTGGTGATCCGCGTGTCGCACAACCACGGCCTGCTCCAGGAACGCGGCAAGCAGGAGGACGACCGCGGTCGCCACCTCCACCCCGACGGCCGCGTTGAGCACCGGCACCGTCCCGCCGGAGAGCAGCTCACCGAGGGATCCGGTGGGCACCACGTTGGCCAGGAAGGCGCCGCCGACCGCGAGACCGACCAGGCCCACCGCGGCGAAGGCTGCGGCGCTCAGCGACTCGATGAGCTCCAGCACCGTTGGCGGTACGGCCCGGCGCAGCGCTGCGTAGCGCCCGGCGACGTAGAGCAGATGCCAGCCGGTGGCCAGCACCACCCCGCCCTGGAACCCGCCGCCCGGACTGAGCTGACCGTGCGCGATCACGTACAACCCGACCAGGACGCTGACCGGTAGGAGCAGGTACCCCGCCAGCCGGGTGGTCGGCAGCACCCGGCCGCCCGCCCGCTGCCCGATCTCCCGCTCCTCCGGCGTGGGGCGCAGCAGCACCAGCGTTCCGATCACCGAACCGAACAGGATGAACTCCTCCCCCAGGGTGTCCACCGCTCGCTGGTCGAAGTTCACCGAGGACACCACATTGGCCGTCGCGCGCTGCCCGGTGGACATCGCCACCGCCCGATCCCCGTAAGGGTGAAAGTCCGAGCCGAAGCTCGGTAGACCCCGCGCCGCGAGGAAAAACAGCACAGCGAATGCCGGTGCCACCACCGCGAAAAACCCTAGCCGCACCCGAGGGCTCACTGCCGCCCGCTCAGCTTCTGAATCGTCAGCATGATCATCAATGGCACCACCGCGGTTCCGATCGCCAGCTGAGACAGTGCCACGTCCGGCGCCTGCACGGTGACGAAGAGAATCGCCAGTGTCAGCCCGAACACCGACAGGATGACCGCCTGCCGGGCCGGATCCCGGGTCAGGACGACTACCGTGCCGGCGACCGTGACCAGCCCTAGCGCCAAGAAGATCAACAGCATCATACCGGCGAATCCGTCTCGACCAGACCTGCACGTTGCGCGGCGGCCCGACCGAAAGCGGCCACCGTGACCGCCCCGCTGCCGATCAGCAGCACTCCGATCAGGACCAGCTTGACCGCCGAGGAGCTCAGCCCTTCCCGCACTACCAGTGCCGCGATGACCAGCGGTGCGCCCACGGAGGAGGCCGGACCCAAAAAGTGCAGCCGGAGGAAGGCCTCGCGTGCCACCAGAAGGCCCAGACAGCCCAAGGCCACCCCAGCGATCCCCGCGGCAAGCAGCACGATCTCCACCAGGTTCACTGCCGCACCACCAGGCGAGCGAACACGAGCGACCCGATCAACGACAACGCAGCCAATACCAGGCCAACGTCCACGTAGGAACTGCGCTGATATCCCGCAGCCAGCAGCAGCATCTCCAGCGTGGTGACCACACCAGCCATCGCCAGACCGGACAGCCGGTCCAGGATGGGTCCTCGACCGGCTACCGCCACCGCCGGCAGCATCCCCACCACCAGCAACACCGCCGCACCCACCAACCACCGGTTCACCGGTGCACCGACTTTTCCACCGCACCGGGCCCTGCGCGGAGGGCATGCACCAGCAGCGCCGGTGGATGAGAGCTGCTCTCCACCACAAAGCTGCCCGGGCTCAGGCTCAGGATCAACCCGGCGACCGCCTGCCAGCTCTCCTCGCGGATCTCGTCCGGTTGCTCCGTCAACGTCAAGGACCGCAGTTCGCCCTTCGGTGTACCGCGCCGACACACCTCCGGCCACACCAGCCGGGCCAGCAACCACGTGTCAGCCAGCACCGCTGCCGGGAGCCGGAGCAGCGTGCTCGCCCAGCCCTGGGGTACCACGAACGACGAGCCGCTCATGCACCGCGCCAGCACCGCAGCGCCACCCGCGACAACGCTCAGTAACGCTCCCAACACGAACTCTCCGCCAGAGCGCGGTGACACCAACATCAGATACCCGGCGAACAGCAGCACCCACCACACCGCCGCCTCGACTAACCAGGATCCCCGACATCGGCCCACGCCACGATCAAACCACGCCATCACCCACGCGGCATCCAGCGCCGGCGATTGTGGTTCGGACTGCGGAGCGCTGGCCATGCCTGGTGGACGACGGCGGCGGTGGGCACCGCGATGATCGCTCCGACGATTCCCGCGAGCACGGTGCCCACGGCGAAGGCGAGCCCGATCGCCAGTGGGTGCAGCCGCACGTAACGGCCGACGATCACGGGTTGGAGCAGGTGGACTTCGAGCTGGCTTTCGACGATCAGAATTCCGAGCAGGATCAGTGCGGTCACCCATCCCTGGGTGCCAAAGGTGATCAGGACGGCGAGCCCACCAGCGACCAGCGCACCGATGAACGGAATGAAGCTTCCCAGGAAGATCAACACGGCCAACGGGAGCGCCAACGGCACGCCCAACAGGTACAGCGCGAAACCCATCACGATGCCGTGAATGGTGGCGATGACTGCGGTACCACGCACGTAACCGGTGATGGTGGTCCAGGCGGCCCGTCCAGCCTGGTCCACTGGGCGCGCCTGGCGCGGCGGTAACGGGCTGATCAGCCAGCGCCAGATCCGTTCACCGTCATAGAGCAGGAAGAAGGTGATGAACAGCGTAAGAATGGTGAGAGTGAAAAATTCGACAAAATAGCCGGCTCCGGTAGTCAGATAGCCGACGGCCTCGCTGCGGTTGCGCTGCAACCAATCGACCACGGACGCCCCGATCTGGTCGATCTGGAGTCGAGCCAGGCCTCTGCCACCCAGCTCCGTCCGGAGCTGCTGGACAGTGCCGACCAGCTGTTGGATCAGGGACGGCAACTGCTGGGTGAATCGCGCACCGATCAGATATCCCAGACCAACTAGGACGACGATGGCGAGAACCAGCGTCAGGAGCGCGGACAGCGGTCCTGGCAGGCGGCGGTGCAGCAACTCGGCGACCGGCCGCAGCAACGCTGCCAGCAGCAATGCCGCCAGCAGTGGGATCACCACCAGCGACAGCAGGGCGAGCACCCGCACGGCGGCATACGCCGCAGCCCCCACCAGCAGCAACCGCCACGACCACGCGGCGGCAAGCACGAGGCTGTGCGGGATAGCGGAGCGCAGCTCGCCACGCCGAGATTTCCCTCGCATGTTGCCGTTGCGCCGGAGGCGGGCCATGCCGGAGGGACGGGTGACGGTCATGACGCCGCTTTCAGGGGACGGGCGGGGTGGCCGTGTCCTGGCGAAGGTTGTCCAGCGTCGTACCGTACCTGTTGGTTACTCGGGCCCGCAGCGCGGGATCGGTCCGGGGTACCGGCTCGATAAAGATCTCGTCGAGGTCAGGGAACTCCTGGCGGAGCTCGTCGTCGATGCGCACGCACGCGCGTTCCAACTCAGCGGCGGACAGTGCGTCATCAAAATCCACTCGCGCACACAGCAGTACCTTGTCGGTGCCCATGAGCATGGTGAGCAGATCAACCACCTGCCCTACCTCGGGTGTGGCACTCAGCCGAGCGTGCACCGCGCGGACCAGACGCTCGTCGGCCTGCGCTCCGATGAGCAACCGCATGTTCGTGCGACCGAGCAGGTAGGCCACCGCCGCGAGGAGCACCCCGATCAGCAGCGAGGCCAGCCCATCCCACAGGGCCGCGCCGGTCAGCAGGTGCAACCCGACACCGCCGAAGGCGATGAGCAGGCCGAGCAGCGCTGCGGTGTCCTCGAAGAAAACGGTCTTGACAGTAGGATCGTCGCTGGTGCGCAGGTACTCGAGCAGCGTCTGACCCGTATCGTCGCACTCGCGGCGGATCTGGCGCATCGCCTGGATCCAGGACGCGCTCTCCAGCACGAAGGACAGCACCAGCACGAGAAAAGCCACCCACACAAGGGTCTGCTCCTCGCCTCTACCGAAGATCGTGCGCACCCCTTCGTACACCGCGAACATCGCACCGGTCACAAAGATCGATACAGCGGCGATGAGCGACCAGAAGAACCGCACCTTGCCGTAACCGAACGGGTGGCGCCGGTCGGCCGGTCGCTCGGATTGCCGCAGCGCAGCCAGCAGCAGGGCCTCGGTGGACATGTCGGCCACCGAGTGCGCGGCTTCGGCCAGCATCGCGGCCGATCCAGTGAGCGCTCCGGCGACCGCCTTCATCACCGCGATCAACGCGTTGACCGCGAGCGCGACGATGACGGTACGCGTGCTCTCCACGCCGCCGGAGCCTTGTTCTGCGGTTTCCGCGCGGTGCGGTGGTGTGGTCCGCGCGGTTCTCCCGGTTCGGTTCACCGTCGCCAGTGAGCGTGATGGCGCGTCAGCCGGACGCTCATCGCTACCACGGCGCCTCCGCACGATCCCACCTTAATCTGTGGACAACGATTTCCCCAGGATGGTCCGCGCCAAACTCGAATCTGTTCGGGTGTCGTTCGCTGACCTCGGCTCAGCGAACGCCAGCGGCCGCCCTGAGCGCGTCCGCCAACTCAATCGCCTGCTGAAAAGTCAGGATCACGGCGGTATCCAGGGTGGCATCCAGCGTGACCACGATGTGCACTATTACCTGACCTTTGACCATGTCAGCCTCCCGTCACAAGATCACGGTTCGATTGCGGTTATCGAGATCCCGGTCGGTGAGGACGTGGCGATAAGTCTTGATCGGGCGAGATCGTGCGCACATCGTGTTTTCCTTTTCGTTGTCGTGGAATGGCCAGACCGGCGACTCCAGCATCGGGTCGTCGCCGGTCCGGCCATGACCCTGACAAGGGGTGGGTGAGCGGTGTGTCAGGGCTGCGCAGAGTCAATCACTACAAGAGTCCCCAATGCAAGTCTTGGAACGTGTTTTCTCGGCGACGCTACTGTTCTGTTACTTTCACTACGAGAAGAGTTCAACAATGCTTTCATATCGGGTGTATGATTCCTGCAGAATGAGACGAGGTGGACGATGACCGAGGGCACCACGACGGGATCGACGGTGCCGCGCAGGCAGCTCGGCCGGTACCTGCGCGACTTGCGCAACCAGGCCCGGCTCCCGGTGCGGGCGGCGGCGACGCGGTTCGAGTGGTCCGAGGCCAAGGTCTGGCGGATCGAGACCGGGCAGATGCCGATGCGCAGCCTTGACGTGGAGACGATGTGCCGGATCTATGGTGCGCCGCCTGACGTCACCGAGGCGCTGATGGGGTTGGCCAAGGAGACCAAGGCGCGCGGCTGGTGGCACTCCTACGGCGACGTCATCCCGGAAGTCTTCAATGTCTACGTCGGCCTGGAGGAGGCTGCGTCCCGCTTCGCCTGGTACGAGTCCGAGCTGGTGCCCGGGCTGTTCCAAACCGAGGACTACGCGCGCACGGTGATCCAGGCGGACAACCCCGGCGTGGACGACGCCGAGATCGAGCGGCGGGTGCACGTCCGCATTGCGCGTCAAGCGCTGCTCACCCGGGTCACTGACACGCCGGTGCTTCAGGTGGTGCTCAACGAGGCTATCCTGCGCCGCCCGGTGGGGGGCGAGAAAGTGATGGTGCGCCAGCTGGAACGGCTGCGAGAACTCGGTGGGCTGCCCACAGTGTCACTCCGGGTGATGCCCTTCAGCGCCGGACTGCACCACGGCATCATGTCGGGGCCATTCGTGATCCTGCGGTTCCCGTTCAATGGCAATGGCCAGGAGACTGAGCCACCCACGGTGTACGTCGAGGGCTTGACCGGAGCGCTGTACCTGGACAAGCCCCACGAGATCAACCGGTACGACATCGCGTTCAACAACATCTGGGAGTCCTCTCTTGAGGAGAGGGCTTCGGAGGACCTCATCACTCAAGTCGCAAGGGAGCTGGAAAAGTGAGCACAACCGGCACGTCGAGCGCCATCTGGCGCAAGAGCAGCCGCAGCAATGGTCAAATGAACTGCGTGGAGGTCACCGACCTCGACGGCGGTGCCCGCGCCGTCCGCGACTCCAAGGACTCCACTGGCCCGGCGCTGATCGTCACCGCAACCGGGTGGTCCGCGTTCACTGCAAGTCTCCGTACCGGCACGCTCGGCTGACCAACCTCAGCAGCGGCGACCCCGGTAGTCGACATGGCCGCCGGGGCGTCGCCGCTCGGGCTGTGGCGGATCCGCGGACTCAGGTAGCCACTCCGGATGGTAAGATCATCGCTCGTGCCCACCCAGATGAGGATATGAGGTTGATGTCCGCGCCCTCCGCTAAGGTCTCGCTGACCGGAATCAAGCCGACCGGCGAGCCACATCTCGGCAATTACATTGGCGCTATCAAGCCAGCGCTGGCACTCGCCCAAGAATACGAGGCGCTGTACTTTATCGCGGACCATCACGCGCTGACGAGCGTTCGTGATCCGCAGTTGCTGCGCCACTACACCAGGTCGGTGGCCGCGACGTGGATCGCGGCGGGCCTCAACCCAGACCGTGTCGTCTTCTACCGGCAGTCGGACATTCCCGAGATCTTCGAGCTGACTTGGATCATGTCGTGCATGACCAGCAAAGGCCTGATGAACCGGGCGCACGCCTACAAGGCCGCGCGGGATCGCAATGCGGAGTCAGGCAAGACCGACTTGGATGTTGGGATCAACATGGGATTGTACAACTACCCGGTGTTGATGGCCGTGGACATCCTGATCATGGAAGCTGACGTGGTGCCGGTCGGGCGTGATCAGATGCAGCACGTTGAAATCGCCGCCGACATCGCCGGATCGTTCAACCACGTCTACGGAGACAGCTTCACGTTCACGATTCCCCAGGCTGTCGTACCTGACGCCGAAACCGGGCGCACCCTGCCCGGCGTGGACGGCCGGAAAATGAGCAAGTCCTATGACAACACCATTCCCCTGTTCCACAGTGAGGCGCAGCTCAAGAAACTGGTACGCCGTATCCCAACCGATTCCACGCCAGTGGAGGAACCCAAGGACCCGGACAGCTCCATCATCTTTCAGATTGTGGGCCAGTTCGCCACACCGGAAATCGCCGCCGAAACGCGACGGCGGCTACGCGAGGGAGGCATGGGCTGGGGAGAGCTGAAAAATCAACTGTTCGAGGTGCTCAATACGCAGCTGAGCCCGCTGCGTGAGCGGTACAACGCCTTGATGGACCCGGACAGCGAGCTGGATACCCTACTGGCGGCAGGGGCCGAGAAAGCCCGCAAACGAGCAGTCCCCGTGCTGGCCCAGGTACGCAAGGCGATCGGCATCGACTGACCACCCCGGGTGATTCATTGCGCAAACAAGCAAGTCGCATGCGTTCCTGTGTAGGTATTACACCCAGGTGTAATACCTACACAGGATTCCGAATATTAGATCACGTGCAAACCTCATCGGGGCGATTGCTAATTGCGCCACACGCGTGCCAAGGACCACCATCAGGGCCGACTGATGTGGTGTCAACACTGGTGCTACCACCAGGGACGGTTGCATAAGCGGTCTTGCCAGCAGCATCCCCTTTCAGATAGACCAGGTCACCTTGTGACGCGTTGGCGATCTGAGCGTGAAAACTGTTATTACAGTTCCACAGGTAGACCGCGCGTCCATCGACTTGCGCTAGACCATCTTGGCTGCAGCCCAAGTAACGGTAATCGTCAGGACTGGGCATGGCGTTCGCTGGCGCTACTTCGCCCAATGTCGCCAGTGCTATGGTGGCAATACCTACCGCCACCTTCTTGAGGGATAGCACGCACTTCCTCCAGTTCGGGCTCTTCCGACCCCTGCAGAACCATCTTGGGTTCAGATTGCTGCTCAGCACAGCGCGCACGTACTGCGCTGGTCAGCAGCTTACCGGTTCCCCACTTGCCGGCCAACGGGGGTTCAAGAACGCAGCCAACACTAAGAAAAGCACCCCAATCAGCACGTAGCTGTCCCCGATGAGGTGCTGCCACCACGTCCAGTGCAACTCCAGGTTGTTGTCCGACGAGAGCAACCAAGGCGGCCCGATGGCGAACACCGCAAGCACTGGCAGTCCGACCGCCAGCAGCAGTTTCCTTCGCCGCCAGGATAGCGATGTGAGTAGCAGCAGAGCCGGGGCGATCCACACCCAGTGATGCCCCCAGGAAATCGGCGAGACCAACAGCTCAGCCACCGCAACGGCGAGCAGCGCCGTCAATTCTTCTCCCGCCCGCCTGGCCTTGACCACCACGATCCAGGCCAACGCCACCATGGTCAGGCTCAGCAGTAGCCACAGGCTGGTCGTCACTGCTCTGGGCAACGCCAACCGGTCCAGCACACCTAAGATGGACTGATTTCTGGCGAAGGTCACCCGGCCAATCCGGGACGGGTCGAGGAGCGCACCGAACCAGTACGCCTTGGTGTCGTTGGGGGCGAGAACGAATCCCAGCAGTCCGAAGCCCACGAACGACCCTGCGGCGGTGAGTACCGGACGCCATTGGCGACGAGGGAGGAAGAACAGCACGAAGACCGCCGGGGTCAGCTTGATCGCTGCGGCCAGCCCGATCAGCAGGCCCCTCGGCCATTTGGTCCTCGGCAGCAGGCAGTCAGCGGCCACGAGCACCCCAAGTATCAAGTTGACCTGACCGTACCAAAGCGTCTCGCGCACCGGTTCGAGCAGCACGCTCACCCCGGCTACCGCGAGGCCAACCACCAAGGCCAACTCACCCCATCCATACTGCTTGATCGCGACTACCAGACAGAGCGTGATGAGCGCGGCCAAGTTGAGCACGACCATGAGGGCAATCGCGGAGGGAAGGGAGAGCACGGAGAACACGGAGAACATCACGGCCGCGAGAGGCGGATACGTAAACGGAAGATCCGGTCCACCAACCGGCTGTACGAAGTGATCCACGTACAGCGGGAATCCGTGTGTCCACGCCGTGCCACCGGCCTGGTAAACCTGCAGGTCGAGTGCCCAACCATGGCGCAAGGACATTCCCCAAGCCAGACAGACGATCGTGGCCACGAGCCCGCCGCTGACCACCAGCCTCCCCCGGCCGCCCAGTCGGACCCGGTCGCCCGTTCCCCTGGGGACGAGAACCACCTCCACTGCCCACCACACCCCTCGCCTCAACAGTGGCCACACCCATTTGTTCGTGTTCTGCCGTCGCTAGAGCATCCTCAGTCGTCCACCGTTCCTCGGGTCAGGAGTATTGCAGCAAGCCGCCGATACAATTCTTCTCGGCGCGGGACAGCGGGCGGCAAGTGTAGCCGGTGGTCTTGAGGTAGCGGCGGAGCAAGGCAAGGAACGTGCGGTCATCCAGCAAGCTAGTCGTCCGTGTGCTACCAGATCCCGTTGCTCGTGCGAGTAGGGCGTCGACGCTCTACAGATCACCAGCGCACGCTACAGTACGCTGCTATGTCGGTCCGGCACTTCTCTGTTGTCCTCGAGTGGGACAACGATGACAAGGTCTGGGTGACCCACGTGCCAGCCCTTGACAGTCTGTCGTCGTACGGCGATACGCGCGAGGCCGCGTTGGAGTCCACCCGAGAGGCCATCGCTGGTTACCTGGAAGCTGCGGCCAAGGACGGTATTCCCCTGCCTCGCAGCGGGCCTGAACCGAGCATCGTCGAGCTTGAGGTGTCGCTCCCCTGACTCGTCTTTCCCGGGTCAGCGGACGGCGCGTGGTGCAGGCGCTTCAAGAAACCGGATTCGAGGTCACGCACGTGCGTGGTAGTCACCATTATCTCCGACGCCCAGGCGGTGCTCGCCTTGTGGTCGTGCCCGTCCACGGAAATCGTGATCTTCCCACTGGCGCGCTCCGCGCCATCTTGCGTCAGGCCGAACTCACTGCTGCCGAACTGGCCAGCCTGTTGTAGAGCTGGCCGTCGTTTTCCTGTGGAACGTGGTGTCTGTCACCGCCACCTGGTCCGGGACTGGAGAAGACCCCACCGGTGCAGGCCAGCCGGCTCGCGGGACCACGCCAGCTCCTAGGATCGCCGGATGACTGTCGGCGACACAGGACTCGATCTGAGCGATGCCGTGCGGGTGCTGCACCGGGTGTTCGGCTACGACTCATTCCGGGGCGCCCAGCAGGAAGTCATCGACCACGTCACCGCAGGTGGTGACGCGCTGGTGCTCATGCCGACCGGCGGCGGCAAGTCGCTGTGCTACCAGATTCCCGCGCTTGTGCGGGAAGGCGTCGGCGTCGTCATCTCGCCGCTCATCGCGCTGATGCAGGACCAGGTCGACGCCCTGAGGGCGCTCGGTGTCCGGGCTGGGTTCCTCAACTCCACTCAGCAGGCGTACGAACGCCGCCAGGTCGAGTCCGCCTTCCTCACCGGTGAGCTGGATCTGCTCTACCTGGCGCCGGAACGCTTGCGCGTCGAGTCGACGGGCAACCTGCTGGAGCGCGGCACGATCTCGCTGTTCGCCATCGACGAGGCGCATTGCGTGGCCCAGTGGGGGCACGACTTCCGGCCCGACTACCTCGCCCTGTCCGCGTTGCACGAGCGGTGGCCCACCGTGCCCCGCATCGCCCTGACCGCGACAGCCACCAAGGCGACCCACGCCGAGATCGCGTTCCGGCTGAACCTGGCCGACGCCCGTCACTTCGTGGCGAGCTTCGACCGCCCCAACATCCAGTACCGCATCGTGGGCAAGAACGAGCCCAAGCGGCAACTGCTGGAGCTGCTCCGCACCGAGCACTCCGGCGACGCGGGCATCGTCTACTGCCTGTCCCGGGCTTCGGTGGAGAAGACCGCGCAGTTCCTGATGGACAACGGGATCGCTGCACTGCCCTACCACGCGGGGCTCGACGCGCCGACTCGGGCCGGGAACCAAGCACGCTTCCTGCGCGAGGACGGTCTGGTCATGGTCGCCACGATCGCGTTCGGCATGGGCATCGACAAGCCCGACGTGCGCTTCGTCGCCCACCTTGACCTGCCCAAGTCCGTCGAGGGCTACTACCAGGAGACCGGCCGGGCCGGCCGGGACGGCCTGCCCGCCACCGCCTGGCTGGCCTACGGTCTGGCCGACGTCGTGCAGCAACGCAAGATGATCGACTCTGGCGAGGGCGACGATGCCCACCGCCGCCGGCTTGCCACCCACCTCGACGCCATGCTGGCGCTGTGCGAGACAATCGAATGCCGTCGCGGGCAACTGCTCGCCTACTTCGGCCAGCAGGCCAGCGCCAGCGCGTGCGGCAATTGCGACACCTGCCTGTCACCGCCGGAATCGTGGGACGGCACGATCGCCGCGCAGAAGCTGCTCTCGACCGTGCTGCGGCTCGACCGTGAGCGTCACCAGCGCTTTGGCGCGGGTCAGGTGATTGACATCCTGCTCGGCAAGAAGACGCCCAAGGTCACCCAGTTCGGCCACGACTGTCTCACGGTGTTCGGCATCGGCACCGAGCTGCGCGAGAGTGAGTGGCGCGGGGTGGTGCGCCAGCTGCTGGCCCAGCGGCTGCTCGCCGTCGAGGGCGACTACGGCACGTTGGTGCTCACCGACTCCAGTGGCGAGGTACTGAGCCGGCAACGCCAGGTCATGCTGCGCCGCGAACCCGAACGGGTGGCACAAGCCGCCCCAAAAACGCCCAAGTCCCGCCGTGCCGCACCCGCCGACCTGCCCGAAGCGGCGATGCCGGTGTTCGAGCAGCTCCGAGCCTGGCGCGCCGCCGCCGCGAAGGAGCAGGGCGTGCCCGCCTACGTAATCTTCCACGACGCGACCCTGCGCCAGATCGCCGTCGAGCCCCCCACAACCCTGGCCGAGCTCGGCACGGTCAGCGGTGTCGGCGAGACCAAGCTGGCGCGCTACGGCCAGCAGATCCTGGACACCCTCGCTGGCTCCGCCCCAGATACCAACCAGGCTCAACCTGACCCACTCTAGACGTGCCGAGTTCGACAACAGCGCTGTGATAGCTAGCCCGCGACAACTCTGTTGTCGAACTCGGCGCACGCAGAGCGCACAATGTGGCGGTGATCCTGGAGCATGCGCTGCTGCCCGTAAAGCCCGGCGAGGAAATGGCCTTCGAGACGGCTTTCACCCGGGCCAAACTAATCGCCGGGCTTTCAGTGCCTGGCCCTGTCCCGCTGCAATCGAGCGGCCGAGCACCCATCTGCTGCTGGTCGAGTGGCAGCACCTGGAAGACCACACCGAGGGCTTCCGCAGCTCACCGCAGTATCAGCAGTGGCGCCAGCTACTGCACCATTTCTACGACCCGTTCCCGAGCGTGGAGCACTTCGAGCAAGTCCACCACGCCTAGAACGCAACAACCTTACATCCGTCGAGTCCGCAACGGTCGCGCTCACACCGATGGCGACTAGCGACTGCGGCGAGCCCGTCGCGGACCTTGAGGGCTCGGCGAGCGGCGGCGGTCAGCCAGGAAGACACGCTGATGACAGCGGGTCAGACGGTGAAGCCGAGAGCGCGTAGTTGGTCCCGGCCGTCTTCGGTGATCTTGTCTGGGCCCCACGGCGGGATCCATACCCAGTTGATCCGCACGTCATCGACCAGTCCCCCGCCGGGGCCACTGGTGAGCGCGGCGCGAGTTTGGTCCTCAATGACGTCGGTCAGCGGGCAGGCCGCGGAGGTCAGCGTCATGTCCAGGATGGCGACGTTGCTCTCGTCTAGTCGGATGTCGTAGACTAGGCCCAGATCGACCACATTGATGCCTAGCTCCGGATCGACCACATCACGCATGGCTTCCTCGAGGTCGTCGAAGGTGGGTAACTTGCCGTCTGGGCGGGGCGTCGGAACCTGCGGCATCCCGGCGGCACCGCGCACGACATCGGATTCCTCATTCACGTTCATGGTGTCTCCGCTCGTTGGGCGCCGTTGGTTGCCCGCCCGACAGCATCCTTGAACGCCATCCAGCCCAGCAAGGCGCATTTCACCCGGGCGGGGTAGCGCGACACGCCAACGAAGGCGACCGCGTCGGCGAGCACTTCCTCGTCGGGCTCCACTTGGCCTCGACTCTGCACCATCTCCACGAACGCGTCCATGGTGGACCTCGACTCGGCCACTGTCTGACCAATCACCAGATCGGTGAGCACCGACGTCGCCGCCTGGCTGATCGAGCAACCGATCGCGTCATAGGACACGTCGGCCACCCGGTCGCCGTCCAGCGCTACCCGTAGCGTCACTTCGTCCCCACAGGTGGGGTTGACCTGGTAGGACTCGGCGTCGAAAGGCTCCCGGAGGCCGTGCCCGTGCGGGTGGCGGTAGTGATCCAGGATGATCTCCTGGTACATCTGCTCCAGTTTCATGCGCCCACCCGGAAGAAACGGCGCGCCTCGTGCACCCCGGCCAGCAGGGCGTCGACCTCGGCGGACGTGTTGTAGAGCGCGAAACTGGCCCGCACCGTGGCGGCGATCCCGAAGCGGCGGTGCAACGGCCAGGCGCAGTGATGTCCGACCCGCACCGCGATCCCTAGGTCGTCGAGCACTTGCCCGGCGTCGTGCGCGTGCACGTCGTCGAGCACGAAGGACACCGCACCACCACGGTCTTCGGTGTCGAGAGGACCGATGATCCGCAGGCCATCCATCTCTGACAGGCCGGCCAGGGCCTGTTCGGTCAGGACACGCTCATGCGCGGCGATCCGGTCCATCCCCACCGCCGACAGGTAATCCACCGCCGCTCCCAAGCCGACCGCTTGGGAGGTCATCGGCACACCAGCCTCGAAACGCTGCGGTGGCGGAGCATAGGTGGAGCCTTCCATCTTCACCAGCTCGATCATCGACCCTCCGGTGAGGAATGGCGGCAGCGCCTCGAGTAGGTCGCGGCGGCCGTAGAGCACGCCGACCCCGGAGGGCCCCAGCATCTTGTGCCCGGAGAACACCGCGAAGTCGACATCCATCGCAGCAAAGTCGACCGGAGTGTGCGGCACCGACTGGCAGGCATCCAGCACGGTCAGCGCCCCGACCTCGCGAGCCCGACGGACCAACTCCGCGACCGGCGGTACGGTGCCCATCACATTGGACTGGTGAGTGAACGCCACCACCCTCGTACGTTCAGACAGCTCAAGCGAGTCGAGGTCCAACCGGCCGGCGTCGGTCACCTGATACCAGCGCAAGGTGGCGCCGGTGCGCCGGCACAGCTCCTGCCAGGGCACCAGGTTGGCGTGGTGCTCTATCTCGGTCACTACGATCTCGTCACCCGGTGCCAGGGTGAAGCGCCGAGCTGCCGCCCCGGCTCCCGCCGAGTTGCTCAGCGCGTAGGCGACCAGGTTGATCCCCTCGGTGGCGTTCTTGGTGAATACCACCTCCCCCGGCGCAACTCCGACGAACGCCGCAATGCGAGCCCGCGCCGACTCGTAGGCGTCGGTGGCCTCCTCAGCGAGCTGGTGCGCGCCGCGGTGCACCGCCGCATTGTGCTGCTCTAGGAAGGCACGCTCGGCGTCGAGCACCTGCCGGGGCCGCTGCGAGGTGGCCCCGGAGTCCAGGTACACCAGTGGTCGACCGTCGCGCACCGTGCGGGACAGGATCGGGAAATCGGCGCGGATCTTCTCCTGCTCGCCAGCCGTCAGTGGCTCAGTAGCGAGGTGCCCAGCAATCAGTGGCGCAGTCACGGTGACACCTCCGTGACCTCCTGCCGGTGAGCGAACCGCTCATAACCGCCGGACTCCAACTCCTCGGCGAGCTCCTGCCCGCCGGACTCCACAATCCGCCCGCCGGCGAAGACATGGACGTAATCAGGCGTTATGTGGCGCAGGATTCGGGTGTAATGGGTGATCAACAACACACCGACATCCCCGCTGGCCCGATAGCGGTTGACCCCTTCAGAGACCACTCGCAACGCATCGACGTCCAAGCCTGAGTCGGTCTCGTCCAGCACCGCGATCTTGGGTTTGAGCAGAGACAGCTGCAGGATCTCGTGGCGCTTCTTCTCGCCGCCGGAGAAGCCCTCGTTCACGCTGCGCTCGGCGAAAGCAGGGTCAATGTCCAGCGCGGACATCGCCGCTTTGACTTCCTTGACCCAGGTGCGCAGCTTGGGAGCCTCACCGCGGATCGCGGTGGTGGCGGTGCGCAGGAAGTTCGACATCGAGACACCGGGCACCTCGATCGGATACTGCATGGCGAGAAACAGGCCCGCTCGGGCCCGCTCGTCGACCGACATCGACAGCACATCGACGCCGTCCAGGAGCATCTGCCCCGAGGTGACCCGGTAGCGCGGATGCCCGGCGATCGAGTAGGCCAGGGTGGACTTGCCCGATCCGTTGGGACCCATGATCGCGTGGGTCTCCCCCGCCCGGACGGTCAGGTCAACGCCGCGCAGGATCTCTTTCTCGGGGCTCTGTTCGCCGTCAGTGGGCACCGCGACGTGCAGGTCCTTGATCTCCAGGGTGGTCATCGGTGTGTTCTCAGCTCCCGCTAGCGGTTGGTCGGGGTGGAAGGGTCGACGTACACGTCGTCACCATCGATCGTCACGGCGTAGGTGTCCACCGGTTCGGATGCCGGTGGGGAGGACGGCGCGCCCGTGGCCAGGTCGAAGCACGATCCGTGCAGCCAGCACTCCAGGCCCTTGCGGGTCACCTCGCCTTCGGACAATGCGATCTCGGCGTGTGAGCAGATGTCGGCCAGTGCATAAACCTGCTCACCCTGGCGGACCAGCACCACCGGCAGGTTGTCGACCTCGAAGCCAACGGGCACGTCGTCCTTGAGATCGCTCAGGCCACAAACTCGGACTGCGGTCATACCCCCACTGCCTCCAGCTCGGCCTCGATCGCCACCGCCAGCCGCTCACGTACCGGCATGACGGTGATCTTCTCCAGGATTTCGCCGAAGAAACCCCGCACGACTAGCCGGCGAGCCTGCTTGGTGGGAATACCTCGGGAGGTCAGGTAAAACAGCTGCTCGTCGTCGAAGCGGCCGGTGGTGCTGGCGTGTCCGGCACCGACGATCTCCCCGGTCTCAATCTCCAGGTTGGGCACCGAGTCGGCCCGGGCGCCGTCGGTGAGCACCAGGTTGCGGTTGACCTCGAAGGTCTCGGTGCCCTCGGCGGCGGCCTGGATGAGGACATCGCCGATCCACACGGTGTGCGCGTCTGGTTTTCCCGGACTGCCCTGCAGCGCGCCCTTGTAGGCGACGTTGGACCGGCAATGCGGCACAGCGTGGTCCACCAGCAAGCGGTGCTCCAGATGCTGCCCGGCGTCAGCGAAATACAGCCCGAGCAGCTCGGCGTCGCCGCCGGGCTGGGTGAACGTCACCGTCGGGGATTGCCGGACCAGGTCGCCGCCCAGGCTCACCGTGGTGGCTCGTAGCACCGCGTCGCGGCCCAACCGGGTGTGCTGCGCGGCGACGTGCACCGCGTCGTCAGCCCAATCCTGCACGCTGACCACCGTCAGCCGAGCGCCGTCGGCGACAACCAACTCGACGTTCTCCGCGTAGGTGCCGCTGCCCTGGTAGTCGAGCACCACCACGGCCTCGGCGAGTGCCTCAAGGCGCACCTGCAGGTGCCCGTAGGCGAGCACTCCAGCGCCCGGCCCAGTTATAGTGATCATCACCGGGTTCTCGATCCGGGCCTGCGCCGGTACCGTCACCACGGTGGCTCGCACCGCGGAGTTCCAAGCCTGCGCGGCAACCCGATCGGCGGGGATCCCACCATCGCCTAGGCGCGGATCGGATTGGATCACGTCCTCGACGGTGACTCCACTGGTTGCCCGCACTCTGACCTGCGCGGTGCCCGTAGCGGCGACACCTTGGTGCAGCCCGCGCAGCCGCCGCAGCGGGGTGAACCGCCACTCCTCCTCGCGCCCCGTCGGCACCTCGAAGGCGTCCACGTCGTAGGAGGTGAACCGCTGTCCCCGAGAGACCATCGGCACACTGGGTTGCTCAGTTGTGGCGCCGTGCGAGTGCCCTACCAGACCGTGCTCGCCCGGCCGGTCAGTGGTGGCCGTCATATCAGCCGACGGCTCCTTCCATCTGCAGTTCAATCAGACGGTTAAGCTCCAGGGCATACTCCATGGGCAACTCCCGGGCGATCGGCTCGATGAACCCGCGCACGATCATGGCCATCGCCTCGTCCTCGGCCAGCCCCCGGCTCATCAAGTAGAACAACTGATCATCGCTGACCTTGGAAACGGTGGCCTCATGGCCCATCGACACGTCGTCCTCGCGGATATCGACGTAGGGGTAGGTGTCTGAGCGGCTGATCTGGTCCACCAGCAGAGCGTCGCACTTCACCGTGGAACGGGAGTGGTGGCTGCCCTCGTTGACCTGCACCAGCCCGCGGTAGGAGGTGCGGCCGCCGCCGCGGGCCACCGACTTGGACACGATCTTGCTTGAGGTGTGCGGCGCGGCATGCACCATCTTCGCCCCCGCGTCCTGGTGCTGGCCCTCACCGGCACAGGCCACCGAGAGCACCTCGCCCTTGGCGTGCTCGCCGATCAGCCAGACCGACGGGTACTTCATGGTGACCTTGGAGCCGAGGTTGCCGTCGATCCACTCCATGGTCGCGCCCTCAGCGGCGGTGGCCCGCTTAGTGACCAGGTTGTAGACGTTGTTCGACCAGTTCTGGATCGTGGTGTAGCGGCAGCGGCCGCCCTTCTTGACGATGATCTCGACGACTGCGGAGTGCAGCGAGTCGGACTTGTAGATCGGCGCCGTGCATCCCTCGACGTAGTGCACATACGCGCCCTCGTCGACGATGATCAATGTCCGCTCAAACTGGCCCATGTTCTCGGTGTTGATCCGGAAGTAGGCCTGCAGCGGGATGTCAACGTGAACGCCAGGCGGCACGTAGATGAACGACCCCCCCGACCACACTGCGGTGTTCAACGCGGCGAACTTGTTGTCACCAGCGGGGATCACACTGGCGAAGTACCGCTGAAACATCTCCGGCTGCTCGCGCAGCGCGGTGTCGGTGTCCAGGAACTGGACACCCAGCTCCTCCAGATCCTCTCGGATCTTGTGGTAGACGACCTCGGACTCGTACTGCGCGGCCACGCCGGCTACCAGCCTGGCCTTCTCCGCCTCGGGGATGCCCAGCCGGTCGTAGGTGGACTTGATGTCCTCGGGCAGTTCGTCCCAGGAGGTAGCCTGCTTCTCGGTTGACCGGACGAAGTACTTGATGTTGTCAAAGTCGATACCGGACAGGTCAGCACCCCAATTCGGCATCGGCTTACGGCGGAACATGAGCAACGCCTTCAGCCGGGCCTCCAGCATCCACTCCGGCTCGTTTTTCTTCGCCGAGATGTCACGGACCACCGCTTCGGAAAGGCCGCGCTGCGCGCTGGAGCCGGCGGCGTCGGAATCGGCCCATCCATACTCGTAGCGACCCAGGCTGGAGAGCGTTTCTTCCTGGGTGAGCGGGGTAGGCAGGGCGTTCTGTACTCGCACATCCTGCTCAGGGGCAGTCGTCATGCTTCAGACGCCTCCATCCGGTTTAGTGATGCCGGTTCTGTGGTGGGTAAGAGTGGGGAAACAGTTGTCCGGGCACCGTGCGGTACCCGGGCCTCGGGAACGTGCGTGGTGCATACCGCATCGCCGCGGGCGATGGTGGCCAGCCGCTGCACATGGACACCGAGCAGGTCGGCGAAGGCGGCGGTCTCGGCCTCACACAGTTGCGGAAACTCCGTGGCGACATGCGAGACTGGGCAATGGTGCTGGCATAACTGCGCACCGGCACCGACGTGTTCAGCTGACGCAGCGTAACCCTCCGCGCTCAAGGCGACCGCCAGTAGCTGCGCACGCGCGACCGGGTCAGCCGCAGCGACTACCGTGGCCCTGTGCTGACCGACCAGGTCCGACACTCGGCGTTCGGCGAACGAGCGGACCGCCTGCTCACCGTCACGCTCGGAGAGAAAGCGCAGGGCGGCCACCGCCAAGTCGTCGTAGGTGTGCTCGAACTGCGCCCGGCCGGCAGCAGTGAGCAGGAAAAACTTAGCTGGGCGACCACGACCGCGAGGGCTTCGGCGCGGTGCCGAGCGATAACTGGCCTGCTGGAGAGCAAGCAGGGCGTCCAGGTGGCGGCGCACCGCAGCCGGGCTCAGCCCCAGCGCCTCGGCGACCTGCGCGGCTGTTGCTGGACCATGCTCCAGCAACAGCCGTGCCACCGACTCGCGGGTGCGGCGGTCGGTCCCCACGTTTTTCACAACATCCATGTTACGTATTTCCCCTCGAGTGCACAACGGCAGTGCGCTTCCCGTACTTTCCCGAGCTCCCTGTGCTCGGCCAAAGGTTCAGGCGGTCACGGCGCTACCCTTCGCGGCGTGGTGGCCGGGAAGGTACGTGGGGTCGGTGTCCGTTTCTGGGTCCGTTTCGGGGCGCCCCAGCCCGGCCTCGATCTGACCGAGACCCGCCAGCTCGACACGGTGCGTCGGTTCGGCACCGTTGGCGCGCTGCTGATGGGGCTGGGCTCACTCGGTGCGGGGACGGCTCCGGTGCTGGGCAATCCGGTGGTCGGCCGCCCGGTGCTGGGCCTGTTCAACCGGATGCCCACCGCATCACTGACGGTAGTCTATGTCGGCATCGTCATGGTGGTGCTGGCCTGGTTGTGGCTCGGCGCTCTGGCCGCTCCCGGAAGGGCCCGGCTGATCTCCCGAGCTCAGCTGGACCGCACGATGCTGATGTGGGCGGTGCCGCTGCTGGCCGCCCCGCCGATGTTCAGCCGGGACGTCTACAGCTACCTGGCGCAGAGCGCGATGGTCAACTGCGGGCTGGACCCCTACGTGCTCGGTCCGGCCGAAGCGCTGGGCGTGGACCATCCCCTGGTGCGGGGGATCCCCACGATCTGGCGCCACACGCCGGCACCCTACGGCCCGTTGTTCCTCACCCTGGGCAGGCCAATCGATTGGATCGCCGGCAACGACGTCGTGCTCGGCGTGCTGCTGCACCGCAGCCTCGCGGTGGCCGGTCTAGTGATGATCTTCTGGGCGCTGCCGCGGTTGGCCCGCCGGGCGGGCGTCTCGCCAGTGTTCGCGCTGTGGCTCGGCGTCGCTAACCCGCTGGTGTTGTTTCACCTGGTCAGCGGAGTGCACAACGAGGCGCTGATGATTGGCCTGATGCTGCTCGGCCTGGAGCTGGCGCTGCGCAGGCCCGAGAGCGGCCCAGCCCTGCTCGGCGGCACAGCGCTCATCGCCGCCGCAGCCCAGGTGAAGGTTCCCGCAGCACTCGCGCTTGGTTTCGTCATGGTGTGGCATGCCCGGCAGCGGGGTGGCCGGCGGCGCGACGTGGTGTGGGCAGCGGCGGTGATCGGTGGGGTCGCGGTGGCCACCACCGTAGCGACTGGGTTGGGCACTGAGCTCGGCTTTGGCTGGGTTGGCGCGCTCGGCACTCCCAATGCGGTGCGCAGCTGGATGTCGGTGGTAACCGAACTCGGCCTGTTGGCCGGGTGGATCGGTAGCCTCCTGGGATTGGGCGATCACATCACCTCGGTGCTCACGCTCACCCGGTTCACTGGGCTGGCCGCCGCTGGCGGAGTCTGCTTGCTGCTGTTGTGGCGTTGCTGGAAGGGGCGGGTCGAGCCACTGGCTGGGCTG
Source organism: Pseudonocardiaceae bacterium (assembly GCA_049673305.1). Classification (GTDB taxonomy): domain Bacteria; phylum Actinomycetota; class Actinomycetes; order Mycobacteriales; family Pseudonocardiaceae. The sequence continues at coordinate 15,254 of JBATXM010000039.1, read as the reverse complement.
GGGGTCGGCCTGGGTGCTGTGGTGCTGCTGGGGCCGGTGGTGCATCCGTGGTACCTGCTGTGGGCCGTGATCCCGTTGGCAGGCTCTGCCACCCACCCCGCCTTTCGCACCACCGCTACCGTGGCCTGCGCGGTACTCGCCGTGGTGGTGGCGCCCACCGGCTCGGATTTTCTGTTCCGGGCCTGGGTGCTGCCCTCGGCGATCGCGGCGGCAGCGGTCACCCTGGTGGTACCGATGCTGCTGGTGCGCGGGCGCACTCCCCCGTTCTCGGGAGTATTCTTCGGGGCACTTGAGGCCAGTGCACCCCGATTCGGGGGCGCGACCTAGGCTCTGTGAACGTGACCCCGCCCGCGCTATCGGCTGCTGTCGAGGTCTGCGGACTGGTTCGGAGCTTCGGTGCGGTCCGGGCCGTGGACGGGCTTGACCTGCGGGTGCAGCCGGCCACCGTGCTGGCCCTGCTGGGGCCCAACGGTGCCGGCAAGACCACCACGATCGAGGTATGCGAAGGATTCCAGCGCCCAGACGTCGGCGTGGTTCGCGTGCTGGGACTGGACCCGATCGCCGACGGTGCCACGCTGCGTCCCCGAATCGGGGTGATGCCCCAGGGCGGTGGGGCCTACCCGGGCGTGCGGGCCGCTGAGATGCTCGGTCTGGTCGCGGTCTGCGCGGCGCGGCCGCTGGACGTCGGATGGCTCCTTGACGTGCTCGGGCTCACTAGCGTCGCGCGGGTGCCCTACAAGCGGCTGTCCGGCGGCCAGCAGCAACGGCTTGCGCTGGCCTGCGCCTTAGTCGGGCGGCCCGAGGTGGTCTTCCTTGATGAACCCACCGCTGGCCTGGACCCGCAGGCCCGGCGGCTGGTCTGGGACATCATCGCCAGGCTGCGCGCAGACGGCGTCAGCGTGCTGTTCACCACGCACCTGATGGAGGAGGCCGAGACGCTGGCCGATCAGGTAGTGATCATCGACCATGGCCGGGTGGTGGCCAAGGGCAGCCCCGCTGAGCTGACCTCAGCGGGTACGGAGCGGCAACTTCGGTTCCAGGCCCGGTCCGGCCTGGAACTCGACCTACTGTGCACCGCGCTGCCCGAGGGGTGCCGGGCCAGTGAACCGCGCCCCGGCGAGTACCTCATCGAGGGCCTGATCGACCCGCAGGTGATGGCCACCGTCACCGCGTGGTGCGCCCAGCAAGGGGTGTTCGCTGAGGGTCTGCGGGTATCCAGGCGCAGCCTAGAGGACGTGTTCCTTGAGCTCACTGGACGGGAGCTGCGGCCGTGACCACCTTCTCTCCCGGCACCTTCACTCCCGCACCCGGCCGGGGCCGGCTGTCGCGGATGCTGTTCACCCAGGCCCGCACTGAATTCATCCTCACGCTGCGCAACGGGGAGCAGGTGCTGCTCACCCTGCTCATCCCGCTGGGGATGCTGGTCGGGCTCACCGTGCTCAACGTGGTGCCGGTGCCCAGCCCGCGAGTGGACAACATCACCCCACGCATTCTGGCACTGGCTGTGATGTCCACCGCATTCACCGGGCAGGCCATCGCGCTGGGCTTTGACCGCCGCTACGGGGTTCTCAAACGGTTGGCCGCCACCGCGTTGCCGCGCTGGTCCCTGGTCGCTGGGCGGATGCTCGCGGTGCTCGGGGTGGTGCTGGTCCAACTGGTGGTGCTCAGCGCGGTGGCCCTCGCGCTGGGCTGGCATCCACAACTGGCAGGTGTGGCCCCCGCCGCGCTGCTGACCCTTGTTGGCACCACGGCGTTCGGCGCGCTCGGGGTACTGCTCGGGGGAGCGCTGCGGGCCGAGGTAGTGCTCGCGGTGGCGAACACGATCTGGCTGGTGCTCGTTGTAGCGGGTGGCATCGTGCTGTCCGTGCACGCCTTGCCCGGACCGCTCTCCGAGATCGCCACCACGCTACCTTCCGGCGCGCTGGCCGAGGGGCTACACACCGCACTGGCCACCAGCGCCACCCCATGGGGCGCGCTCGGGGTGCTGCTGGCCTGGACCGCAGGCGCCGCCCTGCTCGCCGCTCGTACGTTGCGCCTGTCGTGACAAGATACCAAAAACCACCAAAAGACCCGAAAAGACCAACATCGTAAGGTCATCGACCCCCTTATCGCGCTGCTCGCTGATTTGGGCGTAACACCATAGTGTTAAATTGATCGACCAGGACGCGGTCGATCACAAAATATGTAAAGCACTCGCCGTTTCCTATGGCACGGTGGTGCTGTGGGGACAGAATCGGGGGTAACGCCCGCTAACGGGGTGATCGCACGGCCTACTGTTGGGAAAGTTTCCGAAGACCACGACCAGGCGGGCTGGGGGCTTCCGCTGGCGGTACTGATCGTCGGGATGTTCATGTCGATCCTGGATATCAGCATCGTCACAGTGGCGTTGCCCAGCATCCAGGACGAGTTCGGCGGGACTACCAGCGACGTACAGTGGGTGGTCACCGGCTACGCGCTGACGGAGGGCGTGGTGGTACCGGCCACCGCGTGGCTGGGCGATCGTTTCGGATTGAGCCGGGTCTACAACCTGGCGCTGCTGGGGTTCGCCGCCGGGTCGGCGCTGTGCGGGTTCGCCTGGAGCCTGAACACTTTGGTGATCTTCCGGATAGTCCAGGCGTTACTCGGGGGGATCCTGCCGACGATCACAATGTCAATCTTGTTGCGGATCGTGCCACAGAAGCAGCTCGGCGCCGCGCTGGGCCTGTATGGGCTGGGGGTCGTGTTCGCCCCAGCGGTCGGACCGGCGCTGGGCGGATACCTGGTCGAGTACGTGAACTGGCGGATGATCTTTTTCATCAACGTGCCGATTGGGATCCTCGGCACGGTGGCCGCGTTCATGGTGTTACCGGGGTTCCCCAGAACGGTCAGACGGCGGTTTGACGTACTGGGTTTCGTCACCGTGGCGAGTGGTCTGTTCACGTTGCTGCTGGCGCTGTCGAAGGGTGAGGACTGGGGCTGGAACTCCTACCGGATTCTGGGCCTGTTCACCGTCAGCGTGCTGAGTTTGGCGTTGTTCGTGGTGATTGAGCTGGAGGTGGATGACCCGCTGCTCAACCTTCGGGTGTTCCGTTACTGGGCGTTCACGCTCTCGCTGTTATTGATCTCATTGATGATCGTAATGCTGTTTAACGTGGCGTTTTATGTGCCGCAGTTCCTGCAGCAGGTCCAAGGACTGAAGGCGCTCCCCGCCGGACTCATCCTCCTGCCGCCGGCGCTGGTGATGGCGGTATTGATGCCCATCTCCGGGCTGATCTATGACCGCATCGGGCCCCGATGGCCGACGGTCATCGGCCTGACGATTTCGGCCGTTGCCACCTACTCGCTGCACACGCTCACCCTCGACACCCCCCGCGAGCACCTCATGTGGTTGCTGATGCTGCAATACAGTGGCCTAGGGCTCGGCATGATGCCGCTGTTCAGCGCAGGTCTCGCGGTCATCCCCTCCGCGCATGCCAACACCGCCAGCGCGTTCAACAACGTCGTGCAGCGTACCGCCGCCGCGCTCGGGGTTGCGGTGTTCACGGCGATCGTGACCCTCCATCGGGCGCAGCTGATGGCCGGACGCGGCGCATTGCTGCCCGCAAACACCCTCACTCCACGCCTCGGTCCACCCGGAACTCCAAACTGGCTTAGCCTCTACGCCATCTACCATCACGCTGATCTGCAGGTATTCGGCGAAACGGTGGGCAGCCTGTTCCTGATCATGGCCGGGCTCTGCGCCCTAGGCGCGGTGGGGGCGCTCCTGCTACGGTCCGGACCCGCTCCGGCGACCCCGGTAGACGTCGCTTCACCAGAGCAAGCTGGCTCGCCGCCGGTGTCCGTCAATGGCCAAGTAGATGGCGAGCGGCAAGCCCCTGATTTGTATGCGGAGTCATCGTGCATTGGTGCCACGTTCACCGGTTCGGACCCTGATCAGCGCCTCGGCGGAGATGATCGAAATATTTCAGCGTGATCGCGTCGGTCGGGCAGATCTCGACGCACTCACCGCAGGCGCTACAGCTCTGCGCGACGACCACTGGGCGCTGCGGCGCGGGGCGCAGTGCGTGCTCCGGGCAGGTGCGCAGGCATGCCCCGCAGGCGGTGCACGCTGAGCTGATCAACAATGGCGTCAGGACGGCCACCGCGACGGTGACGTGCTCACCGCGCAGCTTGGGCACGATCAGCGATCCCCCGCCGAGGTCGCGGGCTGTGAGCAGTGCGGCGGCCTCGGCGACGCTGCGGGTGCCGACATGGCTGCGGACCTCGTCACTGGGATGCGGTACCTCCACCGCGTCGAGCTCAGCCGCCGGGTAGCAGTGCAGCGGCGCACCGTGTTCCCCGATCACGGCAAGCAGCCCCGGCTCATCACGGCGGCGATCAATGGTGCCGAATGCGATGATCTCACTGTGGTCAACCACGGCCGCCCGAAGCGCCGAGGCCACCGCCGCCGCGCGCACCCCGCAGGACGATCCGAATCCCACCACCAGACTCACCGCCGCAGTCCCCAGAGCAGCAGCACCGGGTTCGTCGCGGCCAGCCGTACCGACCCGTCGGGCAACTCGGCGAACCGGGACGCCGCCAGCTGGACCCCCTCGACCTGGTGGCCCGCCTCTCGCAGGGCCGCGCGGCAGGGCGCGAGATGGTCCAGCGCGGCCAGCGCGACCACGACGCGGGGTGAGGTCAGCGCTGCGGCGCGCACCACATCGGGCCCTCCCCCGCCGACGAACACCGCGTCGGGTTCGGGCAACCCGCTCAGCACGGCCGGCGCATGGCCCTCGATCACCCGGATGTCCACCCGGTGCGCGCTCGCGTTGGCCATCAACCGGACGCACTGCGCCGGATCCCGCTCGACGGCAAGCACGGCGGCGCCGAGCCGCGCGCATTCCACCCCAACCGAGCCCGACCCGGCGCCCAGATCCCACACCAACCGACCCGGCCCCGGGGCCAACCGCGCCAAGGCTAGCGCCCGGACCTCCGACTTAGTGATCATCCCGTCGCGGTGCGAGAACTCCGCCTCCGCGAGCGCCCAACCGGTGGCGGGAGGCACCGGTTCGCCACCGGCGATCCAGCCCCGAGCGGGCACCGCGTGCTCATCAGCCAGACACAGCACGACATGCGGATCGCGCAGCGGCCCACCCTCGAAGCGGCGCACCCGCTCGTCGGGCCCGCCGAGTTCCTCGGCGACCAGCACGGTGCGCCGCCAGCCGGCCAACCCGGCGATGATCTCCACGGCCCCCGCTCCCGGTCCCGCCAGCACCGCGACCGCAGGATGAGCCCGGCACACATTGAGCGCACGGCGCAGCGACCTGCCGTGCGCCGAGACCACGGCGACGTCGTCCCAGGATCGGCCCAGCACCGCGAACGCCCGCGCCACGCTGGATCGCGCCGGCAACACCACGGGTCGCAGGCCGCGGCTGCGCAGCGCCCGCACGATGCCGAAGAACCCCGGATCGCCGCTGGCCAGCACCACCACCGGCGCGGTGTCCGGCAGCCGGTCCAGCTCTGATGGCCCGAGCACGGTAGCGCCCGCAGGCACTGGCACGGCGGCGAGCTGGTGCGGCGCGCCGAGAACGACGTGCGCAGCCGCCAGCGCCCGCGCCGCGCCAGGCGACAGCCCAGCCCCATCCAGACCGACCACGGTGACGCTCATGAAACCCAATCCGGCTCGGTCGCGGCCACCACCCGCTGCCCGGCGAAGTCGACCATCGCCGCCTGGATCGCCAAGCCGTACCCCAGCTCGGCGCTGAACCGGTGCAGCGTGTCAGCCACCCGGGCGCAGACATCGTCCCCGCAAGCTCGCAGCAGTCCACCAGCCTCCCAGAGCTCATAGGCCCGCCGGGCGGTGGGGGCGGCGCGGATCTCCGCGATGTCCTCCGGGCAGCCCCCGTGCGCGACAGTGATCTCCGCCAGCAGGCCGGTGTCCACCTTGGACCGGGTGTAGTGGGTCATCAGGATCCCGGAGGCCAGCTTGGTCAGCTTGCCGACCATGCCGACGAACACCACCCCAGCCAGGCGGTGTTGTACCGCCTGACGCAGCGCCGCCCCGGTGAAATCACCGACCTCCACAAACGCCACCGGCGGCAGATGCGCCAGCAGCCGCATCGCGGCCCGCTCGGTGCGCCCGCCGGTGGCCAGCACCAGCGTCGGCACCTCCTGAGCGGCCATCACCGCCACCGCCTGCTCGACCGAGGCCCGCCAGGAGGCGGTGGAGAACGGGCGGACGATCCCGGTGGTGCCCAGGATGGAGATCCCCCCCTCGATCCCCAACCGGCGGTTGGTGGTCTTACGCGCCATCCGCTCCCCGCCGGGCACGCTGATCGTCACGTCGACACCCCGCCCACCGGATGCTTCCCACACCGCGTCAGTGATCATTTTCCGGGGTACCGGGTTGATCGCGGGCTGCCCGACGGGCAACCCCAGCCCGGCCCGGGTGACCATCCCCACCCCCTCGCCGCCATGGAGCACCACCTCGCCGTCGTTACGCCAGGCGACAGTCACCGTCAGGTGCGCGCCGTGCGTGACGTCGGGATCGTCGCCAGCGTCCTTGACCACCACGGCGGTGGCACTACTCCCCTCGCAACGCAGCGAGTGGACGGCGAAAGTGTGCCGATCCCCCAACGGGAACGGGATGCTCACCGTGGACAAGGGGGTGCCACCCAGCGCCGCCACCGCGGCCTTGGCGGCCGCCGCCGAGCAGGCACCGGTACTGAACCCGGTCCGCAGCGCGTGCGGTCGCAGCTTCGCGGTCCTCGGCAGGTCCGGCTCGCGCAGCGGTGGGCCACTCATCACAGCTGCGCCCCCCTGCCGTCGCGCGGCGGCAGGACCACCACCGTAGACAGGTAGGCCGCCGCGTCGGTGTGCGCCAGTGGGGTGATCCGCTCCTCAGGGGTACCGAGATGCTCGGCGCACCAGGCGCGCTCCAGCGCACCGGCGGCCGCGACCCGATCCCGCAGCGCCGCCAACCGGCGGCCACCCTTGTAGGCGACCACCGTTCCGCCCCGGGCCAGCGCATCATCCACGATCGTGAGGTCACGGGACAACGGGAGCAGGGTGAGCGGTTCGCAACCCTCGACCAGGGTGAGACCGGCGGCGCTGGCGGCGGCCTGCATCGCGGTGATGCCCGGCACGGTGCGGATCCGGACGCTGGGCAGCAACTCGCGCACCGTGGCGGAGAGGTAACTGAATGTGGAGTACACCGACGGGTCACCCAGGGTGGCGAAGGCCGCGTTGCCACCGTGCTCCCGCAGGTATGCCACCACCCGGGCAGCGGCCGCATCCCAACAGTCGTGGCGGCGCTGCTGTGACCCGGCGACGTCGTCGCCCAGCGCGAACACCAGCCGCTCCAGGCGGTCGTGGGTCAGGTGCGCCCGCACGACGGCCTCAGCGCGCCCCGCCACATCGAGGGCCATTCCCGGCACGAACACCCGCCCGGCGTGGGACAACTCGCGCACCGCGGCAACGGTCAGCAGATCCGGATCCCCCGGACCCACCCCGATCCCGACCAGTTCCACGGTGCCCGTCCCGCCCGTCACAACCCGCCCTTCACACAGCTCGCCACGAAGCGTGCCACCGCCGCCGGATGCGCGACAGGGTGGGTGTGCAGGAACGACGCATGCACCCCACGCTGGATGAATCCCTCGGGCGCCGCGCCCGTCCAAGCCCAGGCGGGTTCACCCGCGCGGGGCGTGACGGTGGTGCGGTGGAACTCGTGACCGCGCACCCGCTCACCTGGGCGGTGCAGCACCGATCCGCGCAACGCCACCGCGTCGCGGTAGCCCAGCACCAGGTGCCCGGTCATCGTCGCCTCAGCGTCGAGCACCCCGCACATCGGTGTACCGTCCACCGAACGGCACAGGTACAGCAGCCCACCGCATTCGGCGTGCACCGGTGCCCCGCCCCAGGCCAAGGCGGCGACCTCGGCGCGCAGTGCCGCATTGGCCGACAGCGCCTCGGCATGGCACTCTGGGAACCCGCCGGGCAGCACCAGGCCTGCCGTGCCGGGAGGCAGCGACTCATCGCGCAGTGGGTCGAAGACCGCGACCGTGGCCCCGGCCGCGGCGAGCAGTTCGGCATGCTCGGGGTAGCCGAAGGTGAACGCCGGCCCACCGGCCACCGCGACCACCGGCGCAGCGGGTACCCGAGTGACCTCGGTCTCCGGTACCCACCGCGGTTCGCCGGCCGAGACGCTCGCCAGTGTCACCACAGCGGCCAGGTCAACCTGCGCGGCTACCGCGTCAGCCCACCGAGCTACCACGCCCGTCGCGGTGGCGTGCTCGGCGGCGGTGACCAGCCCCAGATGCCGCGACGGCACCGCCAGCGCGTCATCCCGGCGCAGTGCACCCAGCACCGGCAGGCCCACCTCAGCGCAGGCCTGCCGGCAGACCTGCTCGTGACGCGCCGAGCCGACCTGGTTGAGCACCACCCCGGCGATCCGGATGCTCGCGTCGAAGGACCGGAACCCGTGCAGCAGCGCGGCAAGGCTGCGGCCCTGGCCGCGTACGTCGACCACCAGCAGCACCGGGGCCCCCAGCAGGGCCGCGACCTGTGCCGTCGAGCCGTGACCCGCAGTCCCGGTGCGGCCATCGAACAAGCCCATCACGCCCTCCACGACCGCGAGCTGCGCCCCGGCCGCGCCGTAACAGGCCAACGGGGCGATGCGGTGTTCACCTACCAGCACCGGATCGAGGTTGCGGCCCGATCGCCCAGTGGCCAGGGCGTGGTAGCCCGGGTCGATGTAGTCCGGGCCGACCTTGAACCCAGCCACCGTGGTGCCCCGCCGCCGCAGCGCGGCCATCAACCCGGTGGCAACGGTGGTCTTGCCCGCGCCCGAGGCAGGTGCCGCCACCACCACTCGTGAGTGGCGTCGCAAGCTAGCTTGAGGCAGCACTCACGTGGTGGGTTTACACCGAGTTCCCTCGGGTGGAAGCGTAAGACTGGTGAGATAACTGATGCCGGCACTGTCAACGCAGCTGTTGCCTTGCAAGAAAGCGGTGTGTTGAGTGCTTTCGAAGGTCAGCAGGCGTGCGTTGAGGTCGTGCGCGAGGTTGACCCCGGACTGATAGGGCGTGGCGGGATCCTGCGTCGTGGAGATCACCATTGTGGTGGCCAGCCCAGGGGTCTGCGGGAGGTGCGGCCCGCTGGTGGGCGGCACGGGCCAGTAGGCACAGTTGTCAAGGGCGGGCGAGGGTGGCTCCCCCGTGTCGAGGAATGGGGCGACCTTCCGGTATTGAGCATCGATATCGCGGGCCACGTTCGGGTCTTTGATGGCCGGATTATCCACACAGAGGACGGATTGGAAGACATCCATCTCGGTGGAGTAGGTACCGTCTTGCGACCGTCCGTAGTAGCTATCGGCAAGGCGCATGAGAATTTCTCCGTGACCCTTGGCAAGTTCCTGCAAACCACGATTGAGAGGTTGCCAGAGCTCGCGCGAGTACAGCGCTTGGACAGTTGCGATAGTGGCGTCGGTGTAAGACAGCTTGCGCCCGTCGGACAAACCGACCGCTTGTGTGATCAACGGCCGCACAAGGCCCTGAAATTTGCTCTCAGTCTGGTTCTTGTCTGGTCCCAGAGCGCAATCAGGGGTGCCCGTACACCACGCCGCGAACGCGTCGAAGGCTTTTTGGAATCCTCGACCTTGGTCGATGAGCTGCGAAGAGGGGTCCTGGGCAGGATCGACAGCACCGTCGAGAATCATTGCTCGAACATTCTTAGGAAAAGCTTCAGCGTAGGCAGTACCAATGTGAGTGCCGTAGGAGTAACCAAGGTAAGTCAGCTTTTCATCATGGAGGGCCGACCGCATGACATCCATGTCGCGGACCACGTCGCGGGTGCCGATGTTTTCGAGTACATCTTTTCCGGCACCCTTGACACATCCTTGGTCATCGGACTTTTCCTGGTCTTCGGTCTTCGTCACGCCCGCTGGTGAAGTGTCAACGTTGAGGTCCATTAGCCGTTCATGGTCCCGTACTTCGGCGCTCCGGCAGACAACCTGCGGTTCGCTCGAGCCGACACCGCGTGGGTCGAACCCCACCAAGTCAAAACGACGCCCCAGGTCATTATCCATGACGGTGTCGGCGAGACTGGCAGCGGTGCTCATGCCGGACCCACCAGGACCACCCGGGTTGATCACTAAGGAGCCGATGCGCTGCGCTGGATCCAACGCGGGTCGGCGGAGCAGGCCGACCTTGATAACCCGGCCGTTCGGGTTGGCGTAGTCCAAGGGCACAGTGAGGTATGCGCACTGCAGGCCAGGGTCGGCGTAGGCCTTCTGGTCACTCGGGGTCTTGGCGAACGAGGAGCAGCCGCCCCAGGCTAGGTCCTGGCCATAGAACCGCTCTAACCCTGCTGGCACTGGACCGACAGGCCCGTGCTGTGCGGTAGTGCCCCCAGCGGATGTGCACGCCAGCACTAAAGACGCCACCGCGGCGAGCGCCAGCCCGACGGACAGGGCAGGAGCACGTTCCATCCCAGACTCCTTAACCAGGTGCTCTGTCACCCAGTAATCATCACCGAATAACGATCACCCCGGTGTTGATGATCACACGGTGCGATCGGACTTCTTCACCGGGTGAGCTTACTCATGGACATGACCGAACACGCTCAGCAGGTTGTCCTTGATCTCTGGCCGACCGGCGGCGACAAGGGTGAACGTCGCCTCCCGGACCAGCCGCTGTGCATGATGCGAGGCGAGGATCCCCGAGCTGCCCACCGCCACCACGAGTGCGCCAGCACAACGGTAGGCAAGCTCGGAGGCGGCAGCGCGGGCCGCCGGCATCGTCTCTGGGTCGTTGAGCCCACCATCGAGACGGTCCCGGATCACGCTGTGCTCCGCATGCAGCAGCTCCACGACCTCGGGTCGGCCGGCCTCGCCTATCATCCGAATGCACCGCCCGGCGACTCCCATCGCAAGGCAACCGTTCAGCCGCGAGCTCATCCAACGGTTGGCGAGAAAGTCACGATGCGAGACCTCGGCGATGACCTTCTCGGCCGGCAGGACATAATCGTCGAACCGCAGCCGGACGGTGTTGCTGCCTTGGGCGGCGACCATGTGCAACGCCTCGACGGTGATGCCAGCACCGGCCTCAGCGTCGAGCAGCCCGGTGACAATGGTGCCGGTGGACTCCCCCGCCTTGAGTGCGGTGTTGCGCGCCGAGACCTGCAACACGTCGACGATGCCCCAGCCGGTGACGAACGGAGCCTCGCCACTCACCAACCAGCCGCCGTCGGTGGCCGTTGCCCACAGCCGAGGAGGCTGCGGAATCGCGCCGGCGAAGGCTACCCCGCCGCGCAACTCGCCCCGGATCGCCGCGCCGAGGTACTTCTCCCGCAGGCCTGCGTTCGTCGTTCTGGTGAGACCGCGCACCACGCCCTGGTGCTGGATCCAGGTGAACGTCGTGGTGAGGCACCCGCCCGACAGCGTCTCAAGGATGCCGACCAGCGAGGGGAAGTCGATCTCAATGCCACCGTGCTCAACCTCGCCCGCGAGACCGTAAAAGCCCTGTGCGGCAAGTAGGTCGAAATGACTACTCGGGATGGCTCCCTGAGCGTCGACCTCAAGGGCCGCCGGAAACAGCACTTCCTCGGCGATCGTGTGGGCCCGCTCCAGCATGCTCACCACCCGACCAACGCTACCCGAGCCACGTTTTCTTCATCGCCGCGTCTGAACCACAACCCGCTTAACGAGAACCCTCGACGACGAGCGAACTGGCCCGCGCCCTAGCATCGGCGCGTGACAATTGACGCCAGCGCGCTGCTGGCCCAGGCACACCGCCCCGCAGCTGAGCTCACCCGGCGCGATGTGGCCCGCCTGATGCTCAGCGTACCCGCGGTGGAGGCGGTGGCTGCCATGCCCGAGCTGCGCCGCGAACTGCTCGCGGCGCGTAACCCGTTCTCGGCCCGGTTCTGGGAGTCCGCTGAGTCCGTCCTGGGGCGGATCGCCGACGGCGACGCCACAGTCGGCGAGGTGCACGGCTGGCTCGAGGCAACCGGGACCGAACCGACGGCGATCATCGGGCTGCATGTGTGGGAGGACGAGTCAGCACGCACGCCACTCGCCGATGAATTGCATGAGCTGCTCGTCCTGCACCTCGAAAAACTCCTCACTGCAGGAGACATTGACCCCGACCGGCTGCTCGCGCAGGATCCGGCAGCCACCCGAAAATACCGGGAACTACAGGAACGCTGGATGAGCTCACCATTGCCGGATGGACGGGTACCCATGGACGAGCTACTCGACGAGGCGGACGATGACTTCTTCGCCGAGTGGGATGCCGCCGAGCAAGCCGCTCTCGACGAACTCCAGAACATCCTTACTGAAGTGGGCGAACGCCCTCGGCCGGACGCGGAGCTACACGCCGCCTGCCAAGGCCTGCGTAGCGCGTTGACGCGTGGAGGATGGCCAGCCAGCCTACTCGGCGCTGGCGGTGGAGTGGATCCGAGCAACCTGGACTCCGACGACGGGCAGCTGTGGCTACAGCTGGCTGCGGGCGTGGTCAGCCCGGTAGAGGAGCCACCTGTGGACATCCCGGTCGACCTGCTTTCCTCGACCGCTCTCGATCACGAAGAATGGCTGGAGGCGGTCGCGGCGCTGGCCCGCGGCGGTCCCGGTACTCCCGCCTCCGCCGGTGACCTCGCCCGGTTCGTCGTGGACGCGGACAACGACGATGACATCGACGTGCTCCAGGGGTGGTTCACGACTGTCGTGGAGCAGTGGCACCTGCTCGGTGCCGTGGACGATGATGAGCGGCTCACCCCGCTGGGGTGGTGGGGCATCCCCGAAGCGCTCCTGCAGGTGTGGTCCAACGACTCCAACGACACTGCGTAACCAGGGTCAATACCGCCAACGATGCGCGGTCACGACCTCGTCCAAGGAGCGGTCAGCCGCCCAGGCCGCGTCGGACCGGCGTACCGCGAGGAACGCGCCGAGCAGCGGCTCCCCGAGCATCGCGGTGAGCCGCTTGGAGCCGGTCAGCGCCTTCTCCTGCTCGGCGGGTGTGGTCGGCAGCCGGCGCAAACCACGGGCCGCGCGCTCCTGCTCGCTCCACCGACCGGGGTCAGCCTGAATCGGTTCGCCGGGGTCGGCTCCGTCACGCAACCCCGCCATGCCGGCCGCGATCACCGCGGCCAGCGCCAGGTACGGGTTGGCGGAGGCGTCGGAAACCTTGAGCTCGACATTGGCGTGGTCGGCGCCGAGCAGCTCCGAGCCCAGGATGTAGCGCAGCGGTGCCTCCCGGTTCTCCACTCCCCAGAACTGGTATGCGCTGGCGAAGTAGCCGGGGCGCAGCCGGGCCAGTGACGGCACGCTCGGCGCGGTGATCGCGGCCAACGCCGGGAGGTCACGGAGCAGCCCGCCCAGCCAACCTACGCCATCAGCGCCAGGACGGTCACCAGCAATGGCATTACCGGCCAGCAAGTTGCGTCCGCCGCGCCAGACCGAGGTGTGCAAGTGCCAGCCGTTTCCCACGCCCGCAGCCGTGAACAGCGGCGCGAAGCAGGCCCGCAGGCCGTGTGTCCTGGCTGCGGCATGGATGGTCTGGCGGGCCAGCAGCTGCCGGTCAGCGGCGGTGATCGGGTCGGAGGCGACGATGCTGAGTTCCACCTGGGCCGGCCCGTACTCGGCGTGCAGCTGATGCACCGGCACACCGTTGGCCGCCAGGTCGGCCAGCAGGTCAGCCACGAACTCGTCCACTGCCAGCAGGGCATGCGGGCTGTAGGCGGGGGCGTGGTAGGCCAGCCGCGGCTCCTCGCCGGAATCATCAAGGTCGCCAGCCTGGGTGAGCACGAACTCCATCTCGTAGCCCGCCCTGATCGTCAACCCCTCAGTGGCGGCCGCCTCGACCTGAGCTTCGAGCACCTCACGCTGGTCGTATGGCCAGGGCGAGCCGTCCACCGTGATCTGTCGCCCGGGGGCCCATGCCAGCGCGGGCTGCCCGGCGAGCCGAGTCAGCCCATGCAGGTCGGGTACCAGCCGGACGTCACCGGAGGGGGTGGCCATGCCCTGGTGGGCAAAGGTGATCGCATCGTGGGTGTCGAACACCGCGAACAGCGTGGAGATCCCGACCCCGCGCTGGGCCACCTGGGGTAGTGCCGCGATCGGCACGGTCCTGGAACGCGGTATCCCGTTGTTGTCCGCCCACGTGATGGTCACCCCGACAACCCCGTTGGCCGCCAGGTCCGAGGCGAGCGCTGCCGCATCGACCATGATCCCATCCTCCCGCCCGATCATGCCTGCGGTCAGGCTAGCGCGCGACGGTGACCACCAACACGACAGCAACGACCGGAATCACCCTTGCGCGCCAGCCCGCGGGGTGCGGTACTAGCTCAAGACACGCGGAGCGCTTCGCCTCGGGAACGCATCGTGGACCGCGTTCGTCTGCAAGAGTAGGACCCTGGGATCCGATGTCAGGGTGGACGGGTGGATCCCGTGAGCAGCGCAGCCGGTTCTACCCGGTCTGGTCACACCGACCGGGCCACTACGGAGGGAGAAGCCATGACCAGCACGCTTACCCGCCCTGAGTTGACTGCTTCCGACCGTTGCGACCGGTGCAGCGCTGCGGCGCGCGTCCGGGCAGTGTTGCCTTCAGGTGGTGAACTTCTGTTCTGCAACCACCACGCCCGCGAGCACTCGTCAAAGCTGAAAGAGCTCGCGGCGGACATCCAGGCCAGCGAGGCCTAACCGCCAGCAAAGCCCACCTCCTTGGCCACGGTGCCGACGAAGCGCTCATCACCCTCCCCCGTAACGCCCCAGGCATCCATTAGTGATTCTTCGATCACACGCGTCGAGGGAAACGCCCTGTTCGCGGTGCTGGGCTAGGACGATGTGGCCGACCAGGCGGCGACCAGCGCTGTGAGCGGCAGCAGGTGTTCCTCGCCAGGGGTGAGATCGCCCTCGGGTAGCAGCGCGGCCCAGAACTGGCGGTGGTCGTCAGCGGTGAGTACGGCGGTGACCCGGCCGTGGACGGGGTTGCGGTGGCAGGCGGCGGTGACCTGGACATAGCGGTTGCCGGAGTCCTCGGCTCGCCAAGCGCAGATGGTTGGCCCGGAGAGGGCGTGCGCCCAGGCCAGCAGCTCGGAGGAGGTGGCGACGGTGGCGGTCACGTCGCCGACGATGTCCAGTTCGCTGCTGATGCGCAGCAGCCTCGTCAGCTGCTGCGCATCGGTGGATGTCGACATGGTGAGTGTTTCCTTGCCCAGGAGACGCTGGCGGGTCTGCTGTTAGCTGTGGTGGGTTAGTTGGCTATCCGGGATCGGGGGTGCCACGCAACCGGTTGCGT
>JBATXM010000038.1:0-25667 GCA_049673305.1 Pseudonocardiaceae bacterium | reverse complement strand
GTCGGCATCGTGGCTGCTGGGGGGTCGTTCTGCCGCGGTCGCTGCGAGCGTGGCCGTCTGCGGGTACTTCGGGTTGGGCAGTGCTGCCGCGCCGCTTCCGCTCCTCGGCGCTGGCGCGCCTGCGGTGTTATCTTCAGCCCAATTTTCGATCATGCTTGCGACCTGGGGCGCTGCGTTCTGGACAGTGTTGGTGACTGGGTTGGTTTGGGCTGCTTTTCAGCGGGGGCCAATCGTTTTGGTTGCCGATCGCTTCGGCGTGTCGCGGTCATGGAGTTCGCCGCGTATGTTGGCGGTCCTGCGGTCTCCGAGTGCTTTGGCGAGTGCGTCGCGGAGCTGTTGGTTCTCGTTGTGCAGGGTGCGGATGCGCGCGGTGGCCGCTTCGAGACGGCGCAGTAAGGATGCGTCGGATGCCCGCTGTCTGTCGGGGATCGTGGCGGGTGATCGGGTGAGGCCACGGCGCTCGCGCAGTCGTTCGATCTCCGCGCGTAGGTCTTCCTGGGTGTAAAGCCAGGATCTGGAGACACCCGCTTCCCTGGCGACGGTGTCGAAGTTGATTGTCTGGCCGGTGGTGTCCAGGCGCTGTAGCGCTGCGACGGCGCGTTGGCGGGTCTGCTCGGCGCGGCGTCGGGCGGAGGCGATGACGTGATGGGAGTTGTCAGTTCGCATCGATGGTGTCCTGGTGCTCGGTTTTCTCGACTTCGCTGATCATTCGGTCCAGGTTGGTCAGAACTTGCTGATTCATCTCGGTGGCCCGCGTGTGTCCTTTGCTCGTGGACACCGTGATGAGCGTGAGCGTCCGGCGCTGTTGCTCGCGCAGCTCGGGGAGGAATTCCGGGCCGGTGATGAACACCGGACAGGTCAGGCAGGCGTTGGCGTGCGGGCAGCTTTTTTGCACCGGCAGGCCGCAGTAGCCGTTGGGTAGGGTCTGGGTGGCGATGCCGTACCGGGTCTTGGCCCACTGGGCCTGGGCGAGCGGGCCCTCCACGTCGAGCGTGACGTGCTCACCCTTGATGTTGACCTTGGTGGCCTGTTCCCACCGGCGCCGGACCGTCTGGTCGGTGATCCGAGCGTAATGAGCGGTCATCTCGGTCGAGTCGTGGTCGAGGAGGACCCGGATGACTTCCTGGGGGACATCCCGGTTGATCAACCGTGTGGCGAAGGTGTGCCGCCATTGGTGAGGAGTCAGATGGGCCCGGCGGCCGTGCTCGTCGCGGACATCGCAGTCCGCCAGCCACCGGTTCAGCATCCTACGGTAGCTGGCGGGGGTGAGGGGACGTCGGCCGTTGGCGTTAGCGCGCGGTCGGGGAAACAGATTTGGATTGCCCGCGGGCCAGCGCTGCAGGACACGGGCCTGTTGCGCCTGGATCTCGAACTGGAGTTCTTCGTCGATCGGAACGGCGGCTTCCCGTTTCATCTTCTGGTTGTAGTAGCGCAGGTAGGGTGCGCCCTGGCCGTCGTGGAGAAGGCAGTCGAACGGCAGGGTGCAGCCGTCGCAGGCCCGCAGTCCGCACCGGATGAGGATCAACGTCAGCAGGCGGCCTTCGGGACTTGACCAGCGGTCGAGGTTGACGGGCTGCTCGACCTGGGCCATCACGTGTTCGGCGAGGTATCGCGGTAGCCGGGGTCTTTGACGTGGGACATCGCCGGTGTAGAACACCGCGGTGGTGGGCAGGGTCTCGTCCCAGCGATGCCGGCGGATGTCCTGGAAGAACACCTGAAGTTTGCCGACCCGTTCCTGGCGGGTCGTCGCCGCTCCCGGCAAGCCGCTCACCCAGGCCAGGTAGCGTTCCAAAAGTTCACGATCGATGTCGGCGAGCTTGCCGACGTCTGGGGTCACGGTGCGCAGGAACTCGCTGAACAGCGTCAGTGCCCGGATGTCGTGTGTCGCGGTTCCGATGGCCAGGCCCGAGACAACCCGGAACCGCGTCCACCTCTTTGCCAGCTCCTTCAGCCACGGCTGGCTGATCCCCGCGAAGCGCAGGTAGCTGCGGGCCCGTGGTCGTGACGGACTGATGGTCACGCCGGGAAGCCTGCTGACTCTCCACTCGTCGCGTGGATATTCCACCTCCCAGCCGTCACCAGCATCAAGAACCTCGATCAGATCCCGCGCGTAGATCAGAAACGTTGTCGCCTCGGCCAGTCGCCGCGCGTTCAGCCGGACCCGCTCCGCGGTGGACACCCACTCGGCCCTGGAGAGATCGAGCAATGAGGCGGCGCCGGCACCCGCCACCAGACGGACCACCCGCCGCACCAACTCCACAGACAAGACGCTGGCCTGCTCGTCCCAACGAGACTGAACGGCGTACTGGAGTTCGAGCTTGGCCTGCGGACCAAGCTCGCTGAAGTCGATGAATGCCACCTCAAGATGTCCTGCCTTCCCGCGGACCGCGGGACCTGGATCAGCGAGGAACACCGCCCGATCCGGCTTGCCCTGGCTCCTCCACCGTGCGTAGTGCGGATCGCACATCCCGCCGTTCCTGTTCGGCCTGCCGCAGCCCTCGGCGAGGCAGGTCTTCCAGCCAAGGACCGGATCATCAGCGGCAGGCGTCAAGAGGTCAGCGCGGAACTCCGGACGAACGCCACCCATCAGCTTCTCCAGCAGGCCGGCCCCACCACGCGCCCGCGCGCGGGCAACCCCGATCACAGCCGAACCTCCCGGCCGGTGAACCAGCCAGCGGCTTCCAAACTCTGGCGGGCGTCCTCGACCGTCAGATGACCATAGACATCGACCGTAGTGGTGATCGAGGAGTGACCAAGGAGCTGCTTGACGCTCTCCAGTCCGGCACCCTTGCGCAACAGCCACGTCGCGTATGTATGCCGGTACTGATGGGGCTCGAAGTCGATGCCAGTGCGGCGGCGAAGCCGTAGCACCAGGTCATAGACGGCGGCGTAGGTCAGCGGCCGGCCCCGCGGCGCCGCCCAGAGAGTGACGAACACGTAGTCGGAGTCCAGCGAGCCGTACTCGCGGGTGAGGTAATCGGCATACAACCGCATCAACTCGGCGCTGCACGGGATCGTCCGCGAGACACCGGCCTTGACGCGTGCCCGGTTGTCGTTGGGCCGCGGCCGAACGATGACGGTCCGCTCAGCGATCTCCAGGTCCTCGTGCCGCAGGCCTAGGGCCTCGCCGATCCTCACTCCGCAGTCCAGCAGAAGAGCAAAGAGCAGGCGGTCCCTCAGATGGTCGCAGGCGTCCAGGATCGTCTGCGCCTGCTCAGCGGTCAGCACCTTCGGCCGCGGCCGGGACGTCTTCAGCTTGATCGTCCGGTGGCGCTGCGGCGCGTTCTTGCTGATGTGGTGCAGAAACGGCTTGTAGGACACCGCGGACCCGCGACGCCCCCCGGGCTGCATCGTGACCAGCAACCCGGCCAACGCGACCCCGTGCCGGGCGTGGAATTCACAGAACGAGGTCAATGCCGCGAGCTTGCGGTTCACACTGGATGCCGAGCAATAATGCTCCACCGTCGGCAGCACCGCGACCTTCCCCGCACGGGCCTCCGGCGGGAGCCGCAGCCACGCCACGAACCCGGCGACGTCCTCCAGCGTCGCCCGCCGCCAATCAAGCCCATGGCCAGCCAGGTAGGTGAACCAGTCCTTCAGATCATGAGCGTAAGCCTTGACCGTATTCGGAGACTTCTCAATCGAGACCAGATAGGACAAAAACCGCTCCACCGACTCAACCGGACCGTGATCCTCCGCGAGCAAGGTCCACGACTCCTCCTCCGAACCCCGCATGACCACCCGCTGTACGCGCATCGAACCTCCCACTCCGTGATGGACAGCGGAAGATAACCGCATCCACCACGGTGATCGGGAAGGACCCAACCCAGGTCATGCACGTCATGGACAGAAACTTGAAGACCCCAGATAAGCGGTGCGGGTCGGCTTGCCCCCGACCACTCTGGTCACCATCGCCCCAGGTCAAGCCAGTGTCGCGCCCACCGTTTGAGTCCAAGCTCTCCCTCCATCCGCCATGGCAGTTCGACCTGGTGGGCAGAGCAGTGGTGGCGGGGTGGACCCTGCGCGGTGTCGGTCGGGCCATCACTGCGGGGTTGGGTCCCTCACCAGGGCCGACCGGCTACGAGGTTGGTTGCTCGTCACGGTCGGTACCGGACTGGGAAGTCCGCGTCGTACCCGCCCTCGCTGCAGTGCGGCTGCGAGATCGTCTGTGTGCTTCCTGCCCGAGAAGATCGTGTTGCTCGGGTCGGTGTCGATGGTCAGGGGTACAGATGGCACCTTTCAGATCGCCGATCCTCACCGGCCTCGGCGTGAACCAGCCATACCGGCGATGACCTGCGCGGACAATCTTCAGTGTTTGTCAGTGATCGTCACGCATTGCTGACGTCTCACGACATGGAGACGGCATGATCTTGTTAGGGATCTGCGCTAACTGCTTGACCACGTGCGGGGCAAGTGGAGTCGGTCGGCTGGTTGGTGGTGCTCGTTATGGTCAGAACTGCGGTCAGACGGGCTGGAGGGAAGATCCTTGCGAATCGCGCTGTGCTGACTCAGATGACCATGGTGACCAGGAAAACTGGCTTGCAAGCGGTGCGTTCGGCGATGATCGGTACTGACCCCGCCCGTGGCAAGCGTTCTCGCTGCGGTCCGGGTGATCCCGCAGTGAGCGGTCCACCATGGCTGTCCGAGTCGGCGTGAGGATGGACACCTTGTGTCGAGAATCGCGCCTCCCTCGGCTCGCCAGCAGGTAACAATGAGCGGTGAGCACTCGACTCTCCTGGGACCGCGCCGGATCCGGCGAACCGTTGCTGCTGCTGCACGGCATTGGCACGACCCGCGATGACTTCTGGGCACTGCGGCCCGCGCTAGAGGCCGAGCATGACGTGTTGGTCGTTGACTTGCCGGGGCACGGCGACTCACCCGCGCTGTCGGAGCGGCCGACGATCCGTGCCGTCACCGACGCGGTCGAAGCGGATTTGGACGCCCTGGACCTGGGCCGCGTACACGTCCTCGGTAACTCCCTCGGCGCCCGCATCGCGCTGGAACTCGCGCGGCGCGACCGGGCGCTCTCGGTCGTGGCGATCGCGCCATCGGGCCTCAACCTGCTGCACGAGCGGATCTACCAGGGCGCAGCGATGAGCACCTTCCGGGTGCTCATGTGCATCCTGCACCCGGCGATTGGACCCTTGACGCGCTTTTCCGCCGGCCGCGCCGCGT
This sequence comes from Pseudonocardiaceae bacterium, assembly GCA_049673305.1. Classification (GTDB taxonomy): domain Bacteria; phylum Actinomycetota; class Actinomycetes; order Mycobacteriales; family Pseudonocardiaceae. The sequence continues at coordinate 20,492 of JBATXM010000038.1, read as the reverse complement.
TATTGACAGGCCTGCGGTCACAACCGTGGTTGGCCTCGGAGGCGGAGGCCCGCGCGCTGCTGGAGGGGTTCGGTGAGTCTGAGGATTTCTGGCGTCTGCTGTTCTGGGGGATCCTGGCCGACGTCCCGACCGGGCTTGAGGACGTGCGCTGTCCTGTGATCCTGGCTCAGGGCACCGCTGACGTCATCAGTAGCGGGCAGACCCCCCGCTACTTGCTGGCTCTGCCGGGCGCGACCTTCCATCCCCTGCTCGGAGCGGGGCACGCACCCCAATCCGACACCCCCAACAGCATCCTGCGGCTAGTACGCCAGGCAACCCGGTGTGCCGATGCCCTCCGCACCGGCTGAAGGGAGGCCTCAGGGCCAGCTCTTGCCGGTTGGCCACCGGGTTGTGCTGCGTGGTTGCCCGCTCCCGTGGGTCAGCCGGAGTTCAACCCTCCGGTCAGACCCACGAGTGCGGAGCAGCCTTACTGGGCATGTTGCCCTGATGATGAGTGTTTGCACCTTATGCCGCTCGGCGACACCTCCCTCGCTGCCGCCAGAGGCCACGCCCAGCCGAGGTGCGGGCACCAAATACCCGCCGGGGATCTCCCACCACCATCAACCGTGTCCTCTCGGTTCGTTGTACACGGCCGGCATCATCACGACCTCGTGACGGTGTGGATCGGCCGAATCACCCGGGGCATGCTTACTGGCTGGACGGGTCGACAGAGGACTGGGAGTGGGGCACGCCTAGCAGCGTCAACGCGTTCATCCACGTGTCGTACATGGGATGATCACCGCCGGTTGGATTACTGATCTGGCTGATCGGGGCATGGTTGGTCATCGTGCTGGCACCCATCATGGACAGGACAGTGCGGGCTGGCAGCAGCTCCACGGTTTGATCCTCCAACTGGGCAAAGCTCATCGCCTCAGACATTGGCTCCCCCTAGAAGAAATGGTCCAGGTACGGACAGCGCCACCGACGGGCAGTGCCGGATCGGCGTAGTACCTACGGTGCCTATCGGACACGCTACGTGGCAATCAGTAGTTGTACGTAACTTTTGACCCGCACCAGGCCAGCTACTACGGAGTTTTTCGGCTCCAGGTACCTAGGCGGCTGTGCTGAGTCGGATCGACGAGCAGACCGTTCAGGCCACCGAGCTCCCGCGCTTGGCTCCACATGAACCCTGACACCCACCGCTACCGAAAGGATCAAGCTCGCCGTCACCGACGGTGAGCACCGAACCGCTAGCCATCATGACGTAGCGGAGCCAACTGGGGAGCTCACCGCCCCGTACCCTGGCAGTTCTTCGTGTCGATGTTCGTCCTTGATTTGGTGACGGATGCCTGCAACCAAATAATTGAGATTGTGCCCTACCCTCATTGCCTATCTCTGGCTGCGGTATTACCTGAATAATATCGCTGGCGAGTTTCCCCTCTGTGCGTGCGAGCTGTTCCCCTCCTGTCGCATCGTAAGTCAAGCCGAATTGCTGGAAGCCCGACGGGTCGCACGCTACGCTCGTCGGGATGCTACCAAGCTACTGCCATGCGGCGCACCACCGCTCACTGCACAATTCCGTCACTGAGCGGCTGTACGACGGCTGATCTAGCTCACATCGAGCAACCTCCTTCTGTTGACCACCAGCAGCTCCACGATGAAGGTACGGGTGATGTTCAACAGTCCTGGCAGTCGATCGACGACTGCGCATACATTTGATCGGGCGAAATGTTGCAGTGGTCATACGATGGGCACAACAGATTCGGTGCGCCCAGAGACTCTGGACGCACAACGGCTCAGTTTTTCGTCATGACGGTCACGGTTTGCTACGAGCGCAGCCAGCATGAGGTAGCCAGCGAACACGCCGAACGCCTCGAGTTTGTCAGGGCAAAGGCTGTCCGGTGGGCGGGCCCTTGCCATCCAGCACCGCCCTGATGTTGTGAAGCGCGTACCCAGGACGGCCCCGAGGGGGGTTGGAGCCACCGGGTACCGGTGCTGGGTCGGGCTTCCAGCGCGGCGGCCAGCGGGATGAGCCGTTCCCGGTGGGCGTCCACAAGCGCGGCGTGGCATAAGTAAACTGCCGGAACCCGTCAAGTTCCGTGTTGGTCTCGAAGACTCCATCGCAGGCTAGAGATCCTTGGTCGCGAGGTCATTAGCTGACCGGATCGGCTGCACACCCTCCCGGCGGAGGGCTTCCTCATGCGAAGCGCGCGCATCGAGCCGGGACTCGACACCATGGGCATGGTCACCGGTTGTGGTCGTGGCGCCTCCTCGCCCGGAATCGGATGATATGGTGACACGGCGTTACAGCACCGCTACTACTGCGGGAGTAGCCTCGATCGAGTAAAGTCCCGGACAAAGCGGCAACTCGAACGGCTCATGAGGGTGGAGATGATGGCAGGTAAAATAAAAAACCTCCGCGGACAGGATCTGCACGGACGGAGCTTCTCTGACGAGAGCCTTCGGGATGCCGACTTCGCAGAGACCGACCTCACCGACGCCGACTTCACCCGCGCGGACCTCACCGGCGCTATCTTCACCGGTGCCACCCTCGCCCACGCCAACTTTACTGACGCCGACCTCACCCGCGCGGACTTCACTGACGCCAACCTCACCCGCGCGCACCTCACCCGCGTCGTACTCACGGATGCCGTCCTGGTCCGCGCCATCCTCACCGACGCCACGTCTACCTACGCCGAGCTCATCCGCACCGACCTCACTGGCGCCACCCTCACCGACGTTAAATTCACTCACTCGACGCTCACTGACGCCAATTTCGCGCACTGCATCCTTACCAACACTGACTTTTCCAACGCCAGTGTCACCGACGCGTACTTCGATGACTACGATGAGTTGGCTAAAAACACCACCCTCGTCGGAGTGAACTTGGAGCACGTTCGGTTTGGTAGCGCGAAATAAGCTGCTGCCCCTTATCTCTAATCCCTAAGGTTGAGTTTTCTTGACCTGCAAACCAGAGAACTAGTACTGACGGCGGCGGCGATTACCTCGCCCACGGAACGCGTCCTTGACCTTTTCGCCGGCCTGCTTCAGGTTTCCTATCACCTCATCGGCTTTGCCTTCGCCCTGAAGACGCCTGTTGCCGGTGATCTCGCCAGTGTTCCGCTTGATACGGCCGCGTAGTTCCTGCGCCTTGTCCTTGAACTTATCCGCGAAGCTCACAACAGTCTCCCTTTCTCGTCCTCGACGGTAGCTCGTCCCGTGCTTGGGACAGCCGCCCAGTCGTCTGTGGGTACCCCGATCGGAACGGTGCTAAACGTCGTGTTCCTGCCGGACCGTCCCAGGACGTCCCGGCCGTGCTCACCTCGTCCTCATCGCCGCCGCGACTGGGTGGCTTGCGCTGGCCATGGCGTCATCTGAGTTTGAGCCGCCGCCACCACCGCCGATGCCCAGCGCTAGTTGGGCGACCTTGATGATGATCAGTGCCGCCGCGATGAGCAGGTAGGCGCGCAGGGTGATCAACCCGGTTCGGCGCAGTGGGCTCATTGGTGGGCGTGCCAGGGTGGCCAATTCTGGTGTGCGCCAGGCCAGCCGGTCCTGATCGTGCAGGGCGGTGCGTTCCACGCTGGCGGTCCGCCAGCGGACCAGCCCAGCTATCGCGCCGCCGAGCAGCCCGATTCCCGCGCCGATCAGCAAACCGATCTCGATCACGGTGCCGGACAACTCGGGGAACAGCGTGGAGGCTCCTGAAGCGAATGACAGCAGGAGTAGGGCCCACACCACGACCCCGACGATAATGTTTTTCCACGTCCGGTTGACCCAAGGACCCAGGATCGCCCGATCGTTGCACAACAAGACCAAAAATACGCTGGTGGCCGGCAACAGCACCGCGCTCAGGGCCTCTACACCCTCGATGAGCAGCCCCAACGGCATCCCGGGCAGCAGCACCACAACCGCCCCCACGATGATGAGCCCGGCGTAGAAGCCGTAGAACAGGCGCGCCCGGGGCATTCTGTGGTGCAGTGAGCTGGGATTGTTCAGCACATCGCCCAGGGTGTAAGAGCTGGTCAACCCGACCAGGTTGGCTCCGATCAGAGAACCATCCAGCAATACGATGGCGAACAGCACGGCTACGGTATGTCCGGCATGCTGGGAGAGGGCATTCATCGCGGTGGTGGCATCGACGAAATGCCCGGCCAACCCGGTACCGGCCAACCCGAACGCGGTCACCGCGATCAGCGCGACGGCGCCGACCATCTCGATAGCAAGGCCGAAGGCTAAATCGGCGCGCTCGTAGCGGATCCAGCGCGGAGTGATGCGCTTGTCTACCACGCTGGACTGCTGGAAGAACAATTGCCAGGGCTCCACCGTGGTGCCGATGAGCCCGATAATAAACAGCAACAGCGTGGCGTTCAGCCCACCGGGCAAGCTCGGGATCACGCCCTGGGCGAGTTGGGTGAGGCTGGGGTGGACCAGCCAGGCCATCGGGAACGCCACCAGATCGACCGCAACCAGAAAAAACAATAATCGCTCCCAGCGGCGAAACGTCCCACCCGTGATCACCAGGAACAGCACCACCGCGGCTACTGGCACGCTCACGTAACGGGGCAGGCCGAAAAACGCCAGCGCCTGGGATACCCCAATGAATTCCGTCACGATCGTGACCGCGTTGATGACCAGCAGGTCACAGACGCTGAACCAGCCCCAGAACTTCCCGAACCGCTCGAAGATCAGCCGGGCGTGCCCAACACCGGAAACCGCACCCAAGCGGATGACCATCTCCTGATTGAGATACAGGATCGGGGTAAGGATCACCAATGCCCACACCAGTTTGGTGCCATAGTCCTGCCCGGCCTGGGCATACAGGACGACCCCGCCCGCGTCGTTACCCCCGCCCATCACGATCAAACCCGGACCCATGATGACCAATAATGTGCCCAGTCGCCGCCACCACGACCGCCGAGGGCCGGTATCCGTCGCCTCCAGTCGGCCCAATGCGCCAATGATGTCCCGATCCAGCACTGAAGCCGCAACACCAGTCGCAGGAGAATGGTGATGCTCATCCAGGTGGTCAGGAGGACTACCATCACCCAAATTCATGATCACTCTCCTGCGGGTACATCAGCACGGGACGGTCTCGGGCCGGACAAAAAGGAGATAACCAGCGGCCAAGGCTCCCGGGACATTATGACCACGACAGGCACTCAGTCACCCAGCCATCTGGGTGAGTCACCCACCGTTGGTTCTGACGGGCGGTGGGGAGTCACGGTTGCCGTGACTCCCCACCGCGTTGGCTATTCGCGCAGTGATATCTCCCAGCGTTTTTCGATCTTCCCTACCCGCCAGACCGCCAGGGCCGCTGCCCAGGTGAGGGCGAACAGGCCGGCGATGACGAATCCGGCTCGGTTGATGTCGAAGTTGGACATGAAGTCCCAGAAGGTGCCGCGCAGGTGCAGTTCGCTGGTCAGGACGCCGAGGATCTCGATGGTGCCGATCAGGAACGCGGCGGCGATCGACAGGCCGGTGATGACCAGGTTGTAGTAGACCTTGCGGACTGGGCGGGCGAAGGCCCAGCCGTAGGCGAAGTTCATGAAGCACCCGTCGAGAGTGTCGAACAAGGTCATGCCGCCGGAGAACAGCAGGGGTAGGGCGAGCACCGCGTAGAAGGGAAGTCCGGCGGTGGCCGCGTAGGCGGTCGCGGCCAGCAGGACGACCTCGGTGGCGGTGTCGAAGCCGATACCGAAGATAAGGCCGACGTAGAACATCTGCCAGGTGTGGTTGATCGAGCGCATGAAGCGGCCGAAGAAGCGCCACATCAGGCCGCGGGCCTGGAGTTGGCGTTCGAGTTCGTCCTCATCGTAGGCGCCGCGACGCATGGCGCGGAAGACTTTCGCTATCCCGGCGAGCACCACCAGGTTCAACGCGGCGATGAGGTAGAGGAAACCGGCGGCGGCCAGTGTACCGAGCGTCCCGCCGAGGGTTTCGTAGGTGGAGTTGGGGTCGACCACGGCCCCGAACACGGCTCTGGCCGCGATCGAGATGCCCACACCGACGGCGAACACGATCGTGGAGTGGCCCAGGGCGAAGAAGAACCCGGTGGCCAGCGGTCGCCTGCCCTCAGCCATTAATTTGCGGGTCACGTTGTCGATGGCGGAGATGTGATCCGCGTCGAACGCGTGGCGGGCTCCCAGCGTCCAGGCGGTGACAGCCACGCCGATCCCGACGCCGAGGTTCTGGTAGTGGAAGTGGTGGGGTAGCACGGTAAAGACGAAGATCCCCCACCCACAAGCGTTCAGGGCGAGGACCACCAGCGTCATCACGCTGAGCCGGCCCCATTCGGCGGGGTCCAACGCGTGGGTGATCGATCGGTACCGGGTCATCAGGGCATGCACTGGGCATCCTCCTCGGGATGCTCCCAGGACCCCGACGACGCCCGGACCGGCCCACAGGCGAAACCGGCACGAACCGTCCTTCCTGCGAGGCTCGGATCCGTGGATGCGGCGGCAGGCGACCGGACTCGTCCCCCTGGCGGGGGCTTCACCGTTGCGGGACAGCGCCGGGTTCACACCGGACTTCGCTGCGGCAGCACCGTCCCCGCCCGGAGGACGGAGACAAGCTCAGCGTAGGCCGTGACCCCGATCACCTTCAAGGCTGACTGGGCAGCGCGCTCCTCGCCGCCGCCAGCCCCACCATGGTGATCCCAGCAACGGCTAGGCCGAGTGTTCTTGGGTCAGCGGCACGCGCAGGCGCACCACGGTGCCGTGGCCGGGGGTGCTGTCTGCGGTGAGCTGCCCGCCCAGGAGCTCGGCGCGCTGCTGCATGCCGGGCAGGCCGTATCCCATCGGCCCGGCTCGCTCGGCCCTGGTGGCTGGGTTGAAGCCGACGCCGTCGTCGGAGATCTCGAGCAGGACAGCGTCGGCGGCCAGCGCGAGCCGTAGCTGCACGTGCGCGGCGCTGGCGTGCTTCATCACGTTCTGGAGCGCCTCTTGGGCGATCCGGTAGACGGCGGTCTCGGCGTGCTCGGGCAGGTTGGTCGCCACGGTGTCCACGTCGACGTGGGGCAGCGGGATCGACCGCGCGAGGCTTTCCAGGCTGGCGGCTAACCCGAGGTCGTCCAGCACCGGCGGGCGTAGCCCGGCAATCGCGTGCCGGGTCTCATCCAGTGCTCCTGCGGCGAGTTCCTGGGCGCGGGCGATCTGCTCGGCGGCGCTGGCCGGGTCGGTGGTGACCGCGTCCGCCGCTGCTGAGAGGTGAAACGACAGGCTGACGATGCGCTGGCTGATGCCGTCGTGGATTTCACCGGCGAGCCGGCGCCGTTCGGTTTCCTGGAGCAGCACGATCCGTTCGGCGAACCGCTCCAGCGCCTCTTCCCGCTCGGCGAGCCTGCTGTGCAGGCTGGCGTTCTCAATGGCCCCGGCCATCAAACCCGCCACTGAGCTCAGCAGTTCGACGTCGGCTGTGGCAAACTCGCGGCGGTCCCGGGTGTGGACGTTGAGCACACCCACCAGATCACCAGGACGCGTGATTATCGGAACCGAGGCCATCGAGATGAACTCCTCTCCGCGCAACTCGGGGATATAGCGATAACGCGGATCCGCCCGCTTGTTGTCGGTGATCACTACCGGTTCGCAGTGCGCGGCCACCCAGCCGGACACCCCCTCGCCGATCGGTAGCTCGATCCGTCCGGCGAGCTGATCGAAGGGGGGAGTGGCGCCGCGCAGGCGCAACCGCTCGCCGGTCGGATCCAGCAGGTGCACGAAGCAGACATCGGTGGACGTGGTCTCGGTGATCAGGTCGGCCACGCCTTGGACGATCCCGTCGAGGTCCAGACCCGCCGACAAGATCTCGATCACCCGGTGCAGCAGCTGGGCGTCGGAATCGGCGTCGGCCAGGCTCAGCCGCGAACGGATCACTGGAACACCCCCTCCCGCAGTGCTGCGGCGACCGCGCCGGAGCGGTCCGGGACGCCCAGCTTGCGGTAGATCCCGCGGGCGTGTGTCTTCACGGTCTCCTCGCTGACGGTCAGGCGGCCGGCGATGGCTCGGTTGGACAACCCGGCCACCATGAGCGCGAGCACCTCGCTCTCCCGCTGGGTCAGCCCGAGGCGCGCGCCTGGCCAGAACTCCCCACCGCGCAGGTGGGCCACTGACATCGCGACCTTCGTCGCCAGGCTGGGATCAATGAGGACCTCGCCCTGGTGGATCCGCTGCAGGTGATCCACCAGCTCCGCGCCGCGCACCCGCTTGAGCAGGAACCCGGCCGCGCCCAGGCGCAGCGCCTGGTAGAGGTACTGTTCGTCGTCGTAGACGGTCAGGAACACGACCTTGCAGGCGGGTTGCCGCTTGCGGATCTCCGCGCACAGATCCAGCCCGCTGGAGCCCCGTAACCGGACATCGAGCAACGTGATGTCGGGCTCCTGCCCGGTGATGATTTTCATCGCGAGATCTGGTTCGGTGGCCTCACCGACGATCTCGACCTGGCTGGAGTAGGAAGCCAGCATCGCGCGCAGCCCGTCGAGCACCATCTGGTGGTCATCCACGACGACGACGCGCAAAGGGTCCCGCAGCCGGCCCGGGGTTGGCCTGTGCATGTCAGCAGCCTACGCACCGGCGAGCGCAGCGTGTTGGTCACCGATCTCGCCCACTGATCAGTGCATGCTCCCGTACCAGGGTGAGCAGCGAGCTGGCGGTCCATCGCCCTCTTAGCGGTACCTCGACCTCGTTCGTCGTGATTATGTCGTCACGTGCACGGCATTGACGTGTCGATCGTCCTGGTGCCGGAGCTGTCGACATACCCACGGTGTGGTGGGGGAGGCCGTGATAAACCGTGAACATGACGGGCTAGGTAAGGGTGTCACGGAAGTCGATCCTGGCTTTGCCGGGCGTCGGCTCGACCAGATCTTCGAAGCCAGAGTGCGGTCCTGCCCTGACCGGACAGCGGTCGTGTCCGACGGCGACACCGCGACGTATGCGGACATTAACGACCGCGCCGATGCGCTGGCCGGCCAGCTGTCCGACCTCGGTGTCGCCCCGAACGTCCTGGTGGGGCTGTACATCGAGCGCGGAATCGACCTTATTGTGGGGATCCTGGGAATCCTCAAGGCCGGCGGCGGGTACCTCCCCATTGACGCAAGCACCCCGCCACCGCGGGTCACCTGGTTACTGCGAGACAGCGGTGCTGGGATTGCTGTCACCACGTCCTCGCTGGCCGAGCGGGTCACAGAGCGGTCCGTCGCGCTGGTGCTGGCCGATTCTGCTGCCGGGGAGCGGGAACAGCGACGCGGCAGCGCTAACCCGGCACCGGCCACCGCGCGCACGCCGGCCGACCTCGCCTACGTGATCTACACTTCCGGCTCTACCGGGACCCCGAAGGGTGTGCTCGTGGAGCACCGGCAGGTGGTACGCCTGTTCGAGGTCACCCAGCAGTGGTTTCGGTTCTGTGAGCACGACGTCTGGACCATGTTCCACTCCGTCGCCTTCGACTTCTCGGTGTGGGAACTCTGGGGCTCATTGCTCTTTGGCGGGCGGTTGGTCGTGGTGCCAGACGAGACGTGCCAGTCCCCACGTCGTTTCCGCGAACTGCTGCGACGCGAGCAGGTCACCGTGCTGAATCAGACGCCGTCCGCGTTCCGTCAGCTTGACGCGGCTGACCGCAGTGCCACCGATCCGAGTCCAGCGGACCTGCGGCTGGTGGTGTTCGGTGGCGAGCGGCTCGCTGTCGGCATGCTCGCCGGATGGATGGACCGCTGGGGTGACGAGCGACCCGCGCTGGTGAACATGTACGGCATCACGGAGACCACGGTGCACGCCTCGTTCCGGCCGATTCGCCGGGTGGATCTGGCCAGACCAGACCTGAGTCCGATCGGTGTGCCGTTGCCTGATCTGCGTTTCCTGGTTCTCAACGCGGCCGGCGAGCCAGCAGCGGCCGGCGAGTCCGGCGAGCTGTACGTCAGCGGCGCGGGCGTGAGCCGTGGCTACCTCCACCGTGCGGACCTCACCGCAGAGCGGTTCTCCGCACACCCACTTGCCGGTGGGGAGCGCGCCTACCGGACTGGCGACCTGGTCGTGGCTGACCCGACCGGCGAGTACCACTATGCCGGCCGGATTGATGATCAGCTCAAAGTCCGGGGGTTCCGGATCGAGCCCAGGGAGATCGAGTTCGTCCTCGAGACCCACCCCGAGGTGGCCGTCAGCGTGGTGGCCCCGCATGACTACGGGGACGGTGACGTGCGGCTCATCGCCTATCTGGTACCCAACGACCCAGGCGTCGATCCGGGATGGGCCGAGGGCATCCGAATGAAGTTGGCGGATGAGCTAGCTGGGCTGCCTTCCTACCTGCGCCCGTCGGCGTTCGTGTCGATTCCCACCCTGCCGCTGACCGTTAACGGAAAAATCAACAGGAGCGCCCTGCCGACTCCGCTGAGAGAACGCGAACAGCTAAGACGACCTGAGCAGTCCGCGCCACCAGCGCTCACTCCGGTCCAGTCCAGGGTCGCCGCGATATGGGCCGACATCGTGAACCTACCGGCGGTCGGGCTGGACGAGGATTTCTTCGACCTGGGCGGGACATCGCTCACTCTGATCCGGATGCTCAATCAGGTTAATGCCAGCTTCGGTGCGGATATCGGCATCGAGACACTTGTCGAGGAGGCCACCGTTCGCTCGCTCGCCAGCACGCTCGAACTGGATGCCCCGACGTCGTAGGCCGTATCGCTGGAGGTAGCAGATCCATGCCAACCCAAGATTCCCAGACGGTGGACTTCTCGTGGACTGCCGACGAGCTCGCCGAGTTCCACCGGCGCGGATATGCCGGGCCGTTCACCCTGTACGAGCCGGCTGAGATCAAACGGATCTGGCGTCGTGAGCGTGTTCGGCTCATGGACCGCAGTGCCGCAGTCTACCAGGACACGGTGGCCAAGTCGGGTGTCACCAACATCGCGAACTACGACCGGCACCTGGACAATGCGTTCCTTGCCGGTCACATCTGCCGTTCGGAGATCGTCGACCGGGTCTCCTCTGCGCTCGGCCCGAACGTGTTGTGCTGGCGAACCGAGTTCTTCCCTAAATACCCCGGCGACGAGGGCACCGACTGGCACCAGGCTGACACGTTCGCGAACGCCTCGGGCAGTCCGCAGATCGTCTGGCCGCAAGACGCCGAGTTCGGCGGCACCATCACGGTGTGGTGCGCGTTCACCGATGCGTCGATCGATATGGGCTGCCTGCAATTTATCCCCGGTACCCACCGGACCATGTTCTACGATGAGACCAAACGAATGCACTACAGTCCGGCCACGGTGAACTCGATGGAGAAAGAAGGCGTTCGACGGGGGTTCTTCGGGTACGACTACCGGGAGCTGCAGATCGATCCGGACTGGAAGCCCGAAGAGACCCGAGCCGTCTCGATGGAGATGACGGCCGGACAGTTCATCGTGTTCTGGTCGACGCTGATGCATGCCTCCCATCCGCACAGTGGTAAGACAAAAGACATGCGGATGGGATTCGTGGCACGCTATGTGCCCAGCTCGGTACGTGTCTATCCTGACACCGACGTCATTGAGGAGTATGGCGGCCGGGTCAGCCTGGAACATTATGGGTCGGTGGTCGTTCGTGGGCGAAACGAGTATCCCGGAAACCGGATTGTCACCCACACGACCAGAGGCGGCCGATTCGTCGCCGACGACGCTGGCCCAGTTGGCATCGGCGCTGGTTGAGGTCGGACCGCTGAGTGGTGCGCTGGACTCCCCGCCACGGGTGGCACCGCTGGAACCGGGCACCGAACGGCCCGCTGCCTTAGCTGCGGTGCAGACCCTGATCGACTGGTTGGCAGGGGAGCTGGGCGTGCGCGCTCCGCGGGTGGTGGCCGATCCATCGGGCTTGGTGGCTGCGGAGTTGGCCATCAGCAACCGGCTTGGCCTCGCCGCGCTGCTCGATCGGGCGGGGAGCCTCGGCGGTGCCTCCGAGGCCCTCATCGCCGCCACGGTCCGCCAGACCTGGAGCGGCCTCCCGACGATGACTGTCGCGGCTGCTCCGGACGGTTCGACGTTGCGCTGCTATGACCTCGGCCCTCCTGCGGGCCCGGTGGTGGTGCTCGTGTCGGCCTGCGGTATGCCGGTCGGCCTCCTCCGGCGCTGGATGATGGGGCTCAGCGACCGTTTCCGGGTGATCACCTGGGAGAGCCGGGGAATGTTCCCCGCCCGGGATGCCACCCCCGGCTTGGCCGGCAATCAGACTCTGGACCAGGATTTCGACCGGCGCGAGTATGACGTGCCGACCCAGGCCGGCGACCTGCATGCCGTGCTGGACGCCTTCGATGTCGAGGCGGCGCACGTCGTCGGGTTGTGCGGGGGAGCGACCGTGGCGCTCGCCGCTGGGTCCGCCCGGGTCCGCTCGCTGAGCCTGTGGCATGGCGACTACGAGTTGGGCCCCGACGTGCCCAAGACCAGACACCAGCAGGATGTCCAGTCCCTCATGCTCATGGCCGGCCGCCGGCGAGAGCGCGCGGCTGGCCTGCACGCGATGTTGCGCCGTCCGGTGACATGGGAGAACCTGCGTGCCGACCTCGCGCATGAGCTGATCTACCCCTATGCCAGCGCGGAGCTGCTTTACCGCTACGGGCGGCTCAATGGCGCGATCATGACGACCGACTGCCGGCCGTTCCTGGCCGGCATCGATCTCCCGACGCTGGTCGTCAGCAGCATGGCGGACACCACGGCCCATCCTGAGGGGTCGGTCGTTGTCGCGTCGCGCATACCGGGTGCGCGGCTGGAATTGCTGCCCCGGGGTGATCATCTCGCGGCGTTTGACGCGGCACCCGACCTGATCGGGCTTGCCAGGGCCTTCATGGACCAAGCGCAGCGGGGGTGGACGTGAACGGACGAATGGACCAGCGGATCGCGACCGAGTTGGCGCGCCATCCTGCGGTCGCCGCCGCCGCGGTCCAGGGGGACGAGCGACTGATCGCCTATCTGGTGCCGGACGAGCGGTATGCCCCGGTCCTGCACCGGGCGTGTCGGATGGCGGCGGCCGGGTCGTTAGCGGGTCTTTCCTTACACGAGCCAGCGGGGCAGCTGCTGGTGGCACAGCTCAACCGGACTGAGACGGACTTCCTCTACCGGGAAATCTTCGTGGAGAATGCCTACCTCCGGCACGGTATCGGGCTTCCCGCAGCTCCGGTGGTGATGGATGTCGGTGCGAACATCGGGATGTTCTCACTGCTGGTCGCCCAGCGCAGCCATGGCGCTCGGATTCTCGCGGTGGAACCGGTGGCTGAGCTCGCACACGCGGTGTCGGTCAATGCCGAGCTGCACGGTGTCGACGTCACGGTGCTGAATTGCGGCCTCGGCAGCCGCACCGGTGAGGCCGCGTTCTGCTACTACCCGAACAACACGCTCATGTCCGGGATGTACGGCGACGCCGAGGAGGACCGCACGGTGCTGCGTTCGTACCTTCGCACCGCGCTGGACCTAGAGCTGCTGGACGTGGATCCGCCGGATGTGGCAGCGCAGTTCGATCGGTTGGTGGACGACAGGATGAGGGCGCAGCCGCGGCGCTGCCGGCTGACTACCCTGACTGAGGTCCTCGCCACGCACCGGATCGACCGGATCGACCTGCTGAAGATCGATGTGGAGAAGGCCGAGGCCGATGTGCTTGCCGGCATCGACCAGACCACCTGGGAGAGAATCGACCAGATCGTAGTGGAAGTGCACGATCTAGACGGTCGGCTGCGGGCGGTGCTGGACCAGGTGGCTGCTCAGGGTTTCGATGTTGTGCACGAGCAGGACCGGCGGTTGGCGCGGACGCCGTGTCACACCGTCTACGCCCGTCGGCCCGGCGCTCGTCCGCCGGCGCCGGTCGAGCCCCCGCCGGCGCAGAGTCGGGCCGCGTTGATCGCCGAGTTACGTGCATTCGTCACCCGGCGGCTGGTCGATCTCCCGCTGCCCGATGAGGTTGTCTGGGTGGACCGGATCGATGCCCCCGACGCGTTGGCCGGCGTGCAGGCATCCACCCCGACCGGGCGTGCGTCGGCGGTGTTGTCCGGTGCCTGGACAGAACTATTCGGTGCCGGCTCGGACACGCCCGATGCCGACTTCTTCACTCTGGGCGGCGACTCGCTGACGGCGGTGCGGCTGCTGGCGAAGATCGAGACTCACTTGGGCGAGGAGATCGTCGAGCCGGACCTCATCTTCACCACTACCCGCTTCGCTGACCTGGCGGCTGCCATCGCCGTTGCCCTGCGGTTGCGGGATGAGGCTGGTGGGGGGAATCATGACGCCGGCTAGCGTGGAGCGTTGGCTGTGGCGGCCTCTTCCCTGTCCCGCCGCCCGGCTGCTGCTGCTGTGCTTTCCCTGCGCCGGTGGTGGCCCGTCCGCGTTCCACCGGTGGGCCGAGGCGCTGCCTGCGGGGGTGGAACTGCTTGCCGTGCGGTTGCCAGGCCGGCATACCCGGATCGGCGAGCGACCCTACGACGACTGGGACCCGCTGCTGTACCGGCTGTGCCAGGTGGTGAGCGCGGCCGTCGATCGTCCGTTCGCCTTGTTCGGGCACAGCCTAGGAGCGATGATCGCCTACGAGCTGACCCGCCGGCTGGTGGATGGTGCCGGTGCGGCGCCGCACCGGTTGCTGCTCGCCGGATGCCGGGCGCCGGACGTGCCGCTGCTGCTCCCGGCCATCCATCGGATGCCGGATGCGGATTTTACTCGCAATCTGTCCCTGGTCGCTGGTACTCCGCCGGAGGTGCTCGCCAACCGGCGGATGATGACGCTCGTGCGTCCGTTGATGCGAGCCGATCTTGCCCTCGCCGAGACCTGGCCGCCGGCCACGCCCACCTCGGTGCCCGTTCCGGCGATCGCGTTCGCTGGCCGGGACGACACCATCGCGCCAACCTGGAGCGCGCGGCGTTGGTCCCGTTTCGTCGGATCATTTACCATTCACGTTCTCGCGGGCGACCACTTCTTCGTTCGCTCAGCCGACGGTGCCTTTCTCGAACTTCTGGCCGCCGAGCTGGCGGTGGCCTTGTCAGAGGTCGGCTAGACGGGACGGTGCATGTGGAGTCAATTTATTTCACCGAGCGGCATCAGCGATTCCGCAGCGAGGTACGGGATTTCCTGGCAGGGGCCATCGTGCCGTTCGCCGTTGACTGGGAGGCGCGGCGGCGGTTGCCTCGGGAAGCGTGGAGATCTTTCGGCGCGCAGGGGCTACTGGGGCTGTTGCATTCCCGCGAGGTCGGCGGCAGCGACCGGGACTTGTTCTTCTCGGTAGTCTTCTTGGAAGAGCTGGGCCGCACCGGTTACGGTGGCGTGCGGGCGGCGATCTCGGTGCACGCTTATATGGCGACCTACTACATCGCCCGCTCCGGTAATGCCGCGCTGCGCCAACGCTACTTGATCCCGGCCGTCGCTGGTGACAAGATTGCCGCGCTGGCCATCACCGAGCCCGGGGCTGGGTCGGACCTCGCCGGTCTCGCCAGTACGGCGCACGAGGAGTCGGACCACTTTGTTCTCGATGGAACCAAGAGCATGGTAAGCAACGGCTCCTCGGCGGATTTCTTCGTAGTCCTCGCGCGCAGCGGTGCCCCCTCTGGCGGCGATCGTGGCGCGGCGGGGCTCTCGCTGTTCGTGGTCGATGCCGACAGTCCCGGGATGACGATCGACCGGACCGAGCCGCTTGGCTGGCGCGCCGCCGATCCGGCGACTGTGCGCTTCGATGCTGTGCGAGTGCCCCTCGATCAGGTCGTCGGTCGGCTGGCCAGCGGCTTCTACCAGCTCATGCGCGGGTTCCAGCTCGAGCGCGTGGTCGCGGCGGTCCTCGCGCTCGGCGGCGCCGACCGGAGCCTGCAGCTGACTCGGGAACACCTGGTGGGCCGCGGTGCCTTTGGCGCCAGGCTGGCTGACCTGCAGGCTGTGCGCCACCGGGTTGCCGACCTCGCCACAGACCTGGCCGCCGCCCGTGAGCTCGTTTACCACGCCGTCTGGCGGTACCAGTGCGACGACCTGGGATCTGTGCGGGAATGTTCCATGGCCAAGCTCTGCGCCACCGAGCTCGCCGCCCGGATGGCGGACACGAGCTTGCAGTTACATGGTGCACATGGCTACCTCGACGACACCGAGGTTGCCAGGGCCTTCCGCGATGCGCGGGCGGCCACCATCGCGGCCGGCCCTAGTGAGGTCATGCGCGACATCATTGCTCGACTGGAGATCGACGAAGCCACCAACGTGCCAACCTGAATCTCGCTGAAGGTTGGCTATCAGAGAGGTCACCGACGTCATGTCCGAAGGTGGTGGGTCTCCGGCGCTGAACTTTCGTCGGCTTCAGCAACGGTTGCGAGATCCGTTCGACCCGCTCGACCATAGGCGGCCGGGCACCGTCGTGGTCCTGCCGAGCATGACGCTCGATCATGCCGGGTTAGCGAAGATCCCCGGTGTACAGCATTACGAGGAGCGGTTGCTCGTCTTCTTGCAACTACTTCGCCGGCCCACGACCCGGATCGTCTATGTCACCAGTGACACACTAGGCCCGGTCGTTCTGGAATACGCCCTCGATCTGGTTTCCTCGTTGCCGAACTGGCATGGCCGGCGCAGGTTGACATTGTTCGATTGCGCCGACCGCGAGCCGGCTCCGCTCACGGAGAAGATCCTGCGCTTGCCGGATCTCCTCCGAAAGATCCGGCAAGCGATAGGTGACCCGCTCGACGCCTGTCTGGTGGCCTTCAACGGTTCTCCCTTCGAACGTGACCTTGCTCTACAGCTCGGAATCCCGCTGTACGCCGCCGATCCCGAGCTGTCCCGGCTGGGCAGCAAAAGTGGTTCTCGCCGGGTGTTCGCAGAGTCCGGCGTCACCGTTGCGGACGGTTTTGAGGATCTGCGGGACGAACACGACGTGGCGGACGCGCTGGCCACGTTGCAGACCCGCGACCCGAGTCTACGGCAGGCAATGATCAAGCTCAACGACAGCTTTGGGGCCGGTGGAAACGTGCTCTTCTCGTTTGACGGCGCACCCGAAACAGGGCTGGCAAGGTGGATCTCGAGCGAGCTGCCCCGGCGAGCCGTTTTTGCCTCGCCCCCTGATTCTTGGGAGTGCTATCTGGCGAAACTGGTCGCGATGGGAGCCGTGGTCGAACGGTTCGTGGACGCGAGCGAAATACGGTCGCCCTCAGCTCAGTTATTGATCTCCCCAGCTGGCACAGTGCGCATCCTGTCGACTCAGGACCAGTTGTTCTCCGGCGCGGCGAATCAGATTTTCATCGGCGGCACTTTCCCCGCTGACGCCGAATACCGCGTGGAGATCCAGGAACTGGCGCTGCGGGTAGGGAAGACGCTGGCGGCCAAGTCGGTCGTCGGGTTACTGAGCGTCGATTTCCTCTCGTCGCGCATCGCGACTGGATGGCGACACTACGGGATTGAGATCAACCTGCGGATGGGCGGTGGCACCGCGCCGTACTTCTTGCTGCACGGTTTGGTCGAGGGCGAGTTCGACGCCCGGTCGGGAAATTATCTGGGGCCGGACGGCGAACCACGGTGTTTCTTCGCGACGGACCGGCTGCAACACGACCGGTACCGGGTGCTGAGACCGGACGACGTGGTGGATGCGGCGTTGCGTAACAGCCTGCATTACAGTGCCGCTACCAGGGACGGCACAGCGTTCTACATGCTGGGCGCGTTGGAGATCGGTCGGCTCGGGGTAGTGGCCATCGACCGGACTTGCGCCTGCGCGACCCGGCGGTACGAGAAGGTCGTCGCGATGCTGGACACTCAAAGCGACCGGCGGTCGTCATGACCGCCGGGGCGCGCGGTCAGGGCCGAGGCGGGCGCAGCGAGCCGATCACCAGCAGTAGCCCGACGATCAGTGCTAGGGCCGCGAGGACCCACCGGCCGTCCACGTCGGGCAGCCAGGTGATGCCGCCGAGTAGTGCGGTGCCCGCGATTCCCAGCGCCCCCAGCCCGGCGAGCAGGGTGAAAAGGTCCGGCCCGCGCTGCGGGGTCAGGGCATCCCGCTCGTTGGCGTTGATTGTCGGGTCCTTCTCGTTCATGATTCGCGGTACACGTGTACCTGGCCGACGCCGGAGCGTACGGTCAGGACCAGCTTGCCACCGCCGGGACCATGGGGTCCATGGTCGGTCACGTTCGCCCGGGACGGGTGGCCAACGCCGGTCCGACCGAGGCAGTCCACCTCCCCGATCAGCGTCTGGCAGCTTACCTGGGTGTCGATGTTCGGCGGCAGGATGACATGGGTCTGCCCGATGCCCACCGCGACGCTGGTGGTCACGGTTTGGCCGTTAGCCAGCCGTAGCCCGCTGAGGTCCAGCCGGCCGTTGCCCAGGGCGACCGCGTAGCGATGCTGCACCTGGGCGGTCGTGATCGGGTACCAATGTCTCACGCCGACCGTGAAGCCGGCCGCCGGTGTGACCTGCAGCACCCAGGTGAGCAGGGCTAGCGGGACGGCAAGGAAGATCAGCCCCCGACCGCCCCGCAGGAATGAGCCCACCACCAGGCCGAGCCCGACCACACCCAGCAGCAGCGCGGCGACCTGGGCAGCCGCTAGCCCAGGCGCGAATGCCACCGCGATACCGCCGGCCAGCAGAGCGAGCCCGAGGGTGACCGGGGTGACGGATCGGGCACCTCGCGGTGCGGTGGGATGCGCTGGCGACGCTGAGGGTTCCGGTAGGTCCCAGGCGAACGGTGCCACCCCCAGCGGGTCCCACGTCGGCGGCACCGGCCGGCCGGCACCGTCGGTCGTCGGTGTTGCCCCATCCGGGGCGGTCGGACCTGGCGGCGCTGCGGGTACGAGGGATCCTGGAGCCTCACCCAGCGTGGCCCGCGAGCGGTGCAGCAGCACCAGCGCCCCCACGGCCACGGCGAGCGCGAGCACGCCTGAGCCGCGTCCATCGAACACCGCTCTGGTCACCGGAACCAGGAGCGCGACGAGCACGAATGTGAGTGCTGCGGACAGTACGCCGCGTCCTCGCCCGACCACGCCTCCCGCGCCGGAAACCTGGCCTGTCTCAGCGGGCAGCAGCAGCCAGCCCAGCAGGTACAGCAGCACGCCGACCCCACTGAACAGGGTCGCGACCACGAACGCCACCCGGATCAGCGCCGGGTCGATGGCATACCGCCGGCCGATCGCCGCCGCGACTCCAGCTATTTTGCCCTCGCCGGTTCGCCGACGTGGCCTGGTGGCCCAGAAGTCCGCTACCGTGTGTTCCACTCCTGTCTCGCTCACGTCGACCAGCCTGGCCTTTCCTGACGGCGAGCACCATCGGGGGTCACCCTGAACTGTCCGCGGGTCTGGGAGACACCGGGGTCGCCCCTGATACTCCTGGCGCCCCCGCGCGTGTGACCATGACAGGGTGAGCACACCGGGGGATCAGGCGACCGGTATCCCGCCGCCCGCCCAGCCGGTGGCCGGGCCGCCACGATTGCGCCGGCACCGGTCGGAGCGGGTCGTCGCTGGGGTGTCCAGCGGGATCGCCGAGCACCTCGGTGTGCCGGTGTTGTGGGTGCGGGTGATCTTCGTGGTGCTCGCTGGTCTCAACGGTGCCGGGTTGGTCGGTTACGTGCTGCTGTGGGCGTTCCTGCCGGCGACCGAGGCCGGTGCCGGGCGGCCGGGTACCGCACGGGATCGACAGCAGGCGGTTGGCCTGATTGTGCTCGGCGGGGGCTTGGCGCTGGCTGGGGCCGGGTTGGGCACCGCGTGGGGTGGGTGGGTGACCGGACCGCTGGGGATCGCCCTGGTCGGTGCGGGTGTGGTGTGGCGGGAGGCTGACGCTAGCCAGCGGACCCGCTGGCGCAGTGGCGCAGGCATGTTTGCGGGCATGTTTTTCGGGGGCGGCAAGATGGCGCTGCTCCGGGTGCTGGCTGGGATCGCGCTGGTGACCAGCGGGATTGCGGCGTTCCTGCGCAACCAGGGCAACCTGGGTCAGTGGCGGTTCGCGTTGCTGGCCGCCGCCGCGACCCTGGTCGGGGTGGCCGTGCTCACGGTGCCCTGGTGGTTGCGGCTGGTGCGGGCGTTGGGGGAGGAACGCCGGGCCCGGATCCGCACCGAGGAACGGGCCGAGATCGCCGCGCACCTGCACGACTCGGTCCTGCAAACGCTGGCGCTGATCCAGCAGCAGTCCGATTCGGCTCGGGAGGTTCGCCGGCTGGCTCGGAGCCAGGAGCGGGAACTTCGCTCCTGGCTCTATGGAACGCAAGGCTACGGTCGAATGACGCAAGCCAGTACCGCGGCACCGTCGTTCGCCGCCACCCTGCACACCGCCGCTGGGGAGGTGGAGGACACCTACGCGGTGAGCATGCAGGTCGTCGTGGTGGGTGACTGCGCTCTGGAGGAACCGCTACCCGCGCTGGTGCAGGCCAGCCGGGAAGCGATGGTCAATGCGGCCAAACACGCTGGGATTGCCGAGGTCAGCGTGTATGCCGAGGTCGAGCCCGGGCAGGTGCATGTTTTCGTCCGGGATCGGGGTGCGGGTTTCGATCCGGCGGCGGTCGCCGCTGACCGGCACGGGTTGGCCGACTCGATCCATGCCAGGATGCACCGCCACGGGGGTACGGTGGCTCTGCGCAC
>JBATXM010000037.1:0-29294 GCA_049673305.1 Pseudonocardiaceae bacterium | reverse complement strand
CCGCGGCCACGCCGCGGAGCTGTTGGGTCGCGCACTGGCGGCGCTGCCCGCACCGGCGCGGGCCGGGCGGGTCCTGCCGCGTGCCGACGCCGGCTACTTCGCCGGTGCGCTGGCCCGCGCCGCGATGTCAGCCGGTGTCGGGTTCGCGATCGGGGCCAAGCGCATCACCCCGCTGTGGCGGATCCTGGCCGGTGTCGCCGAGGATGACTGGATCGACGCGATCGACATGGACGGCGCGCAGGTCACGGTGACCCGGTACCGCCCGGACTGGTGGCCTTCGACCACCCGGTTGCTGATCCGCCGGGTCCGCCTGGCCCCCGAGCGGGTCAGCGCCGACCCGCGGTCGAGGCGCCGCCGCACCCCGCACCCCGACCAGCGCGCCCTGCCGATCACCGAGCTCGCCGCCGCCGACGCGGTGTACGGCTACTCGTTCATCGTGACCGACCTCGACGTCAGCACCCCGGACCAAGCCGCCGCGGTCGAGCACTGGTACCGCCACCGCACCGCGATCGAAAACGTGTTCAAAGATGCCAAGTTTGGAGCCGCCTTGCGGCATCTACCCTCCGGATACCCCGAGGTCAACACGGCGTGGATGTGGGGGGCACTCCTCGCGGTCAACATCGCGGGCTGGCCGCACCAGCTCACCGCCACCCCCGGACCCGGCTGCCGGCTCTTCGGCCACGGCGTCCGCGACGGCCAAGCCATGATCGCCACCCTCTGTCACAAGCTGATCCGCGTACCCGCACGCCTAATCCGCCACGCCGGCGCGCTCGACCTGCGACTACCCCCGGGACATCACCCGCTCAACGAGGTTCTCGCCCGGCTGCGCGCCCTCCCCACAACGTCCTGACCAAGCCACACGGCCCCGACAACCCCGGAACCCGCTCACCCGAGGCGACACTCGGGCACTCAGCCTGCCTCCACCACGGAAACGACCCCAAAAAGATCAACAAATCCAAGTCAAGATCCACTCATCCGCTAAATCGCGGAATTGGATCTGATCCTTGCGCTAGCACTACAGCCGCATCCTGTGGTTTTTGAGGTGTTGTGGCTGGTTGTGGCGTGCTCGGGTGCTCGCGTGGTGACATCTGGTGATATCGCCAGCGGGACCGTGGGACACACTTTAGGCGGCACCATGATCGCTGTTTTGGTGCGTTCAGCGACAACCCGTGTCGTTCTACGCACCCAAAAGCGATCATGTCTGTCGGCCACTGATTGAGATCAAATAATTCGGCAAAAAATCTCCCCCTGCATGGCTACCATGGCAGCCACAGTTCGTGATCTTCGATCCCGTACGCCGGACCTATCGGGCGGACGGGCGAGACCCAGAGTCGTGAACTCGACAAGACCTACGTAAAACAGCCCAAAGACGTCGGTGACGTCCAGTTCACGGACAGCAGCGACCGCGCACGGGCCACGTTGCCACATCACACATCACGATGTGCGGTTGTAGCACTGCCTGAGGATCACGCGAGCCTCAACAGGGGATGACGTAGGCGCGGGCGAAGAACGTTCCGATTTCTTCGCGGTGGAGGTGACCGGCGACTGCTTGATCACCTTCTACGGCCATGACAGCGTGGATGTGAACCGCGCCGTTGGTGATCTTGCCAGTACCCGTCATCTCGGCCGGTAGGGAGTAGTCGGTGATGACGTCCTCGGTGGCATCGTGTTTGGGCATGGTGGAGATGGTGAAGCTGTCCACGGCACCGATCAAGCTGACGATCGCCCCGTTGGCGATATCGAGGCGTTTGGCTTCCTTGACCACAGTCTCCATCAGCTCAGCGTTGCGGACCTCGATGACAAACATCTCAATCGCGACGCGCACCATCGGGCCACACCACCTTGACCGGTATCCCGCGCTTGCGTGCGGCTGCCACGACATCGGCGGTACCCGAGTAGCCCCCGGAAGGGTTGCCATCCCATACCGCAATGAGAGAGTCAACAGAGTCGAGCATTTCCGCGCTCGCCGCCATGTACGCATCCCCGTCGGATTTCTCGCAGGGCAACGTCCGCACCACGTGAGCGCGACTCATGAGGTCATCGAACTCCGCTAAATTGTCGGGCTCAATCTTCCGCTCTCGGTAATCAGGGGCCGGGAGGACCACTTCAACGGCGCCGCCATATTCCAATACCACTCTGGCGAAGATTTGATCTGAGCCTTGCGCTAGGCAAGAAATACCGACCAGCTTACCCTCACCGTAGTTCTTCAAGACGTCATGAAGCGCCTCAGTAATGAGAGGCACACTGTCGCGAGAAAGATTCATGTGACCAGTTATTCCGATTCGCGGCAATGTCTACCTCATCATCCATCCATTGGAGGAAGTCAACTCTCGGATGAGATCCCGAGTGTCTCGTACCACAGGAATTTCCGCGTACTGTGACGCCTCCTGATGGAACTCTCGCAGTTTTGCGCCAACTCGCCCATTAGCCCACGGCTGCACGCACGGAATCGCTTGATGAACCAGCTCACACGCACGTTGCGGGTCAGCGGTGATCAATTGCGTACGCGCCAAGCCGATAAGATCGAAAACGCGAAGTCGAAGTTGTGATGGGTGGCGCAAACTAAGTGCCTGTTGGGTGTAGTCTTGAGCTTTCCGAGCCCATCGTGGCTCGTGTCGAGCCAAGTCGCGGTAGCGCCCACCGATTGTGCCTACGAGCTCGGCAGCGTCAAAATCTTGAATAGCAGGATGATCGCCGTCTGAGGGGCCGTCGGAAAAATGCTCCTCGGCAAGACCAACGGCACGATTGAATGCTTGGGTGTCCCCCACTTGGGCGTAGCCCCACGCTTCGCGTGTTGTCAGCATCGCGCGCAACAATGCTGTTGCGGTTTTTCGGCTGCCGTATTGTGCGAGCCGCACAACCTCCAAACCGTCCCGGGGGCGACCCAGGTCGTAGCATTGTCGCGCCAGTGCTGCGAGCACGATAGCGGCGAGCCCATCATCGTTCGCTAATTTCGCCAACTGTACAGATGCGACGTAATATCGTTGCGCGAAACGATGCAAGCCGGCATCCCACGACATCGAAGCAACGACTTCGGAGAGCTTTGCGGCCACTCCGAAGGCTCGCCACGTCGAAGGCTCCGAAGACACCCCGCGAAGACGGTCCGTGACATCTTTTAACTGGGCGATGACAGCCTTGCGCGCAAGCGCACCGTTACCGTTCCAGTTCTTAAATTGCTCTACTAGTCCTTCGAGTGAAGCGAGTTCGGTCGAGGAAAAATCGGACCTACGTGGCGCAACTTCCACATCATCGTGGATCGGAAATAGCCATTGCTGAAGCGGTTCAGTCAGTGCGGCCCCTGCGGGTGCACCCGCCGCTAGAGCCTCTCGACGTGTAATAGACAAGTCCTCACCTGTCATCTGTCGTATTGCGAGAATAATGGAATGAGAATTCCACTGGATAACTGTTTGTGACGACTTTGGGGACATCGGTGGAGGAGTCGTTGCCAGCTCTTCGACGGTGGCTTGAGCTCGTGCTCGTCGCTTGGCTTGCTGTTCGGCGAGGTGAGCTGCTTTAGCTTGGATCAATTCATCGTAGCGGGCGATCAGCGCGCCGTTCGCGTCGACGAGTCGATCCGCTGTTTCCCAGAAGTCGCTTGCGGGCAGCTGTGAGCCTGCTTCGGCGTGGGTCACGGTCGTGCGGTGGCAGGGTACGGCCCGTGCGATATCCGGCTGGCAGAGACCGGCCGCTTCCCGCAGGGCCGCCAAGTATCGGCCTAGCCTCCGCTGCTGATCAACGAGGTGTTCAGGTTGACGAGCCACGCGCTTCCTGCCCCCTATCAGTCGGGCTACCAGCCCATGAATTTGGTCATCAGGCTAACGCTGGTCGAGTGTGCGCTGCCTCACCGGTTACCCCACCTGCCAACTCATGGCCTTCTCTCATTGCTTACGCCCCCAGGGTCGCAGGTCCGCATGGGTCCTTGTCGCCCTGGGTAGGGAACAGCCGTGCCAGCTCCACACCAGCAAGGAGGCCGACCGTGACAATCGAGCAACGTGGTCCGTCCGGGCCTGACAAAGGCAACCATCCGAGCGGCCACCGCCGCAAAAAGATCCCGGCGGCATGTCAGCTGGAACAGGGTCCGGTGGCTGCCACCAACCTGGTGGTGAGCAAACGCGACGGGACGATCGTGCTCGATCCCCAGGTCCCTGGCTCGTGCGTGATCTCCCTGGATGAGCAGGGGGCCACGACGCTGTGCAACCTGCTGAGCGTATGGCTGGGATGAACCGGGGATAACGGGCCACCCCTCAAGACCGGCATCGGGGCGGGTGCCGCCAACTAGAGCCGCCAGCCCCGATGCCTTCCACCCTTGTCCACGCAATCCACGAAGCAATCCACGAAATGGAGTATGAGTTGATGCTGGTAGACGCCATAGTAACCGACAACGCCACAGCGGAGATCATCAAAGATACTGGAACACTGCTGACCATCAGGATTCCCGGCGGACTGCTGCCAGTGCACCTGACCGTGGACCCCCCGGGGGCGGCGCGACTGGTGCACCTGCTAACTGGATACGCTGAGAAAGCGCCAACAACCCACCCTGCTGCTTCACTTCGTGAAAGTTAAGGATCGCGGTCGGGGCTGGAGGCTCGGGCCCAGAACCGTTGCGGGATCCGGCCGGCCAGCCGGGAGTGGCGGCCCGCCTGCACGGCCAGTCGCATCGCCTCGGCCATTCGTGGCGGATCATCGGCCCGGGTCACGGCGCTGGCCAGTAGCACTGCGGCACAGCC
This sequence comes from Pseudonocardiaceae bacterium, assembly GCA_049673305.1. Taxonomy (GTDB): domain Bacteria; phylum Actinomycetota; class Actinomycetes; order Mycobacteriales; family Pseudonocardiaceae. The sequence goes on along the minus strand of JBATXM010000037.1, from coordinate 24,567 downwards.
CAGCTCCATCGCCAGGGCCGCCTCCGAGGCGGTGCCGATCCCGGCGTCGAGGATGACCGGCACCGGGGCCTGCGCCACGATCATCTCGATGTTGTGCGGATTGCGGATGCCCAGCCCGGTTCCGATCGGTGCGCCCAGCGGCATCACCGTCGCGCAGCCCGCGTCAGCCAGCCGGCGGGCCAGCACCGGGTCGTCGTTGGTGTAGGGCAGCACCGTGAAGCCGTCGTCGACGAGCTGCTCGGCGGCGTCAAGCAGCTCGATCGGATCAGGCAGCAGGGTACGGTCGTCGGCGATGACCTCGAGCTTGACCCAGGACGTTCGCAGCGCTTCGCGGCCCAGCCGCGCGGTGAGCACCGCCTCCGCGGCGCTGCGACAGCCCGCGGTATTGGGCAGCGGCTCGATCCCGTGCCGGCGCAGCACGTCGAGCACACCGGTGCACGCACCGGTGTCCATCCGGCGAATCGCGACCGTGGTGAGCTCGGTCTGTGAAGCGAGCAACGCCTGCTCCAGAACGGCGAGGTTGCGCGCACCCCCGGTTCCCAGGATCAGCCGCGAGCCGAACTCCCGCCCAGCGATGATGAGCGGATCGTCCGCCATTCGGGTCAACCTCCCTGCGCTGCGGTCAGCACCTCGACCGAGGCGCCGTCGCGCAATGCCGTATCAGGCCAGGACGTCCTCGGCGCCACGGCGCCGTCCAAGGCCACCGCGACACCGATGCAGGGCACCTCGAGCCGCTCGAGCAGATCGGCCAGCGTGGCCCCGTCGGGGAGTTCCCACCGATGGCCGTTCACAATCACCGTCATGGCGCGCTCCGCGCGAGAGGTCGCAGCCGGGCCGGGGTAGCCGCCTCGACTTCAACCGGCACGGCCTCACCGCGCAGCAGCGCGAGGACCGCATCGGCGGTCACCGGTGCCAGCAGAATCCCGTGCCGATGATGACCGGTCGCCGCGAGCACGCCGGGCTCCAGCTCACCGATCACCGGCAGGTTGTCCGGGCTGCCCGGGCGTAGCCCCGCCGCCGCCTCCTCCACGGCGTACTCCGCGATCGCAGGCAGCACCTGTTCAGCGGCGGTGAGCAGCTCGCGCACCGCGCTGGCGGTGACGTCGGTGTCAAAACCGACCTCGCTCTGGGTGGCTCCCAGGACCAGCCGCCCGCCGTCGCGGGGCACCAGGTAGCTGTGGTATCCACCGGCGATCGACCAGACGGTCCGTGACGGCGGCGCCAAGGTGCCCGGCCGGCACCGCAGCCGCAGGATCTCGCCCTTCACCGGGCGGATCGCGTGGCGCAGCGCGGGATGCAACGCGGCACTGTGCGCACCGGCGGCCAGAATGACGACGTCCGCGCTCGGCAACCGCTGGCAGCGTTGGGCGTCAAACGCCACCCCAGCACCGCGACATGCCACCAGCAGCGCGCTGAGCAGCGCCCGGTTGTCCACTGACAAGTCCCCCGGGACAGACAACGCCCGGCACACTTGCGGACCTAGCGAGGGCTCCAGGAGACGCACCTGCCGGCCGGAGAGCTCTTCCACAACACTGCCCATTCGGGACAACTGCTCGGCGATCCGGTCCAGTTCAGCGCGGTCACCGGGGTCCAGCGCCACCACGAGGGTGCCTGCGATCCGCAATCGGGGGTCGGCACCAGCGGTTACGAGCTCAGCGGCGAAATCCGGCCAGCGGCGCAGCGCGGCCAACCCCAGCGCGAATACCGCTGGCTCAACCGGTACCGCCTCGGTAACCGGAGCGAGCATCCCAGCGGCGACGTGCGAGGCACCCGATCCCGGCGCCGGGTCGTGCACGGTCACCGCGAATCCCGCAGCCGCCGCGCGCCAGGCGCAGCTCAGCCCGATGACACCGCCACCGACCACGGCGACGGTGCTGGGCAAGCCGGCGTCGCCGCTGGCTCCGGTGCGGACCACTCTGTCCACCCTACCGCGATACGGTCCGCAGATGGACGGCGAACAGATCAGGGCCCGGCTGGCCGACGCGCGGCTGTACCTGTGCACCGATGCCCGGACCGATCGCGGCGACCTCGCCGAGTTCGCCGACGCGGCGCTGGCCGGCGGCGTGGACATCATCCAGCTCAGAGACAAGACCCTCGAGGCCCGCCCCGAGCTCGCCGCCCTGGAGGTGCTCGCCGACGCCTGCCAGCGGCACGGCGCGCTGCTGGCGGTGAACGATCGGGCCGACGTCGCGCTGGCCGCCGGTGCGCAGGTGCTGCACCTGGGCCAGGATGACCTACCGGTCAGCTGGGCGCGCCGGGTGCTCGGCGACGAGGTGGTGATCGGCCTTTCCACGCACGATGCCCGCCAGGCCGCCGACGCCGCCACGCGGCGTGGAGTGGACTACTTCTGCACCGGTCCGTGCTGGCCCACCCCGACCAAGCCGGGTCGCCCGGCCGCCGGGCTGGACCTGGTCCGCACGACCAGAGCGACCCGTCCCTGGTTTGCCATCGGCGGCATCGAGTCCACTCAACGGCTCGAGGAGGTGCGCTGCGCCGGAGCGGAGCGGGTGGTGGTGGTCCGCGCGATCACCCAGGCGGCGGACCCGCAGGCGACCGCCGCCGCCTTCGCACAGCTGCTGCGCTCATCGCGCTAGCGATCGTCCCTGGACGCTCCGCCGGTGAGGAGGGTGAGCCCGTAGGTGGTCAGCACCTGGTGGATCGGCTGGAAGTAGGACTTCCCGCCGAGCAGGCAACCACCGTTGCCACCGGACAACATGCCCAGCGCCTGAGTGCCGCTCATGAAGGACCCCCCGGAGTCGCCGGCCTCGGCGCAGACATTGGTTCCGGTGAGCCCGGCCACGACATCACCGTTGCCGTAGTTCACGGTCTCGTCGGTGGAGAGCACCTCGCCGCAGTGGTAGCCGGTGGTAGATCCGGACAGGCATACCTGGTCACCCACTGCAGCGAGTGCCTCACCGCTCACGGGGCGGTAGCCGCTGTCGGTCTCGACGTTGTGGGTCTGCTCCCAGTACTGCGAGGTCACCTCGACCAAGCCAAAGTCGTGACCGGGAAACGACGATGCGGCGACCGGGCCGATGGCGCTGCCGTCCGGCCCAGCCCAGGTGCCGCCCAGCTTGGTGCAGTGCCCGGCGGTGATGATGTAGCGAGTGCGGCCCCTGACCGCGTTGAAGCCGATCGAGCACCGGTTACCCGACGTGTTGGTGATCGTGTCACCCCCGCGCAGGTCGACCAGCGGTACCGGGCGAGCGTTGACGTGCTCAATGCGCACCTTGTCCTGACCTGCCGCGAAGGCCCGTGCGGCCGCATCGTCGGTGGCCGACACCACGACGGAGTCGCTGGCCGGGTCGACGTACCACCCGGTCACCGAGTCCGGGACGCGGCTCGAGCGGGAGGCCAGCACCGCCATCACCGCCCGCAGCGTCACCAGGTCACGGGGGGCCAACCGCTGCGCAGGGCTGGCCGCCCTTGGGCTGAGCGACTGCGGGCTGAGCGACTTCGGGGATGCCGACGCAGGGAGCGCGAGGCCAACGCTGAGCAGCAAACCCAAGACAGCAGCAGCCAGCGAGTAAGAGCGGCTTCGGACGAGCACAGATCGGGTCCTCTCGTTCAGTAGTGACCCTGGTAACTCCCCGACAGTCGTTCCACGCTACAGACCAGTCACACAGTGGTGAGCACACTATGCGGGGGATCCCGCAACCCCTACGGTGGGTGTTGGTTTACTACTGGTAGTGAGAGCCAGCGTCCCAGACCGAAGAAGCTTCCGCTGGCGAGGTTGCCTGTTGACTGAACTACGGCGATGCATCCTGCCCGCCGCGACCGCCCTGATCGGACCTGTTGTCCGCCGACAGGGCGGTCCGGCGGTGGCGGGATGCCAGTCTCGACTGTGGCAGGATGCTGCGGGTGCGTTTCCATGCTGATCTGCACATTCACTCGAAGTACTCCCGGGCCTGCAGCAAGGACTGCGACCTGGAGCATCTGGCTTGGTGGGCGCGGCGCAAGGGCATCACGCTGGTGGGCACCGGGGATTTCACCCACCCGGCCTGGTTCGATCACCTGCGGGAGAACTTGGTGTCGGCCGAGCCAGGGTTGTTCCGGCTGCGCGAGGACCTGGACCGGGACATCATCAGCAGGCTGCCGCCGAGCGTGGCTGCGGCCGACGTGCGGTTCATGCTGTCGGTGGAGATCTCCACGATCTACAAGCGTGCTGAGCTCACCCGTAAGGTCCACCACTTGGTGTATGTGCCCAGCTTCGATGCGGCTGCGGAGTTCAACCGCCGGCTCGGCCGGATCGGCAACTTGGGTTCCGACGGGCGCCCCATCCTCGGCCTGGACTCCCGCGACCTGCTGGAGATCACCCTAGAATGCGGTGACGGTGCCTATCTGGTGCCGGCCCATGTCTGGACGCCGTGGTTCGCCGTGCTGGGCTCGAAGTCGGGGTTCGATGCAGTCGAGGACTGCTACGCTGATCTCGCCGAGCACATCTTCGCGCTGGAAACCGGGCTGTCCAGCGACCCGGTGATGAACTGGCGGATTTCCGGTCTGGACCGCTACCGGCTGGTGAGCAATTCCGACGCGCATTCGCCCCCTATGCTCGGCCGCGAGGCCACGGTGTTCGACACCGATCTCGATTACTTCGCGATCCGGCGGGCACTGGAAACCGGTGCCGGGCACGCGGGATCGGTGGAGTTCTTCCCCGAGGAAGGCAAGTACCACGTCGACGGGCATCGCAAGTGCGGCGTGCGGATGGATCCGCAGCAGACCCGTGAGCACGGCGGGAGGTGTCCGGAATGCGGCAAGCCGCTGACGGTCGGTGTGCTGAGCCGGGTCGAGGAACTGGCTGACCGGCCCGAAGGCGTCCGGCCTGAGGGCGCCGCCGGCTTCCGCAGCCTCGTCCCGCTGCCGGAGATCATGAGTGAGATCCTCGGTGCGGGACCGAAGAGCAAGAAGGTGCTCGGGCAGATTGACCAGCTCACCGCCGCGTTGGGGCCCGAGCTGGTGATCCTGCAGGACATCCCGGTCGAGGACATCGAAACCCACTCGCCGCTGCTCGCCGAGGCCGTTGCCCGGCTGCGCCGTGGCGCGGTGACCCGGGAGGCCGGGTACGACGGCGAGTACGGCGTGATCACGCTCTTCGAACCCGGCGAGCTGAAACGGCTCCGCACGCTCACCGCCCCGGCGCTCTTCGACGACGCGCTGTTCGGCGCGAGCGAGCCAGTATCGACCCCGCTGAAACGCACGGCCACCCTCCGGCCCGAGCCGGCCCCACCCGCCAGGACCGGACCGCCACGGGAATGGGAACGACCGGTGTCCGCCACGGAGCCGATGCTCGACGGTCTTGATCCTGAGCAGCGAACCGCTGCCGAGATCACCGAAGGGCCGCTGCTGATCATCGCTGGCCCGGGAACCGGCAAGACCCGCACGTTGACGCACCGCATCGCACACCTGGTGAGGGCGCGCGGCGTGGCACCACAGCACTGTCTGGCGATCACCTTTACCCGCCGCGCGGCCGAGGAAATGGCTCAGCGGCTCGCCGCGCTGATACCCGAGCAGGCGCCCGAGCTAACCATCGCGACCTTCCACTCCCTGGGTGTGCGCATCCTGCGCGAACAGCATGAGCGGGTGGGGATCAGCCCGGGCTTCGGTATCGCCGACCAGGCCCAGCAGGTGGCCATCGCGACCGAGCTGACCGGTGAGGAGACGACAGCCCGGCGCTTGCTCACCGCCCTGGCCCGGCAACGCCGGACCGGCGAGCCGGAAACGGAGTCCGCCGACACCGCCGACCAGTACACCGCCGACCGGTACACCAAGGCACTGCGCCAGCGGGATCTGGTCGACTTCGACGATCTCGTCGCGCTGCCGGTCACGCTTCTGGAGTCCGACCCGGACCTGGCTGCTGCCTACCGTGATCGGTACCGGTGGATCTCGGTCGATGAGTACCAGGACGTCGACGAGCTGCAGTACCGGTTGCTGCGCCAGGTCGCGGGCCCGCACGGCAACCTCACCGCGATCGGTGACCCGGACCAGGCGATCTACCGGTTCCGGGGCGCCGACGTCGGGTTCTTCCTGCGCTTTCAGCAGGATTTCCCAGGTGCTCACACGGTGGCGCTCACCCGGAACTACCGCTCCGGGGCGACGATCCTCACTGCGGCCCTGCAGGTGATCTCGCCGACGACCCTGGTTCCGGACCGCGTGCTGCGGCCGATGGGTGCCCACGCGGACTGCCTGGTCGGGGTGCACCAGGCGCCCACCGAGCAGGCCGAGGCGTCGTTCGTCGCGCGCACGATCGAGCAGTTGCTGGGTGGGGTGTCGTTCCACGCGCTCGACAGTGGGCGAGTCGACTCCGGCGCCACCGTGGGCACCCCCAGGTGGGGTTTCTCCGACTTCACCGTGCTGTACCGCACCGACCGGCAGGCACGGGCCGTGATGGGCGCGCTGACCAGGGCGGGCCTGCCGTTTCAGAAACGCTCGCACGACCGACTGGCCGACCGGCCAGGGGTGGAGCGGATTCTGGGTGAGCTGGCGTACGCACCGGCCGCCGGTACGGAACGGATGCCGGTCCTGGACCGTCTGGGACACGCCGCCAGCACTGTCCTGGGCCGCCTCCCGACCGCCGAGCGGGAGGACACTGCCACCGAGGTCCACACCGCTGTGGAGCTGCTCACCCCACTGGCCGGCCGGTGTGGCGATGACCTGGAGCGGTTTCGCACCGAGCTCGCGCTCGGTGTCGAGGTGGATACCTGGGATCCCCGCGCCGACCGGGTCTCGCTGCTGACCCTGCACGCCGCCAAGGGGCTCGAATTTCCGGTGGTGTTCGTGGTGGGCTGTGAGGACGGGTTGCTGCCGCTGCGCTGGCCGGGAACCGCACCCGAGGGCGCCGACGGGGAGCACGTGCGCGAGGAGCGCCGGCTGTTGTTCGTCGGCATGACCCGGGCACAGCGGCACCTCTACCTCAGCCACGCCACTGAACGGGTCCGACACGGCGCCGCCCGCAAGACCAACCGGTCACCATTCCTGGCTGACCTCGACCCCGCCGGGTACCAGCAGATCGGTGGCATCCAGCCGCGCCAGAAACCCCGAGACACCCAACCGCGCCTCTTGTAAGGGTGTCGTAGCCTGCACATCGGAAGTGCCTTTCTGTCCGGGAGCATGGATCTTCAGCGAGCCCAAGGCAGACGGGCACTATCGTTCACCCAGCCCCGGACACGCCGCCAAGATCACGAAGAGTCGGGGTTACTGTAAGTCATTTCTTCGGTAGGAGGATGTAGTGAACAGCAGTGCAGGGGGATCCATCGTGCTACCCGGTGATCCGCGATTCGGAACAGTGATCCGTGGTTTCAACCAGCGCTGGATCGCTGACCCGGGGTATGTGCGGCTATGCAGCAGCCCGGCTGACGTCGTCGCGGCGGTTGAGTCGGCTGTGCGTGATGGGCTGCGGATCACGGTGCGTAGTGGCGGTCACTGCTATGAAAACTTTGCCTATGGCAACACTGGTGGAGTCATTGTTGATTTGTCTCTCCTGAATGGCGTGTATGTCGATGCCGAGACCGGGTGGCTGGTTGTCGACGCGGGCGCCACGCTGTTCGATGTTTATGTCCAGTTGTACAAGCAGTACGGGGTGACCTTACCGGGGGGTTCCTGCTACTCTGTGGGCGCAGGAGGTCATATCACCGGTGGGGGCTATGGCCTGTTGTCGCGCCTGCACGGGTTGACGGTCGACTACCTGAGCGCCGTCGAGGTGGTCCATGTCGACGGTAGCGGACATGCACGCTGTGATCGGTTCAGTGCGGAGGTGGTGGACAGTGTCGAATCACTGATGCTGTGGGGGCACCAGGGCGGAGGCGGAGGCAACTTCGGTATCGTGACAAAATTCTTTTTTGCTGACCCTCCGGCCGCTCCGTCGCGGGTCTGCCTGGTCAGTGAGAGCTGGAACTGGGAGGACTTTACTATTGATAAGTTTACTGAGTTCTTGCAGATCTATGGCCAGTTCTTCGTTGACCACAAGGACCCCGGCGACCCCTTTCAAGGTCTGTTCGCACTGCTGCATCTCACATGTGCTCCCACGCCTAATATTGGATTGACCATCCAAGTGGTGGGTGATGACCCTGACCCTATACACGTCTTCCGGGACGCGGTGCGTCCTGCTGGTATTCGTCCCGAGCCCCTTTCTGCCCCTGTAGGCTATCACGGAATTCCATCGTCGACCCTCGATATTCAGGTGATGCCTTGGTTGTTTGTGACCCAGACCCTCAACGGCTCGGGAAGTCCCCGGCGAGGTAAATACAAGTCAGCTTACATGATTGGTAACTTTACTACCGACGAGTGCCAAACTATTTGGGAAATCTTGCGTGAGTCCAAATTTAAGAATGCGCAGGCATTACTTCAAGTCGATTCCTACGGCGGTCAGGTGAATTCCGTCGAACCAGCCCGGACCGCTATTCCACAACGTTCGTCAGCTATGAAGTTGCAGTATCAGACTTACTGGGCTCATGAGAACGACGACGAGGCGAACCTCCGCTGGATCCGCGACTTCTACTCTGCCATGTACGGTGGTGACGGTCCAGTCCCCGATGGCCGCCTCGACGGCTGCTACGTCAACTACCCCGACGTAGACCTGTCCAACTGGAAAACCCTCTATTACAAAGAAAACTATCCCAAGCTCCAGCAGGTGAAGAGGAGATGGGATCCGCTCAATATCTTTAACCACGCGCAATCGATTGAGATTGAGCAAGGCGATCCTGAACCGCTCCGGATTTGACGGGGAGCTGATGCCCTTATGGATGTCAAGCCGGAGTGAGTAGTGTCCTCAAACCTCTTTTCGTCTTCTTTTCAGCGAATACTTATGACTGTCTTAGTTGCTGCTGACAACAGACTTCCCACCGCCGGTAGCGCATGTAACCAGTCTGACGCGGTTTCCCGCATGCTGCGTGCGACAGGAGTCATCCGACGCCCCGAGCCAACTCGCCGCCGCGCACCCCGGCGATGAACGGCCTACGCCCATGGGGTGACAACCAGGAACTCGCCGTGCTGTCCTGGTCGTCATACACCGCCACGGTTCGGCGGGCGACGGCCGATTTGACATCGTACGCAACGTCAAGGCCAGACGCAACGTCAATGCTGCTGCCCTTCCGTCACTGGGTGGCGTTGAAGGCCAGTGCACCGGCATCCGGCGCTCCTCTCGGGTCTCTGTGCAGCCAGGCTCCGCTCGGCGGCTGTCTGGGCGACTAGCTACGCCATTGCAGAGGGTGCAAGGTTACCCGAAGGGTACCGATCAATGACAGCCGATTGGCATGCCGCTTAGTTGGACTCGCGGGAGCGCGCGGGCAGGTCGCCGTTGGGGATACAACCGGACTTCTACCTGGCGAGACCTCACTCGGTGGCCACCGCTGTTGGGCTGATTAGGTCCTGCCGCGTGCTGGCCGCTAGCCGGATCCGATCAGTACAAGTGTTCAGTTCCGGGACTGTTCTGGTCAGCCGAACTCGTTGGCGCGCAGCGCGGTGGTGAAGGCGGTCCAGGTGAGCGGGGGGATGAGCAGGGAGCCGCCGATGGGGTGCTTGGAGTCGCGCACCGCGACGGCACCAGCGGTGATGGCGATCTCGACGCAGTTCGGCTGATCGCTGCTGCGGCTGCTCTTCCGCCACTGGGGAGTGCTCAGGTCCGGCGCAGGCATCCCGCGCTCCTCTCGGTGCTCTGACGGGCCGTTGCGGCTCTCCGGTTCACCCGTGCTCGGCGGCGATCTGGGTGATCAGCTCCGTCGTTGCAGCGGGTGCAAGGGCTGCCTGCAGAATAGCCCCCAGCGCCACCCGATAGGAGGCCAGATCGGTCTCCTCTTCCAGGAACAGCACGGTGCTGTGGTTCTCCAGGAACACCAACGCTGGCTCCTCGGCGAACTCGAGGATCATGAACGGTCCGCGCAGCCCGGCGTGCGCCCCGGCCGACAACGGCACCACCCGCAGCGTCACGTGCGGGCGTTCCGCGGCACCAACCAGGTGGGCCAGCTGCCGACGCATCACCCCCGGCTCGCCGACCGGGCGACGCAGAACACCTTCGTCGACCACGGCGAAAAACTGCGGGGCGTTAGCCCGAGTGAGCACCGTCTGGCGAGCCATCCGAGCAGCCACCAGGTTGTCCAGCTCGGCCTCGGAGACGGTGGGAGCGACGCCCCGGATGATCGCCCGGGTGTACTCGGCGGTCTGCAGCAGACCAGGTACGAACAATGCCTCGTAGTTCTGCACGCGGGTGGCCTTGGCTTCGAAGTCGATCAGGCTGCGCCAGAGTTGGGGCAGGCCGGGTTGGCGGGTCCACCAGCCGCGCTCCTCGGAGCGGCGCACCAGGTCGAGCAGCTCGTCGCGGGTGGACGCGGGCACCTTGTACAGGCCCAGCAACGCGGCGACGTCCTCGATCTGCAGGCCGGTGACGCCGGTCTCAATCCGGCTGATCTTGCTGGGCGACATGCCCATGAGTTTGGCCACTTCCGCGCCGGACATGTCCGCCTGCTCGCGTAAAGTGCGCAGCTCAGCGGCGACCTGGCGGGACCGGATCGAGGTGTGCGAGTTACCGGACATGCTGGGCGCCTCCGCTTCGTGGTTGTAGGAGTGCCTACTATGCACCATTGACGCCGATGATCCCATCACTCGATCAGGCGATTGCTTGCACCGCATGCAACGTTCGATGGTTCCAAAATGGACAGCACGGAGTTCTACAGGGTAGACATCGAACGCAGGATCATGAGCGAGACCGTGGTCGAGAAGACCTGGGAGATCCCGGCTCACGGCGGTAAGGGGCCGGTCACCATCATGCTCCGGATGCCAGAGGTGACGATCACCGACTCACAGGGCAGGCACATCGTGATCTCACCCGAGCAGTCTGACCTGGTCGGCGCCAGGATGAGCTACATTTCGGACTGGCTCCGGGACGGCGCGGACGTCTGAACCAGCCGCGCCAATAGACGATCAGGCCCGGGATGGCTGGGCGAGGAGCTGGCGGACCGCGCTGGCGCTCTCGGCGGCGAGCGCCAGCGCGCCGAGGTCGGCGGCGGCGGCGCTGTTCAGGGCGCGCACGGCCTGCTTGATCGTCGGTATCGCCGCCGGTGCGACGCTGAGCTCACGGACACCGAGACCGACGAGCAACGCGGCGGCCCGCTCGTCGGCGGCCATCTCGCCGCAGACCCCCACGGGCACCTGTCCGGCGGCACCTCGGCAGGCTGCGTCGATCAGGCGCAGCACACCGGGATCAGTCGGGTCACCGAGCTCAGCCACGGCGTCATTGCCGCGTTCGGCGGCGAGCGCGTACTGGGTGAGGTCGTTCGTGCCGATGCTGAAGAAATCCACGTGCGCCGCGAAGGCGGACGCGGTGAGCGCCGTCGCCGGCACTTCGACCATGATCCCGACCCGCAGGCCGGCGGGCCGGCCGCGCCCATCCCTCCTGATCACGTCATCGAGCAGGCTTCGGGCGCGCCGGAACTCCTCCAGGGTGCTGACCATGGGGAACATCACGCTCACCGGGACGTCGTGCGCGACGCGCACCATCGCGAGCAGTTGATCGGCGAGCAGGCGCGGGCGGGTCAGCGATAACCGGATGCCGCGCACACCGAGGAACGGGTTGGTCTCCGGGGGCATCGGCAGGTAGCTCAGCGGCTTGTCTCCCCCGGCGTCGAGGGTGCGCAAGGTGATCCGCCGCCCACCGAAGTGCCCCGCGATCGCGCGATACACGGCTTCCTGCTCGCCGACATCGGGGGCCCGCGCGCGATCGAGGAAGAGGAACTCGGTCCGGACCAGGCCAGCCAGGTCGGCTCCCAGGTCAGCCGCGGCTTGCGCGTCCTCAATGGCGCCGATGTTGGCACCGACGAGAACGCTGACGCCGTCACTGGTGACGGCGGGGGCACCCGCATACAGGTGAGCGTGGCGGGCTCGCTGGACCTGCTCGGCGGCGCGGGCGCGAAATGCCGCCAAGACCTCGGCGGGCGGATCGATGACGTACTCACCGCAGGTCCCGTCCACCGCGACCGGGGTGCCTTCAGCGATGTCGAGCACGGCTGGCCCCGCCGCGACGATAGCCGGGATGCCCCTGGCCCGCAGCAGGATCGCGCTGTGCGCGGTGGGACTGCCGAAGGCCAGCAGCGCGGCGGCGACCCGGCCAGGATCAAGCTCGACAGCCTCGGCCGGAGTGAGGTCGGCACAGACGAGGACTCCCGGCGGCGGCGCGGCGGCCGGGCCAGCGACGCCGAGCAGTTCGCGAAGCACCTGGTCGCGGACCGCCCGCACATCGGCGGCGCGCGCATGCAGGTACGGGTCGCCGATCGAGGCTAGCTCCTCGGCGGTCCGGGCCAGCGCCGAGGACCAGGCGGGTGCGGCGGCCCGCCCGCTCTCCACCAGGGAGCGGACCTCGTCGAGCAGCGCGGGGTCGTCAAGCAGCAGGAGGTGGGCGTCGAAGATGGCCGCGGCGGCGTTCCCCCACTCGCCGGCCGCGCGAGCTCGCACCCGCGCCACATCATCATGGACAGCGGCGATGGCTTCCTGAAGACGGCGCCACTCCCGCGCCGGGTCATTGGTGCCGGAGTCCGGAACGTCGAGGTGTGCGAGCTGCCCGCGCCGCGCGGGGCCGATCCCGATTCCGGGAGACGCAGGCAGTGGTGCGCGCCGGGTGCGCACGCCGTCGGTGGACTCGCCGTCAAGAAACTCGCCGTCGGGTGTCTCGCCGAAGCCGCGAGCGGCGAGGGTGAGCAGGCGCTCCAGGGTCTCCCGCGCCTGGTCTCCGGAGACCCGAATCTCCACGTCGTGTCCGCGCAGCGCACAAAGCGTGGTGAGCTTCGACAGACTCAACGCGGGAACCCAGGCCGAGCCGGTGGTGCGGTTGCGCACCTGGACCTGCGCGTGGAGGGTCCGCACCTCGTGGACGAGCCGAGCGGCGGGACGGGCGTGCAACCCGTGCGGATTCACCACGGTGAAGACACCAGCGAGCTCACCGGCGGTCGATACCCGCTCATCTGAGGGGTGATCAGCCGCCGGGGCATCAGCTACCGGGGCGCAGGCCAGTAGCTCGGTCTTGCCGGCCAGTGCCCCCGCCGCCTCGGCCGCCACTTCTTCCCGGGTAGCGCCACCCGCCGCAGCGACCGCCGCGACGATGAGACCCTCGACCAGCGGCGCGGGGCACAGCAGCACCCGGCCACGGGCGTCGTCGAGCAGGTCGAGCGCGAGCTCCGCAGCGAGCACGGCGCTGCCGAGATCCATCAGGACAACAACGCCCGCCCCAGTGTCAGCGGCGGTGATGGCGCGGACGATCTGTCCGGCGTCGGTACCGAACGTCGTGTCATCAAGGCCGGCGGCGGTGACGATCCGCACCGGTTGACTGTGCACCATCTCCTGGGCCAGCGCGACCGCCGCCCGCGCCAGCGCCCGACTGTGACAGACAACGACGATGCCGACCACCGGGTTCATCCGGGGCTCATCCTGGGGCCCCAGCGAATGCCGTGGCAGCCGCCGCGATGAGCAGCGCGGCCGACGTCGCGCCGGGATCCTGGTGGCCGATGCTGCGCTGGCCAAGATAGCTCGCGCGGCCCTTGCGGGCGAGCATGTGCCCCGTCGCGTCGCGCCCAGCTTCGGCGGCAGCGGTTGCCCTGCGCAGGGCCGCGCCGAGCCCGGCGCCGTTGGCCAGCGCATCCTCCAGCGCCTCGATGGCGGGCGCCAGCGCGTCAACCATCGTTTTGTCCCCCGGTACCGCCCGGCCGCGCTGGACCACCTCCTCCAAGCCAGCGCGCAACGCCTTGGCGAACGCCAGGTCATCCAGAGAATGTTCCTGCCCTACCACGGTCGCCATGCGCAGAAAAAAAGTGGCGTACAACATTCCGCCTGCTCCGCCCACCGCTCCCAGGAGAGGCTCCGCGACAACAGTCCTGAGCAACGTCGCGATCTGCGCGGCTCGCTGCGTGTCCAGCGCCGCGACGACCGCCGCAAGCCCGCGATCCATGTTGATGCCGTGGTCAGCGTCGCCAATGGCGGAGTCGAGCTGGGTGAGCAGGTCTTTGTTCGCCGCGATGGAACGACGGAATTCACGGATCCACCGGGTCAGGGACTGTACATCGACCGAATCACTCATGTTAGAGCCCCCATCGCAGGGCCGGAGTGCGTACCGGCGCGTCCCACAGCTCCAGCACATCATAGTCCGCCCGAAGCAGGGTGACCGAGCATCCGGCCATCTCCAAGCAGGTGATGTAGGACCCGACCAGCGACCGCGCGATCCGCACTCCCGCCCGCTCGAGGATGTGCGCCACCTCGTGGTACATCAGGTAAAGCTCGATCAGTGGAGTGCCGCCCAGCCCATTGACAAAGGCGATTACGCCATCGCCACCGGTGAAGTCGAGATCGGCGAGGATCGGGTCGAGCAGGTACTCGGCCACTCGCTGAGCGGGCGCGATCGGTAGCCGGTGGCGGCCCGGCTCGCCATGGATGCCGATACCGATCTCGATGTCGGTTTCCGGCAGCTCGAAGGTCGGCCGGCCGACGGCCGGCACCGTGCACGACGTCAAGGCGACTCCCATGCTCCGGCCACCGGCGTTGACCTTCTCGGCGACATCGGCAACCTCAGCCAGACTACGACCCTGCTCGGCGGCAGCGCCAGCGATCTTCTCCACCAGCACCGTGAGCCCGACCCCCCTTCGCCCGGCGGTGTGCACGCGCTCCCGCACCGCCACGTCGTCAGCAATGACGACTGACCGGAGCTGCAGGCCCGATTCGGCCGCGAGCGCACCGGCCAGCTCGAAGCTCAGCACGTCGCCGGTGTAATTCTTGACGATGTGCAGCACCCCGGCTCCCGCGTCGATGGCGTTGGTCGCCTGGAGAATCTGCTCGGGTACCGGCGAGGTGAACACCTCACCGGCGCAGGCCGCGTCGAGCATCCCCAGGCCCACGAACCCACCGTGCAGGGGCTCGTGACCCGAGCCACCCCCGGAGAGCAGCCCGACTTTCCCCGCTACCGGGCCACCGCCCCGGTAAACAACCTTGTTCTGATGGTCGACGCGCAGCTCGGGGTGGGCCGCGGCCATACCGCGCAGTGCCTCGGCGACGACGTCGGCGGGATCGTTGATGAGCTTCTTCATGGCGGCAAGATACGGTGATGGCTGCTATGCCCGTCCCGATCTGTTGCTGAGGACCTCAATGACGACGACCTCGGACACCGCCCGGTTGCTGCACGACCTCGAGCCGATGGTCACCGAGAATCTCGACCGGCACCTGGCCGCCGCCAAGGAGTGGATGCCCCATGAGTACGTCCCGTGGAGCCTGGGCCGCGACTACGCTGACCTCGGCGGTCAGCCCTGGGATCCCGAGCAGTCGCGGCTGTCACCGATCGCCCGGACCGCGCTGGAGGTCAACCTCCTCACTGAGGACAACCTGCCCAGCTACCACCGGGAGATCGAGCGCGCGTTCGGGCGCGACGGCGCCTGGGGTACCTGGGTGCACCGCTGGACCGCCGAGGAGGGCCGGCACGCGTACTGCATCCGGGACTACCTCCTGGTCACCCGGGGGGTCGACCCGGTGGATCTGGAGCGGGCCCGGATGCAGGTCATGCAAACCGGTTACCACACCCAGGAGGCGCCACTGCTCCGCGTCCTGGCCTACGTCTCCTTCCAAGAGCTCGCCACCCGCATCTCGCATCGCAACACCGGCCGCCATGCCGGCGACCCCATCGCTGAGCGGCTGCTCACCCGCATCTCCACCGACGAGAACCTGCACATGGTGTTCTACCGCAACCTCGTCAAAGCTGCCCTCGACCACTCCCCCGGCCCCACCCTGCGCGCGATCACCGATGAGATCCGCAATTTCGCGATGCCGGGCATCGTCATCCCCGGCTTCGCCCGCAAGGCCGCGCAGATCGCGCGAGCGGGCATCTACGACTTGCGCATTCACCACGACGAGGTGATCTGGCCACTGCTGCGCCAATGGGGCGTGTTCGACGTGGAGGACTTGGACGCCGAGGGCGAGCAGGCCCGCGGGGAGCTGGCGGAGTTCCTCACCCGGCTCGACGGGCAAGCCAGCCGGTTCGCGGAGCGGCGCGCGGCGGCTCAGGACCGGTCAAGCGCAGCGACTTAGAAACGGTCAAGCGCAGCGACTTAGGAACGGTCCAGCGCAGCCGATCGGTCCAGCTCAGCGGCCTGTTTCAGCGTCGGAGCGGTGCCCCCGAGGTGCGCGGGCACCCACCAGGGGTCCGCGCCGGGCCTGTCCGGATAGCGCGCGCGAGTCGCGTCGAGCAGCGCGGTCATCACCTCGGCCAGCGCGGCATCGCCCGCTGGCCCGCGCTCGGTCCGCAGCGGGGCCCCGATGGTGATGCTGATCGGGATGTGCCGCGCGGCGCGGATGGTGGGCTTGCGGCCCTTGGTCCACACCCGCTGGCTGCCCCACAGCGTCACGGGAATCAGCGGGACACCCGCGGCGCGCGCCATCCGGGTGGCCCCAGACTTGAATTCCTTCAGGCAGAAGCTGCGACTGATCGACCCCTCGGGGAAGATCCCCACCAACTCTCCCGCCCGCAGCGCCTCGACCGCTGCTCGGAAAGAGGCCGCCCCCGCCGCGCGGTCGACCGGGATGTGACCCATCGCGCGCATCAGCGAAGCGACCACCTCATTGGTGTATACCTCCTGCTTGGCCATGAAGCGCACCAGCCGTCCACGCTCCCGCCAGAACGGGAGAGCAGCGAGAGCGAAATCGAGGTACCCGGTGTGGTTCACCGCCACCACACCGCCACCAGTGGGCGGGATATGTTCCGCACCAACGACGTCGATCCGCAGGTCCAACGCCCGAAACAGGCTCACTGCGGCGTGAGCCACGCAGCGGTACACCCCATCAGCCACCGGCTCACGCTAGCGGGTGCGTTCCAGCGCACGGCGCAGTGGTGTCCGCTTGCTAGCGTTCAGGCGAGGGCTAAGCCCTTCCCGCAGGACGGTGGACAAAGCGGTGGCGGTCTGTGCGCGGCCCTGAGGGGCCACCCGTGCGAGTGGCCCCTCAGGGGTCTTTATCGGTGTTCTGGTACCGGTGTTAACCAGTACGTGTCACGCCCGCTGGAGCTGTCGGGCGTTCGCGCGGATCTGTCCCACGTCAGTCTGTGCCTGCTGGGCGTGGTTGTGCGCCTGCTGGGCCTGGTCCTCGGCCTGCTGGGCTTGCTGGTTGGCCTGGTCAGCCCGTTCCTGCGCGTTCTGCGCGCGCTGGTTGGCCTGCTGGGCCTCGTTCTGCGCCTGTTGCACCTGGCTCTGGGCCTGCTGCACCTGGCCTTGAGCCTGCTGCGCGCGCTGGTTGGCCTGCTGGGCCTCGTTCTGGGCCTGCTGGGCCTGGCCTTGGGCCTGCTGCAGCTGGTTCTGGGCCTGCTGAGCCTGGCCCTGGGCCTGCTGAGCCTGGTTCTGGGCCTGCTGAGCCTGGTTCTGGGCCTGCCGGGCCTGGACCTAAGCCTGCTGGGCGGCGATTTTGGCCTACTGGGCGCCCTGTCGTGCGTTGTTGGCATCCTGCTGAGCCGCGCGGATCTGCTCTTCCACTCGCTGGACGTCGTGCCGCAGCTCGCTGAGCGTCAGGTCAGCCAGAGCGCGCTCGTCCTGGTAACGCTGGTTCTGGTTTCCTCCCTCATCTCGTTCGGTGGCGGACTGCTGCCGTCCGGTCTGTGACGTCACAATCGACTCCTCTGAATGTATCAGTTAGTTGACCACTGGACAGTGATACGGACGCGTCGCGAACATTCGTGATCTACCCGCGACTCTGACCCGAAAGTGTGGAGATCAGCTCTGCCCGCGGTGCGCCTGTAACAATTCTTAACGCACCCGACGCAGGGGGTCAACCCTTACAGTGGGTTTATTTCCACTGTGAGCTTTTCTCGGTAAAATCGGTATGTATTCAGCGGGACGGCATCGTTACCGAGACCCTACGGGACGCTAACCTGTCTCATATTGTGGAACAATCTCGGGTTCAGATAATGAACCAATATCTGCACATGCCGGTGGCACGCCATATGCACGTGCAGCCATAGTTTGCGAGAGCCACTCCATGATGTGCGTTTGCCAACGTGTCCCACCGCGGTCTCCGTTCGCCTCTTGGCGAAGGAACCGCACCCTGACCGGCGATACATGTGCCCGGGAAAATAAACAATGAACACGGCACATCCCGATGACAACGCCCATTTTATGATAGATTTACCCGCACGAGGGCCCGGAAACGGGCACCTGGTGGGGTATGGTGTAATTGGCAGCACGACTGATTCTGGTTCAGTTAGTCTAGGTTCGAGTCCTGGTACCCCAGCTACGGGTTCACGGCAGACCTGACACATCACCTTCTGAAGAAACTCAGTCGTGGTAGATGGTGCACCTGGGGTGGGATAAGCGGATGCGCCCTCCACTGACTGCTCTGGCGAGCCTGGTCCCTGGTA
The DNA here is from genome assembly GCA_049673305.1 of Pseudonocardiaceae bacterium. Classification (GTDB taxonomy): domain Bacteria; phylum Actinomycetota; class Actinomycetes; order Mycobacteriales; family Pseudonocardiaceae. Next base: position 6,209 of record JBATXM010000037.1, on the reverse strand, counting down.
ATCGGGTGGCGGTGGTCTCACCGTCCTTATGAGCGCGTTCGCCGACCCCGCCATCCGCGCGGTGCTGGCCTCGATCGGAGGCGATGACCAGCTCACCGTGCTGCCCCTCCTCGACCCTGACGTCGTCCTGACCGATCCCAAGCCGTTCGTCGGCTACAGCGACAACACCAATCTGCTGAACTGGCTGTGGAACCCGGGCATCGTCGGCTACTACGGCGGCTCCACAATGGTGCACCTCGGCCGCGCCGGCGGGCTGCACCCCATCTCGGCCAGCTCGCTGCGCGCCGCGTTGCTGACCCGAGTTGGGGTGGCAACCTGGAAATCCTGCACAGCAACCTCGCAGTCCACCGCTGGATGCGTCCGGTTGAGGACTACGCCGGCTGCGTGCTCCTGCTGGAAACCTCCGAGGAGCTGCCCACCGCTCAAGAAGTGTTCCGCATGCTGCGCAACGCCGGAGAGCGAGGGCTCCTGGCCCAATTCCCCGCAGTCATCGTTGGTTTGGCCAAAGCCACCAATCTCCAGCGATATCACCCTACCGAAGTACGGCAGCGTTACCGCGCCGACCAGCGTGACGCCATCCTGTCCGTCTTCGCGCGCTACAGCCCCGACACGATGATCGTGTTCGATGTCGACATCGGCCACACCGATCCCCAATGGGTCCTGCCCTACGGCGGCAACCTCACCATCGATGGCCCGAACCGGCGAATCAGCGCCCACTACTGACACCACTTTCCCTGGTCTCTTACTCGCCGATGTCCTCGTGCCACAGCTCGGGACGGGAGGCAATGAAGTCGCGCATCAGCGCGATGCACGCGGCGTCCTGTAGCACGGTCACCGCCACCCCGTGCTCGGCCAGCCAGCCATGGCCGCCGTGGAAGGTTACCGACTCGCCGACCCCTACGTGCCCAATGCCGAACTGGCGCACCAGCCCCGAGCAGTACCAGCACGGCGAAAGCGTGGTAACCATGGTCGTACGGTGGTAGCCGCGCAGCCGACCGGCCGCGCGGAAGGCCGCCGTCTCGGCGTGCATCGAAGGGTCGCCGTCCTGTACCCGGCGGTTGTGGCCGCGCCCCAGCAGCTCGCCGTCCGGGCCGAAAAGCGCCGCCCCGATCGGGATGCCACCCTCGGCCAAGCCCAGCCGCGCCTCCTCCAGCGCCACCGCCAGCATCGCCGCCATCGCTGCCTCTGTCGTCACGGCACCATTCATCCATATGAGGCTATGTATGCGGCGGCTGCACGCAGACGACGGACACGTCCACCGAGAGTGCGTCGAGGAGATGTCGCAGGTCGTGGGGATCGCTGGTTAGCACCTGATCGACCGGCTGAGCCAACGACGCGATGTGTGCGTCGACGACGTCGCAGCTATCGGTGACGCCGAGCAACAGGCCCAGGCGTTTCCCCGTGGCCAGATCCAGCGGTAGAGCCGCCACGCCAGCGAGGGTTTGCGCCAGCTGAGCCTGACGTGCACCGTGGCGCCACACCTGCGCCACCGCGGCGGGGCTGGTGCGGACCGCGATGCGCTCCTGCTGCGCGGTCCGCAGCAGCGCACCCACCCGCCGGTCCCAGATCTCCTGCACCACACGCCTCACGGACACCACCCGGTCCTTCGCGGGCCTATGATGTCCACAAGATTTCCCTGCGAACGCCTCACGGGTGCCCCAGGCCCAGGCCAGAGCTTGATCAAAAAACTACTTCAGGAGGTCTGGCTCCCGGCGGTCGATCGCCAGCAAAGCGCCCGCATCGAGCACCAGACTCACGCGGCGTGTCCCCGCGATCCACGGGCGACACCCAGAGCGGCGGCCGCAGCGTCGAGTTCCTCGTCACCAAACGGCCCTTCCTCGGCTTCCCAAGCGTCGAGAGCCGCACCGAGCGCGTGTACCTGCGCCGAGGCGGAGAAGAGGATACTGCGGGCGCGCGGTGTCCACGGCGGATGAGGAGTTTCGGTGGGGTTGGTATTGCGGGCAGTGAAGGTGACCGGACCTCATCGATGGAGGTGGCTGCTGGTTGATGAGTCCTCGGGAGCGCCGCTGGCCGATCACCAGGTGGAGCTGCTGGGCCGGGTAGGGGCGTGGATCGGGTCGGTGGCGCTGGGCGAGCGGATCGGCCGGGCCATGGTCAATGCAGCGCCGGTGACGGTGCGGGTTCAGGTGCCGGCCGGGGCGCAGTTTCTAGCGTTCCGGCCGCAGGAGCTGGCCCACGTCGACGGGGTGCCATTGGCCGCGCGCGGCGATGTGGCCCCGGCCTACGAGCTGCCCTGGCGTGGATACCCCACTGCGGCCGTTGCCTCGCCACCGCTGAACGCCCCGTTCACCCCCATCGGGCAGTGAGCGGGGCGTTTTGGTCGGATGATCTCAGCTCGGGAAGCGGTTCACGTTCGCCACGGTGCACATAGCGGACCCGGCTTTGGCGCTGCTCGACGCGATGCCGGTCGTGTTGATGCCTGACAAGACCGTTGACTGCCCGGCGCCGAGCGAGTTGCTGGTCACGTTGATCTCGCCGACCCGGGTGCCACTGGCGTCGTTGACACTCATGGTGGCCATGTAGGACTGCGTTTTGTCGGTGTGGTTCGTTATCGTCACTATGCCGTGAGTGTTGGCGGTAACGGAGTCGCGGTCAACCGAGCAGCCTGACACGGACACGTCACTCATGGCGGCGGGGTCGTGGCCGATGTTCTGAAGGTCGCTGCCGAGCTTGTCGACGGCGCCGAACACGATGACGATGCCCCAGATCCCGAGCGCTGCGGCGCCGATGCCCAGCACCGTGCCGATGACGGTCATCTTGCGGTTGGTGGCAACCCCGTGGCGGGTACGTGACCAGCCCAGCAGGCCGAACAGCACGGCCAGCATGCCGAGGATCAGCGCGAGGAACCCGGTGAAGGGAACCAGGCCGAACACTAGGCCGACCAGGGCGAGCACGAGCGCAGTGATACCGAAGCCGTTGCGCGGGCCTGGTGCGGCCGGGGTGGATGGGGTGTAAAGCGGTTGACTGGCGAGGGGCGGCGGGGCGATCGGGGTCGTCATTGGTCGGGCCTTTCGGTGGGGTGTTCCGGGCTTCCTCTGCGCCGAGGCCGACCTGGAGGAGATAGTTGACGGCGCTGCTGCGTCTGCGGCGCCGCAGCGAGGCCGAGGAGGGGCGCGACGCCAAAGAGGAGGCTCACCGCAGCAGAACTCTTGCACCGGTGCACCGAGGTGGGGACACGGGTCCGGAGCCAGGGTGCCCCCGGCTAACGGTTCCGGCACTTGGCCGCGGCAGCGGGAGTTCGGTGGTTGGTCGGGCAGAAGCCGTGGTTGTAGGCGGGCGTCTTCCGCCTTGGCCTCGGCTTCGTGTTCAACGACCGAGTCACCGCGTACGCCGCGTTATCGAGCGGGTGCACCGCCCGTCTGGCCTTCTTGATGGCCTTCGGCGTCACCGCGCGTTTGATGCCGCGGACGGGGTGCATGGCCCTTCGGCTTCCACGAGGCACGAACAAGCGAGACAGGAATCCCACAAGATTTCCTCTTTGGTCCAACTTGGACCGTCACTGAGTATGTCGTAATCCCCCACCAGGTTGTTACTCGCCCGTAATTTAGAGGGGAGACCGCGCGCTGGAGGACGCGAGGACCCCGAACTACCCGGGCTGTGGTGCGCGCGTCTGGTTTGGCCCGGCTACCGGCGGCCTGCGCCTCGTTCTGGCCGCTCGCGAGGTCAGCCCCGAAATCGGGGGGCCAACCCTCCGAGGCGACCGCGCGCCGTGCCTCAGAGCTGCCGTGTTGCCCGGCTCGAACGGTGGCCTCTGGCCCTCCAACTCCGACACCCACTGCTTCGGTCACCCCTCAGCCATACCACCGCCGGGGAAACGGTCCAAAAGGGCACAGAACGGGCACAGTACCGATCTTCCCCTCGCGCGCGGAGGGTTTGCGGAGATCGCTAGCCGAACGATCATGAAGGCATGCGACCGATCACAAACAGTCGCTCGTGATTAAGTTGACACGCCGAGCCCACTGACCGCTGCATCCTCGGACGTCAGGCAGATCCGTGAAGGACACGGCCGATTGGGCGATACCTGGGGGCCCCGGTATCTCTAGGGTCGTGTCGTGCCTCATGTTCATGTTCAGATCTATTCCGGGCCTTCGAAGGGAGTCGGCGGCGTCCCGGGAGCGATCAGTCAATTATTAGAGGAGGAAACAATGGCTTCCGGAACCCTAGCGCTCTTCGTCGACCCACCCGCAGGGAGTGGGCCCAATAGGATTGGTCAGCGCGTTATTCCGTTTCCGCCTACCCAAAACTCCGGCCTTATCAAATTCATCGATGGTTTCTTTTCGCTGGCCTACGACGACTTCGGCCTAGGACCCAATCCGATCAGCGTTCACGTCCGGATTTTTTCTGCGACCACTGGAGGATTCAGGATCGACCAGGACGTGGACATACCGATTGGGAGAACAGTCGTAGCGCAGGTTCAAAATGGTGATTTATTTGGTTCTGTCAAGACTAACGTGAGTCTACCTTCCGGTGGTTCACTCACCGCGCTAATCGAGTACTCGACACCCTGAGCGGGCTACGTTCGCCGATCATTCCTGATTGGACCGTGGCCTGGTGGCGAGGCACGGTCGTTTCAAGATCGATAATGTAGGCGACGGTCCTGTCGTGGGGCGGTCGGCGCGGGGGGTTGCACGCTGACATACCAGCTTGGTGATCTTCGGCGTGTCACGTTGGGATGGGCAACGGAACTCCGGTAGCAGGGGGAGTCCTCTCACAGACTTCTCGCTACCGAAGTTCCGTTGCCGCTTTATCCTGCCATCGCGGAGTCGGGTTTCGCCGCGCTGGGCGCGGCGAGGTCGCGTTCGTCCGCCGCTGAGGACTTCCCGCCGTCGGGGTGGTGTGTCCTGAACGCTGGTACGGTTCGCTGAGGTCTCTGACGGTCGTCATGATCAGGCCGGGTACCCGGTCGCGGTGGTGCTCACGTTGTGCGCGGTGGTGGTCGTGGTGGGCATGGGCTCGTTCACCACGATCGCCGGCTGGGCCGCTGATGTTCCGGCCGAGTTGCTGGCCCAGCTCTACGGCCGAGTCGCCGCGCCGCCGTCGAAGGCCGCCATCTGGCGGGTGATCACCGGGACTGACGCCGCAGCGATGGACGCGGTGATCGGCGCCTGACTGGCTAGGCAGGCCACCACCCGCGAAACCGCCACGCCCGGTTCTGAGGGTGATTCACCCGAACTGGTCGCGATCGCGGTGGGCGGGCAAGACCGTACGAGGCGCCACCGCCACCGAAGGCAACCAGTACGAGGTCGCTAGCCTTGATCGTCATCGGTTCGTCACCCGGTTCCGAAGCCGGGCCGCCGGTGCAAGGTCAGCGGTTCTCAGCCGCCACGGTGAGCGCCTCGGCGATCTCGACGGCCTGCGCCGGGGTCATGACCGCGCCCGTTCTGGGATCGGCATGGAACAGCAGCTCGACCTGGCCATGCACGCGTCGCACGAGCACTGTGCAGGCGCCAATGCCGGCTTGCAACGGTAACGCTGCGGGCAGATCTGCTCGGGATCGGGCGGGTCGCCGGGCAGCGCCGCGCACGAATGACCGCGACTGGAAGCGCGCACCGCAGATTCTGGAACCGACCGGCCGCCGGGAGCTCAAGGTACGGGGGCAAGGCTCAACCGGCGGCCGGCCGGGTCTCATCGGGGAGGGTGTGTCCTACCCCGGTGCTGGGTGCTCCGGCACGCCGTCGTGGTCACCACGCAGGTTCGCGATGGCGTCGCTGGTCGCTTGTGGTGTTGTTCTCGCGGTACCTTCCCGTCCGCAGATCCGGCAATACCACAGGGTGTGTCGACCGTGGCCATGGCGTCGAACCAGACGACGTGATTCAGGGGGAAGCGGACGAAGACGGTGGGCGTGTCAACGGCAGTGCCCACGCCCGGTCGGCCAACGCGAGCAGCTGGTCGACCAGCTGCTCGTTGGTGAGCGTGTGTGCTTCCTCGGCCAGCGTGTGGAGCTGGCGCGAGAGGGAACGCGCGGCGGTGAGCCGTTCGATGGCCGCGGTGAGGCGATCCAAGTACGGCTGCTGTGACGACGACCCGGGGCACGGTTCAGTCTCGGTCGGGTCAGTCGCCGTGGACGCCCATGCGTGGCCGATCACCGGGGGCACCCCGGCGGTCTGTCCGCTTCCTGGGCGTGCCTCGTCGTCGGAGCTGCTCACCGTGGTGTTGGCGCTCACCGGGGGTTCCTCGATCGTTGCCTC
>JBATXM010000036.1:0-6515 GCA_049673305.1 Pseudonocardiaceae bacterium | reverse complement strand
GTCGAACTCGGCGCGCATGAGGTTGATCACAAGCGCACCACAGCGGCGCCGTTGTTAATGTGGGGGGGCGGGGCGGTGGTGTTTGGACGGGCTGGCGCCGTGGGAGAAGGAGCTGGATTCGGTGCCTCGTTGGGGGTTGGATTGGCGGCCCAGCCGGGGCAGCTCACTGCGCAGATCGGTCAGTAGCAGGTCGGCGAGGTCGTGGGTGAATCCGTTGCGGACCACGATGCGCAGCACCGCCAGGTCGGTGCGGTTTTCGGGGAAGGTGTAGGCGGGAACCAGCCAGCCGTGCTCGCGCAGCGCGGCGGAGACATCGAAGACCGAGTAGCCACTGGCGTTCTCATTCAGGGTAAAGGCGAAGACAGGGAGCTCATCACCTCGGGTGAGCAGCCGGAATGGCCCCAGCTCGGCGATCTTGTCGGCCAGTGCGGTGGCCACGTCCCGGCAGGTGCGCTGGACGCGCTGGTAGCCCTCGAAGCCCAGCCGGAGGAAGTTGTAGTACTGCGCGATGACCTGCGCGCCGGGGCGGGAGAAGTTCAACGCGAAGGTGGGCATGTTCCCGCCCAGGTAGTTGACCCGAAACACCAGGTCCTCGGGAAGCGCGGCGGCGTCCCGCCACACCACCCACCCGACGCCGGGGTAGACCAGACCGTACTTGTGGCCGGAGGTGCTGATCGACGCGACGCGGGGCAGTCGGAAGTCCCACACCAGCTCAGGGTCGCAGAACGGGGCGATCATCGCGCCGGACGCGCCGTCGACGTGCACTGAGATGTCCAGCCCGGTGCTCGCCTGCAACTCGTCCAGGGCGGCACAGATCTCGGCGATCGGCTCGTAGCTGCCGTCGAAGGTCGAGCCCAGGATCGCGACGACGCCGATGGTGTTCTCATCACAGCGCGCCACCGCCTCGGCGGCGGACAGCTGGAAGCGATCGCCCTCCATCGGGATCAGGCGCGCTTCGACGTCCCAGTAGTTGGCGAACTTGTCCCAACAGACCTGCACGTTGACGCCCATGACGATGTTCGGTCGGTCGAAGGGTTTGCCGGCGGCCTTGCGGGCGTGTTGCCAGCGGCGTTTGAGCGCGAGGCCGGCCAGCATGCAGGCCTCGCTGGAGCCGGTGGTCGAGCAGCCGGTGGCATCCGTTGCGGGCGGGGCGTGCCACAGCTGGGCGAGCATCCGTACGCACCGCAGCTCCAGGTCCGCAGTCCGGGGGTACTCATCCTTGTCGATCATGTTCTTGTCGAAGCACTCCGTCATCAACTGGGTGGCTTGCGGCTCCATCCAGGTGGTGACGAATGTCGCCAGGTTCAGCCGGGCATTGCCGTCGAGCATCAGCTCGTCGTGGACCACCTGGTAGGCGGTGTCTGGATCAATCTGGGTCGGCGGCAACTGGTTGCGCGGAATCCGTACCGGCTCGCGGGTGAACACCGGGTTGATCTCCACCTCGTGGTGGCCTTGACTGTGCTGGTAAGGCTGGTAAGCCGGATGCGACAAGGGCATGCCCGTCACGCTAAAGCCCGCAAGGCCCGCTCGCTGGCCGGTGGCCCCGCGTGGCGCGCACGAATACCCCGTTCGGGGTCTTAGGGAGGGTGGCGACGATGTGCCGATTGTTTGGCCTGTCCGGGGGCTCCGAACCGATCCAGGCGACGTTCTGGCTTTTGGAGGCGCCGGACAGCCTCGCGGCGCAGAGCCGCCGGGAACCCGACGGGACGGGGCTGGGTACCTTCGATGCTGACGGCACGCCCCGGGTGGACAAGCAGCCGATCGCTGCCTACCAGGACCTCGAGTTCGCCCAGGAGGCCAAGGAACGCCGCTCCACCACGTTCATCGCCCACATCCGCTACGCCACCACCGGCGGGCTCAGCGCACTCAACACCCATCCTTTCCAGCAGCGCGGCCGGCTGTTCGCCCACAACGGCGTCATCGGGGACTTGCCCCGGCTGGAGGCCGAGCTGGGCGAGGACCTGTCCCTGGTACGGGGCGACACCGATTCCGAACGGTTCTTCGCGCTGATCACCCGCCACATCGACGCCAACGGCGGCGACATCGGCGCCGGCATCGCCAGCGCCGCCCGGTGGGTCGCGGCCAACGTGGCGATCTACGCGATCAACCTCGTGCTGACCACGCCCACCGAGCTGTTCGCGCTGCGCTATCCCGACACCAACGACCTGCTCGTGCTGCCCCGCGCCGCCGGCGGCCAGCACGGGAATCGGCACCTCGACCAGGCCAGCGCCGCCGGCCGGGTCCGCGTCCGCTCCGGTAGGCTGGCCGACGCCCCGGCGGTTGTGGTGGCCAGCGAACGCATGGACGAGGACCCCGGATGGCGCTCGTTGCACCCCGGAGAATTGTTGCACGTTGATCGCCACCTCCAGGTGCACAGCACGATCGCTGTCGAGCAGCCGCCCGTCCACCAGCTCACCCTCGACGACCTGGGCCAGCACGCCACCTCCCAGAGCTCACGATGACCACAACGCACCCGCTCGTGCAGCAGCGTCGCCTGGTGACCGAGCTGCCCGGCCCCCGATCCCGGGAACTCTCAGCCCGACGCGACGCGGCGGTTTCGGCTGGGGTGAACGTCGCGCTGCCGGTGTTCATCGCGGCGGCCGGCGGTGGGGTGCTCCTCGACGTCGATGGCAACTCGCTGATCGATCTGGGCTCGGGCATCGCGGTGACCAGTGTGGGCAACGCCGCACCCGCGGTGGTCGCGGCGGTGCAGGAGCAGGTGCAGCAGTTCACCCACACCTGTTTCATGATCACCCCCTATGAGCCGTACCTCGCGGTCTGCGAGGAACTGGCCAGGGTCACCCCCGGTGTGCACGAGAAGCGCTCGGCGTTGTTCAACTCCGGATCTGAAGCCGTCGAGAACGCCGTCAAAGTGGCCCGGCACGCCACCGGCCGGGCGGCGGTGGTCGTCTTTGACCACGCCTACCACGGCCGGACGAACCTCGCCATGGCGTTGACCGCCAAGGAGATGCCCTACAAACACCGCTTTGGGCCATTCGCGCCGGAGATTTACCGGGTCCCGCTCTCCTATCCGTTGCGCGACCCTGCCGGAATGAGCGGAGCACAAGCAGCCGCCCGGGCTTTGTCGGTGATTGACCAGCAGGTCGGTGCGGACCAGGTCGCCTGTGTGGTGATCGAGCCGATCCAGGGTGAAGGCGGGTTCATCGTTCCCGCTCCCGGCTTCCTGCCCGCGATCGCCCAGTGGTGCACTGAGCGCGGCGCGCTGTTCGTCGCCGACGAGATCCAAACCGGATTTTGCCGCACCGGTGACTGGTTCGCCTGCGACCACGAGGGGGTGGTCCCGGACCTTGTCGTCACCGCAAAGGGCATCGCCGGTGGCCTGCCGCTGGCCGGGGTCACCGGCCGGGCGCACCTGATGAACGCCGTGCACCCCGGCGGGTTGGGCGGCACCTACGGCGGTAACCCGGTGGCCTGCGCTGCCGCGCTGGCCAGCATCGCGACCATGCGTGAGCACGATCTGGCCGGCGCGGCGCGCCGCATCGAAGCGAGCGCCCTACCGATGCTGACCGCGCTCGCCGCGCAGTGCCCGGCCGTGGGCCAGGTCAGGGGCCGCGGCGCCATGCTGGCCCTGGAGTTCATCGACCCCGCTACCGGGGCGCCCGACCCGGCGCTGACCGCCCAGGTCGCCCACGCGTGCCACCGCGCCGGGGTCGTAGTGCTCACCTGCGGCACCGACGCCAACGTCATCCGGCTGCTGCCGCCCCTGATCATCCCGCCGGAGCTGCTCACCGAAGGGCTCGACGTGCTCGCTCACACCGTCCGCAGCGCCACAGCCTGAGCCGTCCCGCTGGTGACTAGGGTGCTCTGGTGGCCAGGGTGTTTGTCAGCTACGCCAGCGAGGACCGGAAAGTGGCCGGCCGGCTGCGCCGGTGGTTGGTGGCTGCGGGCCACCAGGTGTTCCTGGCTGAGCACCCGCGCGATGGGATCGCTGGCGGGGAGCATTGGCGACTGCGGCTGCACGAGCGATTGCGGTGGGCCGACGCGGTGGTCTGCGTCCTGACCTCTGCCTACCTGGCGTCCACCTGGTGCACGGCGGAGATCGCGACTGCTCAGTCCCGAGGTAGCCGTCTGATTCCGGTACTGGCCGAGTTGAATGTCGTTCACCCGCTGCTGAACGACGTCCAACACATCGACCTGATCCGGAACCCGGGGAGTGTCCCGGCCGCGCTGGACGAGGCGTTGCGCCGGGTCGATGCCGCCGGGGGTTTCGGCTGGCCGGACGACCGTTCACCGTTCCCCGGGTTGCTCCCCTTCGGCGTTGATCAACATCAGGTGTTCTTCGGTCGGGTCGGCGAGACCGCGGAGCTTGCTGAGTTGCTGCGATCTCCCGCTGAGCAGGCCAAAGCGGCGGTGCTGCTCGTGGTCGGCCCCTCCGGGTGTGGCAAATCGTCGCTGGTCCGGGCCGGGCTGCTGCACGTGATGGCCCAGGAACCGGGTTGGTGGATGCTGCCCCCGATCCTGCCGGGCACTGATCCCGTCGCGGCGTTGGCCCGGGAGTTGGCTGCCGCCGCCCGGGACAGCGGCCTGGACTGGACGATCGACCACGTTCATCACCAGCTCGCCGAGCATGGCCTGGTGCGACTGGCCGATGAGCTGCTACTGGCCGCTCGGGCGCGGCGGTTGCTGGTGGTGGTGGATCAGTTCGAGGAGTTGCTCACTCAGACCAGCTCCGGTGAGCGGGCCCGGTTCGCTGAGCTGCTGCGCCCGGCCTTGTCGGGTCCGGTGCAGGTGGTGGCCACGTTGCGGCCGGAGTTTGTCGACCAGCTCCTGGTCGACGCTGAGCTGGCGGTGGTGCCGACGGACACCTACCTGCTCCGGCCCCTGCGCCGCTCGACGCTGCCTGAGGTGATCCAAGGCCCGGCCCCGGCTGGCTGGGATCGGGGTGGACGACGACCTGGTGGCTCGAGTGGTCGCCGACACCGACAGCGGCGAAGCGCTGCCCCTGCTGGCCTTCACCCTGGCCCGACTCGCTGACGGAGTCGGCCGAGGTGGCCAGCTCTCGGCTGCGCGTTACGAGCAGCTCGAAGGCGTGCAAGGTGCCCTGACTCACCAGGCCGAGCTAGCGCTGGCCGACGCGAGCACGGCCAGTGGCCAGGGTCGCGGGGAGGTCATCGCTGGGCTGTTGCGGTTGGTCACCGTCGATGAGCACGGCCACCCCACCCGCTGGCGAGTCTCCCGCGATGAGCTGCCGGAGCTGGTGACCCAAGAGCTGGACGCCTTCGTCACCCGGCGCGGCTGGTGACCACGGACCGCGATAACGGCAGCGTCGTGATGGGGGTGGCCCACGAGGCGTTCCTGTCCGCCTGGCCCCCGCTGGCCCAGGCGATCGCAGAGAACGCCTCCGCGCTGCGGGCCAGCCGGGCGATCGAGCAAGCCGCCACCGAATGGGGTGCTGAGGGTCGCCCTGTCGCCCGGTTGTGGGAACGCGGCCAACTCGCCGCCGCTCTGGCCGACACCGGCGCCCGCCCCCAAGCCCGCGACCTGGCCTCCGACCATGTGGATCTCAGCCCCAGAGCGCGGGACTTCCTGCGCACCAGCATCCGCCGGGATCGTCTCCGGCGAGCCCGCGCCCTCACCGTGTTGTCGACGCTCCTCGCCCTCGCCCTGGTCGCCGCTGGCTTCGCCGCGATCCAACAACGAGCCGCAGAGCGCCAACGGGATGTCGCGGTGTCCCGGCAGGTCGCCGGACAGGCCCTGGAGCTGCATGACGCCAACCCAGCCCTGGCTGCTCAACTCGCCCTGGCCGCCTACCAGCTTTCCCCCACCCCAGAAGCCCGCAACGGTCTGCTCAGCATTTCCGCCACCCACTACGCCACCCGACTGACGGACCACACCGGCTGGGTCAACTCGGTGGCCTTCAGCCCCGACAGGAACACCCTGGCCACCGCCAGCGACGACCACACCGCACGGTTGTGGGATGTGCACGACCCCCACCACCCCACCCCACTGAGCACCCTCACCGCCCACACCAACGACGTCAATTCGGTGGCCTTCAGCCCCAACGGGCACATCCTCGCCACCGCCAGCGACGACAAGACCGCGCGGCTGTGGGACATCCACGACCCCCACCACGCCACACCACTGAGCACCCTTACCGCCCACACCCACTACGTCCGCTCGGTGGCCTTTAGCCCTGACGGGCACACCCTAGCCACCGCCAGCGCCGACCGCACCGCGCGGTTGTGGGATATCAGCGATCCCCACCACCCCACGCCGCTGAGCACCCTCACCGCCCACGCCAACTGGGTCTTGTCGGTGACGTTCAGCCCCGACGGGAACACCCTGGCCACCGCCAGCCTTGATGACACCGCGCGGTTGTATGACCTCAGGAACCTCCACCATCTCAAGCCGCTGGGCACCCTCGCTGGTGATGGGCCCCGCGATTTCCGGACAGCTCTCTTGGTGGCTATTTCACGCTGTGTGCTGCCGGTTCAGGAACTCGTCGTGGACCTCGCGTGGGGTTTTGTATCCGAGTCCTGAGTGGAGACGTTGAG
>JBATXM010000035.1:0-9795 GCA_049673305.1 Pseudonocardiaceae bacterium | reverse complement strand
CGAGTTGATCGGTGCTCCCATCCCCCTGACCCTCGCCGGCACGTAGCCACGAACACCGACCCAGCCGACATCAAACCCGCAGCTCACAGCCACGCACGCCCACAAAGATCAAGTAAGTTCAGACTAGGCAAGAGAACCGGACCAGGTTGTGCATGTCCTCTTCGAGCGCCCCGGGCCCGCCCGCCACGAACTGTGCTGAAACCCCAGCTATGGCAGGCGCCCGTAACACCGGGGTTGCCCGGGTGACCGCCACCACCGGTCGTCGCGCCGGTCATCGACTGCCTGGTCGAGGACCAGCCGGCACCCCGGAGCCGGTGCGCTGGTCCGAGTACGTTCCGGCCGGCCTGCTGGCTTAACCTGTCGAAGACCGACCCGGAACATCGCGCGTTCGAGGCACTGGAGGGTCTAGGGGGATTGGGAACGAGTCATCCGCCGTCGTCCCACAAGGTCATCCCCAACGGGGGCGATCCTGGAGCGGGAGGCGGTGGGTGGAGCGCTTCTCACGGTATGGCGAGTCGTTCGCCGGCAGATCCTTGTCCTGCACCTCGACGACGTAGCGCCAACAGTCCGGTTGGGTGCCATCGGTGTCGGTAAAGTCGTAGATCCGCGCCAGCTGCCCGCTGGACACCACATGGCCGGACCAACGGCCCACGTCGGGGTCAGCGGCCAGCGCCGCAACAGCCCGCGCAACGTAGGTCGGGGACTCAGAGATACAGAAGTGCGGCTCCACCTTGGTCGCGTCGCGCCAGTTCTCCTCGGTGACGCCGAAGATCTCGAGCATCGCCTCTGAGCGCATCCAGCCGGGGGTGACGGCGACTGCCGTCCCTCCGTGCGGCGCCAGCTCGTGGGCCTGAGCAGCAGTCATACGCTGGACCGCCACTTTGACCAGGTCGTAGTAAAAGCCCACCTGATGACGGTAACCGACGTTGTACTCAGCGGTGCCGTCCGTCATCTCGATGACGAGCCCACCCGGCCTCTGGATGAGCAGCCGCAGAGCGTAATGGCTGGTGATCGCATGAGTGTCGATGCCCATCCGCAGCATCCGGAGACCGCCAGGCAGGTCATGCTCCCACAGGGTGCGACCAAACTGCGCGTACCTATCGCCGCCGAAGATGTCATTCACCAACACGTCGAGCCTCCCGTGGTCGGAGTCGATCCGCTGCACGAGCCCTCGAACTTGATCGAGTTCAAGGTGGTCGATACGAAGTGCGATGCCCTCACCGCCGGCCGCAGTAATGAGCTCACCGGTCTCCTCGATGGTCTCGGGACGATCAATCTCTGAGCGACCAGCTCGGCTGCTCCGTCCCGTGGCATAGACTGTTGCTCCAGCCCGGCCGAGTTCGACTGCGATCGCTCGGCCAGCGCCACGCGTCGCACCAGCAACAAGGGCGACCTTGCCGGCGAGAAGTGGCGCGGCCTTCGGCAGCATCGGCTACGCCTGCGCGGCCAGCACGTCCAGCGCACGGCGCAGGTCATCCGGGTCCGGGCTGGTGAATTCCACCCAACGGTCGTCGGCGGGGTGCGCGAAGCCCAATCGCGCGGCGTGCAGCCACTGCCTGTCCAACCCGAGGCGCTGCGCCAGCGCGGGGTCCGCACCGTAGGTGAGGTCCCCACAGCATGGGTGGCGCAGTGCGGCGAAGTGCACCCGGATCTGGTGCGTTCGACCTGTCTCCAGGGTGACGTCACACAGTGAGGCGGCCGGAAACGCCTCAATCACCTCGTAGTGCGTCACCGACGGCTTGCCGCCAGCCAGCACGGCAAAACGCCAGTCGTGTTTGGGGTGCCGGTCGATCGGGGCGTCGATGGTGCCTCGGGTGGGATCCGGGTGGCCCTGCACCAGCGCCCGGTAGTGTTTGGCGACGGTACGATCCCGGAACGCCCGCTTCAGCACCGCGTAGCCACGCTGCGACTTGGCGACCGCCATCAGGCCGCTGGTGCCCACGTCCAGCCGGTGCACCACGCCGTGGCGCTCGGCCGGCCCCGAATCAGCCACCTGGATTCCCGCTGCTGCGAGCCCGCCGAGCACAGTGGGGCCGGTCCAGCCCAGGCTAGGATGCGCGGCCACCCCGACTGGCTTGTCCACCACCACCAGGTCGGCATCGTCGTGCAGCACCCGCAGCCCGGTCACCGGCTCGGCCCTTACCTCGGCGGGTCGCGCAGGATCGGGCAGCGTCACTTCAAGCCAACTGCCAGTGGCCAGGCGGTCAGACTTGCCGACCGGACTCCCGTCGACCAGCACCGCACCGGCCTCGGTCAACCCAGCCACCACTGTTCGGGACAGCCCCAACAGCCGTGCCAGCCCGGCGTCCACGCGCATACCCTCAAGCCCCTCGGGTACCGGCAGCGTCCGGACGTCGCTCATTCTCGGCCTCCAGAGTCACGACTGCGGGAGGGTCGATGGCCACGGGTTCCGTCGAGATCCCGACCCGTGGCGGCGAGCAGGATCAGCACCGCCCCGCCGCATACGATCGCCGAGTCGGCCAGGTTGAACACCGGCCATACACTGCCATCCGGCGCCAGTAGTGACAGGAAGTCCACCACGTGTCCGCGCAGCGGGCCAGGGGCGCGCAGCAGGCGGTCGACCAGATTGCCTAGTGCACCTCCCAACACCAACCCTAGCCCGATGGCCCAAGGCGCACTGCGTAGCCGGGGAGCCAGCAAGACTATCCCCACCACAACGCCCAGCGCGATCAGCGACAGTAGCCAGGTCAACCCGGTCGCCATGGAGAACGCGGCACCCGAGTTGCGATAGAGCACCAGGTACAGCCCGCCACCGAACAACTCCATCGGCGGATGACCCTCCAGGGCCATCACCGCAACAACCTTGCTCAGCACGTCGAGCAAGAGCGTGGCAGTAGCGGTAGCGGCCAGCAAGCCGGTCCGGCGTCGTCGCGGCAACACCTGGGTCACCCGAAGATTGTTGATGGTGTCAACCACTGCCGGTGGTCGTCGGGCGGGCGGCTCGGTACTTGCGAACTAGCGTGGTATCCGGCCGGCACCGGCCACACGGTGTGAAACCCAGCTCTCTGGCCTCGCGCACCGCAAGCCGCTCGGCGCGCTCATGATCGGACCACCGGCAGCGAGGAAGGTGGTAACGCGGGTGTTCGTCAATAACCAGCACATCATCGATCAACTCGTAGACGACCAACAGGTCCGCAGCGTCAGTGTCCTCCTCGCCCTCCTCACCAGGGTGAGTACCAGTGTCACCGGCTTGAACGTCCTCAGCAGACACCGAGTCCAGCTGAAGCTGCTGAGCTGCGGTGACTGACACAAGGTCGGCCGGCTCGTCCTGGCGTTGCAGCCAGGACCGCCGCCACCGCCTCATGATCAGTGCTGCAGCAACGGCACTAAACGCGACCGACCCCCACGCCAGACCGGCATGACCGGTGCCGAGCGCCGCAATGAGGAATCCCACCGCTGCTAGCAACAGCACAGTGACAAACACTGTTGAGCGCGTCAGCTACCGGCTTCGGCACGAGCGCCGAACCCGGATGGGACAAAACCCTGGGTGCGTACCGCGTCCGCTGGTGCGGCAGATCCACGCCCATCGAGTTCCCGGAGTTGGGACTCCAGGTAGGTCTTCAAGCGGGTGCGGTACTCACGCTCGAACGTGCGCAGTTCATCGATCTTCTTTTCCAGGATGCTCTTCTCGTGGCTGAGCGAACCGATGATCTCAGTGTGCTTGCGCGCCGCGTCACGCTCCAGCGCCACAGCCTTCTCCCGGGACTGCCGGTCCAACGTCTCCGCTCTGGTGCGAGCGTCATTGAGCATGGTCTCAGCCCGGCCCCTGGCCTCGTTGACCATGCCGTCGGCCTTTGCCCTCGCATCGGAGAGCAACTGCTCAGACTTGGTTCGGGCCTCGCCCAACATCCCGTCCGCTTCAGCCTTAGCCTCGCCGGTCAAGCGGTCCGCCATCTCCTGGGCAAGACCCAGTACCTTGGCGGCTTGGACGTGATGGTCACCACCTGAGGAGGTGTGTTCCATCATCGGCGGCGGTAGCGGGGCCATCACCGGCCGAGGCGGCTCCAACGGGCGAAGGTTACGCCCGGTCTCGACCGGCGCAGCACGCAGCTGCTGATCGAGCTGCTCAACCTGGTTACGGAGATCGTTGTTTTCCTCGATCAACCGAGCAAGTTCGGCCTCAACCAGGTCGAGGAAGGCGTCCACCTCGTCCTCGTTGTAGCCCCGCTTGCCGATCGGCGGCTTACTGAACGCGACGTTGTGAACGTCGGCGGGGGTCAACGGCATCGGATCACCTCACGCACTCCTCGACGACTATGAACATGCTGGGGGACAGTCTGGGGCATCGGACTCGGTGGCCGCTACAGCCTCACCGGCTCCACCACGCGCATCAGTATGAGCACCAGGAACAACAGAAGCATAATGGACAGGTCCAACCCGACGCCTCCGATGCGAATGGGTTTCACCACCCGACGGAGCGCCCGGACCGGTGGGTCAGTCATGGTATAGACCGACTCCAAGGCGATCGCTACCCCCCCGACCGGCTGCCAGCTGCGCGCAAAACTACGGACAAGCTCCACGACTATACGCGCCGTGAGCAGCAACCAGAAGAAAAAGAGCAGGTAGTAAACGACCCAACGGACCACATCCACGGAGGTACTCTGCCACCGGCCGCTAGGCGGCGGTAAACCGGGGTTCCCTGAGCGTGTTAGTTGAAAAAGTGACCTTCGGCGATACGGCGCCTGTCCTCGGCGGACACGTCGACGTTGGAGGGTGAGAGCAGGAAGACCTTGTTCGTCACCTTGTCGATCGAGCCGCGCAGCGCGAAGGCCAACCCGGCTGCGAAGTCGACGAGTCGTTTGGCGTCCCGGTCCTCCATCCCGGTCAAGTTCATGATCACCGGATTGCCCTCACGATAGCGTTCCCCGATGGGCCGGGCCTCGTTGTAGCTGTGCGGGTGCAAGGTGACGATGCGGGCCAGCGGGTGCGCGCCAACTTCGCCGAGCAGGTTGTCGGCGAGCGGATCGGCTCGCGGCACTGGAGTGGCACGTTGCGCAGCGGCCGGTTGACGGGCCGTTGACCTGGTGTTGCTGGTCGCCGTATCGATGGCCAGCGAGCCGAGCACAGGAGCCTGCGCGACCCAGGGGTCAGTAGCTCTTCCCTGCGCAACTGGAGCCTCCGTGGCCCAGGAAGGAGAACGAGTGGAGTGCATCCTGGGGACCGCATGATGCCCAGCCCGGGTGCCGAAGGTGTTAGCTGTGGAAGTGCCAGCCGCGACCCTGTCATTGCTTGATTCGCACTCTGGATCGTCATAGTCCTGGCTGTCATCGCCCAGCTTCAGGTAACCCGAACGGTGGCCAGGCTGATAGTGGTCGAACTCCGCTGCGTCGAACTCCTCGGCGGGCATCATGCCGAAATAGGCCTTCAGCCTGTGCAGCGTGCTCATCGTCTCGCCTTCCTGTCCCGATACCTTGACGCACCGCCCGCCGAACTGGGCCCGGCACGCCATCGAAGCAGTCTGGCGTCGAAGCACTCGGGCCGTGGGATACGGTCAACTGGAGGTTAACGGCCGATCGCCCATGAGCGCGGTTCCGACACGCACGCAGGTCGAGCCGTACGCGACGGCCTGCTCGAAGTCACCGCTCATCCCAGCGGAAAGCTCGGCCGCTCCGGGGTGCGAACGGTGCACCCGCTGCGCGGCTGCGCCGAGCTGGGCGAAGGCTGCCCCAGGATCGACACCGAGCGGGGCAACCCCCATCACTCCGTCCAGCCGAAGCTGCGATGCGGCCGCCACCCGGTCGGCCAGCGCCTCGAGTTGTGGCAGCGGGCAGCCGCCACGAGCCGGGTCGCCGTCCAGGCTGGCCTGGACGAGCACGCCAAGGGCGGAGCGGCGGTGCCCGGCTTCTCTCGCGGCGCGGACAGCCAGATCCAGGGCATCGACCAGGCGGGGCGAGTCCACTGACTGCACCTGCACCGCCCACTGGGCCACCGACCGGGATTTGTTGCGCTGCAATCGGCCAACCATATGCCAGCGCACCTGCACCGCCGGGCGTAACGTGATCATGTCAGCCACCTTGGCGGCTGCCTCGGAGTCTCGGGCCTCAGCGGCGTCACACAGGCCAAGATCAACGAGCAGCGCCACATCGCAGGCCGGAAAGGTCTTGGTGACCGGGAGCAGCCGCACCTGCGCCGGATCCCGGCCCGCAGCGGCGCACGCGGCGGCGATACGGCCGCGAACCCGGGCCAGGGCCGCGGCCAGCTGATCGCGGCGGCTGGTCACTCGATCCAGGCCCGTCACTCGATCCAGATTAGCGCCGCAAGCCGGCCAGTGAGTCCATCACGGCGGTAGCTGTACAGCGCAGGGTCCTCAATCGTGCACCGGGGGTCGACGCCGATCCGGGTCACGCCAGCGGCGGCAAGCTGGCGCCACAGCCCGGCCCGCAGATCCAGACCTGCGGTGCCCCGGCGAGTACGGCAATCGCTGCCTGGCAAACGGTTCTGGACGTCGGCCTGCATCTGATCGGGTACCTCATAGCACTGCCCGCACGCCGAGGGCCCGAGCAACACCTCCACCTCCTCGATGCGGGCACCGAGCCGTCGCATTGCCTCCAGCGCGGCGGGCAGCACGCCAGCCCCGGCCCCCACCCGTCCGGCGTGCACGGCGGCGACAACCTTGGCGACCGGGTCAGCGAGCAACACCGGCACACAGTCGGCGACCAGCACCGCCACCGCGAGCCGGGGCTGGGTGGTGACTACCGCATCGCTGGCCGGCACCGGCTGCGGCTGAGGGCCGTCGATCACGGTGACTGTGTGGCCATGCACCTGCTCCATCCAGACCAGCCGCTGAGCGGGCAGCCCCATACCGGTGGCAAGTCGTTCCCGGTTGGCGGCTACCGCATCGGGACGGTCGCCGACGTGCTTGGCCAAGTTGAATGAGGCATACGGCGGCACTGATACCCCGCCATGACGAGTAGTGACCACCCGCCTGATGCTGATGGTGCTCACCGCCTCATGAACGGTGGGACGTCCACCTCGTCATCATCGTCGAAGTCATCAGTTACCGGTACTGCCCGACCCGGCAAGCTCTTCGCCGGACGGGTCAGCGGCATACCACTGCCCGCCCCGGAACTGGGCTGCCATCCGCCGGGCTTGGGCGAGGCCTGGCGCGGTGGGTCCGCGGCGGGGGCAGGGGCGGACCTGGGCGGCGGCCGGCCGGCCTGGCCAACCTGTCCGGCCTGGCCCCTGGCCACCGTTCGGGCGGCCACCGGCGTCGGGTCCAGTTTTTTGTGCGACGGCACACCGGAGTCAAAACCAGCGGCTATCACCGTGACTCGCACCTCGTCGCCCAGCGAGTCGTCGATCACCGTGCCAAAGATGATGTTGGCTTCAGGATGCGCGGACTCCTGCACCAGCGAAGCAGCCTCGTTGATCTCGAACAGGCCGAGATCGGAGCCGCCGGCGATGGACAGCAGGACGCCGCGTGCTCCCTCCATCGAGGCTTCCAGCAACGGCGAGTTGATGGCCTTCGCGGCGGCCTGCACCGACCTGCCCTCTCCTCGGGCGGATCCGATGCCCATCAGGGCACTACCCGCCCCGGACATCACGCTTTTCACGTCGGCGAAGTCCAGGTTGATCAGACCAGGGGTGGTGATGAGGTCAGTGATGCCCTGAACACCGGAGAGCAGCACCTCGTCCGCAGAGCGGAAAGCATCCATCAAGCTCACGTTGACGTCGCCGAGCTGGAGCAGCCGATCATTGGGGATGACGATCAGGGTGTCACACTCGTTTCGTAGCTCGGCGATGCCCTCCTCGGCCTGACCGCCCCGCCGCTTACCCTCGAAGGTGAAGGGCCTGGTGACCACGCCAATGGTCAGCGCACCCAGCCTGCGGGCGATGTTGGCCACCACGGGAGCGCCACCGGTGCCGGTTCCGCCGCCCTCACCAGCGGTGACGAACACCATGTCAGCCCCTTTGAGAACCTCCTCGATCTCCTCGCGGTGGTCCTCGGCGGCCTTGCGGCCGACCTCCGGGTTCGCCCCCGCGCCGAGGCCGCGGGTGAGCTCGCGCCCAACATCGAGCTTGACGTCGGCGTCCGACATCAGCAGCGCCTGGGCATCGGTGTTCACCGCGATGAACTCCACGCCGCTGAGCCCAACGTCGATCATGCGATTGACCGCATTGACACCGCCGCCGCCGATTCCGGCGACCTTGATCACGGCAAGGTAGTTGTGCGGGGGCGTCATCCGCTTACGCCTTCGCTGTGCATCCCCGCTTGATCCAACCCTGCTTGATCCACCACAGTGCGGCCTTCCTCATTGCTGCCAGTACCCCGCCGACGTCCGGACAACTCCTGCTCCCCTCGGCGTGGCAGAACTCTCAACCTCATCTGAAGGATTAGAGTTATGTCAGCTCTGTGTCCTGAGCGACCGTAGGCACCGCCATCGGTGACGTCCAGCAGGCACGCCGAGCGGGCCAGCGATCCAACGCCGCGAATTTATGCGGCAGTTCAGTGCAGCGCGGTGGCGACGTGTTCGGCGGTTGGGCGGTCGCGGGGGTCTGTTGCCATGCAGGCCATGACGGTCTCCTCGAATTCCTTGAACGGCCACGGTCGGGCAGCGCTGGATCGATACGACCTGGCGGTGGCGATGTCCTTGAGTTGCCCCATACGGCCCGCTGCGGGGTCGGTGTAGGTGATGGTGTCGTATAGGGTCCAAGCCCACCAATGACGCCTCTCGGGACCAGATGTCGGCTTCGGGAGTGAGCGTGAGGTGTTCTTTGGAGCTGAGAATGAGGTCGGCGACCTCGGGGGCAGTGGTGTGGGCGAGCCCGCCACGATGGACGTAGAACGGCACGTCGGCGGGTCCTTGGGCGCAGACTAAGAACTCCTAACAAAATGGTTCGCGGTCTGGTGAATCGGATCGCCGCTGGGCCTGGATGAGCCTGGCAACCGCAGGGACAACGTGCCCTTGGTAGCGATCAGCCCACACGGGTACCTGCCAGTCGGTTCCGGTGACCACCTTTCGGCAGGCAGACGTGCCGCAACGACAGGACATGCGGAAACTGGGCTCGGTGGTCTGAGTTGCGTAGTCAACCGTGAGTTCCTCGCCGCTGTCGACCGCGCGCCGGGTCACGAGCGTATAGGCGTCGGCGTGCCATAAGGTCGGATCACAACTGTGGTTGCCGTAGTGAATCAGCTGGTTTGGCGGAAGAATCAGGTGCACGTCGTCGTCCACACAGATAGTGTCCACGTACTGGTGGCCAGCCGCCTCGATGAGCAACTGGTGCAGCTGCTTGCTGGTCACCAACCGACCGTCCAGCAGGACGATGGTGATGCCGGCCGACAGGGGGCGCGTGGCGAACAGGCCGCGTCCCTGGATCGTTGAGTTGTGCACCTGGACATCGGCATGCAGCCAGCACGCGCTCAACTCACGATCCCGACGGCGCATCGTCACGTTCGTATCGTGCCGGATGCCTGCAAGTTCTGTCTGCGGATAATCACTCTCAGCACAGTGTGAGATTGACCAGGCAGCGCCAGCAGATGATGGCGCCGCCCAGGCAGAGGAATGCTTCGTGGATGTCGTCGCGAATCTCCCAGCTGATGCGCAGTCACCGGAACTCCGGCGTTGTTCCAGTCGCGCAGTCGTCGCCAGGAGGTCATGCCGGAGCCGGAGCCTAGCTCTTGGGGCAGGTATTCCCACGGTATGGAGGGCGGTTTCAAGTGGTGGGCGCGACACCGGCCTTGATCTGGGATTCTTGCGGGGGCTCACCGTGAGCGTCGCGGGTGCCGGGGGTGTGGCCGGTGCGGCCGGCTTCCTGGTGATGGCCGCTGAGGGT
>JBATXM010000034.1:0-3265 GCA_049673305.1 Pseudonocardiaceae bacterium | reverse complement strand
CACGCGCGGACTCCAGGAACTTCAGCGGACGTAGCGCGAACGTGACGGCGTGACCGAGGAGAGGAACTCCACCAGACAGGACCGGGGTTGGCATATTCGATTCCTCAACAATCAAGAACGTAAGCGGTCTGTGGCGTCAGCCAATGGAAGCAACGTTACTACCTTACCCGGGACAGCACGGTCGTTTCAAGATCATTAGTGGGTAGCGTGCGGCTGCCCGCAGAGCGCGAAAGCGAGGTTGTGCATGTCAAACTCAGTCTTTCGATCTGAGCGCACCTTCCGAGCAGAACGGGCCCGTGACGGCACCGTCAACTTGCTGAGGTTGTCTGGCGGTACGGGCATGGTTGGATCGGGCGGGTTGGTCTGCGAGGCCTGTGTCAGACATCCCAGGGGCTTAGTTGTCAAGCGGCAGTTTGTTGATCTTGTTGGGTGTGGTGGGCCCAGGCGATGTTCTCGTCGTAGAGCTGGCCGGTTTTGAGGCAGCCGTGCAGGATCCCGACGAGCCGGTTGCCGAGCTGGCGCAGCGCGGCGTGGTGGCCGGTGCCGCGGGCCCGGATGGTGTCGTAGTAGGCCCGGGCGCCGGGGGAGGCGGTCAGCGCGCAGAACGCCTGCTGGTCCAGGGCGTCGGCGAGTCGGTCGTTGCGCGCGTAGCGGGCCAGCACGATTTTCTTCTTGCCCGAGGCGCGGGTGACTGGGGAGGTGCCGGCGTAGTTCTTGCGCGCCCGGGCGTCGTGGTAGCGGTGCGGGTCGTCGCCGAACTCGCCGAGCACCCGGGCGCCGAGGATCTGACCCAACCCAGGCTGGGAACGGTAGATCTCACCGTCCGGGTGCCGGCCAAAATAGGCCTCGACCTGGCCTTGCAGGGTGGTGATCTCGCTATTCAGGACGGTGATCACTGCGATCGTGGACCGGACGGTGACCGCGTAGGCTCCGGCCAGGACCGTGGGCTGGCGCAGCGCCTGGGCCCGCAGCACCGCGGCGATGTGTTCAGCCTTGCCCGCGACATCACGGCGCCGAGCCCGCTTGAGCGCCCCGGCGATCCGGTCACCCGACAGCGTGGCCGCCGCGACCGGGTCCGCTGCCGCGGCGAGCAGCTCGAGCGCGTCGGTCGCGGCCAGGTCCGGGAACGCCTGAAGCGCGGCGGGAAAGAACTCCCGCAGCGCGCTGCGCAGCCGCAGCACGTGTCGGGTCCGGTCCGGTCCCAGATCATCGACTGGTGCGCCCGGGCCACCACCTTGATCCCCTCGGCCAACGCGGTGTCCCCCGCCACCGGGCGCAACTGGTGGGAATCGGTGCGCACCATGTCAGCCAGCGCGTGCGCGTCACCGGCATCGCTTTTGGCCCCCGACGTGCAGTGCCGCTCGCGGTAACGGGCCACCTGCATCGGGTTGACCGCGAACACCCGATACCCCGCCGCGACCAACGCCGCCACCCACGGACCGCGATCAGTCTCGATCCCCACCAGCACCTGCGCCGGACCAGCCTCATCATCGGGATCGGTGAACTCGCCGATCAACGCATGCAACCGGGCAATCCCAGCCACCCCCTCGGGCAACCGGGCCTTGCCCAACCGGCGACCCGTCGCGTCCTGCACCTCCACATCATGATGATCCTCAGCCCAATCGTCACCAACAAACAGCACCATCGGCACATCTCCCCCCACTCGACACCATGGCCAGCAGCCAGCGGGAGATCACCAGCGACCTAATGGACAAGTGCTCACGCGCAAGCGGGCACGACATCCCATCAGCGGTTCGATCAACCCGACCACCAGCAGGGGCACGATCTGACACAAGGACTCCAACAGCGTCCAGGCCGCGAGAGTGCTCACCTGCCGGCGGCTACCGGCGCCGAGCCTTCCCTACGACGACCCGGTAGCCCCCATTAGGCCGCTGTGGCTGTGCTGGTGACCTCGTTCCAGGTGGTGAATCGGTCGGCCATGTCGCGTCGGTATTCCTCGGCGCCGAGTCGGTGGCGGCGTGGCCGGAAGTGTGGGGAGATGCCGCTGAACGCGGACAAGAACCGCTGCGCGTGCCTGGATGAGGTGAACCGTTTCATGGCTCGTTCGCGTTGGCGGGTGGGTTGGTGGGAGTTCTCCGCCCTGTTGTTCAGGTATTTCGACTGGCGGTGCTCCACACTGGGGATCAGCCGTCGGTGGGCCACGCCGTAGCTGGCCAGTTTGTCGGTGACCAGCACCCTCGGCACGTACTCCAGGCTCTTGAGCAGCTTACGAAAGAACCTGGTCGCGGCCTTGGCGTCGCGGCGGGAGGTGACCAGGATGTCCAGCACGGTCCCGCGCTGATCGACCGCCCGCCACAAGTAGTGGGTCTTGCCGTTGATTTTGATGAACACCTCGTCGAGGTGCCACTTGTCCCCGGGGCGTGCCCGGCGGCGGCGTAGCGCGTTGGCGTAGGTCTGGCCGAACTTGGCACACCACTGCCGCACCGTTTCGTGGGAGACCACGATCCCGCGCTGCAACATCATCTCCTCGACCTCGCGGAAGCTCAGCGGGAAGCGGTGGTAGAGCCAGACAGGAGGGTCGGGAGCTGGCGCGTGGACATCGAGCCGGTTGTAGGCCCCGCAGCCTTGAGTGCCTGCGGTTTCCCGCAAGGTTGTCCCACTGCGGTGGCCTTGGCCGGTGGTGTCTCGTTTCCAGCTCCCGCCCGTCAAACCGTGCATGCGGTTCTCCCGCACACGGCTTACCGACGCCGTTCACCGCCGGCATTCGGTCTTTCCCGCCAGAGCGTGGTACCTGCCCTGGGTGTGACCACGGTTCCCGACAGGTTTGTCAAGGGACAGTTTGACTTCCCTGTGGGCGGACAGTTGATCTCCCTGCTGGCGGACAGGTTATCTCCCTGTGCGCGGTCAGCTGATCTCTTGTTGATCTAGTGCAAGGGGATCACTCCCTTGCCTGCGGTGGCCTCGGCGAGCCGGAGGCTGGTGCCTTCGGTGAGCACGATGTGGGCATGGTGCAGCAGTCGGTCGACGGTGGCGGTCGCGAGTGTCTTGGGCATGATCGTGTCGAAGCCCGACGGGTGCAGATTGCTGGTGACCGCGACCGAGCGGCGTTCGTAGGCGGCGTCGATGACTCGGTAGAGCGCTTCGGCGGCGGCCTGGCCGGCGGGGAGCATGCCGATGTCGTCGATCTATGCGGATGTCCGCATAGATCGACCTATGCCGACACCGCGACTATGCCGAGGGTGCCCCCAGGTCGGGTCTCGGTCCTTTGAGGGCGGTGGGTTTGTGCGTCGTTCGTGTCGTGGGT
>JBATXM010000033.1:0-17768 GCA_049673305.1 Pseudonocardiaceae bacterium | reverse complement strand
CGCCGTCAATCACGGCCTACACTGGTCAACCTGGCGCCGCTGGCACCAAGCCCAAGCCCGCCGAGCCCACGTCCAACGGCATCTTCGCCTACAAACACTAATGATCTAGCCCTGTAGTACTAGCCCGACGCGCCCCAGCGGCCGGATTCATCCTCAACGCCGCCTCCCAACGCCCCGACGCCGACAGCGTGCCCGCGAAACTACGGGAGATCATCACCTACCGGTACTGCACCCAGGTCGTGGACCGCACCTCCTCGGACATGGTGCTGGGCAAAGGCAAAGCCGCCCAAGGCGCCGACGCCTCCATCCTCTCCGAGGATCACAAGGGCGTCGGGGTGTTGGTCACCGGCCCGGGGTCGTTCGAGATCGTTCGCTGCGACTACATGGATCTCCCAACGTTCGCGCAGGTCTGCGCCCACGGCCGGGCGCTGCGGGTGGCGGCGGGCACGTTGAGTGGGGATGCGGCTAGTGACACCGTGGCCGCCGCTGAAGCCGCCGGCATCCACATCCCGGCGGTGCTCGCGGATGTGCTCTACGCCATGCACGGCGTGGAACGCATGCACACCGCCACCATCCTGTCCCGGTTGGTCAACATGGACGAAGACAGCTACGGGGACTACACGCCCGAGCGCCTGGCTGAGGAACTCGAACGCGCCGGGGTTACCCGCTCCGGTCGGCAGGTCAAAGTCGAGGGGATCAATCTGGCCGGCTACCGCCGCGCCGACCTGGAAGCCGCCGTGCCCGCCGGGGCCACCCTGCCCCCACAGCCACTTGCGAAACCGGACACGGACGGTGACGGGTAGAGGGGAGGGGTCTACCACGACCGCTACCCGAGCCCCCGCTACCCGCACCCGTCCGCAGCCTGTGGGTAGCGGGGGGCCGCTACCCCGGTAGAGCCCCCGGGTAACGGGCCGCGACCAGCACGGTAGCGGGGGGTAGACCCCCACCGGCCCGACCCGCCCACACCCCGTTTCCCACCCCCATCACCCCCTTCCTCCCGGCACCACCCCCGGTGCCCGGGCTGATCCCCCACGCCCACATCCGACTACCCACAGTAATCAGAGAGGCGTTCAGCGCATGACCACGCTTGATCATCCGCCCATGACCCCGGCTGCGGACGCCGCCCGAACCAGCCTGCGCGCGTGGGCGCTGCACTTCGCCGCCCGGGACTGGTACGTGTTCCCCATCACCCCCGGCGCCAAGAAACCGCCGGTCATCTCCCAGTGGGAGACCCGGGCCAGCACCGACCCCGACCAGATCATCCGCTGGTGGCGGTACATCCCCTATGCCATCGGTATTTCGACCGGCCCGTCTGGGTTGGTGGTCATTGACCTTGACACCCCTAAACCCGGCGAGACCGCACCGGATCGGTGGGCCACCCTCGGGATCACCTCTGGCGCCGGGGTGCTCCGGGCGCTGGCCCGCCAGCACGCCACCACCGTCACCCCCACCTATGCCGTCACGACGCCCTCAGGCGGCTGGCACCTCTACTACACCGCCCCGCCCGGGGCGCGGCTGCGCAACACCCACGACGTGATCGGTTGGAAGATCGACACCCGAGCCCACGGCGGATACGTCGTCGCACCCGGCAGCCCCGTGCCCCCGAGCGGATATGAACTGGTTGACGACCGGGATCCCGTCGAACTGCCCGGCTGGTTACACCAGGCCCTCACCCCCAAGCCGCTCACGGCGCTCTCAGTGTCCACTGTGGCCGCCGCTGCCAACCCCAGCGGCTACGTGAGTGCCGCGCTGCGGGGCGAGTGCCAACGGGTGCGCACAGCCCCGTCAGGCCAGCACAACGCGGTGCTCTGCCGCGCCGCCTACGCCCTAGGCCAACTCGCCGGAGCCGGGCTCCTCGACCAGGACACCGCCCGCGCTGAACTCACCGCCGCCGCCGGTGCCCTCATCAGCGCCGACTGCGACTGCACACCCCGCGAAATCGCCCGCGTTATCACCGCCGGCCTGGCCGCCGGAGCGGCTAACCCACGCCGTACCACCCGCCGTACCAGCCACCAGGGGGCGGCATGAGACCCGACATCGGTACCGCGCTGACCGCGATCAACACCGCTCTCGACGACCGCAACTGCCGACAGTGCGGGCGCCCCATTGGCGCATCACCCTCGCCGGATTTCTGCTCCGAAGACTGCCAGCACACCTGGCACGGACAGCACGCCGGGACACCGCTGACCGCGCCCGGGACCACACCAGCCCGGCCGCTGGGATGGCTCGGGCAACCACCACCCGGAGCGATCGTGCGGGCCGGGTACGAGGTGCTTGATGACGTGGCCGCGTTTGTGGCCCGGTTCTCGGTGTTCCCCTCCGAGCACTGCGCCCCGACCCTGGCCCTGTGGTACGCCCACACCCACGCCAGTGAGCAGTTCTACGTCACCCCCCGGCTGATCCTCGACTCCGCCGAACCCGGCTCCGGCAAAACCCGAGTCCTGGAAGTCGCCCAATACCTCGTCCGGGCACCCGAGATGACCATCTCCGCGACCCCGGCGGCGCTGTTTCGGCTGGTGTCGATGGGACCGATCACGATTCTGTTCGATGAGGTCGATGCGATCTTCAACCCCAAGAATGGGGGGAACAACGAGGATCTCCGGGGACTGCTCAACGCTGGATACAAACGCTCAGCCACCATCGCCCGCTGCGTCGGAGACGCCAAAACCATGAAAGTGGAACGTTTCCCCGTTTACGCCCCGGCCGCGCTCGCCGGGATCGCCGGTGCCATGCCCGCCACCATCACCACCCGCGCCATCACCATCCACATGCGCCGACGCCGCACCGATGAACCCGTCGAACCCTTCCGCGAAAGGCAAATAGCACGCCAAGCCCAACCCCTCCGAGAGCAACTCGCCGCGTGGATCGACTCGATAGGAACCCGACTCGGTGACGCTCAACCCGCTATGCCCGAGGGAGTCACCGACCGCCCGGCCGAGATATGGGAACCACTCCTGGCTATCGCCGACACGGCAGGTGGTCACTGGCCTCATATCGCGCGCGCCGCCTGCCGACACTTCGTGCTCGACGCCGGACCCCAACTGACCTCCCTCGGTGTCCGGTTACTCGCCGATTTGCGGGGAATCTTTACCCGCGCTGGTACGGATAAGCTGCGCACTACCGACATTCTTCCTGCCTTGTGCGAGCTTGACGAAGCACCCTGGGGCGACCTGAACGGCAAACCACTCGATGCCCGGCGGCTCGCCAAAGAACTGCGCCGGTACGGCGTTCGGCCGCACGACGTGCGCATGACCGGCGGTGAGGTGGTCAAGGGCTACCGCACCGCCGCGCCCGAAGGCCTCGCCGACGCCTGGGACCGCTACCTCCCCCCACCCACCACAACCGCTACATCCGCGACAACCGCTACACCACAGGTCAACCCCGTAGCGACACCCGCACGTGTAGCGGATACATCCGCGACACCCCACACCACCGCTACCGCCCTGACCAGGCATGTAGCCCTTGTCGCGGATGTAGCGGCCCCCGAGAGCCCGCCTGACCCCAGCACCGAGCAGGAGGACTGACGCCATGGGAACCCCACGCGCCACCGCGCCACGCGGCCCCCGCAGCCGGCTGACCATCGCTGATGTCTGCGACGACCTCGGTATCTCCCGCTCCACCTTCTATGACTGGCGAGCCAAAGGACGCGCACCCCGCTGCATCAAACTCCCCAACGGTGACATCCGCATCAACCGCGCCGAATACGAACGCTGGCTCACCACCCTGGAAGAGGCCGCCTGATGACCACCACATACAACGTGCGGATTCATCAGACTGAGATCGTGCCCGGTGTTCGCGGGAACAGTCATAGGGTTCGGTGGGCTGTTGACGGGAGGCGCTGGAAGGAACCGTTTAAGTCGGCGGCGCTCGCTGAGAGCTTCCGGTCGGAACTGGTAGCCGCTTCCAGGAAAGGACAGGCGTTCGATACGGTGACCGGTCGACCGGTCGTTGCCACAGGCGTGGCGCGACGAGAAAGCTGGTACGTGTTCGCGTGTTCATACGCGGACATGAAGTGGCCGGAGTCCGCAGGTAAATCACGCATGGGCATCGCCGAGACGTTAGCGACGGTAACCCCGGTTCTCGTGGAAGGACGTGGCCGCCCCTCTGAGAGGGACATGCGGGCCGCTCTCTACGGCTGGGTGTTCAACTCTCGCGCTCGGGCCCAGGGTGACCCGCCCCCCGAGTTCGCTGATACCATCCGATGGTTGGAGAAGCACACGGTGCAGGTCTCGGAACTAGCGAAACCAGACGTCATCCGATCCGTGCTAGCCCGGATCCGTCGGAAACTCGATGGTAGCCTGGCAGCCGCCAGCACGGTCGGTCGGAAACGGGCTGTCTTTCACAACGCGCTAGAATACGCCGTCGAGCGGGAGCTACTGGTACAAAATCCGTTAACGGCACTCAAAACGAAAAAGACGCGGACAGTGGAGGCGGTAGACAAACGCGTCGTGGTGAGTCCCGAGCAAGCGATGAGACTGCTGGACGCAGTACGCGGTCAGGGACGAAACGGGCGCCACCTGGTGGCGTTCTTCGGGCTCCTGTACTACGGCGCTCTCCGCCCAGCCGAAGCGGCGGCACTGGGAAAAGGTGACATGGCGCTCCCGGACCAGGGTTGGGGAGAGCTGTACCTCCCACGATCAGCACCGACTACCGGTACCGCATGGGGCGACAGTGGTAAGCGGCGCGACCGGCGGGGACTCAAGCACCGCCCCCGCGAGGAGATCCGCACCGTGCCGTGCGCACCGCCACTCACACAACTGTTACACCAGCACATCACCGAGTTCGGGACGACGACCGACGGCCGGTTGATCCAAGGAGTACGGGGAGGCGACCTATCCGACAGCACCTACGGCCGGGTCTGGCACAGGGCCAGAGAGCAGGCGCTTACTCCCGACGAGGTGGCCTCGCCGCTCGCGAGGCGCCCCTACGACCTCCGACACGCAGCCGTGTCAACATGGCTGAACGGCGGAGTGCCACCCACCCAAGTCGCCGAGTGGGCAGGCCACAGCGTGGCCGTGCTACTACGGGTTTACGCCAAGTGCATCGCCGGCCAGGGCCAGGCAGCACGGGACCAGATCAGTCGAGCGCTCGGCCTGGGCTGAGGGTGTCCCGCGCCAACGGGATGCGGACCCGACGTCACGTGAATGAAGACGATCTATGGATAACTCCTGGACTCCTTCCCAACAGCAGCGTCGGTCAAGCATCGAGTCAGACCAACCGGGCACCGGCGTGCACATCCTCACCATCAAGCACGTCCCGGAACTGGACAGTCAGGTCATGCCAGGTCATGCAGTGATCACTTTGCGTGGTTGCCGAATCTACCTCTATTGGATCTGACGCCGCCTCCGGCGGCGCGGACGTGGCTGAGTTCGTCGTCCTCCTCGCGTTCCCGCCGGGCCGGTCCCGCTTGCTGCGCGCGGCCTGACGGCCGTGCTCGCGCAGGTCGGTCCGGCGAAACGCGGTGGTGACGCAAAGCCAGTCGCCTCAGGCGACGCGAATCTAGAGCGGCCGTGACACGTCCACCGTAAAGTTAGCCGCCTACAAGGGCTCCTGGCTCTCACTGCGCGCTACCACCCGGACCACACGTACGCCGCTCGGCCGCTGACCCGGGCGGGTGGCAGGATATGTCGCAGCTGAGGAGGCGCGAGTGGCGGCTGACCGGTTGACGAAGGCGCAGCAGGAGACATCAGTAGGGGAAGGCCTCGCTGTCGGCTGCTTGGCGATCGGAGTTCTCGCCGTGACCTCCGAAAAGATGGCCGTCGAGTTGGCCTTCGTCCGAGCGTGGCGTAAGTGGGCGTGGTCCTCGCGCTTTCCGACCATTCACGCCACGCACGCCCGTAACGACCTGCTGCGCATCCTCCACGACAGCCCGCGCCGAAGAAGGTCCGTCCTCGCTGAGTGGTCATCCGACCACATGTACCAGCCGTACCTGCGAGAGGACTGGGAAGTAGAGGAAGCCAGCGAGAGCCTCGAAAGCTGGACCGGCGTCCCACTTCGAGGTTGGGTCGAATTAGCTCGTGCCTTTGTCGAAGATTTGGGCGAAGCCAAAATCTGGCACGCTGGTGTGCGGTGAGCAAGGTAACCAGCCAGATCATCGAGGCGATGACGCAGCGGTTCGGGCCGATTCCGCAGTCGTTCACATTTGGCGACGGAATTGACTGGTCGTCGTCGCTCGCGGAGACCAGCTTGTACGTCGAGTTGCCATTCTGGCTGATGACACCGCCGGGACCGGTCGACGTCGAATGGTCGGGGACCATGTTCACGATTGACGTGTGCTCCCCCTGGATGGAGGTGTTCGGCGGCGAGGTGACGGACTCTCGCAGCTCCGTCGTCCACCACGGGCCGTGGCGGCCTGACGGATGGCAGCCACCTCAGGAGATCGCCGAGGAGCTCGCCCGCCTGCGGATGTCCTGGATACACCGGCCATGCAAGAGCGTGCTGCGGCTGACCGCACAAGCGCACAGCAGCGCGTTTCACGTACTTGATGACAGTGAGCCGCCACGCGCGCACACGGAGCAACGGGCATACTGGGCATCCCTATGTCAAGCACACCTGCCGGGCATCAACGAGTTGGTCCAGCGGTATCGACTCCTTACCTACGACTACTTCGCCTATGAGGTCAGTCCGTGGGACGTACCCGTCTGGTATCTCAAGCATGCTGGGGTCGGCTACCGCGCGGTACTGCTGCCCTACAAGGAATGGGACGCCAAGCCCGTAACAGTGGAGGACGGCGATACCCCCGGCGGCCCACCCAAGGTCCGACAGTTCGAGTGGACGACCCCGAGCGAGCTCGCGACCACATCGAGCACCGACGCCACACCTGGCGAATTTGATCTGCTAGACGCTCGGTCGATGATGCAGCGCGGTGATTACACCGGCGCCATACGCCGCACCGTCACTGCGGTCGAGGCGGTCCTGCGGTGGGCGCTGCTCGCCGAGCTGGAGATGAAGTACCCCTCCGAGGAGGTGGAGCGCCGGACCGCGAACACCGATAACGACTTTCCCGGGCGTCTCGCTCAGTGGCGAAAGCTAGCAAAGCCGCAGATCGCTCAGCAGGAGTTCGACGAGTTCCAAGCCACACGCGAGACGCGGCACGCCATCGTCCACCGCGCCTACAGGCTCACCCATCAAGACCGGGAGCACGCCCAGCGGGCGGTCGACACTGGCAGGTGGCTATACAACAAAATTGAGCGCAAGCCCGATCGCGCCCGGCTGCGCGACTACGGCGTCCTCAAGTCTGCGGGGCGGACCGCACTCGCGCCACGCTTCCCGTCGACCCTGGATGCCGAAGGAATCACGCTCCGCCCGTTCACCGCACCGAGCGAGTCGTAATATGCGTGGCTCGCTGACCTGGGCTCGGACCACTCGTTGCGCCGGCCACGCTGTCTCACTTGGCGAATCCCATACAGGATTGCCACCGGTCAGCGGAATACCTTGCGCTGAGTTGTCCTGCCACAGGTCTCTAGTTCGACCACATGGGCGGTAGATCGAAGATATGTGCTTGGTCGGGAATATTATTACCGGTCCCACCGCTCTCCGCGCCACTGATCAGGAGACCTGCTTGCTCTCCCAGAAAATCTAGTCAATTTGAACGACCGTGCCCTCGCCGGGCAGGCAGATCTCCGGGATGACCAGCCACAAGGACTGCTGCGGCTGAGCCGGGGTGAGACAGGGTGTGGCATCCCCTTGGTCTCCCCGAGGGGATGCCACACAGCCTCAGCGTGCAAGATCATCGGTGATCACGTCGCCACATTGGGAAGTAAACATTCAGTCCTGATGATCAGCGCATGACGTTGTCGCCGGTCGGCTGGTGGGCGTCCGGTGGTGGTCGGTGGGGACGTCGTTAGGTGGGTGCGGGTAGTGCGGGCGTCCAGGGTTGGCCGGTGAGTGCGTCGCGGAGCATGGTGATCTTGTCGAGGCCGTGTTTGGTGGCGGTGGAGAGGTAGCCGAGGATGGTGTAGCGGTCTTGGGTGCGTGCTTCGCTGGTCAGGCGGCCGGAGATTTTTTGTTGGATTTTGCTGGGGCGTAGGTCGCGTTCGGCTTGGTTGGAGGTGGGGGGCACCTGGAGGTCGTGGGCGAAGCGCAGGACGTCGTCGGGGCGGTCGCGCGGGACTTCTAGCAGCAGGCGGGCTTTACGTTGCCCGGGGCGGGTGCCGTGGGATGTGGTGTCAGACAGCCCGACCAGCATTCCGTTGCGTAGGTGGGTGAGCAGCTCGTCGCGGGTGTCGGTGGGGATCGCGAGCAGGTTGTGTTCGCGGGCGAGGTTGGCGTGGTGGATTAGCCCGCGTAGCGCGTCGGCGATCTGGGTGGGCCATATCGCGTCGGGGTAGACCTGCGCGGCGTCGGCGAGATCTCTGAGCAGGTGAGCACAGCAAAGTTGGTGGAGCGGTGTGCCGAGCTGGGCGGAGTCATAGTTTTGGTAGCGGTCGTGCACGATCACCGAGTTGGTGAGGTCTTTGACCACGAACGCCGTGAAGGTGTCCATGGACCGGTCACCGAGCAGGTAGTGGGTGTAGAGCTCGGTGCACGCGACCAGCAGATAGCGTTCGGCCTTTTTCTTCCCCGCCGGCGCGGTGTTCGGGCCGACCCGCAGTGGGGTCTCATCGCAGCACACCGCATGCGCCAGGGTGATCAGGGTGCGGATCCGCTGGTGGGTCTCGGTGAGCAACCCGGCTGCCCGGTTGATCATGCCGTGGACGAACCCCACTGAAGGTGCCGCGCCGGTCAGTGACTCCAGCAACGCGACGACGCGGTGCGCGGGGATGAAGTGCACGACCATCAGGTACACCGCGAACGCGGCCAGGCTGGGGCCATACCCCACCGGCCCGGACCGGGCCCCCTCGGGTCGCTGCGCGGTGTGGACCTTCCCACAACCGACTCGACCTGGTGCTGGTCATACTGGATGACCGTCACCGCGACCTGCGGGATCTCGTGTTGCTGGTAACGGTCCACGATCCCCAGATCCCGAGCACCACCCAGGTCATCACCGCAGTCACAGCGGCCTTGGGGGAACCGGTCTAGACGATCATCGGGGTGCTCGGTCCACGGCAGATGTGATCCCGGCGCGCCGGGCTGCTTGCCCCGCTGTCGCTTCGACCCACCCCCACCGCGCTCCTTCTTCTCCGGCGGCGCGGGCTTGCCCGGATCATCGTCCTTCGAGGGAGGGCTCGAGGAATTGCCCGAGTTGCGCGACAGCAGATGCTCCAGCCGGGCCAGCTTCCCCGCCAGCGTTTCGTTGGCTTCCACCAACTCCGAGAGCTGCCCGGCCATCGCGGTGATCTGCCCGTCCATCGCCATGATCTGCCCGGCCTGACGCCGTACCACGACGATCAACTCGTCACGCGACATCTCCTCCAACCCGGACACCGGAAGATCAAACCGCACACCAGCCGATCACAGCGTGACCGACACGCCGACACCACAGACCGCCGCATCAGCACACCAACCGGCAGCCCATCAGCCCAGCTCAGCCCAAGGGCTGAATGTTTACATTGGGAAGCCTGGTCGGGATAGAAGGGGAATGAAAGGAACAGGGCCAAGTTCTGGCGATGTGCTGACGACAGTAGTGACGACAATCCAGCACCACCAGCGCAATGCGGAGCCGAGTCATGGCGTACCGCTCGTGCTGTCCACGTGCTGTAAGGAGGAGTCAATAGCGGTCAACTGCAGTACGCCAAGGTGCAGGCCAGGCGAAGATCAGCGGCCATCACCTGGCACGGTAGACAGATTCCCAAGCTCCTGGCCAAGAATCAGGTGCTCGGTCGGCGGACATACAGCCGATCAGAGCCCGTAAACGACGATACCCCTAGCCTACATCAATCGCTACATCAACGGCTACGGACGACCATGAACATCCTCGGACCCTGACCCGAAAACGAGGCCCGATCCTGGACAACCTGCAGGTCTCTATGTCGGGTAGCTGGTCGGCTATCTCAATCAGGGTTCTTCAGAATTCTGCGGCCGCTCGACATCTTGAGTGTCGGCCTCCTGGTTCAACTCATACAGGCGCCTAGCGCTCTCTCTCTGAAATTCTCGCTCTCACCCCGCATCGCGCACTTCACAGCCCGCCTGCGTATTCGGCGCTGTCGCCTGGAGTCGTACCGATCAATTTGAAGGTCAGCGCGAATCATGGCAAGAGCCAGGGTTGAGGAGACTTCTAGTTCGTAACGGAGCCTGCTCTTCTCCGTATTGCTCATTTTCTCGAAACCTGAAGCGAGTTGGCGCATGCAATCTCTGTAAAACTCGAACGCTTCTAGTACGTCGTTGCTCGCGTACACCTTCATTCGACGTTCGAGACTCAATAGTTGAGAGACTGTAATTTCCCGTTCGCTGAGTGTGGTGTCACCAAGAAGAACGTCAGCGTTAGTGTCCAGTATGTCCATGTACTCGACGTACAGGTCATATCTTTTGTCGATCAGACGAGAAAGATGAACATTGGTTCGATTTTTTCGCTCCCTCCTGCCGGTCGCGTAGCTGGCGGTCACTACGCTGAAGAATGCAATGATCGCACCGCCGAGCGGGCCGAGCAGTTGCAACAAAGTTAGAGCGGGGGACATCAAGCAACCTTATCATCTACCAATTTGACGCT
The DNA here is from genome assembly GCA_049673305.1 of Pseudonocardiaceae bacterium. Taxonomy (GTDB): domain Bacteria; phylum Actinomycetota; class Actinomycetes; order Mycobacteriales; family Pseudonocardiaceae. The sequence continues at coordinate 7,180 of JBATXM010000033.1, read as the reverse complement.
AAATGTGGCACTCTTCTCGTGCGCACGGCGTCCACGTCGCCATCGTAGCGATAGATTTTCGAGCACGCCTGGGCCGATATGACTGCTATAGAAAAACTGGCCGCTCCTTCGAGCTGGATCGCCGTTCTGTGAGCTTCTATACTACTACTGAAATTGCGTTCACGAGATTTTGGAGATAATCAAGACTATCTGTTATCAGTGGCGCCGAGATGGGGTACCGGCTTCGGGGTGGAGTTTGATCCGTGTCAGCCTCGTGGGCGATTTTGTTGCGGCGATCGACTATGAGTTTCAACCTCCGTTTGGCATCATGAACTGGGAGCTTCATATGTGATGCGACGGCTGGCCACAGCATTACATTAGACACCAATCGGATCGCGTCTGCTACCTTGTCGGGCTGCTGAAAACTCAAGTAACCATGCTGCTCTTTTATTTCGTTCTCAAGCCATGAGGAACCGCTCTGAATGGCAGCGGCGTGAACGGAGTCTAGGCTAACGCGAAAGCGAGAGAAGCCCTGGGGACGTACCCGCACGCCGCTTTGAATCTCAAGCATTCGAACACGAACTTCTTCGTGGATAAAATGATCAAAAGCGCTGACGCCCTGGACGAGTGCGGCTCGAAGTAGGTCGTCAGTACTTAGGGCTGAGGTTATCTGTGCTTGTAATGCTGTCGCTGTCGCAGCGAGGTCGCGGGCGTACTGAATGTTCTGACCAAAGGAGGCCAGTTCTGTCGCGGGCATGCTACTGGCTCGTCTCGCCTGCCATGGCCATTGAATCGACGCGCGTAGCGAGCAAAGAAAAGTCGCCATGAAATGTCTGGCGAGCCTTCCGAAAATTACTCAAGACGTCTCCGACAGCAGATAGCTGCTGGTCTGATAATGCGAAGACGGGGGTCAGATATTCCTGTGAACGTGAGATCAAACTGTTGAAGTCGGAGATCGTGGCCAAGTTCATAGTGTCTTGATCCACGCCTGCATCTGTGTAAACCGAGGGGGGTAGTAACATTCCTGCAGTACGTAGTTCGGGCCGCAGGCGGTCCCGTACTGCCACGTTCAGTTCATCAATCCATTTTTGGAAAGCTCGTGCCGGCCGACTGTCCCTTGGGCGAAATTTTTGCACAATGGTACCTAGGACTCGAGTCTCAGGTGGCGCAAATGGATAGGCTGCTTCCTTTAAAACAGGCATGCTGCTTGCTTGAGCGGCCCAGCTACGCCAGCGCGGCAGTACTCTGCTGAGTGAGTCAATTGCCATAACGGAGAATACGTCCGGCGAGGTCGGGATGATCAAATAATGGCTTATTGTCACCAAGTTTTGATTAACAGACCCCAATCCGGGGCTCATGTCGATGAGAATGTAGTCCGCAGATACTGATTCAGCGGTTCGGGTAATGAGAAAGTCGAGACTCCCTGGTAGGTTTTGCAATGCGCCGATGGCTGCCGAAAGTTCTTGTGCAATACCAAGCGTGACCTCATATTCGGAGAGCCTGAGATCGCCGGCCAGCAGGTAGAGCCCTGGTCGGTCCTTTACGTCCACAGGCTCGACTGCCTCTATTGACTTAGGCTGAGCTTCAAATGCAGGAACGAGGCCGGACCTTATGGTATTCGTACCCTGGGACGCATAGAAATTTTCAAGATCGTCGGCGCCTTTAAACCCGAGTGTCATTCCTGTAAGGTTGCACTGGGGATCACTATCGACCATAAGCACCTTGTGACCGTTTTCGGCCAGCATCCATCCCAGGTTGAACACTGTTGTTGTCTTGCTAACGCCACCCTTGTGATTAAAGAGCGCAATTTTCTTCACTGGCATCTTCACCTCATTGGGTCGCATGATCCGTGGATGAGCCAGGCCAGCTTAGCTGTCGGATGACTGGACGTTCCCTCGGCAGGGCGAGGCGCCCACGCCGTGTTACGTCTCAGCGCCTGCGAGATAGCGTGTTGACGTCGCCACCACGAGGAGGAGACAGGTGTGGTAGTCCGATGACCTCCCCGAGGGCTACCGCGCGGCATCCCGGGGGCCAGAGCCAGACAAGCCAGGTGCCGGTGTTCCGCCGAGGGCTGCCCCCGGGATGCCGCGCGGTCGGGCTGGCTCGACGGGATGCCACACGAGCCCCAGCGTGCAAGATCGTCGCTGAGCCGCTGCCACATCGAAAAGCTTCGCCGGGCAGAGGGGATGACGGGGAGCAGAGCCAAGTACCCCGGCGGCCAACTGACGACAACGCAGACGACAACCTGGCATCAGCAGCACAGGGCGGGGTCGGGTCGCGGCGCAGATCGGGGGCCTGAGACAAGGGTGGCGTGCTCCTGGGGGTCAAGTGGACTCCCGCCTTGGTCATCACGCAGGACGCCGGGCTGCCACCGCGTGACCGCAGTTCTGACCGCAACGAGCAGCACCGGGTCACACTCGAACACCACCCGGCGAACGCCGCATGCCCACGTCGCACGGTCCGATCAGGGACCTGCCCGCATCTATTAATCGCAGGGCTCCGATCTCTCCCGCTAAGAACGCGGACCTCCATGCCTAGCCGGGCTGCGCCCCATGCCCGAAGGCATGCCGGTGGTCGGTTCGGGTGGGCGGGCTCCGGTCGGCGGGTCTAGTCCGTGACCGGCGTGCCGGTCCGGTGTATGAACCGCGGAGCGGTTGGTTGGCCGACTGGCCGCCCGTTCGACCGGAGCCCTGATGACTGTAGCGCGCGGTGTCGCTGATGTCTTGGCTGATCATGTGGTGTTCGAGGTGGAGTCGATCGACCGGATGTATCTCAACGTGTGGCAGCCGCGGCTGGCCTACGGTGGCGGGGTCCAGGGCTTTTTCGTTGGTCACCGTGGTCATCACTATGCGTCCACGGCGCTGATGGATCCGATGACCAAGGCGTTCGTCGCCGACATCCATGGTTTCATCGCCGCGCGTGGTCTGGAGTTGGTCAGCTTCGCGAAGGGCCAGCGTAAGGACGATCTCACGCAGCGGTACCTGGCCAAGTTCACTGATGCCGAGGGAGTGCTGTTCGTGGGTCGGGCGCAGGAGAAGGCGGGGGTGTGGCGGACCCAGCGGCGCTACAACTCGGTGACCGGGGGCAGTTACGCCTGGCTGGTGCGCTCCTCGGCGTTCATCAACTTCTTCTACTTTTATTGCGTGGACACCGACTTCGGCCCGTTTTTCATCAAGTTCAGCACCTACTTCCCTTATACCGCCAAGCTGTGCGTGAACGGCAATGAGTGGGCTAAACGCCAGGCGGCCAAGGCGGGGATTGGCTTTGAGGCCCTCGATAATGGGTTCGCCGCGGTGGACGACGTGGATGCCCTGCAACGGATCTGCGACAGTTTCGGACCGGAACACATCGAGGCGCTGCTGCGCAAGTGGCTGGCGATCCTGCCCAACCCGTTCACCCCCGAGGACGAGGTGGCCGGCTACCAGTATGAGCTGTCGATCCTGCAAGCCGAGTTCTCCCTGACTCAAATGCTCGACCGCCCGGTCTCCGGGCGGATCTTCTTCGAGCAGGTCCTGCACGACAACCTCGACATCGGCCGTCCCGACCAGATCGGGCTGGTCTTCGACCGGCGCATCATCACCAAAGGGCCTCGCCGCACGCCGGGTCGGTTCCGCACCCGGGTCATCACCGAGGGCGTCATCCCGTCCCTGCACGTCGACTACAAGAACGCCAAAATCAAGCAGTATCACAAGGAAGGCCGGGCACTGCGGACCGAGACCACCATTAACGACACCCGCGATTTTGGGCTGTCCAAACGGCTGACCAACCTGACCGCTCTGCGGCAGATCGGCTTTTCGGCCAACCGGCGCCTTTTGGGCGTCCAACGCATCAGCCACGACCCCATCCGCGGCGCCCAAGCATTCACCGATCTCACCGCGCCGATCGTCACCAACGAAGGCACCCGCATCCCCGGGCTGCGCTTCGGCGACCCCCGCGTCCACGCACTCCTGCGGGCACTGCTCATCCACCGGCTGCTACCCCACGGGTTCACCAACCGTGAGTTGCGCACCCTCATCGCGCCCCTCCTCGGCACCACCCCCGAGGACATCACCGCCGGGAAAATGACCTACGACCTGCGCCGACTGCGCGCACACGGACTCATCACCCGCATCGCCCACACCCGCCGCTACCAACTCACCGACACCGGCCTACAACAGGCACTGCTGTTCACCCACGCCCACGACCACCTGCTCCGCACCGGCCTAGCCCAAGTCACCGACCCAGACCCACCCGCACCATCCCGACTACGTACCGCAGCCCGCGCCTACCAGGCCGCCTTCCACGAACTCACCCAACACGCCCAACTCGCAGCCTGACACGCTGAACCCTCCCCCAGGAGCCGACTCAACCCTCACAATTGACTCGATCATGACGGCCTCGCCGTCTAAGCCCTCCAGGAGCCGACTCAACCCTCACAATTGACTCGATCATGACGGCCTCGCCGTCTAAGCCCTCTAACCGAGCGCGTGCCCCCCGCGTGACCCTTCTCAGGGTCGCGAGGGGTCAACAGCGGTCACTCACGTCACCACTCCACCGAGTACCCGCAGGTGCGCATAAGTGCAGGTCAGCCTCCTTGATCGTCGCCCGCCCTTCCAAGCTAGCCATGCGGGTTCGGTCTGGGCTGAGGAGGACAGGGCCCTATTCGGTCCCCGAACTGGTGCCGGTGGTGAATAGTCGCTGGTCAGCGCGTCGCGGGCGCTGTTCTGTAAATCCGTCGGCTGACGCCTTCGAAGGTTCGAATCCTTCACCCGCCACACCAGCAGGAACGGCCCCTGACCAGCACCAACACGGTCAGGGGCCGATCTTCGTTGGGTCCGGTTGTGTCCGGCGCTGACCGGCCGTCTACGGGTGGTTGTGCCGAATACGTGCCGAAGTTTCGGACCCTTCGCGCGGCGATGCTGCCGCGTGTGGCCGAACCCCGGTCCCTGGGTCTGGTCTCGTCACGGTGCGCCCGGCTCCGGGTGACCTGGTGCATGATTGCGCAGGCCCTCGCTAGCGAAACCAGGGAGCCGGGTGGATCACCCGCGCAGCTGTGCGCCCCCCGCTGTTTCAGCCGATTGCTCGGATGTAACAGTGATGGCTCTAGTCGGGCTGGCACGCCTCGCTCATCTGGGCCGTGGGGTCTATGCTCCCGCGCCATGGGTTCGCCGGAGTTGCAGCGCCAAGTCCGCCAGCATGCCAACGACGTGGTGGCGATCTACGAGATCGTATCCGAGCACACCGAGGATCTGGCCGAGATCAAAGCGACCCTGGCTGAGCACACTACGACCCTGGTTGAGCACGGCGCGACGCTGACCGAGGTCCGCTCGGCGCTGGCTGAGGTTGGCTCAAAGGTTGACGAGCAGGGCGCGAAGCTCGACGAACTGCTGGTGCTGCTGCGCGGCGGAACCGAGAAGTCTACAACGGGAGCCTGACCAACTGCTCACGCACATGGCGCGACGAATGATGCCGTTCTTGGCCGGAGTTCCTTATGGAGCCGCAGAACAAGCTATTCGGCTGTGGACGATATTGGGATCGAACCAGCGTCGACTCTGTTGCGCCGGCACTTCACCGAGTTCGAGACTGCGCTCGATGGCCGACTGATTCGGGTCATGCTCAACCCGGACAAGGTGGGGGCGCCCACGACGTGGAGAACAATCCCGGATTGTCCGTAGATTTTTTCATCACCAGTGGAGGTGTCGTCGTCGGTGGTGGAGTGGTGGAACAGGATGGCGTCTTTGCCCATGACGTCGTAGATCGTGCGGGGTTCGCCGCCGAGGGAGATGATGTGTTCGCGGACGGGGTAGAAGCCGAAGAACACTTCCTCGTTGTTGATGAGGTAGAGCTTGAACAGAGGCGCGGCACGGTGCACCCAGGCCTCGGCGGTGGCGTCGGCGACCAGGCCTAGTTCACCGAGCTCGGTGACGTTGTCGACGATGGCGAGGGTGTTGCGGCGCATGATCCCGGTCGCTGAACTCGGGGCTGTCAGTGAGGTCCTCGACCTGGCAGGGCAACGCCATGTGCACAGCATTCCGGGTGCTGCCGAATTTGGTTCTAGAGGACCTAAGTGAATCTAGAGGACCTAGTGAATCACGAACGCCGCCTGTGGCGGCATGCACGTGGCTGATGGGTAACCCATCTCGCTTGCCCGCTCGGGTCGATCCAGCTCACTGAGCACCCGAGGGCCGTCTGGTGAGAGAAGCCGATTACCACGCGCCTGGTCTCGCCTGGGTAGGGGTGCGGGCTTGCTCTCGCTGTGCGTGGGGATCTAGACACACGCCGTATCATCAATCCTTGTGACCCCACACGGTGATCTAAACCGGCGCCCCGCAGCGGCGCTCGCCGCCGCCGAGACCCACCACCTCGGTGTGTGTGCCACGAACTATTCGATCGCACTACTTCTGCAGGAGGGTGATTCGATGGTCGATACGGCCGCGAAGCTTCTGACTATTTTTATGGTCGCGATTCTGACTCTCCTTCTGTTGGGCTCGGTGGGGGGTTACGTCGCGGCGGGGATTCCGCTAGTGGCTGGAACGATCGGCGACATTCTTCATGAATTGTTGACCGCTTTTCAGCGGATCATCCAGTCTGGATATCGGAATTGATGTCGCGACTGCGCCGTCTGGTCACGACATCACATACTGTAGCACCCGTACTAAGATTTCTGATCTTCACCAGAAAAAACCGTCACCCCGGTTTTTATGCTTGTTAACCCAGATATTTTCCTTGGCCTTCCTAATGGCCTCCTTGGCGCGGAGGCGTTCCGCTCGCCACCGCCCGTAGGTCATCCCCCCCCCCGAGACCTACCAAGATCAACATAAGTACCTGGTTGGTTGTCATAAGCCATGTATAGCGTTTCTCTGGCGTCGGTGTGCGCAGGCACGCCGCCCGCACCGACGACTTGGTCCTTCTCTTCCCGCAACTGGGTGACCACGGGTGTGTAGTCGCTGTCGTCGGTAGTGTTCAGCAAGCCAGACCGGTTCACAGCCACGAAGCCGGTGGGAACCATGTCCGGCGATGGCCTACATCGATGGCGGAGGCCTTCACTACGGCGCGCGGTCCGCCTTACGAGCGAGGGGTTGCGGGGTATCCCTCGGCGGTTTCAAGTGGTGGGCGCGACACCGGCCTTGATCTGGGATTCTTGCGGGGGCTCACCGTGAGCGTCGCGGGTGCCGGGGGTGTGGCCGGTGCGGCCGGCTTCCTGGTGATGGCCGCTGAGGGT
>JBATXM010000032.1:0-30202 GCA_049673305.1 Pseudonocardiaceae bacterium | reverse complement strand
GTTCAGCCGCGCTCAGCGCGGCTGAACCGTCCCAAACAACGATCATGGCCCATCCAGTGGAGAAGCACTCTCATGGGTACCCGGGCAGTACCGATGAGAGTGCCCAGCAGGTGCGGCTGCACGCTGTTCCGACGCCGCCAACGACTTTGTTCTCCCAGGTCAATTCCTTAACTGAGTGCTATTGCGCCCTGGGGGGAGGGGGATCTGCCGCGACAGTCCTTCTCCGGACCTCACCGACAGTGACATCAGGATGTGGTGTGGCAGGCGTTGGACTCTCGTGGCTTACAACCCGAGGTCACGCTCGAACGCGGCGTCGGTGAGGCGGGTTTTGATGGTGTTGAGGAATCGTGCAGCGTCGGCACCGTCCACCAGTCGGTGATCGTAGGACAGCGCCAGGTAGGTGATCGAGCGAACCGCGATGGTGTCTCCGTCCTCGCCGGAGAGCACCACTGCTCGCTTGACCACGCTGCCGGTGCCGAGGATCCCGACTTGCGGCTGCAGGATGATCGGGGTGTCGAACAGCGCTCCGCGCGAGCCGGTGTTGCTGATGGTGAACGTGCCACCGCTCATCTCGTCTGGGGTGATCTTGTTCGTCCTGGTCCGCTCGGCGAGGTCGGCGATCCGACGGGCCAGGCCGGCAATGTTGAGGTCGCCCGCGTCGTGGATCACCGGCACCAGCAGGCCCCGTTCGGTGTCCACGGCGATGCCGAGGTGCTCCGCGCCGTGGTAGGTGACCTCACCCCTGTCGGTGTCAATCGAGGCGTTCACTTTCGGGTGCTGCTTGAGCGCCGCTACGGTGGCGTGGGCGAAGAACGGCAGGAACGACAGCTTGACGCCCTCTTGGGCCTCGAAATCCCGCTTGGCCCGATCGCGCAGCCGCGCGAGACGAGTGATGTCGGCCTCCACCACGGTGGTGAGTTGCGCGGAGATCTGGAGCGACTCGACCATGCGCTTGGCGATGACGCTGCGCATCCGGGACATCTTCTCGGTCCTGCCGCGCGGCTCGGCGGCGGCCGCCGGTGTCTGGGCGGCGGCCGCTGGTGTCTGGGCTGAGCGTGGCGGCGACGCCGTGACTGGCGTGTGCTGCGGTGGCTCGGGTTCGGCTGGTGGCTCAGGTTCGGGCGCTTCGACGGCGGCGAGCACGTCCTGCTTGCGGATCCGGCCGCCAACGCCGGTGCCCTGCACGCTTGACAGGTCAATGCCGTGCTCGGCGGCGAGCTTGCGCACCAGGGGTGTCACGTACGGCGCACCACCGGGTTCCCCGCCGGATCCACCGCCCTTGGATGCCGAGCTTTGGCTGGCGACCCGCTCTGGCTCAGCGACCCGCTCTGGCTCAGCGGGTTGTTCGGGCTCAGCGGGTTGTTCGAGCTCAGCGGGTTGTTCGGGCTGTGCTGGGGCGGCTGCCGCAGGCATCCCTTCGCCGCTGCCGACCGTGGCCAGCGTGGCGCCGACCGCAGCGTCCTGGTCTTGAGCGACGACGATTTCCAGCACGGTGCCCGCCACCGGGGAGGGAACCTCGGTGTCGACCTTGTCGGTCGATATCTCGACCAGCGGCTCGTCCACCTCGACGGTGTCACCGACCTGCTTGAGCCACCGGGTCACGGTGCCCGAGGTGACGCTCTCACCCAGCGCGGGCATCGCCACGGGTGTTCCAGAGCCCGTGGCAGGTGGAACCGAAGGGGCGGCCGGCTGTTGCGGCGGTTCCACCCAGCGGCTGCGATTGCCCCCGCCCTGCGGAGAGCCGCTCTGCGGAGAGCCGGCCTGCGGAGACCCGCCCTGCGGAGCGGCGTCACCGATCACAGCGAGCTCCGCGCCGACCGCGACGGTCTCGTCCTCGGGCACCACGATCCGCTGCAGCACGCCAGCTGCAGGCGAGGGGATCTCGGTGTCGACCTTGTCGGTGGACACCTCCACCAAAGGCTCATCGACGTCGACGGTGTCACCTTCCTGTTTAAGCCAGCGCGTCACCGTTCCCTCGGTGACACTCTCGCCGAGCGCAGGCATCGCCACGGAGTACACCATCTGTGCCTCGACTCCTCGTCTTTCTTGCATCGTTCTTCGGCGGAAGGGATCCTGGGCGGTACGCGTCGATCAGGCGTGCGCGTGCAGCGGCTTGCCAGCCAGCGCGAGGTGCGCCTCGCCGAGCGCCTCGTTCTGCGTGGGGTGGGCATGCACCAGCGCGGCGACATCCTCCGGGTAGGCCTCCCAGTTGACGATCAGCTGGGCTTCGCCGACCAGTTCGCCTACCCGGTCGCCGACCATGTGCACCCCCAGTACCGGACCGTCCTTGGCACGTACCAGCTTGATCGCGCCTTTGGTCTGCAAGATCTGGCTGCGGCCGTTGCCAGCCAGGTCATATATGAGCGTCTCGATCGCACCGTGACGCTCCTTGGCCCGCGCCTCGGTGAGCCCGACCGAGGCCACCTGCGGCTCGCAGTAGGTCACCCTCGGGATGCCATCCTCGTCGATCGCGGTCGGGTTGCGCCCAGCGATGTCCTCGGCGAGAAAGATGCCCTGGGCGAACCCGCGGTGCGCGAGCTGCAGCCCGGGCACGATGTCTCCCAGTGCGTACACTCCCGGAAGGTTGGTGCGCAGCCGGTCATCGGTGAGCACGAAACCGCGTTCCATCCGCACGCCGGCCTCGGCGTACCCGGCGTCAGCGGTGTTCGGTCCCCGGCCGACGGCGACCAGCAGCAGATCGGCCTCGAACTGTTGCCCAGATTCCACGCTCACCGTGACCCCGGAGTCGGACTGGCTCGCACCGGTGAACCGCACCCCCGTCTTGAAGGTGATCCCTCGTCGGCGAAAGGCTCGTTCCAGTTGCTTGGAGCAAAAGTCGTCCTCGGCTGGGACGAGCCGGGGCAGCGCCTCGATGATGGTCACCTCGGCTCCAAAGGAGCGCCACACGCTGGCGAACTCGACTCCGATCACGCCGCCGCCTAGTACCACCACCCGGTCGGGCCGGTAGTCCAGGTTCAGTGCCTGATCGCTGGTGATGAACCGGCCGCCGATCTCCAGACCGGGCAGGGACCTGGCATAGGACCCGGTTGCCAGCACGACGGCGCGCCCGATGTAGCGCTGCCCGTCGACGTCGACGGCGTTCGGGGCGACAAACCTTCCGGTGCCTTCGACATAGCTGATCCCTCGGGAGGACACCAACCCCTGCAGGCCCTTGAACATCTTGGCGACGACGCCATCCTTGTATTTGTTGACGCCACCCATGTCGATGCCCTCGAGCGTGGTCTTCACTCCGAACTGGTGGCCCTCCCGTGCAGCGTCGGCCACCTCGGCGGCTTGCAGCAGCGCCTTGGTCGGGATGCAGCCGCGGTGCAGGCAGGTGCCGCCCAGTTTGTCCTTCTCCACCAGAATGACCGACAAGCCCAACTGGGCGGCGCGCAGCGCGCAGGCGTAACCACCCGAACCGCCACCGAGGATCACCAGATCGGCGCGGATACCCGCCCCGGTGCTGGTCACTGCGGTGCTGGTCACTGCGGTGCTGGTCGTTGAGGTGTTGGTCACTGAGACGCTCCTGGCGGCAAACGTCGGTAACGTGGAACGTGGGTTGGCGCAACCGCCATCTTGTCACCACGCTCGCCGCGCCGGTGACGTGGGCAATGGTGCGTAGCGCCACCTAGTAGCTGCCGGGTAGCTACGGAGTAAGCGTGTTGGCAAGGGTGCTGAGCTGGCAGAATCTCCGAGATGGCCAGTAGCGGAGGAGGTGCCGAGTTGGGTGTGCTGGATCGGCTCCTGGGCAGGCATCGACCAGGGATGAGGCGCGCCGCAGCTGAGGCGGACAACGACTATCTCGAGCAGTGGGCCGCGTCCCGTCGGGGAGTGGAGGCGTTCGTCGAACCCCGCACCACAGTCACCGAGACCACGATGGTCCTGGTCGCGCATGACGGTGAGTGGACCCGGCGCAGGGTGGATGGCAACCAAGGCGCCTGGCGGCTGGGCAAGCGGTTGCGGATTCCCGTCTACGATGTCGCGCTGGTGGGATACCCGCAACGGATGCGGGACTACACCGCCCGCCAGCGCATTCTCCGCGAGCGCGAGGTAGGGCACTAGCTTACGCGCGACGCGGGGGCTTTGGCGCCGGTTGGGGGACGCTGGGGGCCCCACACTGTGGCCTAGTCTGTGCTGGTGGCAAACTCTGACACGCATAGCTACCGCACGCATACCTGTAGCCAACTGACCAAGGCGGACGTGGGCGAGGAGGTGCGACTGTCGGGGTGGTTGCACAACCGACGAGACTTGGGCGGCTTACTCTTCGTCGACCTGCGTGACCATTACGGCGTCGTGCAGTTGGTGGCCCGGCCCGACTCGCCGGTGTTCGAGCAGTTGGCTCGAGTGCCGAAGGAGACCGTAATACGGATCGATGGTTCGGTGCTCGCCCGGCGAGCCGCAAACATCAACCCGGACCTATCCACCGGTGAGGTCGAGGTCGAGGTCGCCGAGTTCGAGGTTCTCGGTACGTGCGCTGATCTGCCGTTCAGTGTCTTTCCCGAGGAACCAGTGTCCGAAGAGCTCAGGCTGACCTACCGTTTTTTGGACCTTCGGCGCCAGCGGATGCATTCCAATGTGATGCTCCGTGCCAGCGTCATCGCGGCGTTGCGGCAGAAAATGAACACGCTCGGTTTTGCTGAATTCCAAACCCCGATTCTTGCCAGCTCCAGTCCGGAGGGAGCGCGGGATTTCCTGGTTCCCTCGCGGCTGCACCCGGGGAAGTTTTTTGCCTTGCCACAGGCGCCGCAGCAGTTCAAGCAACTATTGATGGTCGCGGGTTTTGACAGGTACTTTCAGATTGCGCCATGCTTCCGTGACGAAGACAGCCGTGCTGACAGATCGCCAGGTGAGTTCTACCAGCTGGACTTGGAGATGGCCTTCGTTGACCAGGAAGAGGTCTTCAGGGTAGTCGAGCAGGTCCTCTCTGAGCTATTTAAGGATTTTGCCCCCGAGCGGGAGGCGTCCTCGCCTTTCCCGCGTATCGCCTATCGCGATGCGATTTTACTGTATGGCACGGACAAGCCTGATCTTCGGATTCCATTGCGGATCGTGGACGTGTCCGAAGTGTTTGCTGTCAGCGCTTTCAAGGCGTTTGCTGGCAAACGTGTGCACGCGATTAGTGTTCCCGGGCTGGCGGACAGGCCGCGCTCCTTCTTTGAAAAGATCGAACAGTTCGCCGTTGGGCAGGGCGCAAAGGGGCTTGCATGGTTGAAGGTCGGTGATGACCTTGCGCTCAGTGGTCCAATCGCCAAGTTCGTAGACGAGGCGCGCGACCAGTTGTTCGCCGTAACGAAGAGCGAGCCCGGCAGTGCTATGTTCCTTTACACTGCCGATACAGTCGACGCGCTGAACAGGGTCATGGCGCCAGTTCGAGTCGAGGTCGGTCGCCAGGCGGGTCTGTTCGACGAGCGTGCATACCGGTTCTGTTGGATCGTTGACTTCCCCATGTACGAGCGGGCCGAGGACGGGAGCATCGAGTTCAGCCACAACCCGTTTTCGATGCCACAGGGGGGCCTTGATGCGCTGAACACCATGAACCCGCTGGACATCCTAGCGTGGCAGTACGATATTGTCTGCAACGGTGTGGAGCTGTCGTCGGGCGCTATCCGTAACCATCGCCCTGAGATCATGTATCGCGCCTTCGAGATCGCCGGCTACTCGCGCGAGGATGTCGAGGAAAAGTTTGGTGGAATGCTGCGGGCGCTCAGCTTCGGCGCCCCACCGCACGGTGGCATCGCTCCCGGCATCGATCGCATCGTGATGCTTCTCGCCGATGAGCCGAACATTCGCGAAACCATTGCCTTCCCGCTTAATCAAAATGCGCAGGATCTGATGATGGGCGCACCCGGTACGGTGTCTGACAAGCAGTTGGCCGAGGTTCACATCAGCGTCGCACCAGCCAAGAGGCAGAGCAAGAAAGCATGAAGCTGTGGTTGCCCCAGTAAGGCCGGCGAATCAGCCCCGTTCGGCGATGTCGGTGAGGACTGCGGCCAGGGTGCGTACCGGTACCCCGGTGCCGCCCTTGCCGGTGTATCCCCACGGTGAGCCGGTGTTGTAGGCCGGGCCCGCGATGTCCAGATGCGCCCAGGGGATGTCATCGGGAATGAACTCGGACAGGAACACCCCGGCGGCGAGCATGCCGCCCCAACGGTGGCTTGCCACGTTGGCGATGTCAGCGAGCCTGGAGTCCAGATCGGAGCGCAGGTGCTTGGGCAGCGGCATGGCCCATCCGCTTTCACCGACCTCCTGGGAGATCGCGGTGACCCGGTCGCGGAACTCTGGGGTGCCCATGATCCCCGGTGTGCGGTTGCCCAGCGCGACGATCTGGGCGCCGGTCAGGGTGGCGGTGTCGATGAGATAGTCCGGGGCATCTTGCACCGCGCGGACCAGCGCGTCGGCGAGAATCAGCCGCCCCTCGGCATCGGTGTTGAGCACCTCGACGGTGGTGCCGCCGTACATCGTGAGGACGTCTCCGGGCCGGTAAGCGGTGGCCGAGGGCATGTTCTCGGCCATCGGCACGGTGGCGATCACCTCCACCGGCAGCTCGAGGCGGGCGGCGAGCACCGCAGTGACGACCATGGCGGCCCCACCCGCCATGTCCATGGTCATCTCTTCCATCTTCGCCGCCGGTTTGATCGAGATCCCGCCGGTGTCGAAGGTGATCCCCTTGCCGACCAGAGCCACTTTCGCTCTGGGCTTTTCTCTGGGCTCTCCTCTAGGCGCAGATGGGACGTAATGTAGCCGGACCAGTCGCGGTGGACGCGACGAACCGCCGCCGACGCCGAGGATGCCGCCGTAACCCTCGCGCTGCAGTGCCTTCTCATCGAGCACCTCGGTGCGTAACCCGGCCGCCTGCGCCATCGTCACGGCGCGATCAGCGAACGAGGCTGGATAGAGGTCATTGGGTGGTGTGTTCACCAGGTCACGCGCGGTCGTGACCGCTTCGGCGATGGCGATAGCCCGGGCCAACTCCCGCGTTGCCCCAGCGTCGCGGGCCGAAGGCACCGACAGGTCCATCCGGCCCAGCGGCCCGTCGCCGTTGTGGGATCGGTAGGCGGTGAACGCGTAACTTCCCAGCGCGGTGCCCTCCGCGGCGGCGGGCAGGTCGATCCGGGACAATGTGGTGATCGCCCGAGAGGTACCCGACAGCGCCCGGGATGCCGCCCCAGCGGCTCGGCGCACCTGCTCGCTGGTGGGTTGGCCCTCAACCGCACCGAGACCGGTAGCGATCAACAGTGGTGCACTGATGGCTCCTCGGGTCGGCACCTTGATCACCTCATCGGCCTTGCCTCTGGCACCCAGCACGGTTAACAGGCGGGTGAGTGCCCCGTTGAACGCCGCGTCGACCTCTTCGCTGCCGGGGAGAAGCCGGACACCCTCTGTTCCGGACATGGTCCCCACCACGAGGGCATCGACGGCCGCAGCGGTCACCGCGGCATCGGTGAGGCACAGCGTCGGGGTGGTCACGGTAGTCTCCTCGCTGGTCATCACAACGCTGGTCATATCAACTCATCACAACACTGTGGCGGGGCTCTCCTGAAGGTGTTGCCACGAGAGGTAGCGTTCCATAGCCGTGAGTACCGATCCGCACCGCGGACCCCTGCACGCCTCGCATGTCGAGGCGGGTGCCACCCTCGGAACGTTCGGCGGATGGGAGATGCCGATCCGCTACCCCGGTGCAGGCGTCGTCGCCGAGCACACCGTGGTGCGCGAGGCCGTCGGCGTGTTCGACGTCACACATCTGGGCAAGATCGAAGTTTTCGGTCCGGGGGCTGCGGAGTTCGTCAACTCCTGCCTCACCGCTGACCTCGCCAAAATCGGTCCGGGACGGGCCCAATACACCTTGTGTTGTGCCGAGGACGGCGGCGTGCTGGACGATCTGATCACCTACCTGGTCGGCCCTGACGAGGTGTTCTGTGTGCCGAATGCCGCCAACACCGGGGAGGTCGGCCGCCGGCTGGCCGCCGCGGCGCCGCCGACGGTGACGGTGACCGATCGACAATGCGAGTACGCCGTGCTCGCTGTACAGGGACCCCGCTCGGCCGAGTTGCTCGCTGCGGTGGGACTGGCCGCTGACCCGAATGTCGCCGGCCTCGGCTACCTGAGCTTCGCCGATGCTCATCATGACGGTGCGCTGGTGCGGGTGGGTCGCACCGGCTACACCGGCGAGCGTGGCTATGAGCTGTTGCCGCCCTGGGAGCACGCGCCCGCCCTGTGGGCGGCGCTGCTGGCCGCCGCCGGCCCGCTCGGTGGCCGTGCGTGCGGGCTCGGTGCCCGGGACACCCTGCGCACCGAGATGGGCTATCCCCTACATGGCCAGGACCTGGGTCCGGGCATCACTCCGCTGCAGGGTGGCCTGTCCTGGGCGATCGGCTGGGACAAACCGGCCTTCTGGGGGCGGGAGGCACTGCTCACCGAGCGGGAGCGCGGCCCGTCCCGGCGGCTGCGCGGACTGCGTGCCACCGGGCGCGGGGTGCCGAGGCCGCACATGGCAGTGCGTTCCTTGGCGGGTGCGCCGTTGGGGCAGACCACCTCGGGCACCTTCTCCCCAACGTTGCGCACCGGTATCGCGTTGGCGCTGCTCGATCCCCCTGTGCGGCCGGGGGACAGCGTCGAGATCGACGTCCGTGGCCGGGCACTGCCCTGCGAGGTCGTCACGCTCCCCTTCGTGCCCTCCCATGTGCGCTGAGTGACGTAAGGAGTCTCCTTCGTGGCGCAGTGATGCGGGCAAGCGAGGCATCAGAGGTAAAATAGTGGGACGTCCTACCATTTTTATGTACGACGGGCTACCGTTCTTGTCATGAACGCTGTGTCACTGTTCACCCGTCTGCCGCACCCTTGTCCGGTGACGCCGCAGCGGCGAGCGGAGATCCTGGCCGCGCCAGGATTCGGCCGCTATTTCACCGACCATATGGTGGAGATCTGCTGGACCGCCGGCCGTGGCTGGCACGATCCGCAGGTCGGCCCTTACCGGCAGCTGGTGATGGACCCAGCCACCATGGTGTTGCACTACGGGCAAGCGATCTTCGAAGGCCTCAAAGCCTACCGCCAGCCAGATGGCACGGTGTCCGCCTTCCGCCCGCTGGCCAACGCCGCCCGATTCCGTTCCTCAGCCCGCCGAATGGCGATGCCAGAGTTGCCCGATGAGCTGTTCCTCGGTTCCTTGCGTGAATTGGTGCTGGTTGACAACGGCTGGGTGCCTGCCGCCGGCGGGGAAGACTCTTTGTACCTGCGCCCGATGCTGTTCGCCACGGAGGTGGGCCTCGGGGTGCGCCCGGCGACGACCTACCGCTACGTCCTCATCGCTTCCCCGGCCGGCCCATACTTCCGCGGTGGGCTCAAGCCGGTCAGCGTGTGGCTGTGCACCGAATACGTCCGGGCCGCGCCCGGCGGTACCGGGGCTGCCAAGTTCGCTGGGAATTACGCCGCCTCGCTGTTGGCCCAGGCGCAAGCCGCCGAGCAGGGCTGCGACCAAGTCGTGTGGCTGGACGCGGTCGAGCGGCACTGGGTGGAAGAAATGGGCGGGATGAACCTCTACTTCGTCTTCGGGGAGGGAAAACAGGCCCGGCTGGTGACCCCTGAGCTCACCGGCGCGTTGCTGCCCGGCATTACCCGGGACTCCCTGCTTATTCTGGCCCGGGACCACGGGCTAGGTGTCGAGGAACGGCGGATCTCCACGGAAGAGTGGGAGAAGGGCGTCCAGGCCGGGGATATCTCGGAAGTCTTTGCCTGTGGTACCGCCGCAGTGATCACCCCGGTCGGGCGAGTCGCCTACTCCGGCGGCGAGTTCTCCATCGGCAGCGGCGCCCCCGGGCCCGTCACCGCCCACCTGCGCGCCGCCCTCACCGCCATCCAATACGGCACCATCCCTGACCCCCACACCTGGATGACCCCACTCACCTGACCCCGCATCCGGCGCATTCAGCGGGCTGAGCGGGGTTAGTGGGCGCTCTTTTACCCCGCTCAGCCCGCTGAATGCGAGTCCCCCAGTGCGCAGACCGCGAGGATGATGGTGGTGGTGAGTTCGGTGGTGGCGCCCAGGACGTCGCCGGTGAGGCCGCCCAGGCGGCGGGTGGTGTGGGCGGAGAGGGTTACGACGGCTAGGGCGGCTAGGGCTACTGCCAGCGGGGCTTGCCAGGGACGGTCGGGGACCGCCAGCAGGCCGCCAGCGAGCAAGACTGCCAACCAGGTCACCGGAAGCGCGGGTGGCTGACTACCGGCGACCAGTGCCCCCAAGCCCGCTGGCCGGGCCGCTGGCACCCCTTTTCGGGCGCACCAGCCGAAGGCGGCCCGCCCAGCGACCATCGCCAGCACCACGGGGGTCAGCCGGCCGGTCTCGGCGAGGGCCCCCAGCGCGGCCGCCTGTGCGCTCAGCACCAGCACCAGAGCGACCACTGCGAACGGCCCGCTCGCGCCGTCCCGCATCACCTCCAGCGCGCGGCGCGGACCGCCGTAACAGCCCAGGCCGTCGGCGGTGTCGGCCAGCCCGTCCAGGTGCATCCCGCGAGTCAGCCCGGCCAGCGTCGCCACCCCAGCCACCCCAGCCAGCAGCGGCGGGGCGCCCAGCGCATGCAGCGCGCTCAGCAGCCCAGCGACCAGCACACCCAACCCGGCGCCCACCAAGGGCGTCCAGTACAGCGCCTGGCGCGCGATGGTCCGATCCACCGCGAAGGGCGTCCCCACCGGCACGACAGTCAACCAGGACACCGCCAGCCGCAATCCGGGGCTCATCTGGGACTCACCTGGTGGGCGCAGGGACGCCCGAGGGCCCGGAGACGCCGGCCTGCGCGAAGGTGGCCATCTCAGCGAGCACCCGCACCGCCATCTGCACCAGCGGCAGCGCGGCCACCGCCCCCGAACCCTCGCCCAACCTCATCTCCAGATCCAGGATGGGCTTCAACTCCAGGTGATCCAGCGCCAGAACGTGCGCAGGCTCTGTCGAGCAATGCCCGGCCACCCACCACTGCCGCGCTTCGGGCGCGAGCTCCTCAGCGAGCATCGCCGCCGCCCCGACAACCAGACCATCAAGGATCACCGGGGTGCGCCGCACCGCGGCCTGGGCCAGGAACCCGGCTATCGCGGCGATATCGGCACCGCCAGCGGTACGCGCCAGCGCGATGGGATCACCGACGACCGGCCGGGCCCGGCGCAATGCGTCGCGGATCGCCGCGACTTTGCGCATCCAGCCAGCGTCGTCGATCCCGCTGCCCCGACCCACGACCGCCACCGGTTCCTGCTCCATGAGGGCCGCCACCAGCACTGCGGCGGGGGTGGTGTTACCGATCCCCATGTCGCCCGCGATCAGCAGGTCGGCGCCGCGGTCGACCTCCTCATCGGCGATCGCCACCCCAGCGCCCAGCGCCTGAGTCACCTCCGCGTCGGTCAACGCATCCTGCTGGTTGATCGCGCCGCTGCTGCGGCGGATCTTGTGCTTGGTGAGCAGTGGTGCTCCGGCGACCGTGGCCGGGTCGCAGTCCACGGCCACATCGACCACCCGCACCGCCGCCCCGGCGGCCGCGGCGAGCACGTTCACCGCCGCCCCTCCGCGCAGGAAGTTGCTCACCATTTGCTGGGTGACCTCGCTGGGATAGGCGGAAACCCCGTACGCGGCGATACCGTGGTCCCCAGCGAACACGACGACCTGCGGGCGGACGAACGGGTGGGGTGGGCAGGCCCCTTGGCACCCGCTCGCCCACACCCCCAATTTCTCCAGGCGACCCAATGAGCCCGCCGGTTTGGCCAGCTGCTCATGGCGGGCCAGCGCGTCGCGGCGGGCTTGCGGGTCGGGTGGCGTGATGGTGGGGAACTCCACGCGGCTCTCCTGGTGCTAAATGTTCGTCGGTGTTCGTCGGTGTCGCTTGCCCGTGACTATCTTTTCAACGCTAGCTTTTCAACGCAGTTTGATCGCCAGCCCTGACACCAGCAGCAGCACCTCGTCGCACACGGCGGCGAGTTTGGTGTTGAGCGCCCCCAACTCGTCGCGGAACAGCCGCCCCGCGTGGGTCGGTGGCACGACGCCAAGCCCGACCTCCGCGCTCACCAGCACCAGCCGGGCCGGGCAGGCCGCCACCGCCGACACCAGCTCGGCGCACCGTGCGCGGCAGGCCCGCACCGCAGCCCCGCCACCGTCCCAGGCGCCCGCGTCATCCAGCTCACCGGTCAGCCAGGTAGCGATGTCATCGACCAATATTGGGACGGGGCCTGCGGCGCGCAGTGCGCCAGGCAGGTCGGCTGGGGTGGCGGTGCGCCAGCCCGGCGGCCTGCGAGCCACGTGCGCGGAAATCCGCGCTTCCCAGTCATCGTCACCGGGCACTCGCCGGGCGGTCGCCAGGTAATCCACCCGCGCATCGCCCAGCAGCCCCTCGGCGTGGGCGGACTTGCCCGAGCGAGCCCCCCCGAGCACCAGCGTCCGCACCCTCCTGACGCTACCGTCGGGCGCACAGCGTGCGAACGCCAGCCGAGGCGGCGGCAGAAGGGAGCACACCATGGCCCTGCGGTGGCTCTACCAGGATCTGGACGGCGACCAGGCAGCTGGTCCAACGATCACTTTTCCTGACCAGGCCGACGCTGAGGAGTGGCTCGGGCGGGAATGGCCGGGCCTGCTTGACGGCGGCGTGGTGGCGGTCACCCTGCTTGACGGGGAGTCTGTGGTTTATGGCCCGATGAGCCTGCGACCGTAGCCAGCGCACGCCCAGTCACGGGATCGGATCGCCGTGACCAACGCGGGGCTTGGGCACCCGAAGCCGGCGTAGCTGGGTCGCCCGGGTCATTGCGTAGAACCCCAGGCTCGCCCCGGACTCCGATGCGGTGGGGAACCGTTCGCGGACGCGACGCTTGACGGTCCGGCCCAGCAGCACTCCCTCGACGATGATCGCGAGGAGCATGGCCATCGATGCTGTCGACACATACTGTTGCACGAATGGCGGCATCAGGAGCACCACAAGCACCAGCAGGGCCAGCGGCATGAACACGCCAGCGAGGTGACGACGAGAATCCACCAGGTCCCGCACGTAAGCCTTCACCGGGCCCTGATCGCGAGGCAGCAGGTACTTCTCGTCCCCCGCCACCATGCGTTCCCGGCGCTGCGCCGCAGCGGAGCGGCGTTGCTCCTTGGATCCGCGCATTCGGCGCAATGCTTCCCGCTGGGTACGCGGTGGGGGTGGGGCCGGGCCGCGCTTGCGCCCCTCGGCCTCCCGACGGCTTGGGGTGGGCCTGCCCTTTCCCGCGTTGCGGGCTCGGTGGCTCACGTTGGCCGGATCGAGTTTCTGCTCCACCTCCGGCTCCGGTTCCGGTTCGGTGGCTCCGGAGCCGGTGGTGCCGCGCAAAAACCTCACGGTGGCCAGCTTAGGGCAATGGCCGGGCACGCTGCCCAGCTGTGGGCGCCGGTGACGATGTTCGATGTGTCACCATGGGGGCGCGGAATCACCCGCTGGTCGCGAGCGTTTGCGTAGAGTAGAAAACCAGTCCGTGCCGAGCGCTGGATCCCCAGGGAGAGTCATGACCGTCGAGAACATCGTCGCCACCGAGGTGCCCACTCAGGGTGTCGAGCTCACCACCACCGCCGCTGCCAAGGCGAAGGCGCTGCTCGACCAAGAAGGCCGGGACGACATGCACCTGCGCATCGCCGTGCAGCCGGGTGGTTGTGCCGGGTTGCGCTACCAGCTCTTTTTTGATGAGCGCGAGCTTGACGGCGATGTCAAGCGGGACTTCAACGGACTCGCGGTCGTTGTTGACCGGATGAGCGCGCCCTACCTGCAGGGTGCTGTGATCGATTTCGTGGACACGATCGAGAAGCAGGGCTTCACCATTGACAACCCCAACGCGGGTGGTTCCTGCGCCTGCGGGGACTCGTTCAACTAGAGGTGACTCCCACGCCTGGTGTGTCGCGCTGAAGACCAGCACCGCCCAGATTCGCCTGCTGTGGTCTCGCGGACCTGTGCGGTGCTCGTCGTTGCCGGGCCACTCACGCCCGGGGTGAGGTCTGGTTTAGGCTCCAAGCAGTGGGCTGCCTGGCCGCATTGGGCGATGAGGAGGAACGACGCGTGATCAGTGTGGTCCGTTCCCGGGTGGTTCGGCTACTGAAGGTGGCCGGACTGGCTGGACTGGTTGCCTCGCTGTCTACTGGCTGCTCGGTATATCAGGCCTTCTCCTTTGGCTGGCCGGAGGGCGTCACGCCGCAGGCTGAGCGGATGCGGGCACTGTGGATCTGGGCGACGGTAGCTGCCTTGGCGGTCGGGTTGATCGTCGCTTCTTTGATCATGTGGACGGTTATTTTCCACCGCAAGAAGTCCAACGAGATGCCCCGGCAGTTCCAGTATAACTTACCGCTGGAGATCATCTATACGGTTGTCCCATTCATGATTGTCGCAGTGCTTTTTTATTTCACCGTGACAACGCAGAACTTCGTCAACGCCAAAGTTGCCAACCCTGACCTTCGGGTGGGTGTGGTCGGATTCCAATGGAACTGGGAGTTCCAGTATCTGCAGGACAAACCGGGCAAAAGTGGCATATACCAGGTCCGGCGGACCGAGGATGGCGAGCCGTTGGCCACCATTGGCTCGTCGGCCACAGTCCCGCTCCTGGTAGTGCCCACCAATCGTGTCGTGGAATACCGGCTCGAGTCCGTCGATGTCGTGCACTCGTTCTACATCCCAGATTTCCTCTTCAAGCGTGACGTCTTCCCTCGGCCTGAAAAAAATGACACCGACAACGTCTTCCAGACCACGGTAGCCCGTCAAGGGGCCTTTGTTGGTCGTTGTGCCGAGTTTTGTGGCACCTACCACTCGATGATGAACTTCGAGCTCCGCGCGTTACCGCCGGACCTCTTTGGCCGGTATCTGGCCTTGCGGGCCGCAACCAATCCGCAGACCAATCGGTCATACACCGCCGGTGAGGCGCTTGCGCAGCTGAATTGCGGCGAGTTGTGTGCCCCAGAGGCAGTGACCACCTCCCCGTTCAACACCGAGCGCACCATTCGTGAGGTTCGTCAGGCCCGGGGGAGCCACTAACTTTTCGAGAGTGAGGCGGCACCGATGAAGATCGAAGCACGGATCTTCGAGATCATCACAGCTTTTTTCTTCCTGTCTGTCGTGATCTACGGTCTGTGGTCGCATGGTGAGCCGGTGGGGTCGGCAGCGCTGACCCTGTCCGGCGGGTTGACTCTCATCGTCGGTACCTACTTCCGGTTCGTCGCCCGGCGAGTTCGGATGCGCCCTGAGGACAACTACGAGGCTGAGGTTTCTGACGGTGCTGGTGAGATGGGTTTCTTCTCGCCGGGCAGCTATTGGCCATTCGGCATGGCGTTGGCGGCGAGCGTACTGGGGATGGCGTTGGCTTTTGACCAGTGGTGGCTGGTTGCGGTCGGTGTCGTGTTGGTGATAGGCACAGTCGCCGGGTTGGTCTTCGAGTACCACATCGGTCCTAAGCCCGAATGAGATTCAGCCCGAATGAGATTTATCCTTAAGCCGGATCACTGCCCTTGCTGACGAGCGATCTCCAGCGCCCTTGTCTGATCGGGAGGGTCCGGCTTGAACAGGGATCCGGGTACTGGGGAACCAGCTGAGCCGAGCTGGTTCATCCGCTTAGGCACCCGGGCACCCTGGTACTCCAGTGGGATGGGGTGAGCGTGCTCGTCGACACCACCGAGCGGCTGGTGCACCTCGATGAACTCACCGTGCGGCATCCGCTTGACGATGCCAGTCTCAATCCCGTGTTCGAGGATCGCTCGGTCGGCACGCTGTAGGCCAAGGCAGATCCGGTAGGTGACGTAGTACGCGATGGGCGGCAGCAACAGCAGGCCGATACGGCCGGCCCAGGTGGTGGCATTCAGCGAAATGTCGAACGTGTACGCGATGACGTCGTTGCCGCCGGAGAGCAGGAGCACCAACATGAATGCGGCTGCCATCATGCCCAAGCCAGTTCGGACCGGGACGTCGCGGGGGCGTTGCAGCAGGTTATGGAAGGCGTTGTCCTTGGTGAGCTTGCGCTCAATGGCGGGGTATGCGAAGGCGAGGCCGAACATGATGCCGGGAATGACCATCGTCGGCCAGAACGAGGCGGGGATCATGTAGTTACCCAGGTAGATCTCCCAGGCAGGCCACAGCCGGGCAGAGCCGTCCAACCAGCCAACATACCAGTCGGGCTGGGAGGCGGCCGACACCTGAGCTGGATTGTACGGTCCGAAGTTCCATATCGGGTTGATCTGGAACAGTCCGGCCATGATGCAGATCACACCGATGTTCGCCATGGCGAAGCCGCCGGCCTTCGTCGCGAAGAACGGCAAGATGCGGATACCGACCACGTTGCGCTCGGTGCGCCCGATCCCGGGGAACTGGGTGTGTTTCTGGTACCAGACCAGTCCGAGATGCACGGCGATGAGCGCGAGCAAGATTCCTGGGATGATCAACACATGCACGATGAAGAACCGAGGAATGATCAGATTTCCGGGGAACAGGCCGCCGAAGATGGCCCATTGCAACCAGGTGCCGATCACTGGTGGCGACATGATGATCGCCGAGATGATTCGCAGCCCGGTACCGGAGAGCAGGTCGTCGGGCAGTGAGTAGCCAGTGAGGCCCTCAAGCCCGGCCAGGAGCGTGAGGATGATGCCGATCGTCCAGTTCATCTCTCTGGGCTTGCGGAAGGCGCCGGTGAAGAAGACGCGGAACATGTGGGCCACGATGGCCGCGACGAACAGCAGCGCCGCCCAGTGATGTACCTGTCGGACGAACAGCCCACCTCGGACATCGAAGGAGAGCTGTAGGGTAGACTCGAACGCCCGGGACATCTCGATCCCGCGGAGGTTCGTATAGATTCCGTTGTACTTGACCTCCTCCATTGAGGGGTCGAAGAACAGTGTCAGGTACGTCCCGGACAGCAGCAGCACGATGAAGCTGTTCAGTGCGATCTCACCCAGCATGAACGACCAATGGGTCGGGAAGACCTTGTTGATCTGCCGGCGCATGCCGGCGGCCAGGTGAAGCCGCTGGTCCAGCTCGTCCGCCGCCTTTCCAGCCTTGGCAGCCAAGCCCCCGGAGCTGGCCGGCATGGTTGACTTTGTCATCGCGCTCATGACCTCCGCTCCCAGAACGCTGGGCCTACAGGCTCGATGAAGTCGCCCTTGGCATAGAAGTATCCCTCATCGTTCACGTCGATATGCAGCTGAGGCAAGGCCCTGGTAGCCGGGCCGAAGATCGGCTTGGCGTACGCCAGCATGTCGAACTGCGACTGGTGGCATGGGCACAGCAGCAGGGCGGTCTGGGACTCGTACAGCGAAGCGGGGCAGCCCAGATGCGTGCAGATCTTCGAGTACGCGTAAAAATCGCCGTAGTGGAAGTTGACCTGGCCCTTGCGCTGGACTACCCGCACCGCCTGATCAGGGCGCAACCGGATGAGCATCACCGGGCTGTTGGAAGCGTTTAGCGCATCGTGTGCCTGCTGCTCCGACCAGGAGCGCTTGTACGGGAAGACCGTCGCGATGCTGCCGGCGTCGAGGTCTTCGGGGCGCGCCAGGGTGAGATGCTCGGCGTCATAGCGCAGGAACACCGGCTCACCGTTGTCCGAACGCCAAGGCGTCACCCACAGTGCGGCATGGTCCCCGCCCTTCCACGGGTTGCGGATCAGGCCGCCCAGCGCGAAGACCCCTAGTCCGGCGCCGAAGACGGCGCCCCCGAATCCGGCCGCCCGCTTGATCAGGGATCGCCGCTCGAAGCCGCTGCTGGTGCGGGTGTCGGCCAGGATCGCGCTTGTGGTTACCCGGTCCACCTCGGGGGAACCGCCGATGTGGCGCTCCTGCACCGCAGTCTCGTGCGGGAGCAGGAGTTTCGTGTAGGCGATCGTCCCGCCACCGATGGCGAACACTGACAACCCGAAGAGCACCCCGATGATCGGTGTATAGAGCTGGTAGAGCTGGTGCCCCCCGCCCGGGCTTCCGGGCGGGACATACTCGTAAGGCCAGAACAGATAAGCCGCCAGGAAACCCAGCCCAGCTAGCGCCGCGATAATGAACCACCGGGCAATCTTGCGCTCAGTGCGTTTCTCGGCGCGGGTACCCGGCACCGGGAACGGATCTTCCCGGTGCTCGATAGTCACCCCGTCCAGCGCCAAGCCCAGCCGGACCAGCTCTTCGCGGCTGTACGTCGACAGCTCGGACAGCTCGCCCTCAGCTGAGCTCCCGTGGCCGCTCATGCCTTCGCTCCGATCCACAGCGTGATGGCGACCAGCGCCGAGATACCAATGATCCACGCGATCAGACCCTCCGGGACTGGCCCGAAGCCACCGAGGAAGTAGCCACCCGGGTTGTTGGGTGCGTTTGTGAATGACTGCACGTAGGCGATGATGTCGCGCTTGTCCTGCAGGGTCAGCTGTTGGTCGGAGAATCTGGGCATGCTCTGCGGCCCGCTGATCATCGCGGCGTAGATCTGCCGGGGATTCACATCCCCGATTGAGGGCGCGTACTTGCCGGAGGACAGCGCGATACCTCGTCCAGTGAAGTTGTGGCAGGACGCGCAGTTGAGCCGGAACAAGTCGCCTCCGCGAGCCGGGTCACCACCGGCGAGGCTGGTCATCGGCACCACCGGCCCACCGCCGTTGGCTTGCACGAAGGCGCCCAGCGCGTCGATCTCCTTGGGGCTGAACTTGACTGCCTTCTGGGGGATCTGAGCTTCCTGGCGTGCCGCGGGCATCCGTCCGGTGGAGACTTGGAAGTACACTGCGGCCTCACCGACACCGATCAGACTAGGCCCCCGGTCGGTGACTCCTTGCAGGTTTGCGCCGTGGCAGGTGATGCAGGTGTTGTTGTAGAGCTGCTCGCCCTGACGCACCAGTGCCGGATCCTGCTGTGTCTGATCCTCTTGGGCGTGCGCGGTCTGAGCTTGCGGATCGAACACCGTATACAATCCGCCAGCGACCAGCAAGGCCACGCCGAGTGCGAGCATCCCCCACAACCGACGATGCAGCCTGCTGCGTTGTCTCCGTCTTTTGGCCCGTTTCGCGCTTGAGGATGTGGTGGGGATCGATTCGGTTGGGCCCTGTTGGGGGCCGGGTGCGTCGCGGGTCATCAGTTTCGGCTCCCCCTGCTCTCTTTCGGCGTCGGTGCTAGGGCACGAAGTAGATGGTGGCAAACAGACCAATCCACACCACGTCCACGAAGTGCCAGTAGTACGACACGACGATGGCGGCGGTAGCTTGGGCCGGAGTGAACTTGCTCAGCTTGGTCCGGACGATGAGGAAGATGAACGCGATCAGGCCGCCGGTCACGTGCAGGGCGTGGAAGCCGGTGGTGAGGTAGAACACAGTGCCGTAAGCCCCCGAGGGGATGGTGACGCCCTGCTCGGTGACGAGGTTGTGGTACTCGTTCAACGCGCCAAGTACGAACAGCAAACCCATGACGAACGTGATTGAGTACCACAGTCGAAGGCCGAAAACATCACCCTGCTCAGCCTTGAACACACCCCACTGGCAGGTGAACGACGAGGACACCAGGATGATCGTAATCACCAGCGCGTACGGGATGTCGAGATGGATGGGCTCCCCGGTGGCCGTGAGGACCGGCGGCCACGGGCCGTCATGCTGGGCCTTCACCGTAAAGAACATCGAGAACAAGCCGGCGAAGAACATGAGCTCGCTGGACAGCCACACGATGGTCCCGACGCTGACCATGTTGGGCCGGTTCAGCGAGTGCACCCGCTGGCTGATAGAGGGCCCTGCCAGGCTCGACGAGGTCACGTTGAGCATTATGACGAAAGGTGCCGGCGTTGGCTGGAGCGGGGCCGTCCAGGCCGCTTCGCGTCGCCGGGTTGCTTCTCCGTCTACGATCAGCCATCAATACTCGCTCATCACGCACTCAACCGCTATTGAGGAGCTCGAACGCAGATGAACGCCTCGAGCAACGCCACCACTGTGCTGGTCTTCAGCCACCGGCCAGAAGTGCGCGAGGCCATCATTAACGCTGTCGGGCGCCGTCCCGCGGCCGATGTCGGCCGCGTGCGCTACGTCGAGGCCGCGACGATCGCCAAGGTGCTGGCCGAAGTCGACGCCGGTGGCGTGGACCTGGCGATTCTGGACGGTGAGGCGCAACCTACCGGAGGGATGGGACTGTCCCGCCAGCTCAAGAACGAGATTGCGCAGTGCCCGCCGCTGATCGTCGCCGTGCGGCGCAGGGACGACCGCTGGTTGGCGGTCTGGTCGCAGGCCGACGCGGTAATTGTGCACCCGCTGGATCCACTGGTCGCCGCCGAGACTGTGGCCGAGGTGCTTCGCTCGCGGCGGCCGAGTACCGCGAAGAGCTGAGGCCGCGCAGCATGGTGGTGTCGCCGCGTTCCCGCAGTTGGCCAGACTTGTTGCGGCGGCTGGTCGCTGGCATTGACCTGGAAACCCAGGACACGACGTGGGCGATGGGCCAGGTGATGGCGGATGTGGCCACGCAGGCCCAGATAGCCGCGTTCGTGGTGGCGCTGCGGGTCAAGGGCGAGACTCCGGCGGAGATCGCCGGTTTAGCCGATGGCATGCTGTCGCACGCCTGCCGGGTGCACGTATCCCAGCGGGCTGTCGATGTGGTCGGTACCGGAGGCGATCACGCGCATACCGTCAACATCTCCACGATGGCCGCGCTGGTGGCTGCCGCTGCCGGTGCACCGGTGGTGAAGCACGGTAACCGCGCGGCGTCCTCACAGTGCGGCGCTGCGGACGTGCTCGAGGCGCTCGGTGTGGCCATCGATCTCGGCCCAGAGCAGGTAGCGCGGTGCGTTGCCGAGGTGGGAATCGGATTTTGTTTCGCGCCCCTGTTTCACCCGGCGATGCGGCACGCGGCCACGGTGCGCCGGGAGATCGGAATCCCCACAGCCTTCAACTTCCTCGGACCACTGATCAATCCCGCCCAGCCGGATGCCGCGCTGGTTGGCTGCGCGGATCTGCGGATGGCACCGGTGATAGCCCAGGTGCTCGCCGATCGTGGAGTCAGCGCGCTGGTGGTCCGTGGCGACGACGGGCTCGACGAGATCACCACCACGACCACCACCTCGGTGTGGGTAGTCGACGGCGCAGTGGTGCGGCGTGATCAGCTGGACCCAGCTGCGCTGGGCATGCCAGTGGCCCGTCGAGAGGACCTGCGCGGTGGAGATGCCGCGAGCAATGCTGCTGCGGTGCGGCGCCTGCTCTGCGGTGATCCCGGTCCGGTGCGCGACGCCGTGCTCCTCAACGCTGCCGCAGCGCTTGTCGCACACCGCGGCTCGACCGGTGATCTAGCCGGCGATCTTCGAGAAATGACACAGCGTGCCGCCCAGGCTGTGGACGCTGGTGCTGCGGCCGCGTTGCTGGAGCGCTGGACGAAGCTGACTATCGAGCTGTCCGTGACTGCGCGCTGACCAGGGGCACTGACGCTGCCAACGGAAAGTATCAAAAAATAACGGAAAGTAATCGTCAATCGCGGAAATCCCTCTGCTGGCGGGCGTGACGATGCTGTTCGAGTGATGTTTCGCGTCCACATGCCCGAGGGGGCGTTAGGGGAAATAAGCGGGATGATCTTCCGTTGCCAGCCGGACATCCGGACGTTGCGATCCCAGAAGAGGAGACAGCTCGGGTGGTGCTTCATCGTCAGAACCGCGTCCTCCTGAGCGTGGCCGCTGGCGTGGCCTTCGCTGCCGTGCTAAGCATGCCACCAGCGCTCGCCCGTGCCGAACCAGGCCCCGCTCCTGCGCCCCCTCCCGCAGCCCCCAGTACGCCCGCAGCCCCCAATACTCCTGCGGCACCCAATACTGCGGCATCGAATACTGCGGCCCCCGATCCTGGGGGGAGCGTTGCGCAGGCTCGGGCGTTGAGCCGACAGGCCGAGGTGATCACTGAGCAGTGGAAGCTGGCCACCGACCGGTTGCTGGCCCGTCAAGCCGATGCGACCCGGGCGCATAGTGACGCGGCAGCCGCGACGGCCATCGCTGACCAGGCCCGCGCGGCGCAGGACGCGTTCCGTGCTCAGGTCGATCGGCTGACCAGCGTCACCTTTGAGGGTGTCCGGCTCAGCAGCCTGACCGCGCTGCTGATCAGTGACTCGCCGCAACAATTCATGGAACAGGTGTCGGCGCTGGACGTGCTGGCGGTGAGCAACAGAGCGGCGATGGACAAGCTCGCGGCCACTGTCTCCCGTGCCGAGCAGGCAAGATTGGCTGCCACTGACGCCGAGACCCGAGCGGCCGTCGCTGAACTGGACGCCGCTCGGATAGCCGGTGATGTGGCCAAGGCTCGGCTGGAGATGGGCCGTCAGATCACTTTGGTCCAGGAGCGCCTCGGCAAGCTCACCGCTGAGGAGTTCGCTCATTACGCCTCCGAAGGATTCACCGACTATCCGATTGACATGGCCGGTGACACCATCGGGATCAAGGCTCTGCGGGCCGCGCTGACCCGGCAGGGGGCGCCGTATATCTGGGGCGCCGAGGGCCCGGGCACCTTCGATTGCTCAGGTCTGGTGATGTGGGCCTACCACCAGGTGGGGGTGAGTCTACCAAGGGTGGCCTTCGACCAGGCCAGAGTGGGTAGCGCTGTGGTCTCGGGCCTGCTACCAGGAGACCTTATCGCGCTGTACTGGCCAATAAGTCACATCGGCATCTACGTAGGCAACGGGCTCTACATCAATGCGCCGCAGAGCGGCGATGTGGTCAAGGTCGCCAGAGTCCCGTGGCATGACGTCACCGCGATTCGCCGGATCGGGTAAGCCCACCCTCGGTGCTCCGAAGATTGAGCTCCACAGATTGTCAGTGTCGCGGTCTACCGTCCGTAGTGACCAGATCACAACCCAGACCTAGGTCAGGACAGTGGACCCAGGCCAGGACATGGACGGAGCCCAACATGCTTGTGGATTGCGACCGGTGTGTGGTCCGTGGCGGCGCTTGCCAGGACTGCGTCATCACTGTGCTGCTCGGCCCCCCGCCAGGTGGTGTCGAGTTGGATGGCGCGCAGCGACGGGCGCTGGACACTTTGGCCGAGGTTGGCCTGGTGCCCCGCCTGCAACTGGTGGATCGCTACGAGGATCACACCGTAACGCCAACAAGAACAGGGCCAGGGACTGCGGTCCACCTGCGTAGTGGAGTTGAGCGGCGTGCGACTGAACGTGAACGGTCTCAACGGCACGTGAGTTGATCGGTGGAGGCGATGTTGCTCCGGCTTGTGGTGGCGTTCATCGTGCCCAACGGTCGCTTTGGCCCATCATTGCCGCACAGGTGGTGACAGCGTCGGTCACCTTTCGTAATCTTCCCGAGGCCTTGCGTCCGCTCTCGGCCCGCACTCACCAGGTATACCCGGTGCGGCGGTCCCTAGGGAAGAGGAGAAAGCCGCGACGTGTCGTCGCATCATCTGAAGCCCGGTGTCGTCAATCGGCCCAGTGTTGTCCAGCGCGGTGTCTCAGCAGCGATGACCGCCGCAACCCTGGTTGTCCTGGCGGCTCTCACGCCTCCCACGGCGGCGGCCGACCCTGCGCTGCCCGGCGATGCCCCCAACGCCGCGCAGCAGCTTGCCGAACTGAATCGGCAAGCTGAGGTCCTCACCGAAAGGTGGCACTACGCTCGTGATCAGTTGAGCGCTCGCCGGGCCGACCTGGAGCGCGCCAGGGCTGACGTCAACGCCGCCGTTGCCGCCGCCGAACGCGCCAGGTCTGTCCAGGGTCAGTACCGCGGTCAAGTAGACAGGCTGACCAACGCCTCTTTCCAGGGCGCGCGCCTTTCCGGGGTGTCCGCTTTGCTGGTCAGTGTCTCCCCCCAGGACTTCCTGGACCAGATGTCGGCGTTGGACATGCTTGCGGTGGACAACAAACAGGCCCTGGATCGGCTCACCGGCGCCGTCGCGCAAGCCCAGCAGGCAGAGCGGTTGGCCAACGACGCGGCGGCGCGGGCTGGCCAAGCGCAAGACGATGCGGCGCGGCTTGAAGGTGACCTGACCCAGTCCCGAGCTGAAATGGACCGGCAGATTCAGGTGGTCACGATGCGCCTCGCGGAGCTGACCCGCCAGGATCGGGCGGCCTACATTTCCGGCGGGACCATCCATTTCCCGGTCAACCTGATCGGCAGTGGTATCGCGCTCAGCGCGGCGCGTGCCGCGCTGAGCAAGCAGGGCTCGGCGTACGTCTGGGGCGGTGACGGCCCGATTACCTTTGACTGCTCGGGGTTGGTGAAGTGGGCCTTCGAACAGGCTGGGATGCCGGGCCTGCCGCACTCAGCCCAGGAGCAGGCGCGGATGGGTCGCAGCGTCAGCCGCTCCCAGTTGCAGCCTGGCGACCTCATCGCGCTGTATTCCCCGATCAGCCACATCGGTATCTACGTCGGTGCGGGTTTATACGTCAACGCGCCACAGAGCGGCGACGTGGTGAAGGTCGTCATGGTGCCGTGGAGCCAAGTCACCGCGATGAGCCGGATCGGCTGAATGCCCACCAGCCGCGACCGTCCGGTGACCGCACAGTTACCCTCCCAGGGGTGCCACGGATCCTGCTTGTCAGCAATGACTTTCCACCCCGGCCCGGTGGCATCCAGGCTTACCTGCACCAACTAGCTCTGGTGCTACCCGCCGGTGAGATCGCCGTCTATGCACCGGACTGGTCCGGTGCAGCGGCCTTCGACGCGCGACTGCCCTTCCCGGTCTTCCGGCATCCTGGATCCCTCATGCTTCCCACGCTGCCAGTACTTCGGCGGGCCGTCGGGCTGCTGCGGGAACTGCGCTGTGACACCGCGTGGTTTGGCGCGGCCGCCCCGTTGGCGCTGCTCGGTCCAGCCTTGCGCCGCGCCGGGGTACGACGGGTAGTGGCCAGTAGCCACGGGCATGAGGTGGGCTGGTCGATGCTGCCTCCTGGCCGCATGGCGCTGGGGCGGATCGGCGCGGATGCCGACGTGGTTACTGCCGTGAGCCAGTACACCCGCCGCCGGATCGCCTCGGCGTTCGGTCCCCGAGCAGCTCTGGAACTGCTTCCGCCGGGCGTGGACTGCGCGGCGTTTCGCCCAGATCCCGGTGCGCGCGTGGAGATCCGCCGCCGCCACCGGTTGGGGGACGCTCCGGTGGTGCTGTGCGTGTCCCGGTTGGTGGCTCGCAAGGGGCAGGACGTGCTGGTGCGGGCACTACCCGCGATCCGCCGCCAGGTGCCGGGGGCCACATTGCTTCTGGTCGGCGACGGTCCCCGGCGAGCGGCGTTGCACCGGCTGGCGCGCTCAGGTGGCGTCGCCGACGCCGTGGTGTGCACGGGAGCGGTGCCTTGGCCTGAGTTGCCCGGCTACTACGCCGCAGGCGACGTCTTCGCGATGCCGTGTCGCAACCGTGGTCACGGGCTGGACGTCGAGGGGCTCGGTCTGGTGTTTCTCGAGGCTTCGGCGACTGGTTTACCGGTGGTGGTGGGTGATGCTGGCGGGGCGCGGGAGACGGTCCGCACCTGCGACACCAACGACACCGGCAAGCTGGTTAACGGTCGTGACGTGGCGGCGGTAGCCAGGGCCGTCGCGACGCTGCTTGCCGATCCTGAGTGCGCGATGGCGATGGGCCGGCGTGGACGGAACTGGATGCTGCGGGACTGGGACTGGTCTTGCCGCCGACGGCAGCTCGGTGGGCTGCTGGGCACTCATGGGGCGTAGAGGGCCTCAATCTCGGTGGCGAATTCCTTGGCCACCACTGCACGCTTCACCTTGAGGCTGGGGGTGAGCTGGCCGCCACTTTCGGTGAAGTCAATGGGCAGGATCCGGAACTTGCGGATCGTCTCGGCTTTCGAGACGGTCTTGTTGGCGCCGTCCACCGCGCGCTGCACTTCGGCACGCAAGTCCTCGTCGTCGATCAGGTCGGCGGCAGGGTTGCCCGCTGGCTTGCCGTGCTCGGCTCTCCAGGTCGGTAGGGCCTCAGCGTCGAGGGTGATCAGAGCGGCGATGAAGGGCTGCTTGTCGCCCACCACCATGCAGTTGCTGACCAGTCGGTGGGCCCGGATCCGGTCCTCCAGCGCGGCTGGGGAGACGTTCTTGCCGGCCGCCGTGACGATGATTTCCTTCTTGCGACCGGTGATCCGCAGGAAGCCATCTTGGTCCAGCTCTCCGAGGTCGCCGGTGTGCAGCCAGCCGTCGACGATGGCGTCCTCGGTGGCCTGCTCGTTGTGCCAGTACCGGCGCAGCACACCGGGGCTCTTGATCAGCACCTCATCGTCATCGTCAATCCTGATCGTCACGCCGGGCAACGGCTGACCGACGGTGCCGATCTTGACGTGTTTCTCGGTGTTCGCCGTGGCGGGGGCGCTGGTCTCGGTGAGCCCGTAGCCCTCCAACACCGACACCCCGATACCGCGGAAGAAATGCCCGAGCCGCTCGCCCAGCGGGGCGGCGCCGGAGAGCACCGCGACACACCGGCCGCCGAGCACCGCCCGGAGCTTGGCGTAGACCAATTGATCGAACACCGCGTGTTTGGCTCGCAAGGCCAGCCCCGCCCCGCCAGTGTCGTGGGCACGGCTCCACTCGATGGCGGTGGCCACGGCCATGTCGAAGATGCGCCCCTTGCCCTCAGCGTGGGCCTTGTGACTGGCGGAGTTGTACACTTTTTCGAATACGCGCGGCACCGCCAGCATCAACGTGGGCCGGAACTCGGCCAACTCGGTGATCAGGTTCTGCGCATCCGGGGTATGCCCGAGGGTGATCCGCGCGTACACACAGCAGCACTGCACGAACCGGGCGAGGACGTGCGCCAAAGGCAGGAACAGCAGTACGGAGCTCCTCGGCTGCATTAGGCTGGGAAACTGCCCTACAGCTGACTTAGTCACGGCGAGCAGGTTGCGGTGGGTGAGCTCGCAGCCCTTGGGCGCTCCCGTGGTCCCTGAGGTGTAGACCAGCGTCGCCAGGTCTTCGGCGCCCACCGCGGTAGCACGCTCGCGCACGGCGTCGTCGCTGATCTCGGCGCCCAGCACGGTGAGCTCATCGATCGCCGCAGCCGGGCCACTACCATTCGTCGCCGGGGCGATCTGCCAGACCAGAATCGGCTTGCCCAGCCGATCTATCAACTCCGCGACCATGGCGCGGTGTACGGGAGTCTCGACCACGATCGCCTTGGCGCCGGAATCCGCCAGGATCCACTTCACCTGATCTGGGGAGGATGTCTCATAAATCGGCACCGTCGATCCACCGGCGGCCCAGATCGCGTAGTCCAGCAGGGTCCACTCGTAGCAGGTTGTGGACAGCAGCGCAATCCGATCCCCGTGCTCGATGCCCGCCGCGATCAGACCCTTGGCTGCGGCGGTCACCTGATCTGCGAATTCCCTGGCGGTGATGTCCACCCAGGAACCGTCGAGCCGACGGCGGAAACTGATGCTCCCAGCGAAGCGCTCGGCGTTGGCCCACACCGCATCGGTCAGGTTCTCCTGGTCATCCACCGTGGTGGTGGCGGGAACCGTGAACTCCCGCACCGGTACCTCCGCAGCTCGGGTTTCTCCAGTACTGCTTGGCAACCTATCGCGACCCAACTGGTTCATCCAATGCTTCATTCGAGAGCCCCGCCGGCCCGAATGGCCACCCAGCGCCGGGTAGCCTGCTTGCTCGTGCGGGTTCATGTGGTGTCCGACGTGCACGGTAACGCGGACGCGTTGGCGAGGGCGGGAGTGGGTGCCGATGCGCTGCTGGTACTCGGGGACCTGATCGACTTCGTGGACTACCACGACTACTCCGCTGGCATCCTCGGCTCGGTATTCGGACCCGCCGCAGTCTACCGGTTCGCGCAACTGCGTAGCGCGGGAGCGCCCGGGGAGGCGTACGCGTTCGCGCAGGAGCTGTGGGCCCGGGTACCGGAGCCCCGTGACGTGGTCCGCGAGGCCGTCCTCGAGCAGTACGAGCGGCTGTTCGCGGTGCTGCCCAGCCCGACCTACGCCACCCCCGGCAATGTGGACCTCCCCGAGCTGTGGCCTCGATTCGTTCGTGCCGGCGTTCACCTCCTGGACGGTCAGACCACCGAGATCGGCGGTCTTCGCTGCGGTTTCGTCGGTGGCGGCCTGTTACCGGAGGGGGTCGCCCTTCGGGACGAACCGGTGTTTCGGGCATACCTGCGCACTCCAGCGCAGTACGCGGTGGCTGTCGCGGCGCTCGGGCGGGTGGACCTGCTGTGTAGCCACATCCCGCCCTCGGTCCCCGAACTGCTCTACGATGTGCAGGCTCGGCGGCCTGAGATCGGCTCTGAACAGTTGCTTGCGGTGATTCGGGCCGAGCGGCCCCGGGCCGCGCTGTTCGGGCACGTGCATCACCCGCTGGCCCGGCGGGTCCGGGTGGGGCGAACCGAATGCGTCAATGTCGGGCATTTCCAGCGGACCGGGACCCCGCACGTGCTGAGATGGTGAGCGCTTCGGGCGGCGAAGGGAGGCGGTTTCAATCGGCTATGGCGGCGCAGTGGCGGGTAATCTGCGCGCCATGGACGACCAGTCAACTCAATCTATCGTCATCAACGCAGATCCCCAGGCAATCATGGATGTGATCGCCGACTTTTCCGCCTACCCGCAGTGGGCGTCGGCGGTGAAGAAAGCCGAGGTGCTCGTTCCTGGCACCGGCGGCCGCCCGGAGCGGGCGCGGTTCGTGCTCGACGCTGGCCTGGCCAAGGACGAGTATGTGCTTGATTACACGTGGTCCTCGGACGGGACGGCGGTAAGCTGGGAACTCGTTGAGGGCCAGATGCAGAAGGCGCAGCATGGCTCCTACGTTCTGGAACCCGTCGTCGGGCAACCCGAGGGTGCGGCGACCAAGGTAACGTACCGTCTCAGGGTCGAACTCGCGATTCCGCTGATCGAGGTGATCAAGCGGAAGGCCGAGCAGGTCATTATGGATACCGCTCTGAAGGAACTCAAGCGCCGGGTAGAGCTTTGAGCCCGTAAGCTGAAGCCAGGGGAGTGCGTGCTGGTTGATACTGCGGCCCACGAGGGCCAGGGAGGGATCGGTAGGCGGTGTTCTACTGGCTGCTCAAGCACCTGTTGCTCGGCCCGTTGATGCGGCTGGCGTGCCACCCGCGGGTCCGGAGCGCCGAGCATATCCCGAGGCGCGGTGGCGCTATTCTGGCCAGCAACCACCTCGCCGTCGCCGACTCGTTCTTCCTGCCGCTGATGATCCGTCGCCGGGTTACCTTCTTGGCCAAGCGGGAGTACTTCACCACTCCTGGGCTGCGGGGATGGCTCAAGCGGCAGTTCTTCAGCGCCACCGGCCAGGTCCCCATCGACCGTTCCAGCGCCTCCGCCGCGCAGGCCGCCCTGGATACTGGAGCGCGGTTGCTGGCCTCGGGCAAGTTGCTCGGCATCTATCCGGAGGGCACCCGGTCTCCGGATGGCCGGTTGTACAAGGGCAAGACCGGCGTCGCCAGGATGGCTCTGGAGGCCGGCGTCCCAGTGATTCCGGTCGTGATGGTGGGCACCGACAAAGTCAGCCCTATGGGGACCAAAATGTGGCGGCCGCATCCAGTGGAAATACGCTTCGGCGCTCCGCTGGACTTCTCGCGCTACGCTGGTCTGGCCGGTGACCGGTTCGTCGAGAGGTCCATGGTAGACGAGATCATGTACGCCTTGATGGAGCTCTCCGGCCAGGAGTACGTCGACACCTACGCGGCTTCGGTCAAAGAGGGCGAAGCACCACCACCATTGGCCCTCGAGACGTCCTGACCGGTCCGCGTGGACCGCGAGCTACTGTCGCTGCGGGACGCCGAGAGGTCAGTTACCTATCTCTGGGGCGTGTATTGGAGTGGCAAGTGGGACCAGCTGAACGGGCTGATCCCGCAGACGCTGATCGGACTTCGCGCCACGCTGACGCCGCCGATGCGACCGCTCGGCCCCAGGCGGCCGAGCGGCTGGCATGGTGTTACTCGGTGGCTGCCGCCCCCTGACCCACCTCGGTCAGCTCGACGCAGGCTTCATGGCCGCGCGGCGTGCCCTGGATTTCGCTGCAGGTGGTGATCACGACACGCACTGCGGCGCGCTGCGTCCCGCTAGGGGCACCGTGGTTGCCTTGTGTAGCGTCGAGTTCGTGCCCAAACCGCTTCCGTTCGGTCGTGGTACGGGATTTTCTGGTAACCCGCCCGATCCGGAGCGGATGTGCCCAACGTGCGCTCAGCGCGCTCGGTGAGCGGCTCGGCGATCAGCAAGGTGTTCGCATGAAGATCTTGTGAATGTCCTAG
Source organism: Pseudonocardiaceae bacterium (assembly GCA_049673305.1). Taxonomy (GTDB): domain Bacteria; phylum Actinomycetota; class Actinomycetes; order Mycobacteriales; family Pseudonocardiaceae. Next base: position 67 of record JBATXM010000032.1, on the reverse strand, counting down.
CGTCCCAGGGTCGCTAGGCCTGCGAAGGACCGGCCTGGGACTCATGATCACGGTTTCGGTGCCGAAA